>NZ_AP022673.1:1100000-1737500 GCF_013374115.1 Sphingomonas sp. HMP9 | reverse complement strand
CGGGACGTTGAGCATGGAAACCGGAATGCGCTTTCGTCGACGCGACGTCATGACCGGCGCGGCGGCGCTGGCCGTCACCGCCAATCTCCCGCGCGCGGCCTCCGCGGCGGCGCTCGTAAGCAAGCGGCCGCCACGTGCGCAGCGCCGTTTCGTCAGCCCTGCGGTCGAGGCCGAGATCGCCCGCGTGAAGGCGAAGATCGTCGACCCCGAACTCGCCTGGCTGTTCGAGAATTGCTACCCCAACACGCTCGACACCACGGTCAAGGTCGGCACGGTGGACGGCAAGCCCGACGCGTTCGTCATCACCGGCGATATCGAGGCGCTGTGGCTGCGCGACAGTTCGGCGCAGATGCAGACCTATGTGCATCTTGCGCCCAAAGATCCCGCCCTGCGCCGCGTGTTTACAGGGCTGATCGCACGGCAGGCGCGGTGCATCCTGATCGACTCCTATGCCAATGCGTTCATGGAAGATCCGACCGCCAAGTCGAACCTCGGCGCGCGGGCCGACCAGACCGAGATGAAGCCGGGGGTCGCCGAGCGGAAGTGGGAGATCGACTCGCTCTGCTATCCGATGCGGCTCGCGCACGGCTATTGGAGCGCGACACGCGACAAGACGCCGTTCGACGATCTCTGGGCGCGGGCGATGCGCCGTGCGGTCGCCGCTTTCCGCGAACAACAGCGCAAGGACGGCAAGGGACCGTATCATTTTCAGCGCCTGAACGTCTCGCCGACCGAGACGCTGATGTTCGAGGGCTATGGCGCACCGACGCGGAAGGTGGGCCTGATCCATTCGATGTTCCGCCCGTCGGACGATGCGTGCCTTTATCCGTTCCTCATCCCCTCGAACCTGTTCGCGGTGTCGGCGTTGCGCATGCTGGCGACGGTCCAGCGCGAGGCGCGCGGCGATACGGCAGGCGCTGCAGATAGCGAGGCGCTGGCGAGCGAGGTCGAGGCGGCGCTACGGGCGCATGGCCTGATGCCGGATGGGCAGGGCGGCGAGGTCTGGGCGTATGAGGTCGACGGCTTCGGCAACGCGATCTTCATGGACGACGCCAACGTGCCGAGCCTGTCGGGCCTGCCGTTGCTCGGCGCGGCGGAACGCACCGACCCGCTGTTCCGCCGCACCGCCGCGCTGGCCTGGAGCGACCGCAACCCGTATTTCTTCACCGGCACCGCCGCGCGCGGGATCGGCGGTCCGCATATCGGCCTCGACATGATCTGGCCGATGTCGATCGTCACGCATGCGATGAACAGCGATGACGACGCGGTGATCCGCCAGTGCCTGACATGGCTGAAGGCGACACACGGCGGCACGGGGTTCATGCATGAGTCCTTCAACAAGGACGACCCGGGCAAGTTCACGCGTAGCTGGTTCGCCTGGGCCAACGGGCTGTTCGGCGAACTGATCCTCGACCTCGAGCGCCGCAAGCCCGCTTTGCTCGCCGCGCGCTACTGATATGATTTCCGGGAGATACACATGACCACCGCCAACCGCCGCGAGGTACTCGCCGGCACCGGGCTTGCGGGCCTCGTCGCCGCGTTGCCCGTCACCAATGCCGCGGCCGCGCAGGCGCCGCTCGCGGGGAAGCCCGACCTGTTCGTCGGCACCGGTGGCCACGGCCACACCTATCCCGGCCCGTCGCTGCCGTTCGGCATGGTCCAGCTCGGCCCCGACACCGACAACAGCCGCTGGGATGCGTGTTCGGGTTATCACCAGGACGACGGCTCGATCATGGGCTTCAGCCACACGCATCTGTCGGGCACCGGGATCGGCGACATGCTCGACGTCCTCGTCGTGCCGACGCGCGGACCGTTGCAGCTGACACCCGGCGCGCTGGGCAAACCCGAAGAGGGCTATCGCCAGCGCTTCACCGACGAGCTGGCCGAGCCCGGCTATTACCGCGTGAAGCTCGAATCGGGGGTGCTCGCCGAACTCACCGTGACCGAGCGTACCGGCCACCAGCGCTACAGCTTCCCGCAAGGGCCGGGGCACATCCTCATCGATTTCGCGCACATGATCCTCGACGTCTGGGACAAGGGCACGCTCATCGACGAGGCATCGCTGGCGCTGTCAGCCGACGGCATGCTGACGGGCAGCCGCCGGGTCCACCGCTGGGCGAAGGGCCGGCGCATCCATTTCGCGATGCAGCTGTCGCGCAAACCCGACCGCGTCCAGTTCTTCGGCGACGACGACACGCCTGCACCGGCCGGCGCGAAGGGGGTTGCCGGCAACCGCCTGAAGGTGGCCTTGTTCTTCGATCAGGCGGGTGGCGAACCGATCCTGATCAAGACCGGCATCTCCGCGGTCGACGTCGCTGGTGCCAAGGCGGCGCTCGACGGCGAGGCGGCAGGCTGGCAGTTCGACACGGTGCGACGCTCGGCCGCGCGCATCTGGCAGAGCGAACTCGACCGCGTCCGCGTCGATGGCGGCACGCCCGAGCAGCGCACGATCATGGCGAGCGCGCTGTATCACGCGTTTCTCTCGCCGACGCTCTTCACCGACCGCGACGGCCGCTATGTCGGGCTCGACCGCAAGGTGCACCAGACGACCGCCGCCGAGCCCGCGTTCAGCACCTATTCGATGTGGGACACCTATCGCGCGCTGCATCCGCTGCTGACCCTCGTCCAGCCCGACAAGGCGGCGCAGTTCACGCGCGATCTCGTCCGCCAGACCGTGCAGAGCCCGACCGGATCGCCGGTCTGGCCGCTACAAGGCGTCGAGACCGCGTGCATGATCGGCTGGCATTCGGTGTCGGTGCTTGCCGAAGCCTGTGGCAAGGGGATCGAGGCGGATTACGCCGCGGCCTGGCCGCAGATCCGCAGCCGCGCGTTCGATCGCAATTTTCCCGACGTCGACAGCACGCTCGGCCGCGGCTTCTATTACGATCTCGGCTTCGTCCCCGCGGACAAGACCTGGGAGTCGGTCAGCCGCACGCAGGAATATGCCTATGACGACTGGGCGATGGCGGTGCTCGCCGACGCGGCGGGCGCCAAGGCCGATGCCGCTGCACTTCGCAAGCGCAGCCTCAATTATCGCAACGTCATCGATCCCAAGATCGGCTTTGCCCGGCCGCGCTTTGCCGATGGCAGCTGGTGGGCCGATTACGACCCGATCCAGCTCGGCCACAAGCCCGAGAAGCAGCGCGACTATACCGAGGCGAACGGGTGGCAGGCGACGTTCCTCAACCAGCACGACGTCTATGGCTTGATCGCGCTGTTCGGCGGCGATGCGGGGTTCGTGCGGAAGCTCGACGCGCTGTTCACCGCGCCGTCGACACTGCCCAAGAATGCGCCGCCCGACATCACCGGTCTCGTCGGCCAATACGCGCACGGCAACGAGCCGGACCAGCACGCCGCCTATCTGTACGCCTATGCCGGCGCGCCGTGGAAGACGCAGGCGATGGTGCGTCGGCTGCTGACCGAGATGTACAAGGCAGAGCCCGATGGCGTCATCGGCAACGACGATTGCGGCCAGATGAGCGCGTGGTTCATCCTCTCCGCGCTTGGCTTCTATCCGGTCGATCCGGTCAGTGGCGTCTATGTCTTCGGCTCGCCGCTGTTCGATTCGGCACAGGTCGATCTGGGCCAGGGGCGGACCTTGCGTGTCGTCGCCAAGGGCAATGCGCCAGCCAGCCCCTATGTCCAGTCGGTCAGCTGGAACGGCAAGCCCTGGACACGGAACTGGATCGCGCATGCCGATGTCGCGCGCGGTGGCGAACTCGAGTTCACGATGGGACCCAAACCGTCCGCGTTCGGGACCGCCAAGACCGACCGTCCGCCGTCGTTCGAGCAGAAGCCGCGATAGACTAAAAGACCCCTCGAGGAGTCGTGTTGCAAGTCGGGTGCTCGGTCCGCGGCTCCGGTTTGCCAGAATCGTCGCTGCGCAGACTTTAGGGCGCGCCCCGTGTCGTCGGGGGGGCGGTACTGTTCCGGACGATGAGTTCGTGCTGCAGCGTGACCTGACGGGACGTGCTGTCGATGCCGCGAAGGATGTCGACGAGCAGATCGACGGTCCGGCGGCCGATCATGCCCTTGGGCTGGGCGATCGTCGTCAGGGGGGGCTGGAAATAGCGGGCGAGGGGAAGGTCGTCGAAGCCGATGACGGAGACGTCCTTTGGGCAAATCAGTCCCGCGTCGCCGATCGCGCTGAGTGCGCCCATCGCCATCTCGTCGCTGAAGCAGAAGATCGCAGTGACGTCCTGCGCCAGCAGATCGCGGGTGTGATCGACGGCGGAGCCGGCGGAATAGTCACCGATCCGGATGTGGAGGCTGTCGCGCAGGCCGGCAAGGGCCGCGGCGTCGATCGCGCCGGCGAGGCGGTCGCGGCTGATCGGGCTGATCTCCGGGCCGGTGATCACGCCGATGCTGGAGTGGCCGAGACCGATCAGGTGCGCGATCGCGTCGGCGCTGGCGGCCGCATTGTCGATGTGGACGCTGGGGACGCCCAGGTCGGGGCTGTATTCGCAGCCGTTGACGATCGGCGCGGCGGCGCCTTTTCGCGACAATAGCGGCGCGAGGCTCTCGGGCAGGCGGTGGCCAAGGAAGATCAGCCCGTCGACCTCGCGACGCGAGAGCATCTCGGCATATTGATCCTCGACCTCGGGATCATGCCGCGTGTCGCCGACCACCACCGAATAGCCCGCGTCCCGCGCCGCCTCCTCGGCGCCGCGGATGACGCTGGCGAAGAACGCGTTGGAGATATCGGGGACTGTCAGCAGGATCTTGGCGGCGCGCAACGTCCGCAGGCTGCGTGCCGCGACGTTGGGCCGGTAGCCGGAGGAGCGGACCACCGCGAGCACGCGCAGGCGCGTGTCCTCGGATACCTGTTCGGGACGGCTCAGCACGCGCGACACCGTGGCGGTGGAGACTCCGGCAAGTGCGGCCACTTCGATGATCGTCGGCATAAGGGCGTCATGTATCGCGTGGGAGGCAGTGTCGATATATATCCTATGTAATCCTTTACATTCGATCGCAGGCTTCGTAGCTTCATGTCCGACAAGCAGTAAAACTGCGATCGGAGAGGTAGCGAATGGCCGTTGCAGACACTGCACCCCCCGTAACAGGCGTGGCCTCTGAAGGCGGGCTGCTGACCGGACGCCTGAGCGCGATGATGTTCATGCAGTTCTTCGTCTGGGGCGCTTGGACCGTCACGCTCGGCCTCGTCATGCAGACGGTCGGGATCGGCAACCTCATTGGCAACGCCTTCTCGGTCGGGCCGATCGCGTCGATCGTCGGGTCGTTCCTGCTCGGGATGGCGGCCGCGCGCTACGTCAGCCCGCGGATGCTGATGGTCATCCTGCACCTGATCGGCGGCGTCCTCTTGTTCTTGCTGCCGTCGCTGGTGACACCGGAGAATGGCCGGACCTTCGTCTGGCTGCTGCTCTGTTACATGATCCTCTACATGCCGACCGTCGGCCTGGCGAACACGATCGCGCTGAAGAGCTTTGGCGAGCGGACCGACAAGTTCCCGTTCGTCCGTGCGTTCGGCACGCTCGGCTGGATCGCCGCGGGGCTGATCATCGGCTGGGCGGGCCTGTCCGCGAGTCCGGAGATCTTCCGCGTCGCCGGCGTCGTGTCGATCGCGCTCGGCCTCTACAGCGTCACGCTGCCGAACGTGACGGCGGATGCGCCGCGCGACGAGAGCGTCCTCCGCCAAGTGTTCTGCGTCGAGGCGTTCGGCCTGCTAAAGCAGCGCTCGTTCCTGATCTTCATGACGTGCGCGACGCTCATCTCGATCCCGCTGGCAATGTATTACGCCTATGCCTCGCCCTATGTCGGTGCGACCGGCATCAGCAATGTCGGCGGCACGCTCGCGATTGGGCAAATGTCCGAACTGGTGTTCATGTTCTCGATGCCGTGGCTGTACCGGCGCTTCGGCGTGAAGCCGCTGCTGCTCGTCGGCATGGCAGCATGGGCGTTGCGATATGCCTTGTTCGCGATCGGTGACGGCGGATCGTCGCTATGGGCGGTGTATCTCGGCGTCGCGCTGCACGGCGTGTGCTATGACTTCTTCTTCGTCGCCGGCGCGATCTACACCGGCACGATCGCGACTCCCAAGGGCGTCAACGCGCAGGCGCAGGGCATGCTGACGCTGTTCACCTACGGCGTCGGGATGCTGCTCGGGTCGCAGATCGGCGCGCTGCTCTATGCGCAATTGCCGGCGTCGCCGAGCATCGCCGACTGGCAGCATATGTGGTGGTACCCCGCGATCGCCGCCGCGGTGATCGCGCTGCTGTTCCAGTTCACGTTCCGCGACGACACCAGGAAGATCGCAGCATGACCGGCATGAAGGGCCCCGGGATATTCCTCGCGCAGTTTCTCGGGGATGAGGCGCCGTTCGACACGCTCGACGGATTGGCGCAGTGGGCGGCCGGGCTCGGCTATGTCGGCGTCCAGATACCGTGCAATGCGCAGTTGATCGACGTGAAGCTTGCAGCGGAGAGCCAAACCTATTGCGACGATCTTCGCGGCGGGCTGGCCAAGCACGGCATCGAAGTCACCGAACTCTCGACGCATCTGCAAGGGCAGCTGGTCGCGGTGCATCCGGCGTACGACACGCTGTTCGACGGCTTTGCGCCGGCCGAAGTCCACGGCAAGCCCGCCGAGCGGCAGTTATGGGCGGTCGAGCAGGTCAAGCTCGCCGCACGCGCCAGCGCCAATCTCGGGCTGTCCGCGCACGCGACCTTCTCGGGCGCGCTGGCATGGCCGTACGTGTATCCGTGGCCGCAACGCCCTGCCGGGCTGATCGAGGAAGCCTTTGCCGAACTCGCGCGCCGATGGGTTCCGATCCTCGACGTGTTCGAGGAGGCGGGCGTTGATTGCGCGTTCGAGGTGCATCCGGGCGAGGACGTCCATGACGGCGCGACCTGGGAGCGGTTCCTTGCCGCAGTCGACAATCATCCGCGCGCGCGCCTGCTCTTCGATCCGTCGCATTTCGTGCTGCAGCAGCTCGATTATCTCGACTTCATCGATCGCTATCACGACCGGATCTCGTGTTTTCACGTCAAGGATGCCGAGTTCAACCCGACCGGGCGAACCGGCGTCTATGGCGGCTACGAGAATTGGGTGGACCGCGCCGGCCGGTTCCGTTCGCTCGGCGACGGGCAGGTCGATTTCTCCGGCATCTTCAGCAAGATGGCGCAATATGGCTATGACGGCTGGGCGGTGCTCGAATGGGAGTGCGCGCTGAAACGGTCGGACGATGGCGCCCGCGAAGGCGCGCCGTTCATCCGCGATCACATCATCCGCCGGGGTGACCGCGCGTTCGACGACTTCGCCGCCAGCGGCATCGATCGCACCGCGATCCGCAAGCTGCTCGGACTGCCGGAGGAACAGGCATGAGACGCCTCCGTCTCGGCATGGCCGGCGGCGGGGAGGGCGCCTTTATCGGTGCCGTCCACCGGATGGCGGCGGCGCTCGACGGCGACTGGGATCTGGTGGCGGGCGCGTTCAGCACCGATGGCGGGCGCAATACGCGGACCGGCGACCTGCTCGGGCTCGATGAGGAGCGCGTTTACCCGTCGCTCGACGCGATGATCGAACGCGAACGCGCATTGCCCGCCGACCAGCGCATCGACGCGCTCGCGATCGTCACGCCGAACCACCTCCACGCGCCGATGGCGATCGCCGCGCTGGAGGCCGGCTTCCACGTGTTCTGCGAAAAGCCGATGGCGATGAGCGTCGTCGAGGCCGAGGCGATTGCCGCCGCCGCCAAGGCGAGCGGCCGTCGGTTCGCGCTGGCGTTCACCTATAGCGGCTATCCGCTGATCGAAGAGGCGCGTGCCAGGATCGAACGAGGCGATCTGGGGGCGATCCGGCTGGTGCAGGTCGAATATCTGCAAGGCTGGCTCAGCCAACCGATCGACACCGGCGGCAACAAGCAGGCCGAATGGCGCACCGATCCCGCCCGCGCCGGGCTTGGCGGCTGTCTCGGCGACATCGGCACGCATGCGTTCCAGCTTGCCGAGCATGTGTCCGGCCTGTCGGTGGACTCGGTTTCGGCGGACCTCACGACGCATGTCGAGGGGCGGCGGCTCGACGACGACGTCAGCGCGCTGCTGCGGTTCGAAGGCGGCGCGCGCGGCGTGTTGAAGGCGAGCCAGGTCGCGGCGGGCGAGGAGAACGGGCTTCGACTGCGCATCCACGGCGAGCGTGGCGGGCTCGAATGGGCGCAGATGGAGCCGAACACGCTGACGCTGCGCTGGCTCGACCGCCCGGCAGAGATCGTGCGAACCGGCGGCCCCGGCATGCTCGACGCGACCGCCACGCTGGTGCGTACACCGGCCGGTCATCCCGAGGGGTATATCGAGGCGTTCGCCAATCTTTACCGTGCATTCGCCTCGGCGATCCGCAGCGGTGACGGGAACGATGGCCGGAAAGATGGGGGGCGCTGGTTTCCGGGCGTGGTCGATGGACTGCGGACGATGCGGTTCATCGAGGCGGTGATCGCCAACGCCGGCGCGGACCGCAAATGGACATTAATGGATTCGGGAGACACGGAATGAAGTTGCTCATGGCTCTGGTCGCGGGAAGCATCGCCGCGGTTGCGGCGGTTACGGTGTCCGCACCGACGACGGCCCAATCGACTGCGGCGTCCCCGCCCGCCTTCGCGGCCTGTCGCGCCTGCCACACCGTGGTGAAGGGTGGCCGCAACGGCATCGGCCCGAACCTGTACGGCGTGGTCGGCCGTGCCGCCGCGGCGGTGCCGGGCTTCAACTACTCCCCCGCGATGAAGGCGTCGAAGCTGCGCTGGGACGAGAAGACGCTCAACGAATATCTGACCGCACCGCAGAAGAAGGTGCCGGGGACGCGGATGCCGATCGCGACGCCCGATGCCGCCAAGCGCGCGGCGATCATCGCGTATCTGAAGGCTGAGGGCGCGAAATGACGGTGATCGTCGCATGACGTTGTCCCGCAGAAAAATGCTCGCGGGGGGACTCGCGGCGGGCGCCGCCGCGTCGCTGGCGCCGGGCATGGCCGCGGGGCAACGCCGCCTTTCCAATGCGGCGCGCTTTTCGCTCGGCTACGCGCCGCACGAGGGCAGCTTCGCCAGCCGCGGGGGGCGGATCGAGCAGATCGCCTACGCCGCCGATCAGGGGTTCACCGCATGGGAGGACAATGAGGCGGCGACGCGGTCTGTGGCCGAGCAGGAGCAGATGGCCAAGGCGCTGGCGCAGCGCGGCATGACGATGGGCGTGTTCGTCGCCAGCATGCCCAAATGGTCGCAGTCGCGGCCGTTGCTCGGCGCGAACGACGGCGCCGAGCGCGAAGCCTTCCTTGCCGATATCCGCCGCGCACTCGACGTCGCCAAGCGGCTGAACGCGACGCGGATGACGGTGGTCACCGGGTTCATGGACCCCAAGGTGCCAGTCGATATCCAGACCGCGCGCGTGATCGACGTCATGCGCCGCGCGGGCGACATCGTTGCGCCATCGGGCGCGGCGATGGTAATGGAGCCGCTCAACACGCGGACCAACCACCCCGGCGTCTATATGCAGACGATCGCGCAAGGCTATGCGGTCGCGCGCGGAGCGAACAGTCCGGCGGTCAAGATACTCGCCGACCTGTATCATGAGCAGATCCAGTCGGGGAACCTGATCCCGACGCTCGACACCTGCTGGAACGAGATCGGTTATATCCAGTTCGGGGACAATCCGGGCCGCAACGAGCCGTCGACCGGCGAGATCAACTTCGCCTCGGTGGTCAAATGGCTGCGGGCCAAGCGGTACACCGGCGTGATCGGTATGGAGCATGGCAACTCGATCGCCGGACGCGGGCGAGGATCGCTTGGTCGCCGCCTATCGCGAGATCGACGCGACATGAGGGCGAGGACGCATAGGGTAGCGAGCGAGCGGTCTGGCATCGTCAGCGCGCTGCCGAACGGGGTGCTCGTCCAGAACCACCCGGCGATGCTCGGCACCACCATCTGGCGCCAGGTCTCCCGCCATACCGCACACGCCGATGCCGCGCCGATCCAGCATGATCACGCTTGGCCGGTATCGTTTCGCAACATCTGGATCCGTCCGCTGACCGAAGCGGCGATCGCGCAGGACTTTGGAAAGGACGGTAAATGATCGACCGCAGAACAGCACTTGCCGGTGTCGTCGGCATGTTCGGCAGCGCACTCTTCGCGCCGATCGCGCGTGCCGCGGGTGTCGGCCAGGCCCCCGGCGCGGCGGCGGGCATCCCCGTCATCAGCGAAGGCCCGCCGAGCGTCGCGGTCTTCACCGCCTCTCAGCGCGCGCTGATGACCGCGCTCAGCGAACGCGTCCTGCCGACCACCGATACGCCGGGCGCGATCGCCGCAGGCGTGCCGGCCTATATCGAGAAACTGCTCGCCGACTGGGCGGCGCCTGCCGACCGCGTGCCGATCCTCGCCGGGCTCGACGCAATCGAAGCGCGCAGCCTGAAGGACTATAAGGTTGCCGGCGCAAAGGCGACCGCGGCGCAGCAGGATGCGCTGCTCACGCTCGCGATGAACGACCAGATCCCGTCCGGCGGCGTCTTCTTCGAGGCGTTCCGGCAGCTTGTCGTCACCGGCTATTACACGTCCGAAATCGGCATGACGCAGGAGCGCGAATATCTGCCGGTGCCGGGCGAGTATAACGGCCAGTTCCCCTATTCTCAGGTCAACAAGGTGTATTCCGCATGATCCTCAGCCGTAGAAACCTGCTCGCCGGCTCCGGTGCGGTCGCAGCGCTCGCCTTCGTGCCGACCGCCTCCGCGGTGCAGCTGAAGGCGATCGGCCTGCAACTCTACACGATCCGCGACATCTTTTCGAAGGACCCGTTCGGCACACTCAAGCAGGTCGCGCAGATCGGCTACCGCGAGGTCGAATTCGGCGGCGGTGGCTATGAGGGCATGGACCACGCGCAGTTGCGCCGGACGATGGACACGCTCGGGCTGACCGCGCCGTCGGTGCATATCGGCTATGACGCGCTGCTCCAGCGGTTTGACCAGTCGGTGGCGATGGCCAAGACGCTTGGCGCGACCACGGTCGTGCTGCCATACATGACCGACGAGCATCGCAACGACGCCGGCTGGACCGCCGCGCTGCCGAACTTCAACCGGTTCGCCACCGACCTGAAAAAGGCCGGGCTGGGCTTTGCCTATCACAACCATGATTTCGAGTTCACCACCAAGCCAGGCGGCGTCAGCCTGTACGAGCGGCTGCTCAAAGAAACCGATCCGGCGCTCGTGAAGCTCGAACTCGATCTCTACTGGGCGCTGCATGCCGGCGAAAACCTGGCGACGCTGATCGACCGCCTGTCACAGCGCCTCTACGCCTTCCACGTCAAGGACATGCGGCCCGATCGCAGCATGGCGGCGGTCGGCGCGGGCACGGTCGACTTCGGCGCGCTGTTCAAGCTGAAGGGTAGCGCCGGCGTGCGGCATTTCTACGTCGAGAACGATCAGGCCCCCGCGCCCTATCTGCCCGACATCACCACGAGTTTCCGGACGCTGCGCGCGCTTCGTTTCTAAGCGGGGCGTTTCTAAGCGGGTCCGTTTCCAACCGAGTAGTTCGAGTATTAGGAGAGGAAGATCATGGCTGAGACCAACAGGTTCGACGCGATCGTAATTGGTTCGGGCGTCAGCGGCGGTTTCGCTGCAAAGGAATTGACCGAGAAGGGCCTGCGCGTCCTGATGCTCGACCGCGGCAAGATGGTGGAGCACGGCGAGGGCTACACTTATGACGGCAAGCCCGCCTACGAGGTACCGGCGCGCAACATCATGCCCAAGGCCTTGATCGAAAGCGATTATTTCATCGGTAAGCACGGCTATGTCCAGCCCAGCAACCGCGAGTTCCACAATGACGACCGGCTGAACCCCTATGCCTATGACGAGGGCAGCAAGTTCTACTGGATCCGGCCCGGCGCGGTCGGCGGCAAGTCGCTGATCTGGGGCCGTTGGTGCTTCCGCTGGAGCCCTGCGGATTTCGAGGCGAACAAGCGCGACGGCATCGATGGCGACTGGCCGATCCGCTATGACGACGTCGCGCCGTGGTACAGCTATGTCGAGAAGTATATTGGCGTGTCCGGTTCGCGCGAGAACCTGGACTATCTGCCCGACAGCGCGTTCCAGCCGCCGATGCCGATGAACGTCGCGGAGAAATGGCTGAAGCAGGGACTCGAAACCAAGTTCCCCGGCCGCAAGCTGATCAACACCCGGCTGTCGAACATGACCGAGGACAAGCCCGACCAGAACCGCACCAAGTGCCAGTTCCGCAACCAATGCGGCAATGGCTGTTCGTTCGGCGCCTATTTCTCGACCCAGGCCGTCACCTTGCCGGCCGCGCGGGCGACGGGCCGACTGACGCTGAAATCGGACTCGGTCGTCACCAACCTCGTGTACGACGCGGCGCAGAAAAAGGTCACCGGCGTCCGTTATATCGATGCCAAGACCGGCAAGGCGGAAACCGTCAACGCCGATCTCGTCTTCCTCTGTGCGTCGGCGATCGCCTCGACGCAGATCATGCTCAATTCGCGCGCACCGGGCAGCGACCGGAGCTATTTCGACGAGAGCGGCACGCTTGGCCGCTATGTGATGGACCATATCTTCCGCGTCGGGATCGAAGGCGACATCCCCGGCATGGAGGAATTCATCGAATTCGGTCGTCGGCCAGGCGGCGTCTACATCCCGCGCTTCCGCAACATCGGGGGAGACGAGGGTGTCGGCTTCAAGCGCGGCTATGGCTATCAGGGGAGCGCGTATCGCAACCCCGCCGCGCCGGTCGGGTTTGGTGCATCGATGAAGCTGGGCATGCGCAAATACGCGCCGTGGCGGTTCAGCATGGGCGCGTTCGGCGAGTGCCTGCCCTATGCCGACAACCGCGTGTCGCTGCATGCGAGCAAGGTCGACCGGTTCGGGGTTCCCCTGGTCCGTTTCGACGTCCGCTTCCGCGACAACGAACTGAAGATGATGACCGACGCGCGGGCGCAGGGCGAGGCGATGCTCAAGGGGGCGGGCCTGACCAACGTGACGAGCAGCGAGAAGGAACACGTCCCCGGCGACGCGATCCACGAGATGGGTGGCGCACGCATGGGCCGCGATCCGCGCACGTCGGTGCTCAACGAATGGAGCCAGGCGCACGCGGCGTCCAATCTCTATGTCACCGACGGTGCACAGATGGCGTCGATTTCGTGCGTGAACCCGTCGCTGACGTTCATGGCGCTGACCGCCCGCGCCGCCGATCACGCGGTGAAGTCGCTCAGGAAGGCGTAGCAATCTTTGCGTGGGCGGGCGCCGAGAGGGCCCGCCCACGCCTTGCCGCTGGTCAGACGTCCAGACCGTAGCGTGCCGCGCGCTTCGCGACGTTCGGGTTGATCGCGAGCGCGGCCTTGCGGTCGGCGTCGGCCGCGTCGGTCTTGCCCGCGCGCCGTTCGGCGATCGCCCGGGTGTAGAGCGACCACGCGTTGCGTGGGTTGGCTTTGACCGCGGCGTCATAGTCGACGAGCGCGGCATCGAGCTTGCCGAGCCGCAGGTTCACCAGGGCGCGGCTGTCCAGATAGGCAGCATAGCCGGGCCGCAGCTTCACCGCGGTGTTGCAATCGGACAGCGCGCGATCCAGCTCGCGGTTGAGCAGCGCGCGAGCCCAGCATCGCCCGTTATACGCGGTCGACCGGTCGGCATCCTCGCCATGCATCTTCAGCCAGGCGTCGTAATTGACGATCGCCAGCTCGGGCTGATCCAGGTTCTGGTAGAGGCCGGCAAGCTGGAGCCGGCGATCCGATCCGGCCGGCAGCGCGCGATCGGCGACCTTGGCGTCCTCGCGCGCGCCATCGGGATCGCGGCTCATCAGGCGGAGGCGCGCGCGCAACAGGCGAGCGTCGCTGTCGTCGGGCATCAGAGTCACGGCCTTGTCGAGGTCGGCGGCGGCGAGCAGGAGCTGGCCGTGCGCGAGACGGGCCTGCGCGCGCAGATAGACGTAGCGCCCTTCGCTCGGCGCCATCGCCACCGCCTTGTCGAGATCGGCGAGACCCTCGACGGTCCGGCGCTTTGACAGGAACACCGCGGCGCGTCGGCTGAACCCCTCGGCATCGGTCGGCATGGCGGCGGTATCGGTCAGGTCCAGCTTCTCACCCGCGGTGGTGCGCGCACCGGTCGGCGTCAGCCCGAAGACCGGGCCGCCTTCGTAGGTCATGTAGAGCAGGTGGTTCGCGTTCGACACGAAGATGCGGTGCGTCAGGAAGAAGTCGAACCCGATCAGCATGTCGCCGTCGATCCGGATGTCGGCGATCTGGAATTTGGGGTGCGGCACGACCTCGCCGCCCAGGTCGATCGTGTCGAACGGTGCGCGCCACGTCGCGAGCTGCTTCGAGCCGATACCCGAGTTCAATCCGACCGCGACCACGCCGGGGCTGGACGGCGTGATGCCCGCGCGCTTGGCTGCGGCGAGCGTCATGACGGTGGTCTGCGCGCCGGAATCGAACACCGCGCGCATCTTCACGCCGTTGACCAGCACCGTGCCGACGGTGTGCGGCTTGAACGGGCCGGTGGCGCCGCGTTCGAGAGGAATCGTCGAAAACGGCTTTCCCGCGGCCCAATAGGCGAGCCCGACAGCGTCGCATCCTTCGACCCGCATCAGGCGCACCGCACTGTGCGGCAGGTCATATTCGACATCGGCAAGGCCGAGGATGTTCTGGCCGAGCAGCCCGGCGGTGCCCGTATCGGTGCCGCCGACGATGAAGCTGACCCGCGGGATCGTCAGACCGGCGAGCGAGAAGTCCTTCGCGCTCGCGACCGATGCGGATGTGTCGCCGTTGACGCCGCGAAGCCGGAACCAGGCTGGGGCGGGGGTGCTCGACAGCCCGAACTCCGCCGCCGACGCACGCGAGACCGTGCTGTAGAACGCGCCGCTATCGACGATGAACCGCGTATCGTGCGCGCCGAACTTCGCGTCGACCATTGCGCGCCGACCGATCAGGGTCACGGGCAGCTCTGCGATCTTTGCGACCTTGCACGCGGCAAGCGCCGGGTCAGTCGTCGCCACACTTAATGCGGCGACCGCACCCAGTCGAACCCGTGCCCATCCGCGCATGCAAGTCTCCGGTCTTCGACTCTAGGTCCTCTCGCAGGAGGCTATCCAATCATACGCGGTACGCAAGCGGCGATCAGGTGTGGATCGGAAAAGGGGCTGTGTCGACAGGGACGTCCACCGCGATTGCCGACGGTCGCCAACGTCGTGACCAGCGAGGATGATGGGAATGTGGCCTTGCTCGCCCTTATCGGGCTGGTCCGCATCCCCCGGTCGGCGATTGTTGCGGAAAGGCAACAAAACGTAATAAAGTTACTCCGTGGTGACAGACTAATTTACATTGGTTTCGGCATCGGACACTTAGGCGGCACAAAGGCACCGGGGGGTGCCCGATGCGTGTCGCTGCAATCGGCCACGATCATCGTTACCTGGGGGATAAACTTCATGCGTTCGTTCAATCGCGCCACCGCGACCCGTCTGTGCTGCGGCGCTGCGCCGCTCGCCATTCTGCTGAGCTTGAGCAGCCCGGCTTTTGCCCAGACCGCGCCGACCGCGCCGGCTGGTACCGTCGAGGCGACGACCGACCAGGCGGCGGATCCTGCGCAGGATCCGGCGCAGGATATCGTCGTCACCGGTTCGCTGTTCCGCCGGACCAACACCGAAACGCCGTCGCCCGTCACGGTGCTGACCGCGGACAGCCTGGCGAAGGCCGGCATCACGACGGCTGCCGAAGCGATCCGCTCGGTCTCGGCCGATAGCGGCGGTTCGATCGGTGTGGGCTTCCAGAGCGGCTTCTCGGCCGGTGGCGTCGCGGTGTCGTTGCGCGGTCTCGGCGTCTCGTCGACGCTGGTGCTGGTCGACGGACTGCGTTCGGCCAATTTTCCGATCAACGACGATGGACATAATTCCTATGTCGATCTCAACTCGATCCCGTTCAGCCTGATCGAACGCGTCGAAGTGCTGAAGGACGGCGCCTCGTCGACCTATGGTGCCGATGCGATCGGCGGCGTGGTCAACCTGATCCTCAAGAAGCAGTTCACCGGCATCGCCGGCACGGTCGAGGCGGGCGCCAGCAGCCACGGCGATGCCGCGCGCCAGCGTGCCAACCTGACGATCGGCTATGGCGATTATGCCGACAAGGGCTTCAACGTCTATCTGAACGGCGAATTCCAGCAGGACGGTCGCGTCAGCAACCACAGCCGTGGCTTCCCGTACAACAACCGCGATCTGACCTCGATCGGCGGCAACGACAATAACGGCGCGGACAATTCGCTGACCACCGCGACGCCGAACGCCGTCGTCGTTCGCACCACGCAATCCGACCTCAACAATCCTTTGAGCGGCGGTACGGCGATTGCGAACGCCAACTACACGACGCTCAACCTCGGCAATTGTGCACGCGGCACCTTTACCCAGAGCGGTGTCGCCAACGGCGTCGGCTGCAAGCACAATCTGGAAGACGAATATTTCCAGCTTGCCCCGTTCCAGCGCAAATATTCGATCAACGGGCGCATCAGCGTGCGTCTTGCGGAGAATGTCGAGGGCTATCTGACCGGCAGCTATTCGAACAGCTATGTCAGCATCAACAACGCGCCGCGCGCGCTGCGTAATACCCAGCCTTATGGTGGCGCGCCGTCGCTGGCGTCGAGCAACCCCGGCATCGTCCTGCCGGTCTATATCTGCACCGCGGGCATCAATTGCGCGGTTCCCGGCGCGCCCGGCCGCCAGCTCAACCCGAACAACCCCTATGCTGCTGCAAACGCCAACACGCCTGCTGCCGGCGCCGCGCGCATCTATTATTCGTTCGGCGACATCGACGCGGGCAGCGACCGTACCAACGAAGTGTACCGTTTCGCGGGCGGCCTGCACGGCACGGTCGGCGACGACTGGACCTGGAAGGTCGACGGCGTTTACGCCCGCGACAATCTGGAGATCGTCCAGCGCGGTTATCTGAACATCGCCAACACGCTGAACGCGATCAACACCGGCGCGTACAACTTCGTCAATCCGTCGCAGAATTCGCAGGCGGTGCGCGACTTCGTTTCGCCCGATAAGATCACGCCGTCGCATTCCGAGATGTACTCGCTCGATGCGGCTATCACCAAGCAGCTGTTCGAGCTGCCCGGCGGTCCGTTGATGGTCGCCATCGGCGGCCAGGTGCGGCGTGAATCGCTGGTCAACAACAACCAGAACGAATTGCTGGACACCTACGGCCTCACGACCTCGTCGGCGTTCGGCAAGCACACCGTGTCGGCGGGTTATTTCGAAATCCAGGCACCGGTGCTCGACATCCTCGAGATCAACGGGTCGGGCCGCTACGATCATTATTCGGAAGGTTTTGGCCGTTTCTCGCCGAAGGTCGGATTCAAGTTCACGCCGATCCGCCAGTTTGCGGTTCGCGGCACCTATTCGCAGGGGTTCCGTGCCCCGACCTTCGCCGAATCCGGTCCGCGGTCGCAATATGCCGGCTTCGTCAACACGCAGCCCCCGGGCAATTTCTGCGCGGCACACGGCGGCTCGGCGACGGCCACCAACACCTGCGTCACCGGCGGCAACCCGTACAACCTCAACTATTCGGTCGGTCGCGGGTTCGTCGGCAATCCCGACCTGAAGCCGGAGACATCGCGTAGCTTCACCGGCGGCATCATCGTCGAGCCGACGTCGTGGTTCAGCGCGACGGTCGACTATTACAACGTCAAGAAGTCGAACCTGATCGCCAACGGCCCGCTCGCCGGCGACGCGATCGTCGCCTATTACAAGCAGTCGAACCTGGCCGCCGCAACCGCAGCCGTTGCGGCCGTCGGGCAGGGCTATTCGGTCAACACGGTCGACGGCGTCGATCCGGCGTTCCCGAACGCGCTGCCGCGCCTGCTGATCATCAACGCGCCGTTCGTGAACGTGAAC
The DNA here is from genome assembly GCF_013374115.1 of Sphingomonas sp. HMP9. Taxonomy (NCBI): domain Bacteria; kingdom Pseudomonadati; phylum Pseudomonadota; class Alphaproteobacteria; order Sphingomonadales; family Sphingomonadaceae; genus Sphingomonas; species Sphingomonas sp. HMP9. The sequence continues at coordinate 1,719,622 of NZ_AP022673.1, read as the reverse complement.
TTCGACAAGACGTCGGGCCTCGATTTCTCGGCGACCGCGCGGATCCCGCTTGGTGACGGCATCCGCTTCACCAGCCGGGTCGAGGCGACCTACATCATCCAGTATGATCGCCACACGGCACAGGGCGTGCAGAAATTCGCGGGCACGATGGGTCCGTACGATCTGTCGTCGGGCAACGGTACGCCGAACTGGCGTGGCAACTGGCAGAACACGCTCGCGGCCGGCAAGTTCTCGCTGACCGCAACCGCCTATTATGTCGGTCGGATCAAGGCGGTCGCTACCGACCAGGGTAGCCTCGACACGTCGTGCGCCAACAGCCTGTACAAGTCGTCGCAGGCGGGCGTGCCCGTCGATCGGTTCTGCTACGTCAACAGCTTCATCAACGTCGACCTGAACGCGACGGTGGCGGTGAACGACGACTTCTCGTTCTTCGGTAACGTCGGCAACATCCTCGGCGCCCGCGCACCGATCGCACCGGCCTCCTACGCCAGCTCGCCCAACTATCTGACCACGTGGCATTATGCCGGTCTGATCGGGCGGACGTTCCGGGCAGGTGCGAACTTCAAGTTCTGATCACCCTCCAGCGCGTTTGAAGGGGCGGCTTCGTGAGGAGCCGCCCCTTTTTCGTATCAAGCCTGCCTGCGCCGATCGAAACCGGGTCAGCGCGTGTGGTTCAGGCGGAGGGTTCGCGCATCGTCACGCGCGTCGTCGCGATCGCGCCCAACACCATCAGCGCACCGCCCAGATACAGGATGTTGCGCGGTTCGCCGCCCATCACCGAATGGTAGAATAGTGGCACGGTCAGGCTCTCGATGATCATCGGGATCACGATGAACATGTTGAAGATGCCCATGTAGACGCCGTTGCGCTCGGGCGGGATCATGTCGATCAGCATGATGTACGGATTGCCCATCATGCTCGCCCAGCCGATGCCGATGCCGAGCATCGCCACGAACAATGCGGCCTCGGTGCGCAGGCCCGGGATCGCCAGCATCGCCACGCCCGACGCCAGCAGGCACGCGGCGTGCGCGCTCTTCGCACCCCAGTGGCGGGCGAACGGCACCAGCGCGATCGCCGCGACGAACGCTACGGCGTTGTAGAACGCACCGAGCTGGCCGACCGTCAGCACGGTATCGCGAAACGCAGCGCTCTTCGCATCCGACGTGCCGTGCAGCGATCGTGCGACCGCGAAGGTGATGAACTGCCAATAGGCGAACATCGCATACCATTGGCACAGCATCGCAATCGCCAATTGCCGCATCGGCCGCGGCATCTCGACCAGCGCGGTCCTGAGATCGCGCAGCGTGCCGCCGAGCGTCAGCGGCTCCTTCGCCAGCCGCGCCTTCTCCTCCTCGGGCAAGGGCAACTCGGGAACGCGCAGCACCGACCACAGGATCGTGGCCAGCGACAGCACTGCGCCGATCAGGAACGCGATCCGGGTAATGTCGGGAATGCCGTTGCCGTCGATCGCGTCCTTGTTGAACCCGATCCACACCAGCAGCGACGGTGCGAGATAGGACAAGGTCTGCGCGAGCCCCGTGAACGCCGATTGCGTCAGGAACCCGGCAGCACGCTGGTCGTCGGGCAGGCGATCGCCGACATACGCGCGGTAGGGCTCCAACGTCACGTTGTTGGCAGCATCGAGCACCCACAACAGGCTGGCCGCCACCCACAAGGTCGGGCTGTACGGCATTGCGAGCAGGCACAGGCTGCACAGCACCGCGCCGATCAGGAAATAGGGTGTGCGGCGACCGATCCGTGTCGAGGTCCGGTCGCTCATCGCGCCGATCAGCGGCTGGATCAACAGCCCGGTCATCGGCCCGGCGAGCCACAGCAGCGGCAAACTCGCTTCATCGGCGCCGAGATAGCCGTAGATCGGCGCCATGTTGGCTTGTTGCAGGCCGAACGAGAATTGCAGGCCGAGGAACCCGAGGTTCATCTCGATCAGCCGCATCAGCGAGAGGCGGGGTTTGGTTATGAGGCCGAGGTTCATCATCGTCATGCCTTTTGTAAGCGATGGTTCGACGCAAACCGATCGATCCTCCCCCGCCAGGGGGAGGTGGCTGGCACTTGCCAGACGGAGGGGGAGGAAAGAGCAACCGCTGTTTCGCGTCCTCCCCCTCCGTCACCTTCGGCGACACCTCCCCCTTGCGGGGGAGGATTGTAGAATTGCACGCTCATCCTGCCGGACTCGCCCAAACGACGCCCCAGGGCTCGACGGCGACAGTGTCGCCGCAAGCCTGTTCCGACAATCGATCCTGCCAACCTGCCAAGCCACCGACATGTACGGCCGCGTCGGAGAAGTTCAGGAACACGCGGTCGCTGCCGCAGCCGATGCCGAGCAGGGCAGGGGCGTCCGTCGTGATCGCGGTCGGCGAACCGGCACCGCCACTCGCGATACGTGCGGCCCGCAACGCGTCCAGATCGCCACTGATCCGCCGCGCGGCGGGACCGTCGAGCGCTGCCCAATCCATCTTCGGCCGGTGCAGCCAGCGCCCTTCGTGCGCCCGCTCGGGATCGTCGAGATACCCGGTGTCGTTGAGCAACCCGGCCTCGTCGCCCATATAGGTCGTCGCCAGACCGCCGCTCGCGATCGACAGCGCGCTCAGCAGCGCGATCCGCCGAAACGCCATCTCGCGCGCCTCCTCGTCCGTCGCGGCTTCGAGACCGGCAAGCGAGGCCATCGTCCCGTTCGATCCGTGCAGCACCGATCCGTCGGACTGGAACGGTGCGCCACGCGCCCAGCTGCCGTCGCCGCCTTCGAGGAAGCGCGCGGCCGTCTTCAACCGTGCGACCGGGTCCGCGTCGATCCCGGCGAGATCGCCGATCACCGCGCCCCAGCCGATATCGTCGTGGCAGCGCGCATAGCTCAGCCAGTTGGCGCCGCGCGGCAGCCCGCCGCTCGCCTCGACGATCGCATGCGGCAGCGTGGCGGACTGTTCGGCAAGCGCGACCCAGCCCGCGACCATCAGCGAATTATTGTAGACCAGATGGCATTCGGGCTCGAACCCGCCATTCCAGTCCGCGCCCTCGTCCGCGCCGAAATAGGGCGGGACCAGCGCTGTCGGCACGATCGCCTCAGCTTTCAGCAGCGTAGCCGGCGCGACGATGTCGAGTGCGGCACGCAGCGCCCGGACGATGGAATGCGCCTCTGGCCGGTTGCGGCAATCAGTGCCCAGCTGCTTCCACAGGAAGGCGATCGAGTCGAGCCGGAACGCCTCGAAGCCGTGGTTCGCCAGCCGCAGCATCGTATCGACGATCGCGAGCATGACTTCGGGGTTCGACCAGTTCAGGTCCCATTGGAACGGATAGAAGGTCGTCCAGACCTGTCCGCCCATCGCCGGGACCGTAGTGAAATTGCCCGGCGCGGTCGTCGGGAACACCTCGGGGAGGGCGGCCTCATAGGCCTGCGCCTCGTCGTCGCCGAGCACGTGGTAGAAGGCGCGGTAGTGCGGATCGCCCGCCTGCGCGGCCTTCGCCCAAGGGTGATCGTCCGCGGTGTGATTGAGCGCGAGGTCGACGCACAGGCTGATCCGCCCGGCGCGCAGCCGTGCCGCCAGCCGCTCGACATCCGCCATCGTCCCGAGCCGCGGCTCGATCGCCAGATAGTCGGCGACCGCGAAGCCGCCGTCGCTGTCGCCCTCGCGCGCCTTCAACAACGCGAGCAGGTGAAGGTAGCGCACCCCGAGCGACTCGAGATGGTCCACCTTGTCGATCAGCCCGCCGACCGTGCCTGCGAACCGGTCGACATAGGTCGAATAGCCCAGCATGTCGGGCGCCACGAACCAGTCGGGATCGGCCAGCCGCGCCTCGTCGAGCGCGACCATCGCCGCTGGTCGATCGCTCGCCCGGTCGCGAAGGATCGTCTCCATCCGCGGCCAGAGCGCCGCAAGCCTGTCCGCCCCGTACAGCCGTTCGAGCTGTCGTTTCAGGCGGGGGGCCAGCGCGTCCAGGCGGCGCTCGGTCGAGGATGGTGTCATGGTCACCGGTCCGATCAGAAGCCGACGCGGACCGCGGCGGAGATCGTCCGGCCGGTGATCGAGCGGGCACGGATGATGCCGTTGGTCGGGATCGCGCCTTCCTCCGCTTCGGTGATGCCCTTCACGTCAAACAGGTTGTTGCCGTTGACCGACAGCGTGACGTTCTCTGCCGGGCGCACCGACACGAACGCGTTGACCTGCGTATAGCCGGGCATCTTCAGGACGTTGTTGTCCTGTGCGAAGCTGTCGGTGGTGCCGATCACGTTCGCGCCGACGGTCAGCCGGCCGATATCGACCTGCGGGGTCGCCTGGAAGATGAACTTGGCCTGGCGCCGCGGGCGGTTGCCCTCGACCGCGGGGTTGAGCACATCCTTGGTGATCTCGGCATCAGTATAGGTGCCGCCTGCCGACAGCGAGAACGGCCCGCGTGCGATCCGACCCTCGAGCTCGACGCCCTTGGCTTCATATTCGCGGTTGAAGAAACGCTGCGTCGTCGCCTCGAAATTCTGCTCCTCGGTACGCGCCCAGAACCCGGTGGCGTAGAGCGACAGGCCATTGTGACGGAACTTGAACCCGCCTTCCAACTGGCGGACGAAATCGACCGCCGCGCCTTCGTCGGTCAGGCCGCCGGTGGTCGTGTTGATCGACGGGCCGAACAACAGGCGATCCGCATTGGCGCGTCCCCCGCGGCTATAGCGCGCGAACACCGCGGTGCTGTCGGTCAGGCGATAGTTCGCGCCGCCCGAGTAGGACAGGTAATCATAATTGTAGTTGAGCGGCGAGCGGCGCGTCGGGATCACCGCGACCTGGCGCTCGGCGGCCGAGATCACGCCGTCGCCGTTGATGTCGAACGTCGTGATGCCGCTGCCGAAGCCTGCACCCAGATCGGCGCCGGCGACGCTGCCCCGCGCGCGACCGAAGTCGTAGCGCAGCGAGCCGTCGATGTTGAACCGGCCGATCTCCAGCCCGAGCTGCGCGAACGGCGCGTAGGTCGTGTAGTCGAGATCGTACGACCGGCGGCAGCAATTGCCGAAGCCTTGCGCCGAGAAGCTCTGCTGGCCGCCCTGCGTCACCGGCACGCCGGCGGCGGTGCGGATGTCGACGAGTTCCGACCGCCCGTCATCGGCGACGGTCTGGACGAACGAATTCCACAGCCAGTCGCTCTTGATGTCCTGGCGCGACGCATAGAAGCCGCCGGTGATCGCGAGCGTTCCCGAGCCCAGCGGCACCGAGCCGTTGAGGCGGATGTCGTTGGTGATGTTGTTGAGGCTTTTCAGGTCGACGTCGAACAGGACGACGTTTGCGAGCAGGCCGTTGCCGTTGAGCGACGCCGGGTTGGCGATCCGCTGGCCCGCCTGCGACCCGCTTGCGTAGAACAGCTGCGCGCCGGCACCGCCGATGCCGTTGGCGATCGTCTGCGCGGAGTCGACCGCGGACGGGAACGGCGAGGTGAAACCGCCCGAGATATCCGAATAGCGGAAGCGCTCGACGATGTTCCAGCCGTCGGCGACCGGGATCTGCGTCTCCAGCCCTGCCGAATAGACCACCGGATGCTGGCCGTCGGCGATCGAGCGCGTTGTCAGCTGGTTGTTGCCGTCGAGGCCTTGCACGGTGCGGATGTTGCCGCTGTGCAGCGTGCCGTTGTTGATCGAGAAGTTCGGCAGGTTGGTGTACGTCGGATCGCTGTTGGTGCCGGTCACCTGCACCGGGTTCGGCAGGTAGCCGATCGCGCGGTCGTCGAGATACTTGCCGTACAGCCGGACATAGCTGCCGTCGCCGAACGACTTGGTGATGTTCGCCTTGAACTGGCCGCCCTTCACGCCGTCATAGCCGACCTGTCGCTGACCGTCGCCGATCCGGTAGAAGCCGCCGAAATGATAGGTCAGCGAGTCGGACAGCTTGCCGCCCTGGTCGAAGTCGACGCGAAATTCGCGGTAGTCGAGCCCGCTCGACAGCTGGAACGCGCCGCCTTCCTGCTCGCCCGTCTTCGACAGGAAGTTGATGACGCCGCCGGGCGAGTTGGAGGCGAAGGTCGAGGCCGAGCCGCCGCGCACCGACTCGATCGTCCGGACGTTGAAATCGGCGCGCAGGAAGTTGTCGGCGTTGCCGAAGGTGATGTCGCCGAACTCGAGGATCGGCAGGCCGTCTTCCTGCAGCTGCAGGAACTTCGAGCCGCCCGACGCGACGGGTAGGCCGCGCACCGAGATATTCGCATTGCCGTCGCCGCCCGACGCCTCGACGCGGATGCCGGGCAGGTTGCGCAGCAGCTCGCCCGAGGTGCGCGGTGCGAGCTGGACCAGCGCGTCCGACGTGATCGAGCTGGTCGTGATCGAGGTGTTGAGCCGGTTCGTGCCGCGCGCGACCGCGGTCACGACGATGTCGTCCTGCGGGACGTCTGCGGCGGGCGCCGCGGCGGCGTCGACCTGCGGATCCGTCTGCGGCGCGGTCTGCGCAGCCCCTGCGGTGGCGAACGATGCGGCGGCGATGCCGGCCAGCAATGCGTGACGAACTTTCATGCGATCCTCCCTGCGAGCGGCTTTCTCAGAAGCCCAAGACCGCCTCCTACTGCTTCCGCAATCGATTGCAACCGATTCCTGCAATCGATTGTGAGACTGCGTTGGTTGGTGTCAGGCGGACTGTCGCGGGATCAGCACGGGCGGGACGATCGCGGAGTCCGCCGGCTCGCCCGCAATGCGCTTGAGCAGTCGGTCGACCATCAATTCGGTCCCGATCTCAAGGTCCTGGCGGATCGTCGTCAGCGACGGCGAGGTATGCGCGGCGAGCGTCACGTCGTCATAGCCGATCACCGCGGTCGTGCCGGGAATGTCTATTCCCGCCTCAGTCAGCGCGCGCAGCACGCTCATCGCAGCGACGTCGGACGCTGCGAAGATCGCGTCGGGTATCGCGCCCGTGGCAAGCCGCGCGGCGACGGCCGCGTGCACCACTTCCGGCGTCATCGGCGTCGCCAGTATCTCGCACGGCAATCCCGCTTCGTCGGCCGCGGCCGCGAATCCGCCCAGCCGGTCCGCGAACTCGGGCGGGGCAGGGTCGCCGACGAACAGCAGCCGTTTGCGCCCCTGTGCGATCAGGTGTCGCGCCGCCATTCCGCCGCCCGCGACATTGTCCGATCCGATCGTCAGATGATGCTGCCCGTCCCGGTGCGCCCCCCACACCACTAGCGGACGATAGCGTTGCGCGACCCGCTCGATCACGTCGAACTGATCCGATTGGCCGACCAGCAGGAGCCCGTCGATCCGCCCGCTGTCGACCACGCGTTCGAGCCAGTCGTCGGCATCGGGAATGACCCGCGACAACAAGATGTCATAGCCGCGCTCGACCAGCAGATCGGCAAGGAACCCCAGCAGCGACAGGAAAAAGGGGTCGGTCAGATGCTGGGTGCGCGCATGGCCAAGCGGCAGCACCAGGCCGATCGCGCCTGTGCTTTTCAGGCGCAGATTGCGGGCCAGCTGGTTCGGCCGCACATCATGCTCGCGCGCCAGCACGCGAATGCGGTCCCGCGTCTGGGCATTGACGGACGGATGTCCTGCCAAGGCGCGCGACACCGTTGCGGTCGAAACGCCTGCTAGCGCGGCCAGATCGGCGAGTTTCATGGCGGGGGGATGCTCGTCGGGAGGGGGATTGGGCAGGGCGTACAGCCAGCATGGCGCGGCCGCAATTGCACCGATGGCGCGACGCCGGGCGTAACGGTGTCGCCGACCTCGCCCTTCTCGGTGAAGATGCCGTCGTTCACGCCGCCACGAGCGCGATGTTCGGATGGTCGCCGATGATCTGGAGTATGATCTCGAAATACGTCTGTCCCGTGCCCCCGTCGAGCGCTTCCAGTTGCCCCTCGATCAGGTCCATGTTGAACACATCCGGACGGCGGAGTTTTTCAACCAGAAACGCACGGGTCGCCTCCGCGCCGAGTGTCGCCTTGCTTGCGGCCATGTCATGCCAGACGATACGGACGGGCTCGCGTCCGTCGATCGCGCCGTAGCCGCCATAGAACAGGTCGTTCAACGCATCGAGGCTGTCGCCGAGGCGAAACTCTGCGCCGATCATGAACACCCGGTTGATCTCGCTATAGAAGCTCGGGATGTCGCGGATGTTCCGACCGAGTATGCTGAACGTTTTCGTCATGGCCCATAGACCCATGCCCGCGACGGCCCGCAACAGGGTGTGTCGAAATTCGCGCTACGGTACCATGCGGGTCATCGCGCCGGCGTCCCGCTTGGCGACCAATATTATCAGGCGGACTAACAATCGTCTCACCTGCGGCGTTCACCTGTTTTCAAACCCTCCCCGATTGGCTTTTTCCGAGATCAGCTGACAGTGACAGATGCCAGCGACAGTTTTCTACGTGTTGAGGAAGCCGGATAGGCGAGGCGTTGGCGCGAGGGCCGCTCAAGGCACGACGTCTCTCGGTAGGCTGGGCGTTCTTCTGCCAATCCGAGACATTTGTCGTGACGGGTGACGTCGGCGCAATGCTCGTAGGAGAGGGTCCCGTTGTCACTTATGATGATGGTCGTGTCATAGAGGGTGGCTCGCTCGACCGTGATCCCGAGGGTCTGTTGCACCGATAGGTCGAACGTCGGCATTGGGGGGGAGATTGTGCGGGGAATGCGGTCCGTCAGGGACACCGCACTGTTTCAGCCGATTGGCGAAAGCTGGTCGCGAGCGACTATGCTGGGGGCGAACGACGTGCCACAATCGTCGCCTGATCCGCACAAGCGGACGCGAGGGAGACGGGATGCGGAGTCGCGGGGAAGCGGTCGGGCCGGACCAGACGCTGTCGGTACGCTATTACGGGATTGGCGAGGCGCATTGGGCCAAGGCCAGCCTGCTTGCCGAGGCAAGGACGTGACCGGCGGGCCGCTGGCGGGCGTCCGGGTCGTCGAGTTCGACGCGATAGGGCCGGTGCCGCTGGCGGCGATGATCCTCGCGGATTTCGGGTGTGATATCGTCCGTATATCGCGGACCGGGCGGTCGCCGAGTCCCAGTGCCGACGGGCCGATCCTGGGGCGTGGGCGTCGATGCATCACGCTCGACCTGAAGAGCGCGGTGGATCGCGGTACCGCGCTGGTGATCGTCGCCCGTGCCGATGTGGTGCTGGAGGGGAACCGGCCGGGCGTGATGGAGCGGCTGGGGTTGGGTCCCGACGCGTGTCTCGCGGCCAACCCGGCGCTGGTCTACGGGCGGATGACGGGGTGGGGGCAGACCGGGCCGCTGGCAAGGAGTGCGGGCCATGACATTAACTACATCGCGCTTACCGGCGCGCTGCACGCGATCGGCGGGGCGGACCGTCCGGTGCCGCCGCTGAACCTGATCGGCGACTATGGCGGCGGGTCTATGCTGCTGGCGCTTGGCGTGACCGCGGCGCTGGTTTCGGCCCGGACGACGGGGGCGGGGCAGGTGGTCGACGCGGCGATGACCGACGGCAGCGCGCTGTTGATGAGCATGTTCTACGCAATGCATGCGGCCGGCCATTGGCGCGACATGCGCGCGGCGAACCTGCTCGACGGCGGCGCACCCTTCTATCGGACCTATCCGTGTGCCGATCGAAAACATGTCGCGGTCGGTGCGATCGAGCCTGCGTTCTTCGCCGCGCTGCTCGCCGGTCTGGCGCTGGATGCGACCACAATCGACCAGTTCGACCGATCCGCCTGGCCGGCGCTGGCACACGCCTTCGCAACGCGGTTCGCGGAACGATCGCGGGACGACTGGGCGGAGGTGTTCGCGGGTACGGACGCCTGCGTGACGCCGGTCCTCTCGCTTGCCGAAGCGCCCCACCATCCCCACAACCGCGCCCGCGCAACCTTCGCGGCACCCGCCGGGCCGATGCAGCCGATGCCGGCTCCGCGCTTCTCCGCGACGCCGGGCATGGGGGCGCCAGCGCAGAATACCGATAGCGCCGCGATCTTGAAGGCGTGGGCAGAAAGGCCGCAGAGTCGATAAGGGGCTTGCGAAGCGACAGCGGGACGCGAAACCCGAACTCTTCACCGATCCATCGCGGAGGAGGGAATGTACCGATGCGTTCGCAGACCCGTGCGCGTGGGTCAGGCCGCTTCGGCGCGCCCTTGCAGCGCATCGGGATCGGAGATGGTGATCGCGCGGCCGCCGGGGAGGGCGATCACGCCGGCGGTCCTGAGCCGGGTCATCTGACGGCTCACAGTCTCGATCGTCAGCCCGAGCACGTCGGCGATCTGTCCGCGCGTGAGCGGCAGGTCGAACGTCATCGGCCCGTCCGGCGTCGCGCGACATCCGGTCGCGGTGGCGCGCAACGCCATGTCGACCAGGAAGCCGGCGATCTTCTCCTGCGCGGATTGGCGCGCGAGCGACAACATCCGCGTGCGCGCGACGCCGAGCGCCGCGAGCGTCCGCTGCAACAACAGCCGCTCCATCCGCGCGTGATCCTCCAGCACGCGTTCGAACGCAGCGCGCGGGAAGATGCACAGCTCGGATTCGGTCAATGCGGTAATCGTGAAATCGGCCTGGCCGGCATAGGGCTGACCGACGAAATCGGCGGGGTAGAGCAGCCCGACGATCTGCTCGCGACCATCGGGTGTCGCCGCCACCAGTTTGAGCACGCCCGACAACAGGTTCGCGCAGATGATGCTCTCATCGCCCGCCCAGATCAGCGTCTGGCCGCGCGCGATGGTGCGACGACGGCCGAGGGTATTCAGCGCACTCAGCTCGCCGTCGCTGAGACTGCTGCACAAGGCCTTGTCGCGGACCGCGCAGTCCGTGCAGATATCGGGGTTGGCCATCGACCCGGTATAGTCTGAAGGCCCCCGATATCCGCGCGAATTCTTTACGCGTCCGTCACGACTTGTCCGCTGCGTCCAGATCGTTGTCGATCGGCAGGTGGAATTCATGCCAGATGCCGTTGAGGATGCCGAAGCCGATAGCGAGTCCGAGGCCGAGCACCCAGGTGAAATACCACATGATCAGATGTCCTTAGTGAGGCGGGGTCAGTAGAAGTCGGGATTGGTCGCGACCTCCTGGGCGGTCACGCGACCGAACATCACCTTGTAGGCCCAGGCGGTGTAGGCCAGCACGATCGGCAGCAACACCACGGTGACGAACAGCATGATGCCGAGCGTCTTGGCGCTCGACGACGCGTTCCAGACGGTGAGGCTGGAATGCGAGTCGATGCTCGACGGCAGGATGAACGGAAACATCGACAGCCCCACGGTCGCGATGATGCCGACCGCCGACGCCGACGACCCGGCGAACGCAGCGCCCTCCGATCCGCGCCGGATACCGAACAGCGCAAGCACCGCGCCGCCGAAGCCGAGCACCGGGGCGATCATCATCCAGGGATAGAGGCCGTAATTGGCGAGCCATCCGCCACGAGCCAGTTCGCTGGTCGTGCGTAACGGATTGGACGGACCCGAAGGATCGACCGCGCCAACGATGCGGTAGCCGATGTCGCCATAGGCCATAAACGCCCAGCCGATCGCGAACAGCGCGAGCGATGCGATCGCCGCGACCGTGCCGAACGTCCGGGCGCGATCATGCACCGCGCCGTGCTCGATCTTGATCGCCAGCCACGCGCTGCCGTGCAGGACGAGCATCGCCACCGACAGCAGCCCGCACAGCAGCGTGAACGGCGTGAACAGCCCGAGGAAGCTGCCGTCGAAGAACGCGCGCAGGTCGCTGTCGAGGCGGAAGGGCGCGCCCGACAGGACGTTGCCGACTGCAACGCCGAACACGAGCGCGGGCACGAACCCGCCGACGAACAGCGCCCAGTCCCAGCGCGACCGCCACGCGGCATCGGGCCGCTTGGACCGGTATTTGAAGCCGACCGGACGCAGGATCAGGGCCGCGAGGACCAGGAACATGGCCAAATAGAAGCCCGAGAAGCTGATCGCATAGACGAACGGCCACGCCGCGAAGATCGCGCCGCCGGCGAGAATGAACCACACCTGGTTGCCCTCCCAGGTCGGGCCGATCGCATTGATCACCATGCGCCGCTCGGCATCGGTGCGCCCGACGAACGGGAGCAGCGCGGCGACCCCGAGGTCGAAGCCGTCGGTCAGCGCGAACCCGATCAGCAGCGTGCCGAGCAACGCCCACCAGATCAGACGGAGTGTTTCATAGTCGAACATCGTCATGTCTCCTGTCAGGCGGTGAGGGCGGGGGCGGGGGCGGGGGCGGGGGCGCGGGCGGGGGCGGCCACATGGGCAGGCGCAGGCTTCGGATCCTCGTCATGCTCGAACGGTCCCTTGCGGATCGTCGCGAGGATCAGCCGTACTTCGATCACCGCAAGCGTACCGTAGATCGCGGTGAAGCCGACGATCGTCGCCCACAACACCCCTCGGGTCAGTGACGAAGCGGCCAGGAAGGTGGGCAGCACGCCCTCGATCGCCCAGGGCTGGCGGCCGATCTCGGCGAGCATCCAGCCGAGCTCGATCGCGATCCAGGGGAACGGGATCGCGATGACGGCGAGCTTCAGGAACCAGCGAGTCTGGGTATGCATCCGCAGCGAGGTGAGCACGAACGCGGTGCCGAACAGCGCGATCATGAAGAAGCCGATGAACGCCATGATCCGGAAACTCCAGAACATCAGCGGGACGTTGGGGACCACGTCCCACGCGGTCGCGGCGATCAGTTGCGGACTGGCGGTCCGCGGGTCGGCTACGTGGCGCTTCAGCAGCAGCGCATAGCCGAGGTCGCGCTTGTGCGCCTCGAACCGCGCGCGCTGTGCGACGTCGGTGCGGTCGATCTTGAGATGCTCGACCGCGTCATAGGCGATGACGCCCGAGGTTATCCGCTCCTGCGCCTTGAGCACCAGTTCGGACATGCCCGTCACCTCCTTGTCGAGGCTGCGGGTGGCGATCAGGCCGAGCACCCAGGGGACCTGAACCTCGTAGCGCGTCTCGCGCGCGGCAACGTCGGGCAGACCGAACAGCGTCAGTCCGGCGGGGGCGGGGGCGGTGTGCCAGGCGGCCTCGATCGCGGCGAGCTTCATCTTCTGGTTGTCGGTCAGCGCGTAGCCGCTCTCGTCGCCGAGAACGACGACCGACAGCGATCCGGCGAGGCCGAATGCGGCGGCGACGGTCATCGAACGGCGCGCGACCGCGGTGTAGCGTCCCTTGAGCAGCCAGAAGGCGGAGATGCCGAGCACCACGACCGCGGCGCAGACATAGCCCGCGCTGACGGTGTGGACGAATTTCGCCTGCGCGATCGGGTTGAACAGCACCGCGCCGAAATCGCTGACCTCCATCCGCATCGTATCGGTGTTGAACTCGGCGCCGGTCGGATTCTGCATCCAGCCGTTCGCGACCAGGATCCATAGTGCCGACAAATTGGTGCCGAGCGCGACCATGCACGTGACGGTCAGATGGCCGAGTTTCGACAGGCGTTCCCAGCCGAAGAACATCAGCCCGACGAACGTCGCTTCGAGGAAGAACGCCATCAGCCCTTCGATCGCGAGCGGCGCGCCGAAGATGTCACCGACATAATGCGAGAAATACGACCAGTTGGTGCCGAACTGGAATTCCATCGTCAGCCCGGTGGCCACGCCCAGCACGAAGTTGATCGCGAAGATGCGCCCCCAGAACCGCGTGATCACCCGCCAGATCGGCCGGTTCGTCATCACGTATACGGCTTCCATGATGACCAGCATCATCGACAGCCCGAGCGTCAGCGGTACGAACAGGAAATGGTACAACGCGGTCAATGCGAATTGCAGCCGCGACAGGTCGATGACCCCAAGGTCCATTTTTATGCTCCCCACATTGCCGTCGACGGCCTTGCCTGGAGGCCCGGCTAGCCGCGGGCGGCAGCGCGAACATTGACCGCGGTCAAAGACGCGCGTGGCGTCGGCCCCGAATGCGGTGGGCATGGACAGTATAATCGAGCGCGACGTTTCGAAGCAGCGCGCGCGCGCGTCGAAAGCGTATCTGAAGGCCGTGGTCGCGGATGGCGGCGGCGCGCGCGTGTCGGCAACCCTGTTGTTGCTCGACAGCGTTGCGGCGATCGGGTTCGCGGCCGGTCTGGCGGGCGGGGTCGTCGCGGTTCCGGCCGGCGTCGCGGCGATGCTGCCTTGGGTAATGCTGGCATTGGCCTCGGCGGTTGGCCGCGGTGCGTGCGCGATGCTGGCGGCGCGCGTCGGCGCAAGCGGTGCGTACCGGGCGAAGACGCGGTTGCGGCGGCGGATCGTCGAGGCGGCGCTTCACCGCACGCCGGGATCGGACGCGACGACCGGCACGCTGATGACCGCGGCGGTGGACGAGGTCGATGCAATCGACGGCTATGTCGCGCGGTTCCTGCCCGCGCGGATGGCAGCGTCGATCGCACCGTTGATCGTGCTCGCCGCCACCGCCATCGCCAGCCCGATCGCAGCGACGATCCTGATGGCGACGTTCCTTCCGTTTCTCGCCGCCATGATCCTTGCGGGGGGTGCGGCGGCGGATGCGTCGCGTCGCCAGTTCACCGCGCTGGCCCGGCTGTCGGGGCTGTTCGCGGATCGGATCGGCGCGCTGCCGATCATCCTCGCCTTCCGTGCGGAAGAGCGCGAGGCCGCAGCGCTCGCCGAAGCGTCGGAGGACCTTGCGCGGCGAACGATGCGCGTGTTGCGTGTCGCGTTCCTGTCGTCGGGCGCGCTGGAGTTCTTCGCCGCGCTGTCGGTCGCGCTGGTCGCTGTCTATGCGGGGTTCAACCTGCTGGGCCTGCTCCCGTTCGCGGTTCCCAAAACGCTCGATCTCGGCCGCGCGTTCTTCGTGCTCGCGCTCGCCCCCGAATTCTATGCACCGATGCGTCGGCTGGCGGCGGCGTACCACGACCGACAGGCCGCGGAGACCGCGGCGGAGCGATTGGCGGCGGTCGAGGCGGCCAAGGTGGTGCCACCATTGATCACGCCCCGCTGGTCCGAGGCGGCGCCGACGATAGGCTTCGAGTCCGTCTCGATCCGCTATGCGGGGCAGGACCGCGCGGCGGTGTCCGGCGTTTCGCTCGAGGTTCGGCCCGGCATGATCGTCGTGCTGGTCGGCCCGTCGGGCAGCGGCAAGACCAGCCTGCTGCATCTACTCCTGGGCTTGGCGCCCTTGTCCGAGGGACGCGTCCTGATCGGTGGCGTCGACCTCGCCGCGATCGGCAGCATCGCGCCGATCACCGCGTGGATGGGCCAATCGCCGCTGATCCTGCCGGGCACGATCGGCGGGAACATCGCGCTCGCCGATCCGAGCGCCGCGGTCGAGCGGATCGCGGAAGTCGCACGGATCGCTGGCCTATCGCCGATGCTGCTCGCACGCGGCGGGTTGGGCGCAGCGATCGACGCACGCGGCAGCGGGCTGTCCGGCGGGGAACGGCGTCGGATCGCGCTTGCCCGCGCGCTGTTGAAGCCAGCGCCCGTCTTGTTGCTCGACGAGCCGACCGCGCATCTGGATATTGAGTCCGAAGTGCGCCTGGTCGAGGCGATCAAGCGCGCGTGTGCCGGCCGGACGACGATCATCGCGACTCATAGCGCGCGGCTGGCCGCGATCGCCGATGTCGTGATCCACCTGGGCGCACCGGCATGACCGCGTTCGAGACATTGATCGCCGACGAGCGCAGGCGGCAACGCCGCGGCCTGTGGCGTGCGAGTGGCTATGCGGCGATCGTCGCGATGGCCTCGGTCGTGCTGCTCGGGCTGTCGGGCTGGTTCATCACCGCCGCCGCGGTTGCCGGGCTTGCCGGGACGATCGCCGCGCAGGGCTTCAACTACATGCTGCCGAGTGCCGGCATCCGTCTGCTCGCGATCCTTCGCACCGCGGGGCGGTACGGCGAGCGGCTCGCCAGCCACGACGCGGCGTTCGGCGCGCTCGCCCGCATCCGTCCTGCCTTGTTTCTGGGCTTGGCGCGCGGTCCCGCTGTTCATGCGCTGGCGTTGACCCAGGGCGAGGCGACTGCCCGCATCGTCCAGGACGTCAACGTCGTCGAGGCACAGTTCGTCCGGCTCTCTGCGGTGCCCGGCATGATCGCAGCACTCGCGAGTGGCTTGCTTCTATGCGGCCTGGGAGGATGGCGACCGGCGATTGCGGTGGTGGCGTGCCTGGCCGGTCTCATGGGGGTGGCGACCCTGCTCGCCCGACGCCTCCATGCACCGGGCCGCGACGTGCAGCGGGCGAGTGGCGCCCTGAAGGACATGTTCGCCGGCGTCGCCGATGCTGCCGCCGAGCTGCGCTGCTATGGGGTCGAGGCGCAGGCGATGGCGGCGGTCGACGCGGGCAGCCTCCGCCTCGCGGACGCGCAACGCGCGCAGGCGGGCATGGCGGGCTGGTTCGAGTTCATCCAGGCGGTCGCGCTCGGCGTGGCGGGACTCGCCGCTCTGGTCCTCGCGGCACCCGAGGGCGCACCGATCGCCGCCTTGTGCGCGCTGGCGGCGGTGATGACGATCGATGGGGCGGGACCGGTGTTGCGCAGTTTGGCGCAGCGCAGCGCGGTATGCGAGGCCATGGCGCGGCTGAATGGCCTGTTGCCGGGCATCGTCGAACAGGGCGAACCGGCCGGGTGCGCGACGGCGCCGACGATCGGTCTGCTTGGGACGCACCTGCCGGCCGGCACGCGAGTCGCTTTGATCGGCGCATCGGGAACCGGCAAGACCACGCTCGTGGAAGGCCTGCTCGGTTTGCGAACGGTGGAACCGGGCACGGCGTTCATCGGCGGTAGGGACATCACCACCGTTCCTCTGGCGGTGCGACGCGCGACGTTCGGCTGGGCACCACAGGACGCAGCGCTGCTGGCCGGCACGATCCGCGACGCCCTCGCGCTGGGCGATCCGCTGGCCGACGATACCGCGATGTGGGCGGTTCTCGGCGACGTTGCGTTGGCGGACGTGATCCAGGCGCTTCCGGACGGCCTCGACAGCTGGATCGGGGAACACGGCGTGCGGCTGTCCGGCGGCGAACGGCGCCGCCTCGCGCTCGCCCGCGCCTGTCTCGTCCCGGCACCGTGGTTGCTGCTCGACGAACCGACCGAAGGCCTCGACCGCGACACCGAACGCCGGGTCGCCGAGCGCCTGTTCGCCCGGCTCGCCAGAACACGGCAGGGGCTCGTGATGGTCAGCCACCGTCCGGCGATGGTTGCGCTCTGCGATCGCCACCTTGCGGTCGCCCCGGCCTCGGCGGCGATCGACGTCCGACCTGTAGCGAAAATCGCCTGACGCTGCAGATACACGGGGCGGGGTCGCGCACGGTCATGGAAGCGTCGCCGTGCCCATCACAGCCGGATCCCAAGCCCAACGCCAAACACGAGCGGATCGAGACTGATCGCGACGCGCTGCGTGCCGGCCGCCGTCGTCCGCAGCCGCGCGCTCGTATCGATGTCGATGAATTTGACGTCGAGATTGAGGAACACCCGCGGCGTGATGTCGATATCGACACCCGCCTGTGCCGCCCAGCCGATGCTGTCCTTCATGCGGACGTCAGTAGGGCCGACCGCGGCGCCGAGCCCTTTCGACGCGGTCTCGTTCCAGAAGATCGTGTAGTTGAGCCCGGCACCGACATAGGGGCGGATCCTGCCCGTCGGGTTCAGGTGATATTGCGCGGTCAGCGTCGGCGGCAGCACCCAGGTCGAGGCGAGCTTGCCGATCGAGCCGGTCGTACCCGTACGGCCATTGGCCTGATGCCTGGTAGTCGACGCGATCAGCTCGAAACCGATGTGATCTGTCGCCATGTAGGTGACATCGACCTCGGGCATGAAGCTGTTGTCGACGCGGACATGCTCGCCGGGAAACGCGGGCAGGACGCTGCCCGATGTCTCGTTCGGCGCGACCAGGATCGTCCGGACGCGCAACAGCACGTCGCCGGCGGCGATGCCCTGGCGCGGTACCGGGTCGGCCTGCGCGAGCGCAGGGGCGGTGACGGCGACCATAGCCGTGCACGCTACGCCGATGGCGAGGGTCTTGATCAACACATTCATGGTCCGGCTCCCGTAGTACAAGGCCATTGCGCTAGGCGCGGGAGGCCATGAGGGCGTTGATCACGGACAAGGATCGGGTTGACGCGGGTCAAAGGCTACGCGCCAGCTGGCGCTACGGGACGCGGACGCCGCGGCGGTCTTTCTGTGTGCTTCAGGAGACTTGGACGAGCGTACGTGTCGTCGAGCTATCTCAGCCGTGGTGCTCGTTGCAGTGCTGGATCGTACCGTCGAAACAGTCCCCGTCCCGAGGGGAAACGGGGAGATGCAGTGTCATCACGAGGGGGGGCCTTCCTCGACGGCAGCGGGGTTCATCCAGAACGGCCCGAAGCCATGGCCATCGAGATCATCGAAGGCGCGGCTGTACATGAAGCCCAGGTCTTGCGCCTCGTGCAACTCGCGTCCGCCCGCCTCGATCGCCGCCCGCGTGATCGCATCAACCGCGTCGCGACTATCGAACGACAGCGCATAATGTCCGGTGGAGTTGGTCGCCGCGTCGACGATCGTCTTCTCGGTGAATGTCGCAAAGAAGGGCTTGGCGAGCAGCATGACGTAGATCGCATCCGACCAGACCATCGACGACGCCTGCTCGTTGCTGAACCGGGCGTCCCTCACGAAACCGATCGCCTCATAGAAGGCGGTCGATGCCGCGACGTCGGCGACCGGCAGGTTGAGAAAGATCATCTTGGGCATCGCAGTGCTCCTCGCGTCGGAACGGCGACCGACGACTCGGCCGGCGTGCAGACTATGCACTTTTCAGCGTTATCCGTCGTCAATGCAGAGTGTATCCGGGACAGTGGCCGTACGGATCACTTGGCACGCTTAATCGAGATCGCCGCAGCCCTTTGGACGGCGCACGGGATTGCAGCGGGCGACCAGCCCGCCGGGCAGGGCGACGTGATAACCGCCGGCAAAGCGCGGATCGGGCCAGAGATAGTCGGTCGAGACGTAGTTCGCGCCGCCTGCCAGGGCGGTGTCGCGCGGGACGGTATCGTCGGCGCGCGCCTCACGCGTGTTGGCATCGGCGCGGGTGCGGACGATGAACCCGGCGGCGACGTCGCGGCGGATGCGTGCTGCATCGCGGACGGGGTCGTTGAGCGTCAGATACGCCGCGGCGGGTGATGCTTCGTCGGTGTTGATGAAGAACACGCGTCCCTCAAGCGAACGCCGCTTGCCACGATACACCGCGACCTTGGCGGGGGGCTCGTCCAGCGCGAACAGGAATTTGCCGCGCGATGCCTCCAGCAACGGCCAGTTGTTCGCCAGCACCGCCTCCCGCAGCGTCGGATAGCGGCCCTGCACGTCGTCGGGCACGATCAGCTTGGCCGGCGCCATCACCGAGCGGATTTCCGCATCGAGCGCATCGTACGCCGCTTCGTCGAACGGCAGCGCATCGATCCCGCCTCGCGCGGCGTTGCGTTCATCCTTGGCGTTGAACATCAGCAGGATCGGTACGTGGTGCGGATGCTTTGCCGACCAGTCGCGGATGACCGCGAGGCATTCGGTGAGCAGGACGCAGCTCGAGGCGTTGTCGATGCCGGGGATGTGCAACACCTTGAAGCCCGGCCGCTTGAGCTTCGGATCGGTCGAGCCGCGCGCGTAATGGCCGCCTTGCGGGTCGTAATTCACGTCGATCTCGAGTTGCCGCGCGCCGGCGTCGAGCTGCTCGCCCAGGCTGCGGTGCGAATAATCGAGCGCATCGGCCATCGCCGGATCGGCCGCCCGGACCTTCGCCATCGTCGCGGCGGGCATCGGCTGTTTGTAGCTGTTGTGCGTGCCGATCACCGCAACATCGTTGATCCGCAGCGGCGGTGCGGTGTCGCGTGCGGCGGCTGTCTGCGTTAGAAATGCGAGGGTCAGCCCCGCCACGATCGTTCGCTTCACGAATACTCTCCCGATCAGAATTTGAACAACACCGAACCCTGCACCGCGCGGCCGAAGATCGGTCTCGCGAGGATCACCGCACCGTCCGCCGCGCCCGGCACGAGCTGCTGTCCGCCGCCCTGGCCCAGCCCGAGCGCGTTCGACAAATTGGTGCCCTTGACCTGCACGGTGACGTTCTGCGTCACGTCCAGCTCCGCGCTCGCGTTGAACACCGAGAACGCCGGCAGCTTCACGAGGTTGGAATCGTCGTTGAACTTGTCGCCCTCATACCGCCATTCGCCCAGCACGCGGAGGCGACCGCCGTTCAGCGCGACGCGCGGGCGGATGCTCGCCATCACCTTCGGCATGCTCGACGGGCGGTTGCCGTCGAACGAGGTGGTGACGGGCGCGCCGGCGACGATCGTGTTGTAGGTGTAGTTCTTGAACTTCGGCTCCTGGTACGTCGCGGTTGCCGAGACGTCGAACCAGGGTACCGGCTTCAGGTTCGCTTCCAGCTCGACTCCGGTCGTGCTGACGTCGCCGTAATAGATCTCCTGGACGATCCGCAGCGACGCCGGGTCGATATAGGTGTTGGTGAACTGCACGTCCTTGAACGAATTGTAGAACAGCGTCGCGTACAGGCTGCCCCACGGCTTCTGGAACTTCACGCCCGCCTCGGCCTGTTCGATCGACTGGCTGCGAATGCCGGTGGGCAGCACGTTGTCGCGGTACTGGCCGATCTGCGGCAGGCGGTAAGTGCTGGTGTAGCGGCCGAAGATGCCCGCCTCTGGCATGACCTGCCAGTTGGCGCCGATCGTGTAGCTGTGGTCGCTGAACTTGGGGTCGAAGCGGTTGAATACGTCCGAGCCGTACAGCACGTTGTCGTCGGCGAGCGTATCGGGATTGCCGAGGTTGAAGCTCTTCACGCCTTCCGAATAGCCGTGGATCCAGATCGTCTCGTAGCGGAAGCCGCCATCGACGCGCAGCTTCGGCGTGACCTGCCATTCGTCGGAAATGTAGAATGCGACATCCTCATAACCCCCGAACGAATGCGCGAACCGCGCCTCGTAGCGCTGGATGCCGGTGTCGGTGACGCGTCCGACGACCTGCCCGCCGGCGTTGACGGCGACGATATCGAGCAGGCGTGCGTTCGGTGCGACTTCGGTCAGCCCGACGCCGTCGTTGCGATCATGCGCCCAGTCCGCGGTGGTACCGTATAATCCGAGCTTCACGTCGTGGCGACCGATCCCGGTCTCGTAGACATGGCCGAGCTCGATCAGGCCCATGGTTTCCTTGATCGGGTTCTGGATCGACTGGAAGGTGTTGACGCCGACCAGGCCGTTGCCGTTCGCATTGGCGCCGTACGCGCTGCCGTCGTCGTTATAGACCAGCCGCACGTCGGTCGCACCGCGTGCTGCAAACGCCTTGACCGCATTGGCGCGGACCGAGGACAATTGCGCGGCCTGCGTGTTGAGGCTGTTCAATCCGCGCGCGTTGCGATCGGTGGTGGAGTCGCGATAGCGGAACCCGCCGCTGATCGTCGTGCCGTCGTCGAACGCGGTATTGCCCTTCAGCGTGAACTGCAGGTCGCTCGTCTGGTTGAACAGGTTGAACTGCGCCTTGCGGATGCCGTCGGGCGTCTTGATCTGGACGCGACCGTCCTGCGGTCCGGTCAGCGTATCGTCATGGCCGTTGAACGGCGCGAGCGGCTTCAAATCGTCGCCGTTGCGCACCAGCGGGATGGCATCGAAGAAGAAGTTGTTGTCCTCCATGTACTTCACGCCGAACGAGATGCTCCCTCGCGCGAAGTCCTTCGAGATAAGCACGCGGCCCTGGCCGCCATTGTTCGCCGCCGGCCCCGGATCGCGGATGCCCTGGTCCTTGTTGTAATAGCCGCCGACCGAAAAGCGCCAGCCGTCCGCGATCGGTCCGCCGAGCCAGGCGTCACCGCGGATCTGGCCGTAGTCGGACGTCGTCAGCTTGAGCAGGCCGCTGACCTGCGGCGTGCCCTTGCGCGGGATGAAGTTGACGAGGCCACCAGGCGCGTTGGCGGCAAAGATCGAGGAGGGGCCACCGCGAACCGCCTCGATCCCCGAATAGGTCTCGTCGATGCGCAGGAACTGGTCGACGTTGATCCAGTTGATGCCGGGATCATGCTGGATCGGCAGGCCGTCCTCGTACACCGCGAGCGACTCGTATCCGCCGCGCGGGATGCCGCGTACGCGCGTGTTGTTCGCACCGACGCCGCCCGAGGAATCCGCCCAGACGCCGGGGATCTGCTGCATCGCCTCGGCCAGATTGCCGATCGCGCGTTCGCGAAGGTCCTTTTCGCTGATCGTGGTGATCGAATAGCTGGCGTCGACCTTCTTCTGCGCGACGGTGCCCAGGCGGCCGGTGACCAGGATCTCCTCGCCGGCGACGGCATCGGACGCCGGCGAAGGGTCGCTTTGCGTGACCGGCGCGGATTGTGCGTCGGCGGGGTTGGTAGCGACGGCAATGGCCATCAACGCCGCGGTCGCCCGCAGCATGGTGATCGTCTGCATGGTAATCGAACCCCAATTTGTCCCGGCCTTGCCGGCCGACGTGTCGGCAGTGCTATGGGGCCCGGCGATGACGGCGGGACTACGGGCTCATTACTGTCTGATGTAGATTAAGTGACTGCATGATGACCCATGCCGTTCATGGTGGCGATTATGGGGGGCGGTTTTGCAGCGGGATCGCGAACGCTGCTGTCACAAATGGGTAAGATGCTCGCTGTAGCGACAACTCACAGAACGAATTGAACACCAAGGTTGGTCAGGAAAACGTGGCGCTCGACCGCTTTGACGCCGGCCAGTCCTCAGTCGCTTATCGCCGCTCGAACACGTTACCAGTCAGGGACTCGACCAATGACAAGAACCGCAAGCCCCCAGCGAGGCACCTCCGCGCGCATCTTGCGTAGCGGTGTACGGGCAGCGTGCTTTCTAGTCGCCGGTCTGGTCGCGATCGGCGGGGCGTCCGCGCAAACGCGACCCGTGAAGCCGCGCAACGTCATCGTGTTCCTGGGTGATGCCGGCGGCCTGCCGACCCTCAATGCGGCGGGCATTCTCGCGCACGATCGACCGCAATCCCTGTTCATCCAGTCGATGCCGCATGTCGGCTTGTCCGATACCGCGTCGCTCAACCGATGGGTGACGGACTCCGGTGCGGGCATGACGGCGATCATGACCGGGCGGAAGACGGATAACGCGATGGTGTCGGTCGTGCCGTCGGGCTCGAGCGGCGGGGTGAAACCGGTCAAGACGTTCCTCGAATATGCCGAGCAACATGGCCTGTCGACCGGGATCATCACGAACATGCCGATCTGGGATGCAACCCCGGCGGCCTGTTACGCCCATGTCGCGTCGCGCAAGGACAAGGACGAGATATTCCGCCAGATGTTGGCGCCGCGCTTCGGCAACGGCGTCGATATCCTGATCGGCAAAGGCCGCAAGGATGCAGTCGCGGCCTTTGGCAAGGTTCAGCAGACGCCTGAGCAGGCCTTTGCCAAGGCGGGATACCGTTTCGGTTCGGACCCGACGCTGGTTCGCACCGCCGCACGGGCCGCTGTATTGCGCGACGACGATTACGCGCCGCTACCGGCCGTCGAGGCGACAATCAGCCAACTTGCCCGGAACCCCAAGGGCTATTTCCTGATGGTCGAATGGGACATGCACACCGACGATCCGAAGGCCGGGCTGCGCCATGTCATCGAGATGGACGACATGATCCGCCGCGTCACCGCGCTTGCGGGCAAGGACACGCTCATCCTGTTCACCGCCGACCACAGCTTTGGCCTGCGCATGTCGGGCGGCGATCGCGACCGACCGCTCGCCGAACAATTTGCCGCGGCCGCTGCCAAACCAGGCGCCACGATCGCGAGCAACGACGTGATTTCGGTCCAGGATACGCATACCGGCGAGGAAGTCGTCGCCGCGGCCTCGGGGCCCGGGGCCGAAACGGTCCACGGCTTTTTCGCGAACACGCATCTGTTCGACATCATCATGAACGCCATCGGATGGACCAAGGACTCCTGAGCGGTCCGACTTAGGCAGGCCGCGTTATCGACCGTGGATACCGCAGCTGCAGCGAACATCCGCCCTGATCACCGCACGCGCGGCATCTTACCAAAAGCGCTTGGCGTTGATCAGCGCGCCGTACGTCGCCGTTGCTTCGGACAGGATGCTATCCCGTTCGATGGAGGACGGCGGCGTGTCCTGGTCGAGGCCGAAACGCTCGAGCAACGCCGGCGCCGTCGCCAGATCGTTCAGTGCGCCGAGATGATCCTGCAAGGTTCCCAGATGCTGCGTGAACGTCTTGAACCGGCGACGGGAGCGTTTGTCCGGGTACAGGCTGCGGAAGAACCCGGTGGCGTATCGCAGCTTCTTGGCGGTGATCCGGACCTGATGGCGGGCGTCATCGTCGAGCCGGTCAAGATCGCGGCCGCGCCGCTTTAGCCGCCGGCGCAAGGTGCCGATCGTTTCACTGGCAAAGACAACGGCCGGCGTCTCCAGCTTCTCCCGGTCCAACGGCTGCAATCGCCAGGCGCCTAACGCTGTCCATTCGACCATGGCGATCATCAGATCGCGCGTACGTTGCGACTCCAGTGCAGCCAGCGCGGCCGTGTAGGCATCGCCGCGCGCCGCGTCGATCTTCGCATTCGCGGCCTTGCCGAGCCTTTCGCGAAGGACATCGAGATCACGCGCGGGGCCAAGCGATCCGGCCAACCATTTCAACTCGCTCGCGAGATGCGCGAAGCGGTCGTCAGCGACGACGGTCTTGAAGATCGACAGCGCGGACCGGAGACGCCGCAGGGCGACCCGCGCTTGATGCAAGGCGTCGGGATCAGGCGCGCGGCGCAGGATGGTCTCGTTGAGACGGAAGTGCCGCAGGCACGTGCCGACGATCTGGGCGAACGCTTCGGCGGTGGACGTGCCCGCTTCCAGGTCCAGGCGCTCGGCCTTGATCGCGCCCAATCTCGCTGGTTCGATCAGGCGATACCCCCGCTCCCCTTTCGTCAGTACGCCAAGTCGAAGCGGTATTTCGCTGCCGAGCCTGTGTATCAATGCGAAAATGGCGCTGGGAGAACCGCCTTTCAGTTCAAGTTCGAGTTCGGATACCGCCGTTTCGCGGTCGCCCGCCGTGACGAAACCGGTATCGGCGACAAGCTCGACCGTCGCGCCGTCATGCACGATCACCCATTGTCGCCGGGTGATCGTGACCGTGAATGCCGGCTTTATCCGTCCGAGAGTCCCGGGTGCGACCAGCGTATGGATCGGCGAGCCGGCGCCGAGTTCCGGCTCGGGGCCTGCAATGTCGTGTTCCCATTCTTGCCGAGCAAACAGCCCGGCCGTCGCGCCGCGCGTGACTTTGGTTGTTTGAACATGTCTTCCGTCCGTCGTCCGTACCCGGAGCGAGAGACCGGCTGTGCGAAGGGCTTGGTCCGGCGTGTCGAAATACGCCGAGACCTGATGGACGATCTTTGGGGTAATATTCCGCAGTATGTCGGTTGTGTCTAATCGATCAACCGCGTCGGAATCGATTTCGAGCTTCAGTTCGATTTCGTCGGGTGCGTCGCCGGACGACAGCGTCTTTGTGGTTTCGATGCTCATCTAAGGACAATCGTTCATCGATCGGATGTATCCGCCGGTCGTGCTTGCGCGCG
This sequence comes from Sphingomonas sp. HMP9, assembly GCF_013374115.1. Lineage (NCBI taxonomy): Bacteria > Pseudomonadati > Pseudomonadota > Alphaproteobacteria > Sphingomonadales > Sphingomonadaceae > Sphingomonas > Sphingomonas sp. HMP9. Next base: position 1,694,194 of record NZ_AP022673.1, on the reverse strand, counting down.
ATCGTCACTCTCGCTCTGCCTCGGCGCTGTTACGGTGCGTAAACCCGCCCGGTCGGCCGACTGCGGACGTGGCGGCGGGAAAGGTCGGCGATGTCGTTGATCCCCGCAAGCGTCAGCGTGCGCTCGAATTCCTCCCGCAGCAGCGTCAGGAGGCGATCGACGCCCGGCTCCCCCGCCGCCGCCAGGCCATACAGATAAGGGCGCCCGATCGAGCACGCGGTCGCCCCCAAGGCGAGCGCCTTGACCACGTCCGAACCGCGCCTGATCCCGCCGTCGCAAATCACGTCGGGTCCGTCGCCGACGGCGTTTCGCACTGCCGCGATCTGGTCGATCGGGGCGGGGGCCCCGTCCAGCTGACGCCCGCCGTGATTGGAGACCATCACACCGGTCGCTCCCGAGCCGATCGCGCGGCGTGCGTCTTCGGGCGTCATCACGCCCTTGATCGCGAGCGGCCCGTTCCATTCGCGGGCCAGCCACTCGACATCGCGCCAGCCGACCGACCGGTCGAACTGACCGCCGATATAGTCGAACAGGCTCATCGGCCCCGATGCCAGTGCATCGACCTTGTGGCTGACGTTTGCGAGATCGAACTTGGAGCCGGTCAGCGCAGGGATCGACCAGGACGGGTGGCGTGCGAAGCTGAGCAACGACCGCAGCGTCAGCTTCGGCGGCAGTGAAAGTCCGCTCACCCGGTCGCGCTCCCGGTTGCCGGCGACAGGCGTATCGACCGTCAGCGCAAGCCCGTGGAAGCCGGCGTCGCGGCAGCGCGCCACGAACTCGGCGGTCAGGCCGCGATCCTTGAAGATATAGATCTGGAAGACCTTCGGGCCGGCAAACGCCTGCGCGAGGTCCTCCAGCCGCGTGGTACCCATCGTCGAGAGGCTGTAGAGAAGGCCATGGCGCGCTGCTGCACGGGCCACGGCACGTTCTGCATGCCCGTGGAACATGCGGGTCAGCCCGGTGGGCGACAGCATCAGCGGCCAACGCGACGGCTGTCCGAAGACAATGGTCTGTGTCCGAATTTTCGATACGTCGTTCAGGACGTCGGGGATTAGCTCATAATCTGCGAAAGCGTCGACATTGCGACGCAGCGTAACCTCGTCGTCGGCGCCGCCGTCGATATAGTCGAAGATCGGCCGCGGCAGCCGACGACGCGCCATCAGGCGCAGGTCGGCGACGTTGTTCGCACGTTCGAGGCGCGTCATGTCCGGCCTCGGAGGACGCTCGGCCCGATGTCGCCTGCACGCAGCGCAACGCGCTTGCTCGGACGGCCGAGCGACGTACCGGCCACGATCAGCCCCGGCATCCATGCCGTCTTCATGCCCGTCTCCTCGCGCCATGAGCCTCCCGTTTGCCGGGATGGCCGATGCGGACGGAGGCGCGTGCCGACCACATCATCGCGCCGAGATCTGCCGGAGCGATCAGAACAGGCTGCGCGCATCGGGAGCGGATCGACAAACGGTTTGGCTGTGCGCAGGCAATGACAGACTGTGCTCGGCTGCGTCTTGAGCTAAGCCCGATCGGCGGCGAGCTTGTCGGGCACGGGCAATTGCGTAGGACGTCCCGCGGATTGCCTGCGAACGCTGACGATCACGGCAACCAGCCCCAGTATCGACGCGGCAGCACCAGCCAGCGCCACGGCAGGATATCCCAGACCCGCTGCGATCACGCCGCCACCCAGTGCCGCACCGATCGCATTGCCCAGATTGAACGCGCCGATATTCATCGCCGACGCCAAATTGGGTGCATCGCCGGCAGCGTGAATGACGCGAACCTGAAGCGGCGGGATCAGGGCGAAGCTTGCGACGCCCCACAGGAAGACCAGGAGGACGGTCGGCACTTTGAATGGCATCAGAACCGCGAAGGCGACCAGGATCAGCGCGAGCGACGCCAGCGTGACGACCAGCGTCCGGTCGACCGAGCGATCGGCGAAGCGTCCGCCCAACCCATTGCCGACCGTGAGCCCGACGCCATACACTGCCAGCATCGCGGTGACGAACCCGAGCGAGGCGTGCGTCGCCTCGCGCAGGATCGGCGTGATGTAGGTGAAGACCGTGAACATCGCGCTGGACCCGACGACCGTCAGGCCGAGCGCGGCGAGTACCGGCGCGCGGGTGAGCACCCGAAGCTCGGCCATCGCATTGCCATGGGGCGGCGCGGGGAGCGCGGGCAGAGTCAGCCGGAGCGCTGCCATCGTCGCGACGCCCAGCACGGACACCCCCCAGAAGGGGGCGCGCCAGCCGAGATGTTCGCCCGCCCAGGTCGCAATCGGCACCCCGATCACATTCGCGAGCGTCAGTCCCATGAACATCGCGGCCACCGCGCCTGCGCGGCGATCGGCCGGTACGAGGCTGGCGGCGACGACCGAGCCGACACCGAAGAAGGCGCCGTGGTTGAACGAGGTCAAAATTCGTGCCGCCATCAGCATGCCGTAGCTGCCCGACAGCGCCGCCAGCACGTTACCCGCCGTGAAGATGCCGGCGAGCAGGATCAGCAGCGTCCGCCGGGGAACGCGCCCCGTGGTCAGCGTCATCAGCGGGGCGCCGATCACGACCCCCAGCGCATAGGCACTGATGAGCAATCCGGCGCTCGGAATCGATACGCCGAGGTCGCTGGCGATGACCGGCAACAGCCCCATGGGTGCGAATTCGGTGACGCCGATGCCGAACGCGCCGATCGCAAGCGCCAGCAAGCCTGGATTGAATTTCATGTTCTGCGTCCTCAGACCAGTGGCGGGCTCAGGCGGGCAAAGCCCTCCTGCTGGTGGTACGGGGTGTGCGGATAGGGTGGCAGCTGCGCGCTGGCCGCATCGAGCACCGCGACCTGATCGGGCGACAGGGCCCAGCCGACGGCACCCAGATTGTCGCGCAACTGCGCCTCGTTGCGCGCGCCGATGATGACGGACGAAACGGTCGGACGGCGGAGCAGCCAGTTGATCGCGATCTGCGGCACGGTCTTGCCCGTCTCGACCGCGACGCGTTCGAGCGCGTCGATCACGCGGTAGAGGTGTTCGGTCTCGACCGGTGGCGCGAACTGCTCGGTATCGTGCAGCCGGCTGCCCGCGGGGATCGGCCGGTCGCGTCCGATCCTGCCCGTCAGGCGGCCCCAGCCGAGTGGACTCCACACCAGCGCGCCGATGCCCTGATCGGCGCCAAGCGGCATCAGGTCCGCCTCATAGGCGCGGCCGATCAGTGAATAATAGACCTGGTGCGCGACGAGACGCGGCAAGCCGTTGCGGTCGGCGATGCCTTGCGCCTTCATCAACTGCCAGCCGGGATAGTTCGAGACTCCGGCATACCGCACCTTGCCCGCCGCGATGAGCATGTCGAGCGTGGCCATCACTTCCTCGGCCGGCGTGGATGCGTCGAACGCGTGAAGCTGGAGCAGGTCGACATGATCGGTGCCGAGCCGACGCAGGGACGCCTCGACCGAACGGATAAGCCGCGCACGCGATGCGCCCCAGTCCTGCGGCCCGTCGCCCATCGGCAAGCCCGTCTTGGTGGAGATCAGGACCGCATCGCGCCGTCCCTTGATCGCGGCACCCAGCACCGTTTCGGATGCACCGTTGGAATAGACGTCGGCGGTGTCGAACATCGTGACACCTGCCTCCAGGCAGATATCGACCAGCCGGCGCGCTTCGACCTCGTCACTTTGGCCCCAGGCGCCGAACAAGGGCCCCGTACCGCCGAAGGTTCCGGTGCCCAAGCTCAAAGCCGGGACGCGCAGCCCCGATGATCCCAATTGCCGATAGTCCATGCGTGCTTCCTAAATATCGTGTCGGATCATAGATGACCTATGTCGCCATCCCCGATAACCAGGCCATGCCGCGAAGGACTTTTGACATGGATGCAAAGCTGGGGATGGGAGCCGATCGCGCGCGGGCGCTGGAGATATTCGCGGCGGTGATGCGCGCCGGCAGTTTTTCCGCCGCCGGGCGGGCGCTGGGCCTGACGCCTTCCGCCGTCGCGCGGTCGATCGATCGGATCGAGGCGCGGCTGGGTGTGCGGCTGTTGTTGCGATCGACCCGGGCGCTGACGCCGACGGCAGAGGGGCAGGCCTATCTCCAGACGGCGCGACGCATCCTTGCCGATCTCGACGATGCCGAACAGCAGCTCGCGGATCAGGGGGCTCCGCGCGGGCGGTTGCGGATCAGCGCCGCGCTGTCGCATGGCCGGCTCTGTGTCGTACCGCTGCTCGGGGAATTCGCCACGCTCTATCCACATATCCTCATCGATATCGCGCTGAGCGACGGGATCGTCGATATCGCCGCCGGACAGGCGGACGTCGCGATCCGGTTCGGCGCGCTTGCCGACAGCCTGCTGACCGCGCGCAAGCTCGGCGAAAGCGGTCGCGTGATCGTCGCCGCGCCGGACTATCTGGCGCGTCATGGTACGCCGACCGTTCCGGAGGACCTCCACGCTCACAATTGTCTGAACTTCAACTTTCGCCGTGCCGAGCCGATCTGGCCGTTCCGCCGGGGGAGTGAGGACATCGTGCTGTCGGTGAGGGGGAATGTCGAAGCCAATAACGGCGAGACCCTCGGCCAGCTTGCCGTCGCTGGCGTCGGTGTGGCGCGCGTGGGCGCGTTCAGCGTCGTCGACGACATCGCCACCGGGCGTCTGGTGCCGATATTGGAGGCGTTCAATCCCGGCGACGTCGAGCTTATCCACGCCGTGTTCGTCGGTGGGAGCCAGACACCCGCGCGCGTCCGCGCGTTCGTCGACTTCCTGGCCGACCGTCTCGCCGATTGACGGCGGGATGTGGGCGCGCGGCCATCGACCTTCGCGCGAGGACGTCCTTCCTAGATGTCCGACCGGTACATCGCTGCTGTCCCGGCCGCATTTCGCCGAGCTCGAAAGTACCCCAGCTTCAGTATGCGAATATGCGAACGATTTGCATTAGCGGGCGAGTGCGGGTACGGGCACCCCCATTCAGGGGACAATGATGCGGTTTGGACTTCTTACTATCCTGGCTTGGCCGATCGTCGGCATGGCGCCGCCGGTCTGCGCGCAGGCCATAGTCACGCCGGCGGGGGATGATACCGACGGTCGCCCTTCGGACGTCCCTGCCGATGTCATCGTGACTGCGACGCGCAGCATCCTGCCGCCCAACGCGCTGCCGTTGACGATCGACGTGATCGACCGTGCGGCGCTCGATCAGCAGGTCGCGATCGGTGGTTCGGTGGTCGATGCGGTGTCGAACCTGACGCCGTCCTTCTCGCCGACGCGGCAGAAGCTGTCGGGCGCGGGCGAGACGTTGCGCGGCCGCTCGCCGCTCTACGCCATCAACGGCATTCCGCAGTCGACGCCGCTGCGCGATGGATCGCGCGACGGCTTCACGATCGATCCATTCTTCATCGACCGGGTCGAACTGATCTACGGGTCGAACGCGTTGCAGGGAATCGGCGGCACCGGCGGGATCGTCAACCAGGTGACCGTGCAGCCGCCGCGCACCGAAGGCCTGTCGGGCCGCGCGCTGGTCCAGGGCACGACCGACACCGGTTTCAGCGGCGACGGCAATGGCGGCAAGGTCGCCGGGTTGCTCGCGTGGAAATCGGGACGCTTCGACGTGATGGCGGGGGCTGCGTACGACAAGCGCGGCGCGTTCTACGACGGGAACGGCAACCGCGTCGGCACTGACCTGACTCAGGGCGAGACGCAGGATTCGCGCAGCTGGTCGGTGTTCGCGCGCGCCGGCTATGCGCTGACCGACACCGCGCGGATCGACCTGATCGCCAACCGCTTCGAATTGAAGGGCGGCGGCAATTACATCGCCAGCAACGGCAATTTCCGGATCAACCTGCCGACGACGTCGGTGCGCGGCACGCCGCCGGGCGACCCTGCCGAGAACCGGACCGAAAGCCTCGCGCTGTCGCTGACCGATCCCGACCTGTGGGGTGGCAACCTCGTCACCCAGATCTTCTTCAACCGGTCGCGCGATACGTTCGGCGGCGAGGTCGCGCCGATCGCGACGTTCCAGGACGTGCGGCTCGCGCCGATCGGCCAGCTGTTCGATCAGTCACAGAACCGTTCGCGCAAATATGGCGGCAAGTTCAGCTATGAGCGCGGCATTCCCGGCTTCGAGGCGCTGACCGCGACGCTTGGCTTCGATGCGCTGTACGATCGCACCGAGCAACGCCTGATCGCGACCGACCGCGTCTGGGTGCCGCCCGCCGACTTTCGCAGCCTCGCACCGTTCGGACAGGTCAACCTCGCGCTGTTCGACAAGGTCGTGCGCATCGCGGGTGGTGCACGCTACGAGAATGTGAAGATCGTCATCGACGATTACACGACGCTCGCCTCCTATGGCAGCCATGCGGTCGCCGGCGGCAGCCCGAGCTTCAGCAAGGCGCTGTTCAACGGCGGCGTCATCGTCGAGCCGATCCCCGGCATCCGCGCCTATGGCAGCTATGCGCAAGGGTATACCGTGCCCGATGTCGGCCGCATCTCGCGTGCGATCAACCGCGACGGGGTCGACCTCGATACCTATGTCGACATCGCGCCGATCGTGTCGAACAACCGCGAACTCGGCGTCGAGGTGAAGCGCGGGCCGATGAACGCGAGCGCGACCTATTTCTGGTCGACCAGCACGCGCGGGCAGGTGCTGGTGTTCACCGGCGGCGCGTATGAAGCACAACGCCAGCGGGTCGAGATCCAGGGGATCGAGGTCAATCTCGAGGCGCGGATGCCAGTGCCGGGGCTGACGCTGTCGACCGGGTTCGCGCATCTCGTCGGGCGCACGGACTCGAACGACGACGGCAAGGTCGATATCGATCTGGACGGCGCGAACATCTCGCCCGATCGCCTCAATCTCGCCGCGAGCTATGTACGCGGGAAGGTGTCCGCCCGCGTACAGCAGCAATTCTATCTGTCGCGCAAATATGAGGGGCTGCCCGCGGCGAACGATTTCGGCGGGTACAACGTCACCGACGCCAGCATACGCTATGCCTTGCCCGTCGGTGCGCTGACGCTGAGCGCGCAGAACGTCTTCGATCATTTCTACATCGATTATTACAGCGACACGGTGCGACCGACCGACAACGCGCATTTCTTTGCGGGGCGCGGACGTAATTTCACGCTCGGCTGGGACGTCAGGTTCTAGGATGGGACTGCTCGATACCCTGCATCGCTGGACCGGCGGGTTCCTGGGGCTGGTCCTCGCGCTTCTCGGGCTGACCGGTGCGATCCTGGTGCACCGCGATGCGTGGATCATGCTGCCGCACGCCGGCGATGCGCAGATCCAGACCACGCACATCCTCGCCGCGACCACCGAGCGACTGATGGCGGAGCCCGCGACACGGCCGCAGAGCATCACCTTCGCCAACGCCAATCTCGGGCTCGACCGGCTCGATTTCGGCAAGGGGGCAGGGGCCTATGCCGACCAGGCCGGCACCATCGTCAGCCAGTGGCAGTCGCAATGGGCGCGGCCCGAATTGTGGCTGTTCGACCTGCACCATCATTTGTTTTCGGGCGACACCGGCGAGACGATCATCGGGATCGCGGGCGTGGCGGGGCTGCTCTTCGTGGTCACGGGCACGATCCTGTGGTGGCGGACGCGCAAGACGTTTGCGTTCCGGCCCTTGCCCAAGCGGCTCAGTCGGCCCGCGATCGTCCGGCATCACCGCGATCTGGGAATCGTCGCGGCGCCGTTGCTGATCCTCTCCCTGTTGACCGGCGCGACGCTCGTATTCAGGCCGATCAGCGCGCTCTTCCTCGGACCCGGCGCACCGGCGGAGATCGATACGGCGTTGCAGGCACCGAAGGGGCCGAAGGTCGCGCTCGCCCGTCATCTCGACTGGCAGGGCATGATCGTCGCGGCGCGCGCGCGCTTTCCCGATGCCGAACTGCGCAGCGTGTCGCTGCCGCGCAAGGACAGCAGCCTCATCACGATCCGGATGAGGCGGCCGCAGGAATGGTTGCCGAACGGGCGGACGACACTGTGGTTTGCGGCCGATGACGGCCGTCTGATCCGTGCGCGCGATGCAGGCGCGTTGTCGAATGTCGTGGCGGCGTACAACATCCTGTATCCGCTGCACGCCGCCAAGGTCGGCGGGCTCGGCTATCGGCTGGTGATGACGCTGTCGGGTCTCGCGCTGGGCCTGCTCGGCACGTTGAGCGTCTGGAGCTTCTGGTTCAAGCGGCCGGCTCGGCGGAAAGTGCGGGCAGATCGCTGACGCCGATCCCCGGCATCGGCGGCACCGCGAGATACATCGCCGCCGGCAGTTGCCACTCTCTCCAGCACATAGGTCGTGAAGCTGGATAGCGGACAAGGCTCGGCACAACCGGCTATGGGAATGGTAACGGCATCGGGAGAAGCGTTCGCCAGCAGCGGGATGCGATAGCGCATCTGGTCGAGCGTCTGCGCAACATAGCGGACGCGGACCGTCTGCTGGCCATCCGCGCCGCGCCGCCAGAGTTCCAGCACCAGCCCGCCGCCCGGTGCGGCTTCGCCCGCGGCGTAGTCGCGCAGTTTCCAGTTCAGGCCGAGAAGCCCGGCGAGCATCGTCACCGTGCCGTCGTGCCCGCTGAGGACGACGATCTTCTCCGCGTCGCCGATCGGATCGGCCAAGGCGATCGCACCGGCGCCGCGCTGGAGCGTCGCGAGCAGCCGCATCGCGAGGTAGCTGCTGGTCTGGCGGCCGACCTCCGGCGTGCGCGTGCGCAGGTCGATGCCGGCACCGTGCACGACCAGCGCCCTGCCGATCGTCGCTGCATCGATCCCGCGCCACCCCGGGAAGGCGAGCCCGTCGGCATAGGCCATCACCAGGCTCTCGGCGATCCCGGCGACTTGCAGGCTGGGTGACGTCAGGTCCGGCTTGCCGCTGGCGCCGATCCGCATCGCGGTCGGCGTATCGCCGAGCCGGCGCTGCACCTTGGTCCGTTCGACCGATGAGCAGGGGATACGGCGGCATTGGAGCAACAGCGCCTCGAACCGGTCGCGATCGGGGCCCTGTCGCGCGTCCCATGCGGCAAGGTTGCCGTCGACCCGTGCGGACATCGCCGCCAGCATCCGCTGCGGATCGAGCGGGGCGAGCGGTGTCTGTGGCGCCTCGAACAGGGGATCCGGGGCTGCCGCCGATTGATGGATCGTCGCGCTGCATCCGGGCGTCAGGCCTTGGGCGAGCGCGGTTGCGGTCGCCTCGGTCCGCTGGGTGTGATTGGCCCAGTAATAGACCGCGCAGTCGCGCGCGCCGAGCAGCCCCATCTGCCGGTAATGCTCGCGATACCAGCCGCCGAGCATCGTCACGAGCGTGGCGCCATTGGCGGTCAGATAGCCCGGCGGTACCGCGAACCGCGGCCATGCGCGGCGGCTGTAGCGGCCGAGCTCCTCCGGGCTCGACATCGCGCTGCGCACGCCGTGGCGCATGACGATGACGACGCGTTCCAGCGTGTCCTGGGCGGGCGGCGAAGTCGGCCCGGTTTGTGCCGCCGCCCCGCCAGCCATCGTGCACGAGACGGCCAGCGCGAGCCTGGCCGCAAGCGCTGCGATCCGCATCAGAACTTCGCCCTGACGCCTGCGGTGAACGTGCGCCCGTAATCGGTATAGCCCGCGAACTGGTTGTCGCGGACATATTGCCACTGGACGCCGCCGGCGACGTTCATGCCCTGCACGACGAAGGTTACGCTCGGCGTCACCTTGTACGACATGTCGAAATCGAGGCTGCCGAACGCGCTGTCGTTGTTGGCGGCGAGCCCCGCGCCGCCGACGTCGCGCAGCACGTTGCCGCGCCAGCTGTAGCTCACCCGCGCGCCGACGCGCTCCTTCTCGTAGAAGGCGGTCAGGTTGAAGCTGTCCTTGGCGACGTCGACCAGCGCATCGCGGAACGTGCCGCCGGTCGCCAGCGCATAGGTGCCGCCGGTCTTGGTGTGCGTGTAGTTCGCCTGCGCGCCAAGGCCGTCGAACGGCGCGGGCAGCATCTTGAACAGCTGCTGATACGCGATCTCGATCCCTGCGACATAGGCGTCGCCGCCGTTCTTGGGCGCGGTCAGGCGATAGGTCTGGCCGTCCAGGATGAAGTCGCGAGTCTGCTGGAAGACGAACGTCGTGATGTCCTTGTAGAACACACCGCCAACCAGCGCGCTTCCCGGCGCGAAATACCATTCGACCGTGCCGTCATATTGCCACGCCTCGAACGGCTTGAGTTCTGGGTTGCCGCCGACCGCGGTGAGGACGGTCGGGCTCGAATTGATCGTCAGCCGCGGTGCCAGGTCGGCCAGCGATGGCCGGGTAATGACCTTCGACGCGGCGAACCGCATCTGGAGGTTGGGCGAGACCTCGGCGACCAGGTTTAGCGAGGGCAGGATATTGTCATAGGTCTTCTCGTAGCTGACCGGCAGCGCGGCCTTGCCGTCATCGGCATAGCCCGACGATGTCTGGCGCGTCCGGGCATAGCGGACGCCGATATCGCCGCGCACGGCGACCCCGCCGAGCGGAAACGCGAAGTCGGCCATGCCGTAGCCCGCCAGGATCTCCTCACCGATCGCATAGCTGTTGCGCAGATCGCCGCGCGCGAGCGGGGCGGCGAGCAGTGCCTCCTTGCCGGTGGCGGCGGCGAGGAACTTGGCCGGATCGGGCATTGCCCAGGTCGTGGGCAGGTCGCCCTTGGCGCCATCCAGGAAGTCGTAGACCGGGAACGGCACGAAATAGCTCGCGTCGAAATATTTGCCTGTGATGCCGCTGGTGAAGTTGATGTCGCGACGATCATAGGCGCGCGTCCGCTTCTGGTATTTTGCGCCGGCATGCAGCGCGCTGACCACGCCGGTGAGATCGCGGGTCACGTCGAGCTTGGCGGCACGCTCGCGGTCTTTCGAATCGTTGACGCGGTATTCGATCCGCCGTCCGGGCAGCAGCGCCGGGTTCGACAGGTCCGCGTTCAGCAGCGTCACGTCGGGCAGGCGATCGCCCGCCTTGCCGAAATCGAACGTCGTCGCGCCGACCGTACCGAGCAGGCGGGTACGGTAGATAGGCTCCGGCGTGTTCGAATAGGCCTGGCCGATGCTGCCATCCGCGGCGATCGTCCAGCCGCCGGCCTGCCACTTGGCGTTCGTGCCGAACAGCCAGTTCTTGTACTGCAGCACCGACGTCTCGCGACCGATCTGCGTGGTCGAGGCGGTCGTCGTCGCGCCGGTCAGCACGCCGTTCTCGATCACCGCGCTACCCGGTACGATCCCACGCGGCAGGTTGGAGCCGTCCGCCGCCGAATAGGTCAGCTCGTCATAGGCGACGTTCAGCCGGCTCCACAGCCCGTCGACGTTCAGCTCGAACCGGTCGTCGGGCTTCCACTGGACTGCGCCGTTGATGCCAATGCGGTCGCGATTCTCGCGCTCGAGCGTCGGGCGGATGGCGGTGGGGATCAGGATCGTCGCGCTGTCGAGCGAGCCGTTGCCGTCGGTATCGATCTTGCCATCCGCCCAGCCGACGCCGGTGATGCGATCCTGGCGCGTGGTGCGCTCGTCATAGACACCGGCGATCAGCGCGCCGAACTTGCCGTCGGGGCTCGCCCAGCTCGCCATCCCCGACAGCCGCGGATCGACCGCATCCGCTAGCCGCGGCGAACTGGCGGTCGCGGATAGTGCGAGCACGGGCTTCTTCAGGTCGAGTGGGCGGAAGGTGCGCAGGTTGATGGTGCCGCCAATGCCGCCTTCGTCGAGGCTGGCACGCGGGCTCTTGATCACCTCGACTGCGGACATGAGTTCGGAGGGCAACGTATCGAAGCGGAACTGGCGGCCGCTCTGGCCACTGTCGCGGACGTTCTCGTTCACCGCGACCGAGCGATCGTTGAGCGTCACAACCTGGAAATTGGCGCCGAGCCCGCGGATCCGGACGAACACGCCTTCACCGCGATCGCGGACGATCGACACGCCGGGCACGCGCTGGAGCGCCTCGGCGATGTTCTGTGCGGGAAACTTGCCGATATCCTCCGCCTTGACGACGTCGATGACGTTGGTCGCCTTGCGCTTCTGCGCGAGTGCGGTGGTCAGGCTGCTCGCATAGCCGGTGACGACGATCTCGGGTCCGGGCTCGGCGGCGTCGTTTTGCGGGGCGTCGGTCGCCACCGTTTGCGGTGCTGCGCCGACGAGGGCGGCCGACACGAGCAACGCGCCATTGGGCTCGCGCCGCACGGTGAGCCGCGTGCCGGCGATCAGGCGCTCGACCGCGGCGTGCGGCACCATCGTGCCGTTGAGCGCGGGGGCCGTCATCCCGGCGACCGCGGCGGGCGTGAACAGGATGTCGGTGCCGCTCTGGCGAGCGAGTGCTTCGAGCGCCTTGCCGAGCGGTTGTGCTGCGAGATGAACGGTTACGACACGCGCCTGCGCGGTAGCCACGGTGGCCAGGAAGCTGGTCGACAGCGCGGCGCAGGCGGCGCCCAGCACGAACGATCGGCGCAGGCGCCGGCGATTGGTGATCACGGTGTTCATCCCCCCAAGGAAGGCGGCGATGATGCCGCACCTCCTCGACGGGCGAGGATCGATCTACCCCACCCCCCCACGGCGAATTGCGGCGAACCGCGGCGAAATTTATCCGCCGAGCAGGACCGTGCCCTCCATCGTCCGCACCCGCAACGCGAGCAGAGCCGCGAGCGACCGGCCCAGCGCGACATTGTCGCCCATCCGGTACATCCCGCTGACGCGCAATTCGGCCGCCACCGGGTCGGCGATCACCAGCCGCGTCGCGCTGTAGCGGTTGGCTTCCTCGGCGACCGCGGTCAGCGTATCCTCGTGGAACGCCGCGCGGCCGCTGGTCCAGGCCTGCGTCGCGGCAAGGTCGGGGCGATCGATCCGGCCCTCGCGCAGACGCTCGCCACCGGTCAGCCGCCGCGCGGCACCGGTCGTCGTCACGGCCGCGCTGCCCTCGATCGCCGTCACCACCACCCGGTCGTCGCGGTCGCGGCGCAGGTCGAACCGCCCAGCCGCCGCGGTCATGTCGCCGCCGCCCGCGTCGATCGTGAACGGCATGGTCAGCGGCGCCACGGTCAGGTCGACCCGACCGCGCGCAAGCCAGAGCCGCCGCCGCGTCGGCGTCGCGATCACCCGTACACGGGTCGCCGCATCGAGCAGCATCGACGAGCCGTCCTGCAACCCGATCCGGCGCTGCTCGCCGATCCCCGTCTCGTACGGTGTGGCCGCATAGGCCGCCTGGAACGCGAAACTACCGCCTGCCGTCGTCGCGGTCAGCGCCACGAGCCCGGCGATCGCCCGGCGCCGCGTCACCGGCGCCCGCGACGGCGTCGTCCCCGGCACCATGTCCCACAGATCGGTGGCGCGCTCGAACCGCTCGGCATGATCGGGGTTCGCGGCGAGCCAGCGCCGGAACTCCGCCGCGTCGTCCGCGGTGGCGTCATCGGCGTTGAGCCGCGCGATCCACTCGGCCGCGGTTCGGTTGCTGGCTGCCCGGTGCGTATCGAAGCTGTTCGGGGAACGGCGGCCGGGCATCGCGAAACTTACCAACCCTCCGTCCAATCGGCCAAGAAGGTCATTGCCTTGGCCATGTGCTTTTCGACCGCGCTTTGGCTGATGTCCAGCCGCTCGGCAATCTCGCGGTATTTATACCCGTCGAGCCGCTGCATCAGAAATATCTCGCGGGTCCTGGGCGTCAGCCGGTCGATGCCCTCGCGGACCCGTGCTAGCCGCGCGCTGGCGATCATCACCTCGTCCTGGATCGGGGCGGGATCGCGCAACCAGTCGATCGCCTCGACCGGTTCGCACGCCCCGCGCACCGCCTCCCGGCGAAACGCATCGCGACCCCGGTTGACCGCGGCATGGACCAGGAACGCCTCGTCGTTGCGCGGGGCGCTCGCCAGCCCCGCCATGCTGACATAGGCATCGTGGAGCAGGTCCTCGCCATCAGCCCGCCGCGTCATCCGCTCGACCTGCGCGCGCAACCGCGACCACCCCGCCCACAGGCGACTGGGTCCCGCATCGGTCGTCATAAGATCGGACGTCGTCATCCGCCCACCCGGTATGGGCATGCGGGTACAGTTTGATGACGTCGCAGGGACGGATCGGTGACACCAGGGGCGGCCTGACCCCACCCTGCGCCCGTCTCATGAACGCCATCTTGTCCGGCGTTCAGACGCTATGACAGCATTCAAGACGAACTGGTATGATCCATCATAGGGTAGGTTCGGGTCGTTTCGAATCTATGCGTACGACGATGGAATTCGCTTTCGCCCCAGGAGCAATAGGCTGCGATGATAGGCGGCCGACGATCTGTTGCGGCTGTTGTCGGCCATTGCCAGCCAGGCCATCGCCTCTGCAACGCGCGTGCCCGGTTCGAGGGGGATCCGCGCGAGTTCGATGTCGAACGGCGCGAAATAGGCGGGTTCACCTTGCCATTCGGCAAGGCAGTCGCGGGCTTGCTCGATCGACCAACCGTGCAGGTGGATACCGAGATCGACGAGCGCGCGGGCGACGCGGAACAGGAGCCAATGGGTGTGGCCGAGCGCGTCATACGGGTCGGCATAGGCGCCGGCTTTCTCCGCGAGTTGCTCGGCGTAGATCCCCCAGCCTTCGACGAAGGACGACGCATATTCGATACGGAGCGGGTGAGGCGGGGCGGCACTTTCCAGGCCGAGCTGGATCATGTGGCCGGGGAGCAACTCGTGCGCCACGACGCTCGGCAGCGTCCAGCGGGGACGTCGGCGGATGTCCTTGAGGTCGACGACATAGGCGCCGGGGCGGGTCGGGGTCGGGAGCTCGCGATAGCCGCTGCGACCGATAGCGATGTCTTGCTGGGACAGCGCGCGGGCGCTGGCGTTCAGGCACCAGGGCGGGAGTTGGCCGAACGCGGCCAGGATATTGGCGCGCGCGGCGGCGAGCATGCGGTTCATGTCGGTGATGGCCTCGGTCCGGCCAGCGTCGGTGTCGGGGTAGAGGAAGCGCGCCTCGCGCCAGAGTTTGGCGTAGCGTGCCGCGATCGTACCCTTGGACGCACCGATCTGGTCGAACAGATGCGCAGCGCGGGCGTGAAGGCGGCGCAGTTCGAGGAAGAGCCGGCGTTCGGCATAGGCTGGCGTCATGGCGCCCAGCGAGCGTTGAAGTTGCAGCGCGTACCAGTCCGCGCCGCCCGGCAACCGTCCGACCCCGGGCGCGGAAGGGGCGGTGTCGCGAAGACTTTCTAGTGCGGCGATCTGCCGGTCGATTGCGGGGTTTGCGGGGGCGGCTCGAAGAGCGTCGAGCGTGCGGCCGAGAGACAGGCGGGGAAGGACTATACCCGCTGCTGCGTCGGCGAGGATCGCGGCGGTGTCCGCGTCTATCCTGGTCGCATCGGGATGTGCCGCCTTCCAGGCACCGGTCGTGGGAGTCACGCGGTAGGGGCTGCGTCCGGTGCGGCCGAACGAGGACCGGGCGATAGCCGCGTCGATCGCGAGACCCGCGCGCGCCGTGGTCAGGTGGAGGCCGTCGCTCGGTTGCAGGGAATGGGCGTCGAAGGGGGCGAGCAGGCGAAGCGCTTCGTCCGGATCGGTTGCCGCGGCTGCATCGAGGGCTTGGCGTATCGGCGTGGTGGATTGGGCGCGGATCGTTGCGGGGACAAAGGCGGATGTTGTCAGCCCGATGAGTATGGTTCTCCGGGTTTGGGTCATTGGCCACGCTTCCGTCGGCGCCGAACGAACGCGCCCGCTTGCCGTTCGCCCTGCGTGAAGTCGAAGGGGGTGTCCCATGAGGCGGTGCTTCGACTTCGCTCGGAACGGACGGTTTGGGGAGAGGCCGCGGAGACGGCGCGAGGCGGGGGGAGCATCATCGGGGCAATGCCACGCGGTTATTGGCTTGGGTGATCTCCGGCTCGTCATCGGCGAGCGCGACGTGGACGGTCAGCGTTGCGGGATCGACGCGCGTCGGGACCGTCAGCTTCACCGTCGCGACTTTGGGCCGAAGATCGAGCGGAGCGGCTAGCGGGGGGAGGCTCGTGGTGGCAACGACCTTGCCCGTCGCGTCGACCAGGTCCGCGCGGCCGCCTTGCGCGGCCTTCGCGCCAAGGCTGTGTACCGTAACGGCGACGCTGCGCGCCTTCACGACCACGTCGTCCGTACCGATGCCGAGGTCGGCGCGCTCGTCCACGGAAGCGCCGGCCTCGACCAAGGCGAAGTCGAGCACCGTCGTGCCGGGTGCGAACGCGACGTCGGTGGCAGCGCTGCGTTCGAGCGTCATGGCCTGCGCTCCGCCGATCGGCGCGACCGTCTTGCCGCCGTCGGCGCTGCTCGACGCCTGCATCGACCAGCGGCCTGCGGTGACGGTCCAGGTCGACATCGTCGCATGCTGGGCGTGATCGGTGGTGTTGTACGCGATCACGCGGAACTTAGTCGGGGTAGTACCCGGCAGCAGGATCGCGACGCGCTCTGCCGCGCCCGGTTCGGCGAAGCGCCAGCTCACGGTGTTGCCGGGCCAGCTCTGGTTGCGGCGCAGCGCGATGCCGCCGAGGCGTTCGCGTTGCAGGATCTCGCTGGGCTGGTCGACGCGGTCGCTCCACCAATGTCCCTCGGTGTACATGTCCATGTGTTGCGCCTTGTCGGCGATCGCGTCGGCGTGGAGTGACTCGAGCGGCGCGGTGTCGCCCGTTGCGGCCCAGGCGGTGTAGCGCGCGAACGGGTCTCCGGACTTGCTCGCCGCCAGTTTCGTGCGCGCCGCTGCGCCGCCGGGGAGTGCATCGAAGGCGTTCTCGTTGAACTCGGCAAGCGCGCCAGGGCCGGCCTTGGCGAGGCGCGCGTCGATCGGGCGGAGGTATTTCGCATCGCCGGTATAGCGCCACGCGGCCCAGCTCGCCTGCAACGACGTGGTGATGCCGCCGCCGTCGCCGGTTCGCTCGGCATCGGTGCGCCAGTTGATCTCGTTGGGATAGCTCCAGTTGCCGTCGGGGGCTTGTTTGCCATGCGCCATCCAGCCATCGATCACGCCTGTGACCAGGCCTCGGGCGAGGGGATTGGCATTGTAGAGACCGACCAGCATCGGACCATGCATGACGGTGAAGGCATAGGGTTTCTGCCATTCCCACGCGCCCTCGCGGTACATCTTGCGGCCGCCATACCAGTTGCTGGCGAAGTGCAGGTGGCCGGCGGGGTTCCTGAGGATGACGGTCTGGAGGGCGCGCGTGGTGTCCATCAGGCGCTCGACCGCCTTCGGCTCGCCCCAGTTGAGATAGAGGCGCTCGGCGTTGCTGTTCAGGCCCTCTTCGTACGCGTGGAGCTCGTCGGCGGTGATATAGCCGAGGCCGTTCACGATCATGCCGTTCTTGTAGACCGCGTCCGACAGCGCGCGGAGCGAGGCGTTGATCTTGTCGGGCTCGACACCCATCAGCGCGAGGCCGGGCCATTGCTGGGTCAGGTCGGTGTCGTCGGAAAGGCCTCCGCCGAAATCGCCGTACGGGACCTGGCGCTCGTCGATCCACCAGGTGACGAACTGGCGGACGCGTTTCAGGTCTTCGAGTTGGCGGAAGGCCCAGAGCGGCACGCCTGCGGGCGGGACGGGCTGCACGAAGGTGGGCAGGTTCTCGGGGCGATAATTGATGTCCGCCCAATAGGCACGGGCCCGCGCATTGTCCGGGTCGACACGAAGCAGGTCCGAGATGTCGGCGAAGAGGCGCTGGTAGAGGCCGGCGCGCTTGGACGCGGTGTGTTCCTCGACCAGGAAGCCCCAATTGTCCTTCACCTGTGCCATGCGGTCGGCGATGTGTTCGGGCAGGGCGGCGGCGCGGGCTTTGAAGACGAGACGGATCTTGGCGCCGTCGAGCGCGGCGGCGTCGAAGTCGGGCGCGGCGCTGGCGATCGTCAGATAGAGGCTGTCGTTCGGAAGGACGCGGTCGCGCAGGTCGAGCCATATCGTGCGCGCTTCGTTGGGTCGGACCGAGACGGAGAGGTCGATCATGTCGCGACCGGGCCAGATCGGGTCCTTCACGCGGATGTTCAGCGCGATCAGGCCGGCGGCGTTGGGCCTGGTTTTCAGCGCGGGGATGTCGATGGCGATACCGTCGAGGCCGTCATTGAGATTCTGCCAACCATAGTCGAAGGCGCGGGCGAGCGGGCGGTCGGGCAGGGCGTCACCGAAGCTTGCCGGGATCAGGATATGGACGATCGGGGCGGCATCCTTGTGGCGGACGGGGGCGCCGGATGCGCCGCCTGTGCCAGCGCCGACGGCGGCCTTGAGGCCGGCGGCGGGCATCGCGACGACACTGCTGCGCTCGTCGGGCGCGAACCGGCCGGCGATGTAGGTGTTGAGGGGAGCGAGCGCGGCCAGATTGGGGGAGGCAGCGGCATCGATGGTGTAGGACAGCTTGAAACTGCCCGCGGGTTCAGTGCCCTCGCCGATGTCATAGGCCCAGAGTTCCTGGATCGGTTGCTCCTGCATCGTGTTCGTGAAGCTCAGCGTACCGCCGGTGCGAGGGGCGAACTGGTCGACGGTCCGGACTGGGCCTTGCGGGCGGGTGGCGATTAGCGAGGTCTTGCCGCCGCTGCTCCAGTCTAGGCGTCCATATGCTGCGCCGCGAATTTCGACGCGGTTGACGCGTTCGCCGGGCGGAATCGTCAAATCATAGCGTTTGCCGCCTTCGACATAGGTATTCCAGTCGGGCAGCTCGAAATAATCGTCGCGGCCGGGCAGGCGGGAGCGGTTGTAGACGCCGGGCCAGGTCGTTTCGGCAATGCCGTCCACGCCTTTCCACATCCATTGCTTGAGATCCTTCGCGTCGGCGAATTCGACCTTTCGAACGCGGGTTACGGGGGCGTCGAGGACGGGCGGGGCGGCCTTGTCCCAGCCGTAGCGGTGGAGCCATGCGGTGCGTTTGGCGGCGGGGTCGGATGCGGGCGCGGGGGAAGGTTCGCGCTTGCCGGCGAGCGCTGCGACATCGACCACAGCGAGCATGTGGTCGTAGACACGGATCTCGTCGAGGTCGGACCCGCGCATGAAATTGTAGCGGCTCTGGACCTGGTGCGGGGACATCACGCGGCCGGCGAGACCGAACTGGTCGAGGCCGCTGTCGAGGTCCGCCTTCTGATCCTTCCGGGCGACCAGCGTGCCGTTGACGAAGAGTTGCACGCCGACGGTTTCATCCCAGGCGAAGGCGATGTGCGACCAGGCGTCGGCGGTCTGCGCTTGCGGTATCGTCCATGACACGCGGATGCGCGACAGGTTCGCATCGGTGACGAAGGCGTCGAAGCCGTGGCCGTTCCAGTCGATCCGCAGGAACGCCATGTCCCAGCTCGAATGGTCGGCGAACCCGGTGCGGAAGATCACGAACGGCGCTTCGCCGACGGGGGTGCGGGACCGCCAGAAGAAGGCAAGCGTGCCGCGGTCGGCGCGGATGTTGCCGGGGGCTTTCCAGGCGACATAGCCGTCGTCGGCCCAGCGTGCGGCACCGCCGATCGCGCCATCGGGCGTGATGTCGACGCCGCTGCGGAAATTGGGGACGGGGTCGCCGGTTGCGTAGTCGGCGGCGAGGCTCTTGTCGGCGGAGGCGCGGAAGAGGAGCCCGAACGCGTCCTGTGCGGCGGCGGGCGCGATGCTGGCGACTGCCAATGCGAGGACGGACGAAGTGGCGAAACGCTTCACGGCTTTCTCCTTGGGGCCAATCGGCATTGCGCGATTTGGCTAGCTCTCACTGCGTCTCAAGACTGTCTTCCCGCGAAGGCGAGGACCCAGACTGGGCTCCCGCCTTCGCGGGAGAACAAGGAAGGGCGGACCTAGTCCGCGTTCACCCTCGCTAGGCGCGGCGACAGCAGATGTACGACGGTGATCGCGATCAGATACGTGCTGCCGGCAACCGCGAAGATCAGCGTGTAGCTGCCCGTGGTCTGCAGGATATAGCCGGTGAACTTGGCCATCATCATGCCCCCGATCGCACCGACCGTGCCGCCTATTCCGACCACCGATCCCACCGCCCCGCGCGGGAACATGTCCGACGGGATCGTGTAGAGGTTCGCCGAGAACGCCTGGTGCGCCGCCGTCGCCAACCCGACGATCCCGACCGCCAGCCAGAGATTGTCGACATATTGCGCGAAGAAGATCGGCATGACCAGGAAGGCGCAGGCCAGCATCGTGATCTTCCGCGCGAAATTGGCCGAATGGCCACGCTTCATCAACTTCGACGACGACCAGCCGCCGGCGACACTGCCCAGGTCCGACAGCAGATAGATCGCAACCAGCGGCGGGCCGAAGCTTTTGAGGTCGAGATGATAGGTCTTGGCGAGGAAGTCGGGGGTCCAGAACAGGAACAGCCACCAGATCGGATCGATCAGGAACTTGCCCAAAGCATAGGCCCAGGTCTCGCGGTAGCCGAGCAGCTTGAGCCAGCCGATCTTCTTTGCCGGATCGGCCGGGTCGCTCTCGATATGCGCGAGTTCGGCGGGTGAGAGCTTCGCCACTTCGCGGGGGCGGCGATAGATCGCGATCCACGCGACCAGCCATATCAGGCTGATCGCACCGGTGATGATGAACGCCATTCGCCAGCCGAACGCGATCGTGATGATCGGGACGATTAGCGGCGTGATGACCGCGCCGATATTCGCGCCTGCGTTGAACACGCCGGTCGCGAACGCGCGTTCCTTGGCGGGAAACCACTCCGAGACCGCCTTGATGCCCGCGGGGAAATTGCCCGCCTCGCCCAGGCCGAGCACGACGCGCGCGGCGGAAAACTGGAACGCGTTGCCGGCGAACCCGCATAGCGTGTGGCCGAGCGTCCAGATCACAAAGGCGACCGAATACCCGATCCGCGCACCCAGTACGTCGACGATCCGGCCGAAGCTCAGATAGCCGATCGCGTAGGCCGCCTGGAACCAGAAGATGACGTCGGCATAGGTCGTCTCGTTCCAGCCGAGTTCGGCGGAGATGGTCGGCTTTAGCACGCCGATCATCTGGCGGTCGACGTAGTTGATCGCGGTCGCGGCGAATAACAGGCTGCAGATCAGCCAGCGATACCGGCCGATCTTACCACCTATGCCGGCATCGCCGGTCGCGATCCCGGCGCCCGCGCCCACCTCAGGCATGTTCGTGCTCGCCATTGGCCTCTCTCCTAAAAGCAGCCTCTAGCGGGCCTTGATGGTGCAGTGGACGGCGAACCGTTCGTCGAAGCGCGCCTCGACCCGGTCGCCGATCGCAACGGGATGAACGCCGGTGACTGCGCCGGTCGATATCCATTGTCCCGGCGACAATGCGATACCACGCGCCGCCATGTGCTCGAGCAGGTACCGGACCGCGCCGAACGGCCCGTCGAGCATCGTGGCACCCGTCGCGGCTCCGATCAACGCGCCGTTGATCCACAGTTCGACCGGCCAGTCGTTGATGTCGCCATCCCGCCAACCCTCGGCATCCGTGCCGACGACTAAGCCGTTATTGTTGCCGAAATCGGACACAGTGACGGTCGGCCCGAGCGCGTTGATGCCGGGAAAGGGCGAACTCGCAATCTCGATTCCGACATGCACCGCGTCGACCATCGCGCGTGCCTCGTCCATCGTATAGGTCGACTTGGCGGGGTCGGGCGCAGTGCCCAGCCGGAGCAGGAACTCGGCCTCCGCGGCGGCAAACCCTTGCGCGAACACCGGCATCGCAACCGGAAGCGCGCTGGCCGTCACGACCTGATCGGCGAAGATCGGTCCCGTCAGGCGGTCGATACCATCGAGGGGCGGGTTGATCCGGCCGACCTTCCAGCCGGCGACGACGCCCTCCGCGAGCAGCAGCGCCGCATCCTGCACGGCATAGCCCTGGTCGAGCGTGGCCGGCACGTCGCCGGGAAATTCGGGAACGACCTTACCGTCTCGGCGCGCCTCGACGAAGGTCCTGGCGATCCGTGTCGTGTTGTCGGTCGTGTTCGGCTGTGCCGCCAAGAACCCCTCCTATTGTATCGTTCTATTTTGCCGAAGCGTATGGGAAACCGGTGTCATTGACAAGCGTCTGTGCTCGGCCCGCGAGCAATAAGGCTCGGGTTTCGTCAGGGGCGTCGATCGCGGCGCGGCCGGGCGCCGTGATCAATGACCCGTTTCCCACCACCTGGCGAGGAATGCAGAGACTTTCGCCAGTCAGATGCATGACGATGTCCGCGGCGCTCCCCTCTACCGACAATGCGGTCAGCCCGTCGCTGGCGGGGGCAACGATCGTGCCGCCCGCGGTCATCTAAACCGCGTCAATTCCTTAGCGCGAATCGCGCGCGAGCAGATCCTCGATATCATTCGCCTAGAGCGCGCGTTAGGCGGCGCCTGGGCGAAATGGACGATGCCGATGCCGCCAACTGGGCGCGCTTTCGGGCTTGGTACGGTTGCGGGGCTCGCAAACGAACGTCGGTTTAGAGCGTTACGCCACGCTTCCAGATCGCGATCTCGCGTTCGCCATTACGCTCCGCAGCGGTCTCGGCACCCGATGCAACCCGCATGATACACGCCAGCAGTGCCTCTTCGGTCGCCGGAAAGCCGTCTTCCAGCACCGCCCCCGCATCGAAATCGATCCAGCCGGGCTTGCGGGTGGCTAGATCGGTGTTCGACGCAATCTTGATCGTCGGCACGGGGAAGCCGAGCGGCGTGCCGCGGCCGGTCGTGAACAGGATCGCAGTCGCCCCCGCCGCCGCCAGCGCGGTCGAGGAGACCGCGTCGTTGCCGGGTGCCTCGAGCAGCGTGAGCCCGTCGAGCCGGATACGGGCGCCATAGTCGATCACGTCCGCGACCGCGGCACGACCGGCTTTCTGGACGGCGCCGAGCGACTTTTCCTCGAGCGTGGTGATGCCGCCGACGACGTTGCCGGGCGAGGGGTTCTCCGACACCGTTTCGCCGTGATCGAGGAAGTAGCGTTTGAAATCGTTCACGATGTGCACGATCCGGTCGAACACGGGTGCGCTCGCCGCACGGTTCATCAGCATCTGTTCGGCGCCGAAGATTTCAGGGATCTCGGTAACAAGGACGCGACCGCCTGCCGCGGTGACGCGGTCGCTCATTCGGCCGACCAGCGGGTTGGCGGTGAGGCCGGACAGGCCGTCCGATCCGCCGCACTTGACCCCGAGGACGAGCTTTTCGAGCCCGACCGTCTGGCGTTCCGCCGTCGCCAGCGCGGCGAGTTCGGCAACCAGCGCGCAGCCTTCCGCGATTTCGTCGCCGCTGGCCTGCGTCGTCAGCGTCCGGATCATGCCGTGGCGCGATGCCGGGATGGTCGCGAGCAACGCCTTGATCTGGTTCTCCTCGCAGCCCAGCCCGACGATCAGCACGCCGCCGGCGTTGGGGTGGCAGGCGAGGCTCGCCATGATCGTCCGCGTACCCTCCAGATCCTGGCCGAGTTGCGAGCAGCCATGTGGGTGCGTGAAGGCGTGGACACCGTCGACATCATTGCCGACCAGCGCGGCGGCCTTGGCGGCGATACGCTCTGCCGTACGCGCGACACAGCCGACGGTCGACAGGATCCAGATCTCGTTGCGCGTGCCGACGCTGCCGTTCGCGCGGACATAGCCTTCGAACGTGGCCGTGGATGTGCTGGAGGCCGATGCGGTGTCCACCGGATCGAACCGGTAGGCGAGCGTGCCTTCGAGACCCGTTTTGAGATTGTGCGAATGGACGTGCGCGCCGGCGGCGATCGGCTGCGTCGCGGTGCCGATCGGGAAGCCGTATTTCAGCACCGGCTCGCCTGCCGCGATGTGGGCCAGCGCGACCTTGTGACCGCGTCCGATATCGGCGCTGAGGACCAACGCGTCGTCGCCTATTGCCACGACGTCGCCGGCCAGCGCATCGTGGAGCAGTGTCGCCACGCCGTCGCGCGGATCGACTCTCAAAGCCCTGACCATCGCATCCTCTTATATCGGTAACCGGTGTCAAGATTATGCGCCGGCAACGGCTTTTCCGCAAGACGGCACGATCGGGTCGGGCTATGCCTTTGTAATGCAAAAGACCGGTCAGCCGACGATCAACGACGTTGCCCGGATCGCCGGAGTCTCCAAGAAAACGGTGAGCCGGGTGATCAACCGATCGCCGCTGCTCAACGACGATACGCGCAAACGGGTCGAGGACGTGATCGGTGAACTGGGCTATATTCCCAACCCGCAGGCACGCGCGCTGGCGCTACGGCGCAATTTCCTGATCGGACTGGTGCACGACAATCCCAATGCACAGACCGTGCTGAACGTGCAGCAGGGCATGCTGGAGGCGTTGCAAGGGACCGAGTTCGAGATGGTGGTGCGGCCGCTCGATCGCGGATCGGCGACGATGCTCGACGATCTGCGGCATTTCCTGGAGCGGCAGCGGCTGTTCGGCGTGCTCCTGATGCCACCGGTCAGCGAGAATGATTCGGTCGCTAAGCTTTGCGATTCAATCGGTTGTCGGTATGTGCGGATGGGGTCTGCGGTTATCGATGACAGTGACCATATGGTCGCGTCGAACGACCGGGAGGCGGTGCGGGCCGCTACCGAATATCTGATCGAGCAAGGTCATCGCCGGATCGGGCTCGTCGCGGGGCCGCATGGGTTCCGGTCGGCGCGCGAGCGGCGTCTGGGGTTCGAGGACGCGCTGGCCGCGGCGGGGATCGCCTTGCCGCGCAGCATGATCGCGGACGGCAATTATACGTTCGAATCCGGGCTGGTCGCGGCGGAACGGTTGCTCGACGTGATGCCGCGACCGACCGCGATCTTCTCGTCCAACGACGAGATGGCGGCGGGAATAATCCACGCCGCGCGGCAACGCGGGCTCGACATCCCGCGCGACCTGTCGATCATCGGCTTCGACGATACGCCGATCGCCGCGCATGTCTGGCCGCCGCTGACCACGGTGCGCTGGCCGATCGCGTCGATGGCCCGCTCGGCCGCGTTGAAGTTGATCGCGGGGGCCGACGATGGCAGCGATCTGGTCGAGGAGCCGTCGCTGTTCCTGTCGACATTGATCCGGCGCGCGTCGGTTTCGCCACCGGCCGATGCGGAGACGTAAGCCGATCGCCGGAAATGCCGGTTGCGCGATCAGCTGACACCGGTTACCAGATCGACCGACGATCGCGCGAAGCGGCAAGGAGGATGGACGATGGCAAGGGCCCTGGAACTGCATCCGGACCGCCTTTTCCCGGCGGAACCGGCGACGCGAGCGATCGCGCGCGCACTGTACGCCGAGGTGGCGGCGTTGCCGATCGTCAGCCCGCACGGGCATACCGATCCGACCTGGTTTGCGGACAATGCCAGTTGGACCGACGCGACGTCGCTGCTGCTCGCGCCCGATCATTATCTCTACCGGATGCTCTACAGCCAGGGCGTCGATCTCGATGCGCTGGCGATCCCGCGGCTGGACGGCACGCCCGCGACCGACCCGCGCGCGGCGTGGACGCTGTTCGCCGAGCATTATACGCTGTTCCGCGGCACGCCGTCGCGACTGTGGCTCGATCATGTGTTTGCCGACGTGCTCGGGATCGACGTCGCCCTCGAAGCGTCGACCGCGGATCTGTATTTCGACATCATCGGTGAGAAGCTTGCCTCCGACGCCTTCCGGCCACGCGCGCTGTTCGACCGGTTCGGGATCGAGTTCCTTGCGACGACCGAGGGCGCGCATGACGATCTCGCCGCACATCGCCGCATCCGCCAATCGGGCTGGAACGGACGCGTCGTCACGACCTATCGCCCGGATGGCGTGATCGACGTCGAGCATGAGGCGTTCAAGCCGGCGATGGTGCGCTTTGCCGCGCTGACCGGCGAGGACGTGTACGACTGGAAGGGCTATCTGGCCGCTCACCGCAAACGCCGCGCCGACTTTCGCGCGGCAGGGGCGACCGCGACCGACCACGGCCATCCGACCGCCGCGACCGCGAACCTGTCCAGCGTCGAGGCGGAGGCACTGTTCGCCAAGGTGACGCGCGGCGACTGGACGCCGGCGGACGCCGAACTCTTCCGCGCGCAGATGCTGACCGAGATGGCGGCGATGTCGGTCGAGGACGGCATGGTGATGCAGATCCATCCGGGATCGTCGCGCAATCACAATGCCGGGCTGTTCGCGAGCCACGGTCGCGACAAGGGTGCCGATATCCCGACGCGGACCGATTACGTGCACGCGCTGAAGCCGCTGCTCGATCGGTTCGGAACCAGCACGCGGCTGTCGATCATCCTCTTCACGCTCGACGAGAGCGCCTACGCCCGGGAGTTGGCGCCGCTTGCCGGGCATTATCCGTGCCTGAAGCTGGGGCCGTCCTGGTGGTTCCACGACAGTCCCGAGGGGATGCGTCGGTTCCGCGAGATGACGACCGAGACCGCGGGCTTCTACAACACCGTCGGCTTCAACGACGACACGCGGGCGTTCCTCTCGATCCCGGCGCGGCACGACGTCGCGCGGCGGATCGATTGCGGGTTCCTGGCGCAACTGGTCGCCGAGCATCGGCTGGCCGATTGGGAAGCCGCTGACCTCGCGCATGAACTCACGAGCGGCCTCGTCCGCCGCGCCTACCGTATCGATGAACCCCATTTCGCTGCGCAAGCGGCCTGACCGGAGCTGACCATGTACGACCGCACCTATTACGCCACGCACCCCGACATGATGGAGTGCGTCTCCAACGACGAACTGCGCGACCGGTACCTGATCCAGGACCTGTTCCGCGACGGCGAGTGCGTGCTCAACTACACGCATGCCGAGCGCTTCGTGATCGGCGGCGTCGCCGTCGCCAGCGGTAGCGTGAAGCTGCCCGACCAGGCCGAGCCAGCATCGGCCGCGGGCCATCCGTTCCTTGAGCGCCGCGAGCTTGCGGTCGTCAATGTCGGCAAGGTCACAGGCACCGTCACCGTCGATGGCGAGACCTTCACGCTGGGCAACAAGGACTGCCTGTACGTGACGATGGGCGCCAAGGACGTGCAGTTCTCCGGCGACGGCGCGCGCTTCTATCTGGCGTCGTGCCCGGCGCACAAGGCGTTCACGACGCGCGTGATCTCGGTCGGCGATGCGACGACGCTGGAGCGTGGCTCGCTCGAGGAGTCGAACGAGCGGACGATCTACCAGATGGTCATCCCGGGCATCTGCGACAGCGCGCAGCTGGTCATGGGGCTGACCGTCCTGAAGCCGGGGAGCGTCTGGAACACGATGCCGCCGCACATCCATGAGCGTCGCAGCGAGATCTATTTCTACTTCGAGCTGGACGATCTCGAGAAGGATCGCGTGTTCCACTACATGGGCGAGGGCGAGGCGACGCGCCACATCGTCATGGCGAACGAGGAAGCGGTGATCAGCCCGCCCTGGTCGATCCATATGGGCTCGGGCACCAAGGCCTATGCGTTCATCTGGGCGATGGCCGGCGAGAACCAGGATTATACCGACATGAACGTGTTGGATATCTGCCAGCTGGCGTAACATCTTCTCCCCTCCCGGTTGCGGGAGGGGTCGGGGGAGGGCGGTGCCGCAGGCGTCGGCTCGCGTTTCCCCTCCCCTAGCCCCTCCCGCAGGCGGGAGGGGAACGAGAGAGCAACCATGAAAAATCCCTTCGACCTGACCGGCAAGGTCGCCATCGTCACCGGCGCGAACACCGGCATCGGCCAGGCGATCGCGCTCGCACTCGCTGCAGCTGGCGCCGACGTCGCCTGCGTCGGCCGGACCCCCGCCGAGGATACCGTCGCGCAGATCCGGGCGCTCGGGCGGAAGGCGGAGATCGTCTCGGCCGATCTATCGACGATCGAACCGGTCCAGCGTGTCGTTGACGAGACGATCGCCAAGCTGGGCGGGCTCGACATCCTGATCAACAATGCCGGCATCATCCGCCGCGCCGATGCGGTCGACTTCACCGAAGCCGACTGGGACGTGGTGATCGACACCAACCTGAAGTCGGTGTTCTTCCTGTGTCAGGCCGCCGGCCGGCACATGATCGCGCAAGGATCGGGCAAGATCGTCAACATCGCCTCGATGCTGACGTTCCAGGGTGGCATCCGCGTACCGAGCTATACCGCGTCGAAGTCGGGGATCGGCGGCCTCACCAAGCTGCTGGCGAACGAATGGGCGAGCAAGGGCATCAACGTCAACGCGATCGCGCCGGGCTATATCGCAACGAACAACACGGCCGCACTACAGGCGGACGAGACACGCAACCGTTCGATCCTCGACCGTATTCCCGCAGGCGCATGGGGCGAGGCGTCCGATCTCGGCGGGGCGGCGGTGTTCCTGTCGTCGGCGGCAGCGAACTACGTCCAGGGGCATATCCTTGCCGTCGATGGCGGCTGGCTGGCACGGTAATCTTCCCCGGCACGGAGAGGTGGCGGCCATAGGCTGACGGAGGGGCTTCCGCGGGAGTAGCGGTCGTACCCCCCCCCCGTCAGGGCAGTGGTCCGTATCCCTGTTCCAGGGAGGACCTAGAAGAGAGGCGATATGACTAAGTTTCTGGCGTTCGGCGAAATCATGCTGCGGCTCTCGCCACCGGGGCGCGAGTTGCTGTTGCAGACGCCCAAGCTCGACGTATGGGTCGCCGGTGCCGAGGCAAACGTCGTCACGCAATTGGCACGGCTCGGCCACGACGTCGGCATGGCGACGATGGTGCCGGATAACGACCTTGGCCGCGCCGCGATCACGACGTTGCGCGGGCATGGAGTCGACACCTCGACGATCACGGTCGGTGGCGAGCGGATGGGGCTGTATTTCGTGACCTCGGGCGCGGGCCTGCGCGCGACGGAAGTGATCTACGACCGTGCCTGGTCGTCGTTCGCCGAGGCGCCGGCGAATGCCTGGGACTGGGATACGCTGCTCGCGGGCGTCGATCGCTTCCACCTGTCCGGCATCACCCCTGCGCTTGGCCCGGTGCCGGCACAGAGCGCGCTTGCCGCCGTGGAAGCGGCGACGCAGCGCGGCATCCCTGTCTCGTTTGACGGCAATTGGCGCGGCAAGCTTTGGGAACGCTGGGACTCCGACCCGCGCGCGATCCTGACGGACTTGGTCGCCCATGCCGATCTGATGTTCGGCAACCACCGCGATATAGCCCTCCTGCTGGGCCGCGACTTTTCGGGAGATGCGGAGGACCGGCGGCGCGAGGCGGCGGAGGCGGCGTTCGATGCGTTTCCGCGGTTGCAGACGATCGCGTCGACCGCGCGGCATGTCGAGCATGTCGATCTCCACCGGCTGTCGGCGCGGATCGATACGCGCGCCGCGCATGTGCAGACCGACGAGGTGGTGCTGGCCGGCATCGTCGACCGGATCGGCGGCGGCGACGCATTCGCGGCGGGGGTGCTGCACGGGATGCGATCGGGCGCGGACATCGGCGACGTCGCGCGGATCGGGCTGGCGCTCGCCGCGCTGAAACACTCGCTGCCCGGTGACGCCAGCCTGTTCCGACAGGCCGATATCGATGCGTATCTTGCCGGTGGGCTCGATGTCCGCCGCTGACGGCTGGACTCGGCGCGGTGCCCTGGGCGGCGGCGCGGCGCTGATCCTGGCGTCCGGCGGTCGGGCGGCGTCCTCGCTCGCGGTTCGCGCGCCGGCGGGCGATTTCGTCGGGACGGCCGATCGGCAGATCCTGGCCTTCAAAGGCATTCGCTACGGTCGCGCCGATCGGTTTCGTGCGCCGGTCGCCGTGGCGATGCCCGGACAAACCCGACCGGCGCGCGATTTCGGACCGGTCTGTCCACAGTCGGGCCCTTATGGTCCCCAGTCAGAGGACTGTCTGTTCCTGAACGTCTGGACCGCCGACACCGACAGCCGCGCGAAGAAGCCGGTGATGGTCTATATTCATGGTGGCGCCTATTCGAACGGCAGCGTCACCGATCCGCAGAATGACGGGCACGCGCTGGCGGCACGCGGCGATGTCGTGGTCGTGACGGTGAACCACCGGCTCAACGCACTGGGCTATCTGTACCTCGCGCGGCTCGATCCGCGGTTTCCCGACAGCGGCAATGCCGGGCAGCTCGACCTGATCCTCGCGCTGAAATGGGTGCGCGACAACATCGCGGCGTTCGGCGGCGATCCCTCCCGCGTCATGGTGTTCGGCCAGTCGGGCGGCGGGGCAAAGATCGCGACGATGATGGGGATGCCCGCCGCCGCCGGCCTGTTCCACCGCGCCGCGACGATGAGCGGGCAGCAGGTGACTGCATCCGGGCCGCTCAACGCGACGGCACGTGCGCGCGCCTATCTGGCGAAGCTGGGGGTGGCCGAGACCGACCTTGCGCCGTTGCTCGCGATGCCGGTCGCGACGCTCGTCGAGGCGCTGTCGGCGACCGATCCGATCATGGGGGGCGGCGTGTATTTCGGGCCGGTGCTCGACATGATGTGGCTCACGCGCCACCCGTTCTGGCCGGATGCGAACCCGCTCGGGAATCGCATACCGATGATGCTCGGCAACACGCATGACGAGACGCGCGGGTTCATCGGGCCCGACTCTCCCAAAATGAAAGGGCTCGACTGGAGCAACCTCGCGGCGCGGATGGCGCCCGAACTGAAGATCGACATCCTGCCCGAATGGGTCGTGGCGCAGTACCGCGCGCGCTATCCGGACTGGTCGCCGACCGACATATTCTATGGCGCGACGACGGCGGGGCGGAGCTGGCGCGGGCAGGTGATCGAGGCCGAGGCGCGCGCCGATGCGGGGACGGCAACCTGGGTCTATCAGGTGGATTTCGCCTCGCGGACGGATCCACGGCGTGGTGCGTTCCATACGATGGATATTCCGCTGGTGTTCGGCACTCTGGGGGCAACCGGATCGCAGACCGGTACGGCGGCGGATGCGCAGGCGGCGTCGAAGGCGATGCAGGACAGCTTCGTCGCGTTCGCGATGTCCGGCGATCCCGACCATGCGGGGGCGTCGCACTGGCCGCGTTACGATCGGGCGCGGCGGTCGACGATGATCTTCGACGCGCGGTCCGGTATCGAGGACGATCCGCGTCGCTGGGAGCGGGAATTGTTCGCTCGCGTACCGTATATCCAGCCTGGGACTTAACGGGGAATCGGATAGGCGATGATCAACACCAGGGGTTCGCTGCCGGTCTGGCGGATGCCTACCGTCTCGCCGTCGAACAGATAGGCGGCGATGCCCGTGCTCACCGGGCGTGTCGCGCCGCCGGACGAGACCGCGCCGGTGCCCGACACCACGTAATACACTTCGTCATGCGCGATGCGGTGAAGGCCGATCGCACTGCCGGGATGCAGCACGCGCTTGCGGAATTCCATCGTTCGGCCGGGTACGGCGTCGCTGATCCGATAGGCGGTGCTCGAGCCGATCGCGCCGTGTGGGGGCGGTTCGCGGCGCATCGTATCGGCCTCGTCGATGATGACCATGGGCCGCGCTGCGGGCTGCTGCGCGCGCGCCGCCACCGATAGCGTGATCGCGACGGCGAGAGCGGCGATTTCCAGCACTTTCATCCATGCAGCTCCTGCTTTGCGCGCTTCGTGACACGGCATGTTGACACGCCAAAGATCATGCGACATTGTTCTGACACCGGTTACCTAGGCAGACAAGGGACCGTGGAAGGATCAGCAAGAGCTGGCTTTTCGGGAGAGGATCGGGTGCCGCCGTGGTCGATAACGGGCCCAACTCTCCAAAATCATCAGGTCGGTGGCGCAGCGGCGGGACGTCGAGCGCGCAACCGGTGTCATCGGCAACGGCCGAATGGGGAGTGGATGCAATGGAAGTTCAAGCAACGGTTGCGACTCGACGGATGCGCTGGCTCGGCGGCATATCCGCGGGCAGTCTGGTTCTCGCGCTCGCCCTTCCTTCGATCGCGTCGGCACAGGCGGCGCAGATCCCCAACAGCGTGACGCCGGGAACGCCGGCCCAGGTCGATCCGTCGCCGGCTCAGACCGCGGTGGTTCCAGCGGGTACGCAGGCCGATCCGGCCGCGACGACCGCGCCGCAGACTGCGCCCGACGTTGAGCAACCGGCGGACGAGACTGCCGAGATCATCGTCACGGGCTTCCGCAAGTCGCTCGACGCGGCACTCAACGTAAAGCGCCAGTCCGTCGCCGCGGTCGATGCGATCGTCGCCGAGGATATCGCCAAGTTCCCCGATCAGAACCTCGCCGAGTCGCTCCAGCGTATCCCGGGCATATCGATCCAGCGCGATGCGGGCGAAGGGCGTGCGATCACCGTGCGTGGCCTCGGCGCGCAGTTCACGCGGGTGCGCGTCAACGGCATGGAGACGGTCGCGACATCGACCGACGGCGCCAGCTCGAACCGTGATCGTGCGTTCGATTTCAACGTGTTCGCTTCCGAACTGTTCAACTCGATCGTCGTCCACAAGACCGCGGAGGCCTCGCTCGACGAAGGATCGCTGGGCGCGGTGGTTGATTTGAACACGGGCAACCCGCTGGGCGGCAAGGTCGGTTTCACGGCGGTCGGGTCGGCTCAGGCGAGCTATAACGACCTCAGCAAGAATTTCGGACCGCGCCTCGCCGGGTTGCTGTCGTGGAAGTCGGCGGACGGCACGTTCGGCGTCGCTGCCTCCGCTGCCTATTCGAAGACCAACAATTTCGAGCTCGGCAACAACAGCGTGCGCTGGGCACAGGCACCGTTCGACTCGGTCAATGGCACGCGCTGCTACACGACGCAGAACCGCGGCGGCGTCTATGTGCCCAGCACGGCCTGCACCGCGGCCGCGCTCGCCTTCCACCCGCGTATCCCGCGCTACGGTTCGGTCCGGCACGAGCGCGAGCGGCTGGGGATCACCGGCAGCGTCCAGTGGGCGCCGAGCGAATCCACCAAGATCTCGATCGACGGGCTGTATTCGCGGTTCAAGGAAACCCGCGAGGAGAAATGGGGCGAGGTCCTGCTGCGCTCGAACGAGCGATCGATCGACATCAGCAACTACACGATCGATGCGAACAACAACCTGATCAAGGCGACGCTCAACGACGCCTGGGTGCGGACCGAGCATTATCTGCGCAAGTCGCAGACCGAATTCTACCAGATCGGCGGCAGCTGGGATCAGGACGTCACCGACAAGTTGCGCTTCACGCTGATGGGCGGCATCTCGAAGTCGGACGCGACGATCCCGGTCGAGACGACCTTCGTGTTCGACGACCGCGACGCGCAAGGGTATAGCTACGACTATACCGACATGAAGCGCCCGACGCTCACCTTCGGCACCAGCGTCACCGATCCGGCGAACTTCCAGCTGGCGGAAATCCGCGATCGACCGTCGGAAACGGTCAACAAGTTCCGCACCGCGCAGTTGCGGACCGAATGGGACGTGGCGGAAGGGTTCCAGATCAAGGCGGGCGGGCTGTACCGCAAGTTCACCTTCGACACGCAGGGCTTCTCGCGCGATGCGGTCGTCTGTCCCAACGCGGGCGGCAAGGACGTCGTGCTGGGGACGCTGACCTGTTCGCCGAACACGCTGTTCGGGCCGACCGCGGTGTACGGCTTCCCCGCCGGCAGCCTCGGCGAGATCTTCAACCTCGGCAACGCAGGCCAGCCGTCGGGGACGACGACCAGCTTCCTGATCCCGAACATCGATGCGTCGGCGGCCTATACAGGGCTGTACAACCGTCCGGCGACCGTGCTGGTCGGCGATACCCGCAGCGTCTCCGAGCAGGTCACCGGCGGCTATACCGAGTTCGACGTGAAGGGTGACATCCTCGGCCTGCGCTACGCCGCCAATGCCGGCATTCGGTACGTCCACACCAAGCAGCGCTCGACCGGGCTGTCCTCGGCGACCGTCGGTGGCGTGACCGTCAATACCCCCGCAACGGTCGGTCGCAGCTATGACGATTGGTTGCCCGCAATCAACGTCGCGCTGTTCCCGGCGGAGGACGTCATCATCCGCGGCGCGATCGCCAAGGTGCTGACGCGGCCGAGCCTGGGCAGCCTGACGCCGGGCGGTTCGGTCGACGGCTTCAACTACCGCGTGACCTTCGGCAACCCGCAGCTCGACCCATTCCGCGCGACCGCGTTCGACATCTCGGCGGAATGGTATTTCGCACCGCAGTCGATCTTCTCGGTCGCGCTATTCAAGAAGAACGTCGAGAGCTTCCCGGTCTCGGCGACGCGCAGCGGGACGTTCGCATCGACCGGCCTGCCGCTGTCGGTCATCCCAGCAAGCTCGCCGGCCGCCGGTGCTCCGGAAGGGCAGTTGTGGCAGATCACCTCGCCGATCAACGGCACGGGTGCCTCGCTGAAGGGCGCGGAAATCTCGCTCCAGACGACGTTCCGCTTCCTGCCCGGCTTCCTGCGCAACTTCGGTGCGCTGGCCAACGCGACGTTCGTCGATTCGAGCGCCGGTTATTCGCAAGGTGGTCCGGCGACGACGATCGTCCAGCCGGGCGGCACGCTCGGCGCCCTGCCGAACACGACCCGCTCGGCGACGCTCTATGGCCTGTCGAAGCGCGCGTATAACGGCACGCTCTATTACGAGGACGCCAAGTTCAGCGCACGCGGATCGATCAGCTATCGCAGCCCGTATATCGACGGGGCGTCGGCGACCGGCAATTTGTTCGAGGGCTATGGCGCGACCACCAACGTCGATGCGTCGATGCGCTACAAGCTGACGCCGGCGGTGGAG
Organism: Sphingomonas sp. HMP9; assembly: GCF_013374115.1. Lineage (NCBI taxonomy): Bacteria > Pseudomonadati > Pseudomonadota > Alphaproteobacteria > Sphingomonadales > Sphingomonadaceae > Sphingomonas > Sphingomonas sp. HMP9. The sequence goes on along the minus strand of NZ_AP022673.1, from coordinate 1,659,814 downwards.
GTCTCGGTCGAGGGGACGAACCTGACCGACAATTATCGCAGCCGGTACACCGATCTCGACGCGAACCGGAACTACGAGAATAATCACTTCGGCCGCACCTTCCTCGTTGGCGCGCGCTTCAAGATGTAGGTGCACCAACCATAGTCTCTCCTCTCCTCGGGCGCATTCCTTACGGAGTGCGCCCCTTTTTTTGATGGGCCGAAGCGCATGATCGATCGTCGAAATGCAATCCTCGGAACGTTGGCGGTTGGTCTTTCGGTCGGCGTCGATGCGCAGACGCCGCCACCCGCGCGCGTCGGAGGACGGGGGCCGAGGCTGCCGGATCCGAGCGAAACGATCGATCTCTGGCCGGCAGGGGCACCGGGCGCGCCAGCGACTTTACTGGTCGAGGTCGTCGAGGACAGGACGAAAGGCACCGATGCTACCGATCGCGCCGTCCACGGCATCGCCCGTCCGCGAATGGTCGTGTTCCGGCCGGCCAAGCCGAACGGATCGGCCATGCTGGTCATGCCGGGCGGCGGCTATGTCCGGATCGTCGTCGACCGCGAGGGGTATGAGATCGCACGCTGGCTGGCGGATCGCGGCTGGACGGTGTTCGTGCTGTTCTATCGTTTGCCCGGCGATGGCTGGGCGGCCGGCCCGGACGTCGCCTTGTCCGATGCGCAGCGTGCCATGCGGCTGATCCGCGCACGCGCTGGCCTGTACGGGATCAGGCCCGACCGTGTCGCGGCAATGGGGTTTTCAGCCGGCGGGCATGTCTGCGGCGACCTCGCCACCAGGTTCGCGCAACAGACCTACCCGCCGGTCGATGCCGCGGACCCCTTGAGTGCCCGCCCTGATGTCGCCGCGTTGATATATGCGGTGCAATCGATGACGTTGCCGCTCGCCCATCCCGGATCGCGCGCAGTGTTGCTCGGGCCTTCGCCGACGCCGGCCTTGGAGCAGGCGCATTCGACCGCGTCGAACGTGACGTCGGCGACGCCGCCCTGCTTCCTGGTCCACGCCGAAGACGACCGGAGCGTCGCCGTCGACAACACGCTGGCGTTTCGCGCGGCTGCGGTACGCGCCGGCGTGGCGGTGGAAACGCATCTGTTCGCGACCGGCGGGCACGGCTTCGGCATGAGCAAAGCGGTCGGCAAGCCAGCGGCGCGATGGCCGACGCTGTTCGAGGAATGGGCGCGCGCGCACGGCCTTGGGTGAAGGCCGCGCGTCGGGGTCAGAGGGCTTCGTACCGGAAGTCGCGAAAGCGTGCGTCTCCGCTGCCGGCCGAATACAGGCCGGGGCGCAGCATCAGGAACCCGCCGCGGACGTTGTGGTGGTAGCCCGACACTTCCATGCCACGATCGAAGCGTTGCCATGTCTTGCCCGCATCGCCGCTGGTATGGATCGCGACGATGTGGCGCGTATTCGTGATCCGGATCCGCATGCGGCGTCCGTGCGGATTGGCCGGTCTCCCACGCTCGTTGCCATATTGATGCGTGACGAAGCGGTGTTCGTCGAAGCCTAGCCCGCAATAGAGCTTGTCGTCGTAGAACAGCACGAGCCCTGCGGTGCCACCCGCCCCGATCTCGATATCGCATTCGAACCGATAGGCCTGGTCGCCGGCGATCAGCATCAACGGCGACGAATCCACAGGTGCGGTGCCGGTGGCCTTCAGGATCAGCGCACCGCTTTCAACGCGGGCTCGATCGCGCTCGGCGGGCCCTGGCCGAAAGAAATTCCATTTGCTGCCGATGTGCAGCGTGCGGAAGTCGTCGGAGAGCGGCTGGCCGTGGGGCAGCGCGGCGCCACCTTTCGGTTTGGCGAGAGGCGTCGACAGGTCCCCGCCGGTCATCGCGAACCAGCCATCGGCGGTCCAGCGGATCGGATCGAGCAGGGCCTGCCGCCCGAGCGTCCAATAGCCGTTTTCGAAGCCGTGATAGACCGACCACCAGCTGCCGTCGGGCGCCTCGACGAGGCTGGCATGACCGCGCGACCACCATTTCTCGTCAGTGCTGACGGTCCGCACCACCGGGTTGGCGGGGTCGTTGGTCCAGGGCCCGTGGATCGAGCGCGAGCGGGCGACGATCACCATGTGTCCGGTCGGCGGCCCGGCGGTGCCGCCGACCGCGGTGATCATATAGAACCAGCCGCCATGGCGCGTGATCTTCGGCCCCTCGGGACTGAAGCCCTCGACGTCCCAGGTGTCGGGATAGCGCCACGGATCATAGACGTGCTCGACCTTGCCGACCGTCGACAGGCCATCGTCGGCGAGCCGGATGCGGTCGCCGCCCGACAGGAACAACCAGCGCGATCCGTCCTCACCGACGGCGTGGCAGGGGTCGATATGGTTGGGCAACCCGAGGTCGATCGGATCGGACCAGGGGCCGTCGATATGGTCGGCCCATATCACGTGGATCGCGTTCGGCTTGGCCTTGACCGGAATGTACAGGAAGTACCGGCCATCGTGTTTCTCCAGGCTGACCGCCCAGACGGAGCCGATGTTCTTGGTCAGCGCAGCCTTGCGCGGCTGCCAGTTCACCAGGTCGCGACTGTGCCAGATCGTGAGCCCCGGATAGGAATCGAAGCTGGAGAACGTCATGTAATAGTCCGCCCCGTCCTTCAGGATGGCGGGATCGGGATGGTCGCCCGCGATCAACGGATTAAGGAAGCGGCCATCGCCAAGGTCGGCCACGCGCTGGCCTTCGAAGCCGCGCCGCCAATCGCCAATAAACGGCTGCACGCGCGGATCGGGCTTAGGCGTTTGCGCGGCGGACGGGGCAGGCGGAGCAAGTGCTACCGCGCCGCCCGCCAATGCCAGTCCGAACGTCTCACGGCGGCTATAACCCATTGGCGTGTCCTGTCCTGATGCGTCGTCGTGACCGAAGTTCGAGACGGTCGGTATGAGGCGGTCACTCTAGATCGATCGAGGCCGAAATCCAGCGCACCGTCGTCCAGCCCTCTTTGATCGGCAGACGTCAGCCTTCCCGACTTACCGCGATACGGCACGCGAACTGCGTCCAACGGCGCGGTTCCGCACCGCGACGTCGGCGCTAGCAACCATGCGTCGTCAACCGGTGATGAGATGCAGCGTACGGGTGGCGGGTGCGATGGTCACGCCGCGGCCCCAGTCGAAGGCGAAGAAATCCTGTTCGACGCCGTCGGCGAAGATCACCCCGCCGTCGTTCATCCGCGACGTCACCGCGAGCGGCTGGCCCGCGAGCTTGCCGGCACGCAGCGAGGTCGCGGTCGCCACGCTGGGGAAGGGTTCGCGCACGAAAAAGCCGACCGCGCGCTCCTGCGGATCGAGCGGGAGCGCGGCATGCGTCGCCTCCATGATCGAGCGTGCCCAGCCCGTGGCGCCCGTCCCCGACGCGACGATCAGCCCGCTCGACGAGTGATCCTCGGCGCGGTCGCCGCACGTGATCCGGTAGCGCGCCGACTGGTGGCTGCGATGACCGACGAACACCTCGTTCAGCGCGAGCAGCCGCTCGCCGGTATCCAGCCGCGCTTCGACCATCGTCCGCTGCTCGGCCGGTGCCGCACCCGCGACGCACGCAGGCAACAGCGCGGATAGGCGGGCGAGCGGCACGCGCACCAAAACGCCATCGTACAGATCGGGGGCGGGGTTGAGGCCGACCACGGGCTGCCCATCGAGATATTTCGCAACGTTGGCGACCAGGCCGTCCTGCCCGACGGCGACGATCACGTCCTCGGGTCCGAACAGGAACCGGTCGAGGTCGGCACGTGCCACACTTGCCTGGCGCCAGTCGTCGGGGACGCGCGAGCGGGCTTGGTGCAACGTGGCGTGGAAGCGCCGGTGCCGATCCTCGATCACGTCGATGTCCTGGCCGCGCGTTTCGAGAAAGAACTTTGCCTGCCCGCGCGTCGCATGCCGCGCGAGCAGAAGGTCATAGTCGGTCTCGCGCGTGACGAAGACCGCGCGGGGCGCGTTGGTCGCCATCAGCGGGGCAGCGCAGTCGGGGCAGCCGCGGCACTCCGGAATTCCCCGAGAACGGTCGCCAGCAGGTCGGGCGTGATGTTCAGATGCTCGATCGTATCCAGCTTGCCCGCGAGTTCGCGCGCGGCAAGCCCGAGCATCACGCCGGGCGGCAGGTCGCGGTAGATCGTCATCCGCGCCTGTTCCGCTTCCGCCTTGGCACTCTCGACCGTGCGAATACGCTCGGCTTCCGCCCCCGCCTCGACCTGCTGCGCCTCGGCGAGGCCGGTTGCGCGGTTGCGGGCGTTCTCGGCCTCTTGCGTGATGAGCAGCATCTCGCGGCGAGCGAGTTCGGTGCGGTTGGCAAGCTCGTTCTCTGCGATCGCGCGCTCCTTCTCGACCGCGAGCGCGCGGCGTTCGAACGTCGCCTGGTCGGCCTTTTGCTGCAGCGCCTCGAACGTCGGGGTCTGGAGCGCGCGTTCCAGTTCGCTCGATGGCGCAAGGTTGGTCAGGCGGACCGCGGTAACCGCGATGCCGATTTCGTTCAGCGCCGGATCGGTGGCAAGCGCCGCCTCGAGCTGATGGCGCAGCGGCTCGGGACCGGCGTCGAGCAGCGCGCGCACCGAGCCCTGCGCGAGATATTGCAGCGCTGCCTGGTTGACGAGCCCGGCGAGGCGGGTTTCGATCCGCTGGATCGGCTCGCTCTTATAGGCTCCGGTGAGCAGTCCGAGGCTGAAGTCGACGCGCGAGGCGAGCAGTTCGGGGTCGGCGACGTGCCAGGTCAGCGTGCCCTGGATCGCCACGCTCTGGAAATCCTGGCTGCGGCCCTTGACGAACACCGCCATTTCGCGGTCGTCCATCGGCAGTTCGGCGATGCTCGCGGTCTCCGGGCGGAACCAGAAGACCAGCCCGCGGCCGCTCTGCCGGACCTTGCCGCTGCGGTAGCGGATGACGTGGTTGCTCGCATCGCTGCGCAATTGTGCGAGGAAACCGAGGTTCTTGATCGAAGCCATGATGGTTACTCCTGTATCGAATGGTGGCGGAAGAGTTCGGCCGGGCGGAACGAGGCGCCGGTCTCGCGTTCGCCGGTCGCGACCAGCGTGTTCGTGGCGAGCATTCGGCGGCGGAAGGCGGGCTTGTTGAGCGACCGCCCCAGGATCGCCTCGTGGACGTCCTGCAACGCACGCAGCGTGAAGCGCGCGGGCAGCAGCGCGAAGGCGACGTTTGAATAATCCAGCTTCCCGCGCAGTCGCAGCATCGCGAGCCCCAGCATGTCGGCATGGTCGAATGCCAGCGGCAGCGCGTCGCCGTCCTGCGACCGTGCGCCGACCGGGCCACCGGTCTCGCCGGACCACGGGACGATCAGTTCGGCCAGCGACAGATCGGGCGCGGCCTTCAGCGCGGCGGAGAAGCGCGCAGGGGGGAGCAACGCGAAATACGCGACGCTGACGACCCGGGTGCGCGGGTCGCGTTCGACTGCGCCAAACGTGTAGAGCTGCTCGACATACGCGTCCGCCATCCGCACCTTGTCGGCGAGCACGCGATGGGCGGCGGCATCCAGACTCTCGTCGATCCCGACGAAACCACCGGGCAGCGACCATGCGCCAAGGCATGGATGCTCGGAACGCTGCATCAGCAAGGCCGCCGGCTTTCCATCGACGACGCTGGTCAGGATCAGATCGACTGCGACCGACGGGCGCTCGTACCGATGCGGATCATATCCATCGAGGAATTCCGTCTCGTTCATCTGACACCCATATATCCTATGTGCATATTACTAATGCGCCATATGGATATATGTCAAGCGCTACCGCCTTCAGCTCCGCTGACAGCGGGCGGCAGGAGGCGTAGATCGGGGAAGACGAACCGGGATAGGGTCGCGAGAGCCGGTCTAATATCTAACGAGGTACAGTGATGTGACGATACTCGCGGCGATCATGCTGGCGCAGGCTCCATCTCTTTTCTCTGGTGCGGACCCGATCGAAATCATCAATATCTGCACCGCCAACAGCGATCTCGACGGTAAGGTTCGTGCTGAGACGTTGCGTTCGGAGTCGAGGAGACGGGGCTGGAGCAAATCGGAAGACGATATGCTGATCAAAATATGCAAATCATCCGAGGACGGTGCGAGGGAGGCTCGCGACTATATCAAGAAGCGCGAGAATCGGAAAAGGATAGGTCGTCGTAGAGCGGGCGTGACGATCTGCGGACCCACACTGTCGACTAGCCTGTGGTCTTGGGTCTGATGAGTCAGTTGCTGTTGAACGCCCAGCGCAATGTTTTCGCCATCTGTCGCGTACCGGACCGAATGACGGGCTTCATGAGTATCGGCGACGCGCTCAGGCCATGCATCCGGCGTGCCCAGTCCGGGAGAAGGTCTACCGCCGCCTGCACGGCGATCCGTTGAAGCGGTATTGCCAGAGGGCTGTTCGGTGCCTGATCGAGCACCAGCCGCGCGACCTCGCGCGTGCGACCGTTCGCTACCAGCGCCGGCTGCATCGCACGGAGCGCATGATGCGTGCCCGCGCGGTTCCGGGGGAGAGAGTCGGCACCCAGTGCGGCGCCGATGTTCGCAAACTCGGCATAATACAGATCCTCCTGCGCCCGCGTAAGTCGACGATCCCCGTATTGCTGCCAAGCGGCCAGGAAGGACCATGCCTCGGATACGTGGACCCAGGCCAATAATGCGGGGTCGTCGGCACGGTAGCGCGTTCCGTCGGGAAGCGCGCCGCCGATGTGCGCGTGGACTGCGCGGACTCGCGTTATGGCCGCCTCGGCTTCCGTGCGCTCGCCATAGGTGGTCGCCGCGATAAATCGGACGGTGCGGCGCAGCCGACCGAGCATATCGGTCCGGAAGTTCGAATGGTCCCAAACCCCAGCGAGGACCGCAGGATGCAGCATCTGGAGCAGCAGCGCGGACACGCCGCCTACCATCATGCTGACCACGTCGCCATGCACGCGCCAGATCATGGAATCGGGCAGGAACAGTGCATGATCGCTTCGCTTCACGGGCTCCTCGCCGCGTGCCTGATCGTTAAACAGCGTCTGGACCTGCCGAACGATGCCGATCTTGGTCTGGTCGCGGATCGATGACAGGTCGTGGTTCATGCCATGCCGAACGCCCGAGCCCGTATTTAGCAACGGCCGATAGATCATCGAAATGCTGGGGTTGGGCGATCGAACAGGGACGTCTCGCCGTCGGCATCGTGCGACCGCTTCGATGGCGTTGCATGTCTCAACTGCGTGTGCCCAAACACCGGCGGCAAACTAGTCGCATATATGGAAGTGAGCAGTAACCACCAGAAAGCCACTAACGGCTGATTTCCGCCATTGGTGACCCCTACGGGAATCGAACCCGTGCTTCAGCCGTGAAAGGGCCGCGTCCTAACCGCTAGACGAAGGGGCCTGCGTGGTTGGAGGCGCCTAAAAGGAAGCCGCTGATGCGTCAACCCCTCAATCGGCCCAGGCGGCATCTTCGACGTGTAATTCTGCCGAAGGGCGCGAGGACCAGTCGTCGATCTTCGCGCGGCCGGCCAACCAGAGTTTGCGATGCGGCGCAGCGCCCAGGAGCGCTTGGCCTAGTGCGGATTCGGCGGCGCGGAAGGCCATCGCCTTGATGCTGCGGCCGTCGTCGCCCGCGACGATCGTGCGGACGTGGCCGTTGCCGACGATATCCGCCTTGATGACGCGCACCGGACCCATCGCGACGCGCGGAGCGGGCCAACCCATGCCGTACGGGCCACCGGCCTCCATCGATTCGACGAGGCCGGGGTTGACCCCGCCCGCCGCGAAGACTGCGTCGAGCAGCAGCGCGCGGTCGCCATTGGAGCGCTCCACGGCGGCGGCGAGGCGTTCTTCGAGGAAGTCGGTGAAGGCGGGGATCGCCGCCTCGCTGATCGTCAGGCCCGCGGCCATCGCGTGGCCGCCGCCGGCGACGAGCAGGCCGTGTTCGCGTGCCGCCATCACCGCGGCGCCGAGGTCGACCCCGGGGATCGAGCGACCCGAGCCCTTGCCGATGCCGTTCTCGTCGATCGCGATGACGATCGCGGGGCAGCCGAGCTTTTCCTTGAGCCGTCCGGCAACGATGCCGATGACGCCGGGGTGCCAGCCATGGCCGGCGACGACCGCGACGGCGCGGTCGCGGCTGGCGAGCAGGTCTGCGGCCTCCTGCACCGCGGTCTCGATCGCGCGACGTTCCTCGTTGAGGCGGTCGAGCTCGGTGGCGATCGTGCGCGCTTCGTCGGGGTCCTGCGTGGTGAGCAGGCGGACGCCGAGGTCGGCGCGCCCGACGCGGCCGCCGGCGTTGATGCGGGGCCCGAGCGCAAAGCCGAGATCGGTGCAGGTCGGGTTGCGCGTGAGCCGCGACGCCTCGATCAGCGCGGCGACGCCGATATTCTTGCGCGCGCCCATGACTTTCAGGCCCTGCGCCACGAACGCGCGGTTGAGCCCGCGCAGCTGCGCGACGTCGGCGACGGTGCCGAGCGCGACGATGTCGAGCAGGTCGATCAGCTTGGGCTCGGCGCGGTCCTTGAAGAAACCGCGGTTGCGCAGTGTGCGGACGAGTGCGGCGGCGGCGAGGAAGCACATGCCCACCGCTGCGAGATGGCCGTGCGCGGCGCCCTCGGTCTCGTCGAGGCGGTTCGGGTTCACCAGCGCCAGCGCGTGCGGCAGCGCGGTCGAGCATTTGTGGTGGTCGATGACGATCACGTCGACGTTTGCGTCGCGCGCGGCGTCGAGCGCGTCGAATGCCTGCGCGCCGCAATCGACCGTGACGATCAGCGAGGCGCCCTCTGCGGCGAGCCGGACGAGCGCTTCGCCCGACGGGCCATAGCCCTCGAGCAGGCGGTCGGGGATGTAGGGGCGTGCTTCGACGCCGAGATCGCGCAGGACCAGGACCATCAGCGCGGCGGAGGTGGCGCCGTCGACGTCATAGTCGCCGAAGATCGCGACCTGTTCTTGCGCCTGCACCGCATCGGCGAGCCGCTCGGCGGCGCGGTCCATGTCGCGGAAGATCGAGGGGTCGGGCATGAACGCGCGGATCGAGGGGGTGCGGTGCGCGTCGAGCGCGTCGCGGGGGCAGCCGCGCGCGAGCAGAAGCGTGGTGACGAGGTCGTCGCCGGTAAAGCCGTCCCGCCCGTCCGCCGCGAGCGCGCGCCAGCGCCAGGGTTGGCCGAGGATCGAAGAGGTTACGCCGAGAACTGTCATGGCGTGGAGGTAGTGGCTGCGGGGGGATTGTCGAGCGGGGAGCACGTGCCGAGGCCAATCACGTCCGTCATGCCGGGGGCGTTCCGAGTACAAGCTGCCCTTCCATACGCCGTCTCGATACGCTGCGTTGCAGCTACTCGACGGCTACTCAGGACGAACGGGGGTGGGGACGGGGACGGGGGCGGCGGCGGGGACGAGGCGATGTAGCGGAAGGGGACGGGGTCGCGGAAGGGGCAGTCCCCAAACCCCGTTCGTGCTGAGTAGCGACCGAGTAGCTTCGTAGAAGCGTATCGAGGGCGCGTATCGAAGCAGGGTTCCATGCGCCTGCCTGTCCGTCGATACGCCGTCTCGATACGCTGCGTTGCAGCTACTCGACGGCTACTCGGGACGAACGGGGGTAGGGGCGCGAGCGGAGCGGGTACGGAAGCGGGCGTGTCTAGCGGGGCCACGGAGGCGCTGGCGCGATCCTCCCCCGCCAGGGGGGGTGGCAGGCGTCAGCCTGACGGAGGGGCGGTTGGCGATCACCGCTGTGCCGTGTCCGCCCCCTCCGTCGCCTTTGGCGTCACCTCCCCTGGCGGGGGAGGATCGGGAGGGCGCTCACTTGATCCAGGGGCGCTCGCGGAACCACTTCGTAACGATGTACTTCACGCCCTCCATGACCGGCATGCCCTCGTGCAGCGTCAGGCCGTTGGGCGTCCCATCCGTGTTCATGTTGTTCCACGCCAGCAGCATGCCGCGCTTCGGCGCGATCTTGATGCCCGCCTGTGGAAACCAGGTCGCGCCGCCTTCGGGAACGTCGTTGAGGAACACCATCGCGGTCCAGGTGCGCTGGCCGCCTTGCTCCTGCATCTTGGCCCAATAACTTTCGGACTCGTGGAAATAGTCATGATGCGCGCGGAATTGCTGGCCGGGGGCGTAGCGCTGTCCCTGCATCGTCTCGCCGTGGAGCAGGTCGATTCCGAGCAACGTCGCGATCGCCTCGTCGGTCGGCTGCACCTCGGGGGACCAGCGATCCATGTCGCAGCTTTCGCTGGTCCGGAAATTGCTGTTCGGTCGATCCGACAGCAAGGTCGACGGGCGCCGCTTCGAATCGATCACCCCGATCAGCTGCTTGCAGGTCTTGGGATCGAGGAAGTCGGCCTGGTAATAGAATTGGACCGTCGCCATCGCGATGCGCTGCACCGCCGGGTTGGCGTCGAGCCGGGCGGCAACCTGCGATCCGGCGGTCTGGCGGAGCGCCATGGCCGGATCGACCTTCTTGGCTTTTGAAAAGATACCCACGCCGCAGGATTTGGCGAACTCGACCCGAAACGCAAGGGGCCGCACGCATCCTCCCCCGCACGGGGGAGATGTCGCCGAAGGTGCCGGAGGGGGCGCAACACACGTGTCGCTTACCGCCGCCTCCGTCAGGCTGGCGCCTGCCACCCCCCCTGGCGGGGGAGGATCGTTTTTGGTGGCCGGCGCTTACCAGAAGATGTCGTACACCGTGTCGACCACGCGGCCGCTGTCGAGATCGACCAGCAACGCGTCGTTGTAATAGCGCACCCAGCGATACGGGCCGTACGCCTCTGGCAGGCGATAGGTGTACGGGTCCTGGATCCAGTAATTCTGGTTGTACAGGATGCTGTTCAGCGAAAAGCCCACGCCGAAGCGACGATAGCCCGACCCCCAGCCGCTCGGCGCATAGTAGCGCGGGAGGCGATAGGCGCCTCGGTTCGACGCGCGGTAGTTGCTCCAGGCGTAGCGGTTGTCGTTGCGCCAGCCGCGGTTCCAAGCGCCGCTCTGGTTGTAGCGCCCCTGGTTGTAGCCACCGCGGCCATAGCCCTGGACGTTGCCGTACGCGCGGTTGGGCTGGCGGTTCTGGTAGCCGTCGCGACCGCCGTTGCGCCAGTCGCCGCGGTTGTCGGGCCGAGCGTCTGGCCGCCCGTCATTGCGTCCGCCATTGCGCCAGTCACCGCGTCCGTCGCGATCGAACTGGCCGCGATCCGCCTGCTGGTTGCCGCGATCGAAGCCGGGACGACCCGGGCCGCGATTCCCGTCGCCGCGATCCTGAACGGCTTGCGGGCCGGGGCGGTTCTGCCCATTCCAGACTTGGCCGTTCCAGCCCTGGCCATTGCCACGCTGCCCGTTCCAGTCGGGGCGGCCGCGACCATCCGGGCGATCGCCGCGGACCTGTGCCTGAACGCCGAGATCGGCGCGTTGCGGGCGCTGTGCCTGGAACTGGCCTTGGGGCTGGCCCTGGTTGGGGGCGGCCGGGCGATCGGGCCGCTGCTGCTGGAAGGGCTGGCCGTCCGGGCGCGGTCCACGGTCGCCGCGTTCAGGGCGCTGGCTACGATCCTGGCGCGGACCATCGTTGCCACGGTCACCACGATCGCCGCGGTCCTGGTCGACCTGTTGCGCATTGGCAGCGGTCGCGATCGTCGTGGCCGGTACCAGGGCCGACGCTGCCATCAAGAGTTTGAGTAACTTGCCCGTCATCGCCGTCGTCCTCGACTGCCGGCGCACGAGCCGGCTCCTATGATGTGTCGGGTCTAGGCGCTGCGGGGTGTTGGGAGGCTGAATGGGTTCGTCAGCGATTAGACAGGTTGGGTTGGGATACCTGGCACCTGTCGAAACATATCCACCCCGGCGAAGGCCGGGGTCCAACTGGGGATGATAGGTAACGAAGCGCACGATTCGTTACTGCGGACGTTCCGATTGGGCCCCGGCCTTCGCCGGGGTGGTGCTCCACCAACTGTGGCCGATATCCTGATGCCAGCCCGTGTACTGACATTGGCCGGCCGTGCCGAAATCGCGGACCGCACGTCTCGCTGCTCCATGTTCTCCCGCGAAGGCGGGAGCCTAGACTGGACTCCCGCCTTCGCAGGAGAACATGCTTTTGTTAGCTCGCAGGCACGCGTTACCGCGCCGGCGGCGGGACCAGCGCGGGTACCAGTCGCGCGGAATCAGCGGGATCGATCCCCGGCCTCGGCCCCGCGGGGATGACCTCTTCCCCGCGCACCGCCCGCCCGGCGCGCTGGACCGCCTCGACCACCCGCGGATACACCCCGCACCGGCACAAATTGGTGATCTGCGCGCGGATCGCATCCTCGCTCGGATTCGCATTGCGCGCCAGCAACGCCGCGGCTGCCATGACCATGCCGGGGATGCAGAACCCGCATTGCGGGACGGCCTCGGCGATGAAGGCGAGCTGCACCGGATGATTGCGCTCGCGCGACAGTCCCTCGATCGTCGTGACGTAGGTCCCCTCGATCGAGCCGATCGGCACGCGGCAACTGCGCGCAGCGCGCCCGTCGATATCGACCGTGCACGCGCCGCACTGCCCGGTGCCGCAGCCATATTTCGTCCCCGTCAGGTTCGACGCATCGCGCAGCGCCCACAGCAGCGGCGTGTCGGGATCGAGCTTATATTCGATCGGTTCGTCGTTGACGGTGAAGCGGCTCATGCCGGCCGTCCTAGCCCGCGGCGCGGGATCGCACCACGCGGCATTGCCACGCGTCGCCACCCCGGCTTATGTCGCGCGCAATAATACCGCGAGAGGGCGCTACACGATGCACGTCGATACCAAATCCACCGCAGCAGCCGGCGGCGATGCCAGCCACGGCTATGACGCGCCCGACCTGCGCGTGTTCGTGTTCGCGCTGTTCTTCATCTTCGGGGGCATCACCTCGCTGAACGACATCATCATTCCGAAGATGAAGGAGCTGTTCACGCTCGACCATGCGACCGCGATGCTGGTCCAGTCGGCGTTCTTCCTCGCCTATGCGCTGTTCTCGATCCCCGCCGCGGCGATCGTGCGGAAAGCCGGCTATATGCGCACCGCGTCGATCGGCCTGGTGACGATGACCGCGGGCTGCCTGTTGTTCATTCCCGCGGCCGGGCAGGCGAGCTTCGGCATGTTCCTGTTCGCGCTGTTCGTGCTCGGCGCCGGTATCACCGTGGTGCAGGTGGTCGCGAACCCGCTGATTTCCGCGCTCGGCCATCCCAAGTCCGCGTCGAGCCGGCTGACGTTCGCGCAGGCGTTCAATTCGCTCGGCACGACGATCTTCCCGTATGTCGGCTCTGCGCTGATCCTCGGCGGGCTCGCGACGGTCGACTCGTCCAAGCTCACCGGTGCCGCACTCGACGCGTATCGCAGCGAATCGTCGAGCACCGTGGTGCACACCTATATCGGCCTCGCGATCGCGCTGCTGATCGTCGCGGCGGTCGTATGGACCAGGCGGAACCGGCTCAACGAGGAGCAGGACCAGACCGGCAGCATCTTCCACGCCTTCACGTTGCTCAAGCGCCCGCGCTTCGCGCTGGGGGCGGCGTGCATCTTCCTGTACGTCGGTGCCGAAGTCGCGGTCGGCTCGCTGATCGTGAACTATCTGATGCAGCCGAGCGTCATGGGCCTGAGCGACGTCGCGGCGGGCAAGCATGTGCCGTTCTACTGGGGCGGCGCGCTGGTCGGCCGGTTCATCGGCGCGTATGTGCTGAACAAGGTTTCGCCGGGCAAGGTGCTCGCGGGCGTCGCGACGGGGACGCTGGCGCTGATCCTGATCTCGGCGAACACCGAGGGCGCGCTCTCGGGCTGGGCGCTGCTGGCGATCGGTCTGATGAACGCGGTGATGTTCCCGACGATCTTCTCGCTTGCGTCCGAAGGTCTCGGCAAGCGCGCGGCCGAAGGGTCGGGCGTCATCGCGACCGCGATCGTCGGTGGCGCGATCATCCCGTATCTGACGGGTATGCTCGCGGACAAGTCGGGCAGCCTGCACTTCGCGCTGCTGCTCCCGGCGATCTGCTACGCGCTGATCCTGGCTTATGGGGTGTATGCGCGGAAGCCGGTGGTTGAGGCCATCGCCTGAACCCATTCGTCATCCTGGGCTCGACCCAGGATCCAGAGCCACGACCGCTAGCGTATGTGGCTCTGGATCCTGACTTTCGTCAGGATGACGGGTGTTTTGGCAGCATCGGCGCCGCGCGCCCGGTCGCGAGATCGGCGTCGGAGAAGCGGATCGGCGTGCGGAGCCCGGGCACCATCGACCCGTCCGGGCGCGCCACGTCGATCGCCATTCCGCGCGCGATCACCTGCGGATCGTCGAACGCCTGCGCGACGGTGTTGATCGGCCCGGCTGGCACGCCGACCGCCCCCAGCTGCGCGAGCAACGCGAGCTTCGGCACCTGTGACGTCGCCGCCTCGATGCCAGCGAACAAGATGTCCTTGAAGGCGAGCCGTCCGGCATTGGTTGCGAACCGCGGGTCGTCGCGCATCTCCGGCAGCTCCAACGCGTCGCAGAAGCGGCGGAACTGGCCGTCGTTGCCGACCGCTAGGATGAACCATCCATCGCTCGTCGGGAAGACGGCGTAGGGGCACACGTTCATATGCCCATTGCCGACCCGCGTCGGCGAGACGCCGCTGGCGAACCAGTTCATCGCCTGGTTGGCCAGCACGCCGGTCATCGTGTCGAGCAGCGCCATGTCGATCTGTTGTCCGCGGCCGGTGCGTTCGCGCATAGCGAGTGCGGCCTGAATCGCGATTACCGAATACAGCCCGGTCATAATGTCGGCGAAGGCGACGCCGATCTTTTGCGGTGCGCCGTCGGGCTCGCCGGTCAGGTCCATGATCCCGCTCATGCCCTGGACGATGAAGTCGTAGCCCGCGCGGGGGGCATAGGGGCCGTCCTGGCCGAAGCCGGTGATCGAGCAATAGACGAGGCGCGGGTTGATCGCCGAAAGCGTAGCGTATTCGAGCCCGTATTTGGCGAGCCCGCCGACCTTGAAATTTTCGATGACGACATCGGCGTCGGCGATCAGGTCGCGGACGACGGCCTGGCCTTCGGGGGTGGTGAAGTCGGCGACGACCGAGCGCTTCCCGCGGTTGGCGGCGTGGAAATAGGCGGCGTCGCGTGACCCGTCGGGGTTGTCGATGAACGGGGGGCCCCAGCTGCGCGTGTCGTCGCCGGCGGGGCTCTCGATCTTGACGACGTCGGCGCCGAGATCGGCGAGGACCTGCCCCGCCCACGGCCCGGCGAGGATGCGCGCGAGTTCGACGATTTTCAGGCCGGCGAGGGGGGTGGGTTTGGTTTCTACGTTCACACTACCACCCCGGCGAAGGCCGGGGCCCAATTGGAAAGGTCGGCGTAACGATACGCAGCATCAGCCAACGCACGTATCCCAATTGGGCCCCGGCCTTCGCCGGGGTGGGAAGCAAGCACGTGACCTATCACTAGAACGCCGCGATACCCGTGATCGCGCGGCCGAGGATCAGCGCGTGGACGTCGTGCGCGCCCTCGTAAGTGTTGACCGTCTCGAGGTTCATCATGTGACGCATCACCTGATACTCGCCCGAGATGCCGTTGCCGCCGTGCATGTCGCGGCTCATCCGGGCGATATCGAGCGCCTTGCCGACATTGTTGCGCTTGACGATCGAGACCATCTCGGGCGCGAACCGGCCTTCGTCCATCAGGCGACCGACGCGCAACGACGCCTGCAGCCCGAGCGCGATCTCGGTTTCCATGTCGGCCAGCTTCTTTTGGTAGAGCTGGCGTCCGGCGAGCGGCGTGCCGAACTGGTTGCGATCGAGGCCGTACTGCCGCGCGGCATGGAAACAGAACTCGGCCGCGCCGAGCGCACCCCACGAAATCCCGTAGCGCGCACGGTTGAGGCAGCCGAACGGCCCCTTCAAGCCCTGCACGTCGGGCAGCAACGCGTCGTCGCCGACCTCGACCTCGTCCATCATGATCATGCCGGTGATCGACGCGCGGAGCGACAGCTTGCCCTCGATCTTGGGTGTCTCCAGCCCCTTCATGCCGCGTTCGAGGATGAAGCCGCGGATGCCGCCGCCATGCTCGTCGGACTTCGCCCAGATCACGAACACGTCGGCGATCGGCGAGTTCGAGATCCACGTCTTGGCGCCCGAGATAACATAGCCATTGGCCGTCTTCTTCGCGCGCGTCGTCATGCCGCCCGGATCGGAGCCCGCGTCGGGCTCGGTCAGCCCGAAACAGCCGATCCACTCGCCCGTCGCGAGCTTGGGCAGATATTTCTTCTTCTGCTCCTCGGAGCCGAACGCGTTGATCGGGTACATGACGAGGCTCGATTGCACCGACATCATCGAGCGATAGCCGGAGTCGATCCGCTCCACCTCGCGCGCGACCAGACCATAAGCGACATAGGACGCACCGACGCCGCCATATTCCTCAGGGATCGTCGGCCCGAGCAGGCCGAGTTCGCCCATCTCGCGGAAAATCGCGGGATCGGTATGCTCGTGCTGGAACGCGTCGATGATCCGCGGCGCGAGTTTGTCGTCTGCATACGCCTTCGCGGTGTCGCGGATCATCCGCTCGTCCTCGCTCAACTGATCGTCGAGCAGGAACGGATCCGCCCAGTCGAACTTGCCCATCCCGGCCATCGTCATCTCCTTCGTTGACCGCCGACTTCGTGTCTCGGCAAGCGAAAGTCCACCCCTGACGAACGGTTTACGCGTCGATCAGCGTCAGCACCGCGATCGTCACATGCTCCCGCTCGCCGATCGTCTCGACGCGATCGACCACGAGATCGGCGACGATGTGCCCGCGCATGGCAAACTCCGCATCGGGAAGGCTTTCGATCCAGCCTCGAAGACCGGGTACGGGAACCGCCGCAATCGTCAGCCGGTGCAGCGTGCCGACGAAGGTCGCGCTCGCCCAGGGCGTGCACGCGATCGATTCGACGTGCATCGTCAGCTCTGCCGCAATCGCATGGCCGCGAAGTGCACGGACCAGCATCGTTCCCGCATCGGGGCCGCGGAGCGCGTCCATCCTCACGACCCGTGCCGTTCGATGAAGGTCTCGATCCGCGCCACCATCGGCGCGCGCGGCTGGCGGCCGAGTCGGAGGTCGTGGACCAGTCGCGGATCGCCGACCGCCAACCGGCCGAACTTGGACGTCGGCATGCCGGTCAGCCGCAGATATCGATCGATCTTGATGAGAACGGACATGGTCGCTCCTTCCTGTCACTTGGCCCGAGTCCTTGCCCGAGTCTCGGCCTGTGTTCTCGATCTGTTCCTGGAAATCCTACTTGTCTAGGAAAATTCCTACGCTAGGGTTCGGTCGTGGCTAGAACCGTGTCCGATCCCGATCCAAGAACCGCGCTCGCGACGCTTGCGGCAGCGCGTGGCGACAGTCTCGCGGCGTTGTCGACGATGCTCGGGCGCAACGCGGCGTATCTCCAGCAATATGTCCGCCGCGGATCGCCGCGCATACTTGGCGAACGCGACCGGCGATTGCTGTCGCAATATCTGGGTGTGAGCGAGGCAATGCTGGGCGCGCCCACTGACGGACCGACAGGGTTCCGCATCCAAAGGCTCGCTGTCGCGGCATCGGCCGGCCCCGGCGCGCTGGTCGATGGCGAGATCGTGCTCGGCACCGACACGCTCGATCCCGGCCTCGCGCGGACGCTCGGATTGAAGGACGGGCAGGCGGCGATCATCCGCGTCCGTGGCAGTTCGATGGAGCCGGGACTATTCGACGGCGATCATATCGTAGTCGACACCGCGGACCGCACGCCGCGCGCGAAGGGCGGCGTGTACGTCATCCGGATCGACGATGCGGTGATGGTGAAGCGGGTGGCGCTCGTGCGGGGAGCGTTCGTTGCGACGAGCGACAACCCCGACGCGGCAGTCGTGCCGGACGGAGCAATCGCGGTCATTGGCAGGGTAGTCTGGCAGATGCGCGAACCGCGCTGAGGGGGGGCTCCCCCGTTCCGTTCTCCCGCGAAAGCGGACGCCCAAGTTTACAGGCGATCACGTCCGTGGTCCTGGGCCCCCGCTTTCGCGGGGAGCCGATGGTCAGCGTCCCTGCAACTTGCTCAGAATGGTCATCGACTGCTCCGAGCCAGACTGCGGAACGATCTCGCCGGCGCGGTCGATGATCGCCTCCCAGTTCGCCGCGACGCCTTCGACGGAAAGGTCTTCGCCGGTCAGCAGCATGCCTTGCGTCAGGGTCACGTACGCCGCCTGGAACACACCCGCGCCGGCACCGACGATCATGTTGGTGGGCGCGTCCTCCGATACGAGGAATACCGCCGCCGGCGCGACCTTGTCCGGCGAAAAGGCCTTGAACGCTTCCTCGGGGAAGATGTCCTGCGTCATCCGCGTACCCGCGGTCGGCGCGATCGTATTGACCTTGATGTTGTTCTTCGCGCCCTCGATCGCGAGCGTCTTGGTCAGGCCGGCAAGGCCGAGCTTGGCCGCGCCGTAATTCGCCTGGCCGAAATTGCCGTAAAGACCGGTCGACGACGCGGTCATCAGGATGCGGCCGTAATTCTGCGCGCGCATGGTGTCCCATACCGCCTTGGTGGCGTTGGCCGAGCCGTTGAGGTGGACGTCGACGACGAACTTGAAGTCGGCGGGTTCCATCTTGGCGAAGCTCTTGTCGCGCAGGACGCCGGCATTGTTGATCAGGATATGGACGCCGCCCCATTTCTCCGACGCCTTTGCAACCATCTCGACCATCTGGTCATAGTCGGTGACGCTGCCGCCGTTCGACATCGCGTCGCCGCCGGCCGCCTCGATTTCCTCGACGACTTTCAGGGCAGCGTCCGAATGGCCGGTGCCGTCACGCGAGCCGCCGAGATCGTTGACGACCACCTTTGCGCCACGCCGGGCGAGTTCGAGCGCATATTCGCGACCGAGACCGCCGCCTGCGCCGGTGACGATCGCCACCTTGTCGTCAAAGCGAATGGACCCAGAGTTTCCGGACATGGAAAAGGCGCTCCTCTCTTATAGTTGGAGCGCCTTTCCTAGAACGTAAAGCTGGCCGTGCAAGCGGCGGATGGTCCGCCGCCTGCATGGATGTCAGTTACTTGCCGCCGCGGTTGCGGCAGCCGTCCTTGACCGTCTTCGAGCACACCGGATACTCGGCCGGTGCCGGCGTCGGCGGGGTCACGGTCGGCTGACCGAACGTCACGCCACCGGCAGGCGCCGGAGCGGCCATGGGTGCTGCAGGGGCTGCTGCCGGATCGGCCGGGGCTGCCATTGCGGGATCGGCCGGTGCTGCGGCATCCGCCGGCGGCGCCTGCATCGCGGGATCGGCCGGCGCGGTCTGCGCGGCGGGGTCTGCCGGCGGCGTGGTCTGAGCGATCACGGGCGACGCGAGAAGAGCGGCGGCGGCGAGAAGTATGGACTTCATGGAAATCTCCTAAATGGGTGCACCATTTTGGTAGCGCGACGTCTGAACGCACTAAGTCGCGCTTGGGTCCTTCGTTTCGCATCCGATTCCATTCGCCCCACCGCGGGACAGAGTCCTTATCCCCCCGTATCGAGTGAATAGCCTGCCGAACGGACGGTGCGGATAATGTCCGGGCGCTCGCCGACATTGATCGCCTTGCGCAGGCGGCGGATGTGCACGTCGACGGTGCGGCTTTCGATGTCGCTGTCATGGCCCCACACCGCATCGAGCAGCCGCTCGCGCGAGAACACCCAGCCGGGATGCTCGAGGAAATGCTTGAGCAAACGGAACTCGGTCGGTCCGAGCGAGACGACTTCGCCCGAGCGGCGGACCTTGTGGCCGACCGTGTCCATCTCGATGTCCGCATAGCTCAGCGCTTCGCCGGCGAGCGCGGGGCGGACGCGGCGCAGGACCGCGCCGACTCGGGCGACGAGTTCGCGGGGCGAGAAGGGTTTTGTCACGTAATCGTCGGCGCCGGTCTCGAGCCCGCGGACGCGGTCTTCTTCCTCACCGCGCGCGGTGAGCATGATGATCGGCACGTTCTGCGTCTCGGGCGCGCGGCGCAGGCGGCGGCACACCTCGATCCCCGACAGCCCCTCGACCATCCAGTCGAGCAGGACGATGTCGGGCACCTTCTCCTTGGCGAGCAGGAGTGCTTCCTCGCCATCCGGCGTGTGCGCGATCTCGAAATCTTCGCGCTTGAAATGCCAGACCAGCAGTTCGGCGAGGGCGGCATCGTCCTCGACCAGCAGCATCTTTGCGCGTGCCATTATGCCTGCTCCTTCTTTATGCCGCGTTCGCGATCGACCATCTGCGTGCCGGTCGCGGCGAAATACACCATCTCCGCGACATTGGTCGCGTGATCGCCGATCCGCTCGAGGTTCTTGGCGACGAACAGCAGATGCGCGACCTGCCCGATCGTCCGGGGGTTCTCGACCATGTAGGTGACGAGCGTGCGGAAGATGCTGTCGTAGAAATCGTCGAGCGCGTTGTCGCATTCGACCACGCGGACGGCTTCCTCGGGGTCGCGTGCGGCGAACGCGTCGAGCACGTCGTGGACCATCTCGCTCGCCATCCGGCCCATTGCCGGCAGGATCGAGATCGGTTCGATCCGGTGCTCGCTCTCGATCATCGGCACGCGCTTGGCGATGTTCTTGGCGTAGTCACCGATCCGCTCGACGACGCCCGCGATCTTGAGCGCGGCGACCACTTCGCGCAGGTCGACCGCCATCGGCGCGCGCAACGCGATGATCCGCACCGCGAGCCGCTCGACCTCGGCTTCGATCATGTCGATCTGCTTGTCGGCGGCGCGCACCTGTTCGGCGAGCGCAATGTCGTTGCGTTGCAGCGCCTGCATCGCCTTGTCGATCGCGTCCTCGGCGAGCCCGCCCATCTGCGAGATCAACCCGCGGAGCTCGCCGATATCGTTGTCGAAGGCCTTGACCGTATGCGTGTTCATGCGTGGTCCTCCACTCAGCCGTACCGGCCGGTGATGTAATCCTTGGTCCGCTCTTCGCGGGGATTGGTGAAGATGTCGGAGGTGTTGCCGTATTCGACCAGCGTGCCGAGGTGGAAGAACGCGGTCTTCTGGCTGACGCGCGCGGCCTGCTGCATGTTGTGCGTGACGATCACCATCGCATAGCGGCCGCGCAGTTCGTGGATCAGCTCCTCGATCTTGGCGGTCGCGATCGGATCGAGGGCGCTGCACGGCTCGTCCATCAGGATGACCTCGGGATCGACCGCGATCGCGCGCGCGATGCACAGCCGCTGCTGCTGGCCGCCCGACAACGCTGTGCCGCTGTCCGAGAGGCGATCCTTGACCTCGTCCCAGAGACCGGCGCGCCGCAGCGACTTCTCGACGATCCTGTCGAGGTCGGCTTTCGCGCCCGCCAGCCCGTGGATGCGCGGGCCGTAGGCGACGTTCTCGTAGATCGATTTCGGGAACGGGTTCGGCTTCTGGAATACCATGCCGACGCGGGCGCGGAGCTGCACCACGTCCATGTCGGGGGAGTAGATATCCTGGCCGTCGAGCTTGATCTCCCCGGTCACGCGCGCGCTGGCGACGGTGTCGTTCATGCGGTTGAGCGTGCGCAGGAAGGTCGACTTGCCGCAGCCCGATGGGCCGATGAACGCGACGACCTCGTCCTGGTCGACGTCGATCGAAACGTTATCGATCGCCAGCTTGCTTCCGTACGCGACGGAGACGTTGCGCGCGGTCATTTTCAGGACCGGCGTCTTGGGTTTGGAATTCATCACCAGCGTGTCTCGAATCGGTTACGGAGGTAGATCGCGACGCCGTTCATCGCGAGCAGGAAGACGAGCAGGACGATGATCGCCGCCGACGTCTTTTCGACGAAGCCGCGGCTGACCTGATCGGACCACAGGAAGATCTGGACGGGCAACACGGTCGCCGGATCGTTCAGGCCCGACGGCGGCGCGGCGATGAACGCGCGCATGCCGATCATCAGCAGCGGCGCGGTCTCGCCGAGCGCGCGCGCCATGCCGATGATCGTGCCGGTCAGGATGCCGGGCAGGGCGAGCGGCAGGACGTGGTGGAACACGACCTGGACCGGCGATGCGCCCACGCCGAGCGCGGCATCGCGGATCGACGGCGGGACCGCCTTGATCGCGTTGCGCCCGGCGATAACGATCACCGGCATCGTCATCAGCGCAAGCGTGAGCCCGCCGACGATCGGCGCCGATCGCGGCATGCCGAACGTGCCCAGGAACACCGCGAGGCCCAGCAGCCCGAAAATGATCGAGGGCACCGCAGCGAGGTTGTTGATCGACACCTCGATCAGGTCGGTCCAGCGGTTCTTGGGCGCATATTCCTCGAGATACAGCGCGGACAGCACGCCGATCGGGAAGGCGAGCAGCAACGTGACGACCATCGTCAGCAGCGATCCCTTGAACGCCCCCCAGATGCCGACGCGCGTGGCGTCGTTCGAGTCCGCCGCGGTCAGGAAGCCCGCGTTGAACCCGCGCGTCAGCACGCCGCGCGCCTTCAGCCGCGCAACGACGGCCTCGGCATCGCGCGTGCCGTTGCCCTTGGCGGCGACGTCGATCGGGCTGGAGACGGGGACGTCGAACACCGTCTTGCGCTGGAGCAGCGACGGATCGGCCTTGATCGCGTCGCGGACCACCGCCCACGCGCCGTCGGATAGCAGGTTGGCGCCATCCTTGCCGTAGGCGGTGCTCGCGGCGGCCAGGACGGTGCCTTCGAGACCGGCGCCGGCGAGCGCTAGGTCGGCCCCGCGTCCGGCCAGCCGCGCGGGCTCGATCGGCAGCTTGGCCGCGGCGAGATCGACCGGGAGCGCGACGCGCGTCTCGACGAACCCGCTCGCGCCCTGGCTCAGCATCGAGAACAGCAGGAAGGCGAGGAAAGCGGCGGACAGCCATACCGCGGCGAGACCGGCGAAGCGGAAGCGGCGCTCGGACGCGTAACGGCGGCGGATCCGCGATTGCATCGCCTGCGTCGTCCAGTCGGTCGGCACGCGGCGCACCGGCTCCGCGCCGCTGGTCTGCAGTGAGGGCACGAGCGTGTCAGTCATAGGCTTCGCGGTACCGTTTGACGACGCGCAGCGCGACGATGTTGAGAAGGAGCGTGACGACGAACAACGTCAGCCCGAGCGCGAACGCGGCGAGCGTCTTGGGGCTGTCGAACTCCGCCTCGCCGGTCAGCAGGTCGACGATCTGCTTGGTGACGGTGGTGGTGCTGGCGAACGGGTTGAGCGTCAGCGTGGCGACGCCGGACGCCGCCATCACGACGATCATCGTCTCGCCGATCGCGCGCGATACGGCGAGCAGCACGCCGCCGACGACGCCGGGCAGCGCGGCCGGGAGCAGCACGCGGCGGATCGTCTCCGACGAGGTCGCGCCCATTGCGAGGCTGCCGTCGCGCATCGACGAGGGCACCGCGGCGATCGAATCGTCGGCCATCGAGGACACGAACGGGATGATCATGATGCCCATCACCAGCCCTGCGGCGAGCGCGCTCTCGGACGAGGCCCAGCTGATCCCGATCGACACCGCGAAATCGCGCACCGCGGGGGCGACGGTAAGCGCGGCGAAATAGCCGTAGACGACGGTCGGGACGCCCGCGAGCATCTCGAGGATCGGCTTCATCCACTTGCGCGTGGTCGGCTTGGCGTATTGCGTGAGGTAGATCGCGCTCATCAGGCCGAACGGGATCGCGACGATCATCGCGATCACCGCGCCGATGAAGAACGTCCCCCAGAACAGCGGCACCGCGCCGAGCGACGCACCCGGATCGCGCGCGTCGATCACCTGCGGGCTCCAGTGCGTGCCGAACAGGAAGTCGGTGATCGGCACGACCGAGAAGAACCGCGCGGATTCGTACAGCAGCGAGGCGACGATGCCGACCGTGGTCAGGATCGCGATCAGCGACGCGCCGAGCAGCAGCAGCATGACGACGCGCTCGATCTGCGTGCGCGCGCCGAAACCGGGTTTGACGCGGGTGAAGGCGAAGGCCCCACCGGCGAAGGCGAGCAGCAGCGCAAGCGCGGTCGCGATCCAGTCGTAACGCGTCTGCGCGGCGGCGTAGGACGGCGCGAGCGTGCGCGCGAGGCCGTGGAACGCGCCGAAGCTGCGACCTTCGGCGAGACTACGCGCTTCCGACAGGATCGACGCGCGGTCGAAGCCGGGCGGGGGGAGCTGGATCGCCGCCGGGGTCGCGAGCACGGCCTCGGTGACGAGTGCGGGCGCGGTCATCGACCAGACCACGAGGAATATCAGCGGCGGGATCGTGGTCCACAGCGCGACGTACCAGCCATGGTGCGCAGGGAGCGAACTGAACCGCGCGGTGCTGAGCGCACGAAAGCGCGTGGCGCGGACGCGCGCGGTGAGCCAGCCGATCAGGCCGAGACCGATGACGAGGAAGAGGAGCGCGATGGCGGACATTACAGGTTTCGCCCGTCCATAAGCACCACCCCGGCGGAGGCCGGGGCCCAATTGGAGAGGTCGAGGTAGGGGAGCGCGGCATCAGCCAATGGAGCGTTGCCCAACTGGGCCCCGGCCTTCGCCGGGGTGGTGGCTTTGGGATAAGTGGTGGCGTTTGGCAGTGATGAGATCACCGCAAAACTCTCGTTCCCCCGCGGACGCGGGGGCCCAGCTAAGTTCGGATAGCCTGCTTGGCCCCTGGGCCCCCGCGTTCGCGGGGGAACTAGGAAGGCAGCGCGGTTGCGCGACAAACCCATCACGACAACACCGCCGGATCCAGCACCGTTTCATTCGCGATGATCGCCGCCGACCGCGCCTGGATCGCCGCCGGGGCCGCGATCAGCCCGCGTTTCACCAGCGGTCCGGTCACGCCCCAGTTCGCCGCATACAGCTTCAGCAAATTCCGCAGACCCGGGATCGCGGTCAGGTGCGCCTTCTTAACATAGATATAAAGCGGCCTAGACCCCGGATACGCATTGTCCGCGATCGACGCGTAGGTCGGCGCGACGCCCGAGATCGACACGCCGTTCACGTCGTCCTTATTCTCTTCGAGATAGCTGTAGCCGAACACGCCGATCGCGTTCGGGTTGGACTGCAATTTCTGGACGATCAGATTGTCGTTCTCGCCCGCATCGACATACACGCCGTCCTCGCGAACGCGCGTGCAGAGCGCCTTGTGCGCATCGGGATCCGACTTGGCGAGCGGCTTGGCCGAAGGATCGCTGTCCTCGCAGCCCTTGGTCAGGATCAGTTCGGCGAGCGCATCGCGCGTCCCGCTGGTCGCGGGCGGGCCGTACACCTGGATCGGCACCGCGGGCAGCGCCGGGTTCACGTCGCGCCAGACGCGGGCGGTGTTCGGCTTGCCGCCCGGATTGGCGGCCAGCGCCTTGTAGAGATCGGTCGGTGTCAGCTGCATCTTGGGGCCGTTCTTGGCCTCGGCAAAGGCAATGCCGTCGATCCCGACCTGGATCTCGATCACGTCGCGCACGCCGTTCTTCGCGCACGCGGCGTACTCGCTCGCCTTCATCCGGCGCGAGGCGTCCTCGATATCGGGATGCGCTGCGCCGATCCCGGCGCAGAACAGCTTCATCCCCGCGCCGGTGCCGGTCGATTCGATCACCGGCGCCTTGGCACCGGGATCATTCGCGACGAGCTGTTCGGCGATCATCGTCGTGAACGGATAGACGGTCGAGGACCCAACCGCAGTGATCTGGTCACGCGAGCCCGCACCGCCGCCATTCGCCTGATCGACGCACGCGGCAAGGGCCCCGACCAGGCCAAGAAGAACACACCGCTGCACCAGAATTCCCGTCATGCACCGGCCTTAGCGGTACTAAAGACGCTCCTGTGTGACAGTTGGGTTACCCTTTTATGACACCGGCTTTGGTGGCCCCGCCGCTCGGCGGCAGGACGACCGAAACAATCGTCCCGACGCCGACCTGGCTGGCGATATCGAGCCGCCCGCGGTGACGCTCGACGATATGCTTGACGATCGCCAGTCCCAGGCCCGTGCCGCCCAGCGATCGGCTGCGCCCCGCATCGGCCCGGTAGAAGCGCTCGGTCAGCCGCGGGATATGCACCGCCGCGATCCCATCGCCCTCGTCGCGGATCGAAAGCCGGATCATCCCGGCATCGTCGCGCTTCAGTTCGATCGTCACCGGCGTGCCCGCGCGCCCGTATTTCATCGCATTGCCGATCAGGTTGTGGAGCATCTGCGACAGCTGCACCCGATCCCCCGATACCGCGGCGAGATTCGGATCGATCGTCGCGACCAGATCCTGACCGCGATCGCCCGCCGCGTCGGCCAGCTCCTCACGCGTATCCTCGACCAGTTGTGCGAGATCGACTGCCTGATCGGGCAGGCGGAATTTCTCCGCCTCGATCCGGCTCAGCGAGATCAGGTCCTCGACCAGCCGCTGCATCCGCCGCGCCTCGTCGTCCATGACTTTCAGGAAGCGCGCGCGGACTTCGGCATCCTCGCCCGCCTCGTCGCGCAGCGTCTCGATGAACCCCAGGATCGACGCGAGCGGCGTGCGCAGTTCGTGGCTCGCATTGGCGACGAAATCGATTCGCATCCGCTCGGCGGCATAATTGCCGGTCTGGTCGACCAAGTGGACGATGCGCTGCCCCTCCGACGTCTCGCTGAGCAGCATCTCCCAACGCTGGTCGCGGGTGCCGAGCCCGACCAGCTCGATCGGCCGCTCGCCGTCGATCGGGCCGGGCGTCCCCAGTCGCTCGGCGGCGGCAGGATGGCGGATCGCGACGCGCGCGTCCTCGCCGAGAATATGCGCGCCCAGCAACATTCGCGCGGCCCGGTTCGCGACCACCACGCGGCCGTCCTGCACCAGCATCACCGGCGCGACGATCGCGTCGAGCACGTCGTCGAGCACCGACGGTGAAACGCTCGTCGAATCATCGGGGGCCGGCGCCTCGTCGCCGGTGCCGGCGGCGACCAGCGCCGCGGCGATCCCGCCGACCAGCGCGACGATCGCCCCCTGCACATCGCGCGTGAGCGCGAACACCGCTGCAGCAGCGATGACGACGACGACGATCGCCCAAAACGTACGCAGGCCAAATCCGGAAAGCATTGCGGTCTCCTGGGACGAAATCGACGTCCAGCACCGCGCCATACAGTGGTGCGGCACAAACCGGTATCGTCCGTTGAGTGGCGCCACGCCGTTCCCCCGGCACTGTCATCCTCTCCGTCATCCTGACGAAAGTCAGGATCCAGAGCCACACGCTTCGACGTTCGTCACAGGAGGTCCCGACCTTCGTCAGGACGACGGGTCTCGTAGCGCATCGAGCGGAGCGTCAAGCCGTCCTGCTTCGGCACGCTCCCGACGCAGCCGAAACAGCGATATTGTCAGGACTTCCGGATTGTGAAAGGGCTGTGGTCTAGCAGGGAAACCATGGACGACACGCAACCCAATCAGAGCCAGGCGCCAAGCCCGGACACCGATGCGCACCCCAGCGTGCCAACCCGCCGCCGGATCCTGGTGCTCGGCGCCGTCGGTGCGGGGGCGGTCGTGTCGATCCGTCCGGCGCTCGCGCAGACCGCGGGCTCGGTGCTGAACTGCGAGATCCCCGTTCCCGATCCGGGCCGCGCGGGCAGCTATATCGACGCCGACGGCAGGGTCGTCCCGGCACGCACCAAGGGCGCATTCCCGCCCTCGACTCGCCCGTTCAAGGGCGAAGAGGTCAAGCGGGCAATGGCCAGCGGCAGCACGCTGCCCGGTACCGATTCCGAACGCAGCCGCGCCTACGTCAAATACATCCGCCGGTTGCAGCGTGGCCGGGGCGGCTTCACCTGCTTCGCATCGTTGCAGATGCCGCGCGGCTGACGCCGTGCCCGATCCGATCTTCCGAGGGCCACCCGGTGGAGGCCTGCTGATCGCGCCGCTCGATGCCTTCACCGCGGTCTATCACCGTGCATCGGGCATCACGCACCTGTTGACCGAGCCCGCGCCGCAGATCCTGGAAGCATTGGGCGAGGACGGACTGTCGCTCGATGCCCTACTGGACCGTCTCGGGCACGACTATGATCTCGAAGACGCGGATCGTGCGGCCCTGACGGCCCGGCTGGACGAATTGATCGAAGCCGGGCTCGTCGAGAGCTTATGAGACATGCCTTTTTGGTAAGGATAGGCCCCGTCGGCTTTCGTATCGGCTCGGACTGGCGCGCGCCGATCGCGGACCTCGAGACGCTGTATCGAGACTATCCCAAGCCGCAGGACGGCGTGCCCGACTTTACCGTCCGGCTGTTCGCGCGCCGCCCCTGGCGCAGGATCGTGCGGCCGTCCGTGGAGATCGGTGGCGACTATATGCTCCCCGAAGCCGCACCGTTGCCGTTGCGCCAGGGGCTGCTCGCGGCCGAAATGGCGATGAACCTCCAGATGGCATTGGGCGCGCGGCGGTATCTGCTGCTCCACGCGTCCGCGGTCGAGCGCGATGGACGGGCGCTGTTGATGACCGGGATTTCGGGGGCGGGAAAGTCGACGCTGGCGACCTTGCTTGCCGCGAAGGGCTGGCGGTTCATGGGGGACGAGTTCGCGTTGCTGGATCCGCTGACCGGGCTGATCCACGCGTTTCCCCGGCTGGTCAGCCTGAAGAACGCGGCGATCGCGGCGGCCGAGGCAGCGTGGCCGGATGCGCGGATGGGGCCGCTGATGCCGGCGACGCCGAAGGGCGACATCCGCCATATGGTCCCTGACGCGCGCGCGATTGCGGCGATGGATACCCCGGCTGTGCCGGCGCTGCTCGTGTTTCCACGCTATGGCTTCGACGCGGAGACGCGACCGGTCCCGCCTGCCGAGGCGTTCGTGCGGATGACACAGGCCTCGACCAATTATGTCGCGCTGGGCGAGGCGGGCTTCCGTGCGCTGACGGGTTTGATCGCGGACGTTCCTTCGGTCGCGATCGATTATCCGGACGGCGCGCGCGCGATCGAGCAGGTCGAGGCCTTGTGGGCCGCCTTGTGAACGATGCTCGCATCCTCGCGCGCGCGCTCACGGATCCGGCCAGCATCGTCGGGCTCGACGGGGACGGCTGGACCGCGCTGCTGGCGATGGCGCGGGCGGAGCAATTGATCGGCACGCTGGCGATGCGACTCGATGGCTTGCCGCTGCCGGGCGCAGTGACGGCGATCCTCGCCGACGCACGCGCCGCTGCCGAACACGGCCGCCGCGCCGCGCTGTGGGAAGCCGAGATGGCGCGGCGTGCGCTGTCTGCGGTCGATTGCCCGGTCATCCTGCTGAAGGGCACCGCGTTCGTCGCGGCGGGTCTGTCGGCGGGGCAGGGCCGCGCGATCGGCGATCTCGACATACTGGTGCCGCGTGCATCGATCGGCGCGGTCGAGACGGCGCTGCTCGCCGCGGGCTGGGAATGGGTGAAGCCCGACCCGTATGACGACGTCTATTATCGCCGCTGGATGCACGAGCTCCCGCCGCTGATCCACCGCGAGCGCGACCGGATGATCGACGTCCACCACACGATCCTGCCGCTGACCGCGCGGATCACGCCCGATGCGGCGGCGTTGATCGAGGGCAGCGTGGCGCTCGAGAAGGGCCTGCGGACGCTCTCGCCCAACGGGATGCTGATCCATGCCGCAGCGCACCTGTTCGCCGATGGCGATCTTGCCGGCGGGCTTCGCAACCTTTGGGATATCCACTGTCTGGTCAACGAGTTCGGCACCCAAGACCTCGATGCCGAAGCGCGTCGTCACGGTTTGCAGCGCGAGGTTTCGCGGTCGCTTCGTCTGGTCGCCGCGGTGTTCGGCGACCGTCCTGCGCACGGCCTGGATCGCCTGTATCTGCGCCGCATCACCGCGCGCGACGATTGGGGCAGGCCGATCCGGCCGATCACCCGGCTAGCCTTCTACGTCCGCTCGCACTGGCTGCGCATGCCGCCGGCCATGCTCATCCGCCACCTCTGGACGAAATGGCGCAAGGCTTAGTTAAGCCGCGCGCCACGCGTGCGCCGGACGGCCCAGACGATCAGCAACACGACGGTGATCGCGACCGTATCGGCGATCCAGTCGTAAATGTCGCAGTCCCGGTGCAGCGACGGGATCGCCTGCAGCACCTCGATCAACGCGCCCAGGAACGACAGCCGCTCGCCGATCCGGGACAGTCGCGCGGTCGGATAGGACAGCGCCGCCAGCAACGCCATCGTCGCAAAGGCGAGCATATGCCCGAACTTGTCGCCGAACTGGTCGATCGGCATGTGTGGCGGCTTCGGCAGCAGCGCCATCGTCACCGCGAACACCACGGCCAATACCAGCGCGACGCGTGTGAGAACGGCCCGGTTCATGCGCCGAGCCTTTCGAGCGTCGGGACGAGGTCGTCGAAACCGTCGATCACCGCGTCGGCGCCAAGCTCGGCCACAGGCTGCATGAGGAAACCGAAGCTGCACGCAATCGTCGGCAGGCCTGCCGCTTGCCCGGCTTGGATGTCGAAGATCGAGTCGCCGACGAACGCGGCACGTCCTCCGCCGCCCCCGCTTTCCCGACACCGCGTCACCATCGCGTGGATTGGCACCGGCGAGGGCTTCGACTCCGCAAGCGTATCGCCGCCCAGGATGCACGCAAACCGATCGGTCAGCCCGAGGTCGCCCAGCACGATCCGCGCGAACCGCTCGATCTTGTTGGTGACGATCCCGAGCGTCACGCCTTTCGCTGCCAACGTGTCCAGCGCGTCGATTGCACCCGGATAAGGTTTTGTCAGAACGCAGATATTCGCCTCGTAATAGGTGAGCAGCGCGGCATGCAGCGTGTCGAGCATCGCCTCGTCATAGCCGCCGGTCGCGGTCAGGCCCTGCTTGAGCATGTGCCGTGCACCGCCGCCGATCATCGGCTTGACCTGCTCGACGGCAAGGGGCGGTCGATCGACCAGACCAAGCGCATGGTTGACCGCGGCGGCCAGGTCGCCGCTGGTGTCGAGCAACGTGCCGTCGAGGTCGAACCCGACGATATCGAATAAAAAATGCGTCATTGGGTGGGGGCCTGCCAGCGAGACTATGGAACTGGCAAGGCTTTCGTGGCAGCGATCCTTCCATGACGACGCATTCCATCGACCAACCGATTCCAGCCCGTCCCCCAGCCCATCCTCTGGCCCATCCCCTGGCCCATCCTATCGCAGTCGTGATCCTCGCCGCGGGCAAGGGTACGCGGATGAAATCCGATCTCCACAAGGTCCTGCATCCGATCGCCGGGCGACCGATGCTGCTTCATCTCGTTGCAAGCGCAGCGGCGTTGCATCCGGCGAAGACCGTCGTCGTGACAGGGGCAGGGCGCGAACAGGTCGAAGCGGCGGTCGCGCCGCTTGGGATTTCCACCGCGCTCCAGGCCGAGCAGCTCGGCACCGGCCACGCGGTGGCACAGGCGCGCGAAGCACTGGCAGGGTTCGAGGGCGACGTCCTCATCCTCTACGGCGACGTGCCCCTGGTCACAGCCGCGACGATGCAGCGGATGATCGACCGGTTGCACGGCGACGACACGCCCGCCGTCGTCGTGCTCGGCTTTCGTCCCGCAGTACCCGGCGCCTATGGTCGCGTCATCGCCGACTCCGCGGGCCGGATGGACCGGATCGTCGAGTATAAGGACGCGTCGGAGGCGGAACGGGCAGTGACGCTGTGCAATTCCGGGCTGATGGCAGTGCGCGCGACCGACCTGTTCGCGCTGCTCGATCGACTCGGCAACGACAACGCGGCCGGCGAATATTACCTTACCGACATCGTCGGGCTGGCAGGCGCCGACAGCCGCGCGTCCGCCGTCATCGAAACCGGCGCGGACGAGGTCGCCGGCGTCAACAGTCGCGGCGAACTCGCCAGCGTCGAAGGCGCATGGCAGTCGACGCGCCGCGCACAGGCCATGGCCGACGGAGTCACGCTGATCGCACCCGACACCGTCTGGTTCGCGCACGACACGCAACTTGGCCGCGACGTCGTGATCGAACCCAATGTCGTGTTCGGGCCCGGCGTTCGCATCGAAGACGGCGCGACGATCCACGCGTTCAGCCACATCGAGGGTGCCTCGGTCGGCAAGGGCGCGAACGTCGGCCCGTTCGCTCGCCTCCGCCCCGGCGCAGACCTGCACGCCGACGCCAAGGTCGGCAACTTTGTCGAGATCAAGAAGGCGATCGTCGGCGAAGGCGCCAAGGTCAGCCACCTAACCTATATCGGCGATGCGGACATCGGCGCCGGCGCGAACATCGGCGCGGGGACGATCACCTGCAACTATGACGGCTATTTCAAATACCGCACCGTGATCGGCGCAGGCGCATTCATCGGCTCGAACTCGGCCCTCGTCGCGCCCGTCACGGTCGGCGCAGGCGCGATCGTCGCGGCGGGATCGGTTTTGACCGAGGATGTCGAGGCCGATGCGCTGGCGCTGGTCCGGCCACTGCAGGTTGCCAAGTCGGGTTGGGCCGCTCGGTTCCGTGAGAAGATGATAGCCCGCAAGGCCGCCCGATAAGCGCGTTTCTGGAGTAAGATCGAATGTGTGGGATCGTTGGAATTCTGAGCGGCGACGATGTCGCGGGCCGGTTGCTCGACGGACTGAAGCGGCTCGAATATCGCGGCTATGACTCGGCCGGGATCGCGACCGGCCATGACGGCGCGATCGAGCGTCGGCGCGCGTCGGGCAAGCTCGTCAATCTGGCGAACGAACTCGCCACGCATCCGCTGCCCGGCAAGACCGGTATCGCGCATACCCGTTGGGCGACGCACGGCGGCCCGACCACCAACAATGCGCACCCGCACGCCACCGGCGAGGTCGCGGTCGTCCACAACGGCATCATCGAGAACTTCAAGCCGCTGCGCGACGAACTGATCGCACGCGGCCGCACCTTTACGAGCGAGACCGACACCGAAGTCGTCGCGCACCTTGTCAGCGAGAAGGTCGAGGCGGGGATGGACCCGGTATCGGCGGTCCGCGACGTGCTGCCCCGGCTGCACGGGGCGTTCGCGCTCGCGATCCTGTTCCGCCAGCATCCCGATTTGCTGATCGGCGCGCGGCTCGGTTCGCCGCTGGTCGTCGGCCACGGAGAGGTCGAGATGTATCTCGGCTCCGACGCGCTCGCGCTCGCGCCGTTGACGCAGCGGATCGCGTATCTCGACGAAGGCGATTGGGTCGTGCTGACCCGCGACGGCGCGCAGGTCTATGATCGTGACAATACGCCCGTCGAGCGTGCGATTACGATCTCGGGAATCACCGGCGAGGTGATCTCGAAGGGCAATCACAAGCATTACATGCTCAAGGAGATCTACGAGCAGCCGATCGTCGTCGCGCAGACGCTCCGCTCGTACCTGAAGCGGATGGAGGGCGAGGTTTCGCTGCCGATCCCCGAATTCGACCTGTCGACCATCAAGCGCGTGACGATCGTCGCATGCGGGACGAGCTTCTACGCCGGCATGGTCGCGAAATACTGGTTCGAGCAGTTCGCGCGCGTGCCCGTCGACCTCGATGTGGCGTCCGAATTCCGCTACCGCGCGCCGGTGATGGAGGATGGCGGGCTCGCGCTGTTCATCTCGCAGTCGGGCGAGACGGCGGACACGCTCGCGGCGCTGCGCCACGCCAAGGCCGAGGGGCAGAAGATCGCGGTCGTCGTCAACGTGCCGACCAGCTCGATGGCGCGCGAGGCGGACCTGCTGCTGCCGACGCATGCCGGGCCCGAGATCGGCGTCGCCTCGACCAAGGCGTTCACCTGCCAGCTCGCGGTGCTCGCTGCGCTGGCCGCGAACTTGGCGCGCGCGAAGGGCCTGTTGTCGAAGGAGCAGGAGCGCGAGATCGTTCGGCATCTGTCGGAGGCACCCGCCGCGCTCAACGGCGCGCTCGCCTATGACGAGGCGATCGAGGCGATGGCGCACAACATCGCCGGCGCGCGCGACGTGCTGTATCTCGGCCGCGGGACGGATTACCCGCTGGCACTCGAAGGCGCGCTGAAGCTGAAGGAAATCAGCTATATCCACGCCGAGGGCTATGCCGCGGGCGAGATGAAGCACGGCCCGATCGCGCTGATCGACGAGCACGTGCCCGTCATTGTCATCGCGCCGTCGGGGCCGCTGTTCGACAAGACCGTCAGCAACATGCAGGAAGTCATGGCGCGCGGCGGCAAGGTCGTGCTGATCTCGGACTATGACGGCATCCAGGCGGCGGGCGAGGGCTGCATGGCGACGATCACCATGCCCAAGGTCCACCCCTTGATCGCGCCGCTGGTGTACGCGGTACCAGTGCAGTTGCTGGCGTATCATGTGGCGGTGCTGAAGGGGACGGATGTCGACCAGCCGCGCAATCTGGCGAAGAGCGTGACGGTGGAATAGACTTCGGCGCACTAACTTGCCGTTCTCCCGCGAAGGCGGGAGTCCAGGGTCATAACCGATATCGTTTGGGACCCTGGACCCCCGCCTCCGCGGGGGAACGGCAAAGGCCGGATTTCTCGCCGAACCCCAAACGCTCGATTGACTAAAATTGTGCGCCGCGTCACAACTCGCGGCGTCGATGTCGGGCAACCGGCATGGCACCGCGCGGGAGAGCGTTTCCGGTCCTTTGAGGACCAAAGGAACCGCCGAAGGAGCAACCACCCCGGAATCTCTCAGGCACCAGAGACCGCGCGGGGCTGATCGACACTCTGGAAAGCGTCCTGACGTAAGTCGAGGGCCACCGAAGGGGTAAGCGCTGGACAAGTCCGCCGCGAAAGCTCTCAGGTCCCGTGACAGAGGGGGTTCGGATCGCAGCACCACCGGGTGCCGCGCGCCCCTTCGACGGAGACGAGCATGAGCGATTACGCCAGCATCATCGATCAGGCCGACGATTACGTCGAGCCCGAGATCCTGCCACTGCCGCTCGACGCGTGGCACCGCGCACAGGGCGCTCGTATGGTCGAGTTCGCCGGCTACGAGATGCCGATCCAGTATGAAGGCATCATGGCCGAACACGCCTGGACGCGCGACTCGGCCGGCCTGTTCGACGTCAGCCACATGGGCCAGCTCGTCTTCTCCGGCGAAGGCGTCGCGCACGCGCTCGAAACCGTTCTGCCGGGCGACATCGCGGGCTTGGGCGAAGGCAAGATGCGCTATTCGCTGCTGCTCGCGCAGGACGGCGGCATCCTCGACGACCTGATGGCAACGCGGCTGCCCGACGATCAGCCGTCGCCCTTCTCCGCGTCCGACGTCGAGCCCGAGGCGTACGATCCGCTCCACCCGTCGCCGACCGCGGGCGGCAGCTTCTACGTCGTCGTCAATGGCGCGACCAAATATGACGATGTCAGCTATCTGATTGAGCATCTGCCCGACGACGTCACCATCAACATCCTCGAAGACCAGGCATTGCTCGCGGTGCAGGGCCCGAAAGCGGTCGCGGCGGTTGCGCGAATCGTCCCCGGTGTCGACGGCCTCGTGTTCATGACCGCGGGCGCGTTCCACTGGAACGACGTTCCGGTCTGGATCAGCCGCTCGGGCTATACCGGCGAGGACGGCGTCGAGATTTCGATCCCTGCCGACCACGCCGTCGCCTTCGCCGACGCGCTGCTGACGCTCCCCGAGATCAAACCGATCGGTCTTGGCGCGCGCGATTCGCTGCGTCTCGAAGCCGGCCTGCCGCTCTACGGCCACGATCTCGATCCCGAGATCACGCCGGTGATGGCCGATCTCGGCTTCGCGCTGTCGAAGCGTCGCCGCGAAGCCGCCGATTTTCCCGGTGCCGAGCGCATTCTCACCGAGCGCGAGCATGGCCCCGCCACCAAGCGAGTGGGCCTGATCGTCGAGGGCCGCCAGCCCGCCCGCGAAGGCGCCGAGGTGATCGACGATACCGGCGCGACGATCGGTCGCCTGACCAGCGGCGGCTTCGCGCCGACGCTCGGGAAGCCGATCGCGATGGCCTATGTGCCGCTCGCGCTCGCCGCGCCGGGCACCCGCATCGAGATCGCACAGCGCGGCAAGGTCCATACCGCGACCGTCACCGCGATGCCCTTCATTCCCCACCGCTACGTCCGCGCAGGAGCCAAGTGATATGAGCCGTTTTTTCACGCAGGATCATGAGTGGGTCGATGTCGACGGTGCTGTCGGCACCGTCGGTATCAGCGAATACGCGCAGAGCCAGCTCGGCGACGTCGTGTTCGTCGAGGTTCCCGAAGCGGGCAAGCAGCTGACCAAGGGCGACGAAGCCGCGGTCGTCGAGTCGGTCAAGGCCGCGTCGGACGTCTATTCGCCGGTCTCGGGCACCGTCATCGAGGGCAACGCGGCTTTGACCGACGATTCGAGCCTGGTGAACTCGGACGCGGAAGCCGCCGGTTGGTTCTTCAAGCTGACGCTCAGCGACCCGAGCGAACTCGACGGCCTGATGGACGAAGCCGCCTACGCGACCTTCGTCGAAGGGCTTTAAGTCGCTGCTCCCCTCCCGCTTGCGGGAGGGGCCGGGGGAGGGGCTTATACAGTCGTTCCCCGCCTCATTCCCTCCCCCGACCCCTCCCGTAAACGGGGGGGGAGGAGACTAGAATGCGCTACCTTCCCCTGACCCAGCCCGACCGCGCGGCGATGCTCGCCGTCATCGGCGCCGCGACGATCGACGAGCTGTTCGTCGACGTCCCCGAGGCTGCCCGCCTCGACGGCCCCGTCCGCGACCTGCCGATGCACGCGTCCGAAATGGCGGTCGAACGCCACATGTCGGCGCTCGCGAAGAAAAACCTCACCGCAGGCGAAGCGCCGTTCTTCCTCGGTTGCGGCGCGTACAAGCATCACGTCCCCGCCAGCGTCGATCACCTGATCCAGCGCGGCGAGTTCCTGACCGCCTACACGCCGTACCAGCCGGAAATCGCGCAGGGTACGCTGCAGATGCTGTTCGAGTTCCAGACTCAGGTCGCGCGGCTGCTCGGCACCGACGTCGCCAACGCCTCGATGTATGACGGCTCGACCGCGTGCTGGGAGGCGATCGTGATGGCGCGTCGCATCACCAAGCGCGGCAAGGCGATCCTGTCGGCCGGGCTTCACCCGCATTACGTCTCGGTGTCGCAGACGATGGCCAAGTTCACCGGCGACGTGCTCGACACCACCGATCCGCGGCTGGTGCCCGAGATGGACCTCGACCGGCTGATCGCGAAGATCAACGACGATACGTCGTGCGTCGTCGTCCAATATCCCGATATCCTCGGCCGGATCGGCGACCTCCGCCCGCTCGCCGACGCGTGCCACGCCAAGAAGGCGCTGCTGATCGCGGTCGTCACCGAGCCGGTCGCGCTCGGCGCGATCGCCTCGCCCGGCGAGATGGACGCGGATATCGTCGTCGGCGAGGGGCAGTCGCTCGGCGTAGGTCTCCAGTTCGGCGGGCCTTATGTCGGCCTGTTCGGCTGCAAGGATAAGTACGTCCGCCAGATGCCCGGCCGCCTGTGCGGCGAGACGGTCGACGCCGATGGCCGCCGCGGCTTCGTGCTCACGCTGTCGACGCGTGAGCAGCATATCCGCCGCGAAAAGGCGACGTCGAACATCTGCACCAATTCCGGCCTGTGCGCGCTGGCCTTCTCGATCCACATGACGCTGCTCGGCGAAGCGGGTCTGCGTCGGCTCGCAGGGGTAAACCATGCGGGTGCGGTCCACGCGGCGCGGCGGCTCGCGGAAATCCCGGGGGTCGAGCTGCTCAACACGCACTTCTTCAACGAATTCACGCTGAAGCTGCCGGTCGAGGCACGCCCGGTCGTGCGCACGCTGGCGGATCGCGGCATCCTGGCGGGCGTATCGCTCGGTCGGCTCTATCCGGGCAAGGATGCGCTGGCCAATGGCTTGGTCGTTGCCGTGACCGAGACGACCACCGCGGAAGACGTCGAAACCTTCGCCACCGCACTGTCCACCGTCCTTGGGGAGATACTGGCATGAGCATCAACCAGAGCGGATGGCGTCCGACGTCGCCCGAAGCGAACACCGGCGGCGTCCCTGCGAGCGTCACCGGCAACAAGGCGCTGATGTTGGAAGAGGCGCTGATCTTCGAGATCGGCGACGCGAAGACGACGGGTGTCGATTTTGGCGAGGGCGATGTCGCGCATGACATGCTCGGCGCCCTGACGCGCAAGGCACCGATCGGTCTGCCCGGTCTGTCCGAGCCCGAAACCGTCCGCCACTACACGCGCCTGTCGCGTCAGAATTACGGCATCGACCTCGGCTTCTTCCCGCTCGGCAGTTGCACGATGAAGCACAATCCGCGCCTCAACGAGAAGATGGCGCGGCTGCCCGGCTTCGCCGACGTCCACCCGCTCCAGCCGGTCGACACGGTACAGGGCGCGCTGGAGGTGATCCACCAGCTCGCGCACTGGCTCGTCACGCTCACCGGCATGACCTCGGTCGCGATGAGCCCCAAGGCGGGCGCACACGGTGAACTGTGCGGCGTCCTCGCGATCCGCGCCGCGCTCGAAGCCAAGGGCGAAGGCGCGCGCAAGATCATCCTCGTCCCCGAGAGCGCGCACGGCACCAATCCCGCCACCGCCGCGTTCGCCGGCTATAGTGTCGAGGATATCCCCGCCACCGCCGAGGGCCGCGTCGACACCGAAGCGCTCAAGGCCCGGCTCGGCCCCGACGTCGCAGGCGTGATGATCACCAACCCCAACACCTGCGGCCTGTTCGAGCGCGACATGCGCGAGATTTCGGACGCGGTGCATGCGGCGGGCGGCTACGTCTATTGCGACGGTGCGAACTTCAATGCGATCGTCGGCCGCGTCCGGCCGGGCGACCTCGGCATCGACGCGATGCACATCAACCTGCACAAGACCTTCTCGACCCCGCATGGCGGCGGCGGTCCCGGCTCGGGTCCGGTGGTGTTCTCGGCGGCGTTGACGCCGTTCGCGCCGCTGCCCTTCGTCGAAGAGCAGGGGGACCAGTTCGTCCTGGTCGAGGAGGAAACCGCGGGCGAGCATCACGCCGGCAGCTTCGGCCGGATGGTCGCGTTCCACGGCCAGATGGGCATGTTCACGCGCGCGCTGACCTACATCCTCAGCCACGGCGCGGACGGCCTGCGCCAGGTGTCCGAGGATGCGGTGCTCAACGCGAACTACATCCTGCGCAGCCTCGACGACACGCTCGACGCGCCGTTCGGTCCGTCGGGTCCGTGCATGCACGAGGCGTTGTTCTCGGATTCCGGCCTCGCCGCTGGCTTCTCGACGATCGACATCGCGAAGGGCCTGATCGACGAGGGCTTCCACCCGATGACGATGTATTTCCCGCTCGTCGTCCACGGCGCGATGCTGGTCGAGCCGACCGAGACCGAATCGAAGGCCGCGCTGGACCAGTTCATCGCCGCGCTCCGCTCGGTCGCCGAACGTGCCAAGGCCGGTGACCCGAGCCTCAAGACCGCGCCGCATTTCGCCCCCCGCGCGCGCCTCGACGAGACGCTTGCGGCGCGGAAGCCGGTTCTGGTGTGGAAGGAGCCGGCGCCGCTGGCTGAAGCGGCGGAGTAACCGTTCTCCTGCGAACGCAGTAACCCGGGGTCCCGAACGCTGCTCTGCGTAACCCTGGATTCCTGCGTGCGCAGGAAAACGGATTGCCGAGCGACCCGCAACCGCTCTAGCCTCCGCCCGGACAGGGTGGGGGCCAAGACACATGCAGGCGCAAGACGCACAAGGCTGGATCAGCTACGCGATCACGGCCGTCATCATCGCGGTGGTATTCGCGGTGCGCTGGCGCCGGATGAGCGTGGTCAAGCCGCTCAAGCTCGAACGCCTCTGGGTGTTTCCCGCGATCTATGCCGCGGCCGCGGTCTACATGCTCACGATGTACCCGCCGCAGGGCCTCGCCTGGCTGTTCTGCTCGATCGCCTTGGCGATGGGCGCGGCGCTCGGCTGGCAGCGCGGCAAGATGATGCGGATCACCGTCGATCCCGACAGCCATGCGCTCAACATCGCCTCGTCGCCGGCGGCGGTGCTGTTCCTGGTCGCGATCGTCGCGGTCCGCACCGGCGCGCGCGCGGTGATCGGCGATGGGCAAGCGCTGCACCTCGACGCGTTCGCGGTCACCGACATGCTCGTGGCGCTCGGGCTCGGCCTGTTCACCACGCAACGCATCGAAATGTACCTGCGGGCGAAGCGGCTGCTCGAGACGGCACGGGCTGGGTAGCGCTCACCATCGTCATCCCCGCGAAGGCGGGGACCCATACTGGCAAGCGGTGGTAATCTGCCCGACAGGTCAGCCAGTCTGGGTTCCCGCCTCCGCGGGAATGACTGTGCGATGAAGTTTCGCTTACGACCTCAAGCAATCACCTGCTCGGTTTCCTCGCGCCGCCGGACATGCTCGCGCCAGACGATATACAGCCCGCTCGCGACGATGATCGGTGCGCCCACCCAGGTCGCCTCCGCCGGCAGCGTGTCGAACACCAGCCAGCCGAGCACCGTCGCCCACAACAAGCTCGAATAATCCATAGGCACCACCACCGACACCGGCCCGAGCCGCAGCGAGGTCGTCATCGCGATCTGCGCCAAGCCACCGAAGATCCCGACGCTCGCCAGGCAGATCCAAGCCACCAGATCATGCGATTGCGCCGCCCGCGCGTAGAACACCGACAGCGGGATCAGCGACAGCGCCGAGAACCAGAACACCGTCGTCAGCGCGCTCTCGGTCTTGCCGATCTGGCGCAGCAAAATCGACACGCTCGCCGTCCCGAACGCGCCCGCCAGCGCGCAGCCGGCGCCCCATAAGGGGAAATGCTCGCCGCCGGGTTGTGCGACGATCAGCACGCCGGCGAACCCCGTCGCCACCGCCGCCCAGCGATGCCACCCGGTCGGCTCGCGCAGGATGAGAGCCCCGAGTATCGTCGCGAACACCGGCACCGTGAACCCGATCGTCGTCGCCTCGGCCAACGGCAGCGCGACGATCCCGTTGAAGGTGAACGCCATCGCCGACAGCCCGACGACCGCGCGAACGATGTGCGCAGGCAGGCGCTTGGTCGCGATTGAGGGCAGGCCGGGGCCGGCGAAGATCACACCCGACACGAGCACGCACGCGCCGAACTGGCGGAAGAACAGGATCTCCGACACGCTCGCACCGTGCCGCTCGGCCAGCTTGATCGCGGTGTTCATCAGCGCGAAGATCACGACGGACAGCAATCGCATGCCGATGGCGGGAAGGATGCGGTCGGTGGTCACCAAGGGCGTCTACGCAAACCGCGGCCGTCCTCCCACCCCAAACGTCCGCCATCCCGCTACACACGCCCGTCATCCTGACGAAAGTCAGGACCCAGAGCGAAAAGCGGTGCGGGTGGTATCCTGGGTCCTGACTTTCGTCAGGATGACGGGGGAGGAGCGGTAGCATGGGGTGACGAAGCACCGCGTTCGCGATAAGCGCACCCCATGATAAAGCGCGCACTCCCCGTCACCCGCGAGGCGGATTTTTCCGCCTGGTACCAGGCCGTCATCTCCGAGGCCGATCTCGCCGAGGAATCCGGCGTCCGCGGCTGCATGGTCATCCGCCCCTGGGGCTATGGCATCTGGGAGCGGATCCAGCGCCTGCTCGACGACCGGATCAAGGCCACCGGCCACGAGAATTGCTATTTCCCGCTCTTCATCCCGCTCTCCTATTTCGAAAAGGAGGCGGAACACGTCGACGGCTTCGCCAAGGAAATGGCGGTCGTCACGCATCACCGCTTGAAGGCCGACGGCTATGGTCGCCTGATCCCCGATCCCGAGGCCAAGCTTGAGGAGCCGCTGGTCGTGCGCCCGACCTCCGAGATGGTGATCGGCGCGGCGTTCGCGCGCTGGGTCCAGTCGTGGCGCGACCTGCCCGTGCTGATCAACCAATGGGCCAACGTCGTCCGCTGGGAAATGCGCACGCGGATGTTCCTGCGCACCAGCGAGTTCCTCTGGCAGGAAGGCCACACCGCGCATTCCACGCCGCAAGAGGCGCGCGACGAGACGCTCAAGATGCTCGAAGTGTACCGCGACTTCGCCGAGGAGTGCCTCGGCCTCCACGTGATCGCCGGCGAGAAGCCTGAAAACGAGCGCTTCCCCGGCGCCGTCGCGACCTATTCGATCGAGGCGATGATGCAGGACGGCAAGGCGCTCCAGGCGGGCACCTCGCATTTTCTCGGCACCAATTTCGCGACCGCGCAGAACATCCGCTTCCAGAATGCGGGCGGCGAGTTCGAGTTCTGCAACACCACCAGCTGGGGCGTGTCGACGCGGATGATCGGCGCGGTCATCATGGTTCACGGCGACGACGACGGCCTGCGCGTGCCGCCGATGATCGCACCGTGGCAGGTCGTGATCGTGCCGATGCTGCGCGACGTCCCCGAGGACGCGGCGATCGTCGACTATTGCAAGGCGCTTCAGGCCGACCTCGCCAAACAGTCCGCGCTCGGCGAACCGGTCCGCGTCCTGCTCGACCTCAAGCCTGCCAAGACCGCGACCAAGCGCTGGGGCTGGGTCAAGAAAGGCGCCCCGATCGTCATCGAAGTCGGCGGCCGCGACGTCGCCGGCGGCAACGTCACCGTGATCCGCCGCGATTCGCTTTACCGCGAGGACGGCAAGCTCGCCAGCAATGCCGTCGCGCGCGACACGTTCGTGAGTGAAGTCT
The DNA here is from genome assembly GCF_013374115.1 of Sphingomonas sp. HMP9. Classification (NCBI taxonomy): domain Bacteria; kingdom Pseudomonadati; phylum Pseudomonadota; class Alphaproteobacteria; order Sphingomonadales; family Sphingomonadaceae; genus Sphingomonas; species Sphingomonas sp. HMP9. Next base: position 1,617,505 of record NZ_AP022673.1, on the reverse strand, counting down.
CGGGCATGCTGCACGACGTCCAGGCGACGCTCCACGTCGAATCGATGAACCGGGTGAAGGCAAACATCGTCCCCGCCAACGACTTCGCCGCGGTCGAAGCGCATTTCGCAGACGGCGTGAAGAACCCCGGCTGGGTCGATGTCCGTTGGTCCAAGCCCACTGGTGCCGCGCTCGACACGGTCGTCGAACGGTTGAAGGCGCTGAAGCTCACGATCCGCAACGCGCCGATGGGTCAGACCGGATGTGACGACGGCGCGTGCATCTTCACCGGCGAACCCGCGGTGGAGCGGATCCTGATCGGCCGCGCCTACTAAACGCGCTGATCGGTTGCGTCCGCCGAGCCCTGGCATTGGCCTGTACACGCCATGCCACGGAGCAACCAAAGTGGACCGGTCTGTCCGCTGCGATGTGGTTCCCCGTCTGGTATCGTCGCAACCGCGTGGGCGAGTCGACCGTAGGGGGGCAGGCATGGGCGTGACGGGGATCGGCGGTTTCTTCTTCCGGGCAAGAGACCCGGAGGCGATTCGTGCGTGGTATGTCGAGCATCTCGGCGTCGGGTCGGTGCCGTATGGATCGTGGGAGACACAGGCCGGACCGAGCGTCTTTGCGCCGTTCGCGGTCGACGCCGACTATTTCCCGACGGATCGCCCCTGGATGCTCAATCTGCGCGTCGACGATATCGATAGCCTCATCGCGACGCTCCGCACGGCGGGGGTCGCGGTGATAACGGATCCGGAATGGGACATGCCCGGTTACGGCCGTTTCGCCCGCATCCAAGATCCGGAAGGCAACCCGATCGAACTCTGGCAACCCGACGATCCTGCCTGACACCGCACTCGACGTCGGTTTGGTGTGTGGCAACGGGTCTAGGGTGGATATCGCCATTTCGACGCGACCAGCGAAAAGATTGTCACCCTTTCCCGAAAGGGAGGGGCCGGGCGCTGAGTTATTCGCAGCAATCAAACCTTGCGGAAGCCGATCCGCCCCCGACGCCTTCCAGGGAGGGGGCTAGGCCAGAATAGTCCAGTGAACGCTTGCCATTCCGCCTGTCTGGCAGAGGTCGGCGTTCGACGCGCGAACCCGGCACTCCTTCAAAACAGCTCCCCCTGAGGTCCCCTCGGCGCGCGGAACAGGTCGTTCCGCAACGCGACGCGTTCCCGGTTGAGTCCATGTTTCGCGCACGCGATCCGGAATCGTGTCCCCAGCAGCGCCGCCCACGGGCCTTGGCCCTGCATCCGCGTGAAGAAGTTCGGATCATTGTCCTTGCCGCCGCGCAACGACGCGATCGTCGCCATCACCTTGCCCGCGCGATCCGGGAAATGCTCGTCGAGCCATGCGCGGAACAGCGGCGCGACCTCGTGCGGCAACCGCACCGGAATGAAGAACGCCCGCGTCGCCCCGGCCTCCGCCGCCCGCGCGATCAGATGCTCGATCTCATGATCGGTGATCGCGGGGATCACCGGCGCGATCGATACGTAGACCGGCACGCCTGCGTCCGCGAGCTTGCGCACCGCCGCAAGCCTGCGCTCGGGATGCGGCGCGCGCGGCTCGACGGTCGACGCCACCTTCGGATCGAGCGAGGTGATCGACATCGCCACCGCCGCCAGTCCCTTCGCCGCCATCGGCGCCAGCAGGTCGATATCGCGCACCACGCGGTCCGACTTGGTGGTGATCGTCAGCGGGTGATCCGTCTCGCTCAGTACCTCGATGATGCCGCGGGTGATCCGCCAGTCGGTCTCGATCGGCTGGTACGGATCGGTGTTCGTCCCCAGCGCCATGGGCGCGACCGCATAGCCCGGCTTCCCCAGTTCCGTGCGCAACAATGCTGCCGCGGAGGGCTTTGCAAACAGCTTGCTCTCGAAATCGAGGCCCGGCGACAGATCGTGAAACGCATGGCTCGGTCGCGCGAAACAATAGATGCAGCCGTGTTCGCACCCCCGATACGGATTGATCGAGCGATCGAACGGCACGTCGGGCGACGCGTTGCGGCTGATGATCGTTCGCGGTGTCTCCACGGTCACCGTTGTCCACAGCTTGGGCGCGATCCCGTCGATCCCTTCGCGCATGTCGAGCCAGTCGCCATCCGCCTCGGTCTGCGGCATGTTGAACCGCCGACTTTCGTCATTGCGAGTCGCACCACGAACCGGACGGGCCTGTTTCATCAGTCGAAACTAGGCACCGCCACGGAACATAGCAAGAACGAAATCAGAAGCGAACGCCAAGCCCCGCGACGACCTGATGCCGGCTGAAGTCTAGGCTCACCTTGTCACGGCCGTCGACGACCTCATAGCCGTTATAGTCGGTGTAGACATATTCCAGCTTGCCGTAGAAGTTGCGGCCGAACCCTGCCTGCACGCCCGCACCGGCGTGGAAGCCGCTGAGCGTGTCCGAGGCGCGGACATTGTCCTGCGGGAACTGGGGGTCCGTGTAATCGAACCGGATCTGCCCGTTCGAATAGCCACCCTTGATATACAGCAACGTCGTCGGGTTGAGCAGATAGCCGCCGCGCACGCCTACCGTCAGGTTGCGGCCAGGCTTCAGGCACGTCTGCGCACCGAACCCGTCCGGGAAGCACTGTTCGGCGCTCGACCCGTCGATGCCGCCATATATGCCGAGCACGGTGCCCGCGTTGACGACGGTGTCGTAGCCGACTTCGCCGCCATAGGTGACGCCGCTCTTGCCCTCGCGCACGCCGGCCGAGTCGGTCGCGGTCTCGACATTGAGCTCGGTAATGACGCGGTCGTATCCGATCCGCGGCTCGATACGCAGGCCACTGACCTTTTCGACCGCGCCATATTCAGGGCCACCGTCCTGCATGGGAATGGATTGTGCCAGCACCGGCGTGGCATAGGCCGCGGAAAGTGCTGCGATAATCGTGACTGTACGCATGTGAACCACCCTTGATCGATCCGCGCCTGCTCGCGGACCGTTGCAGTGCCCCTGTGCGATGCGGGGTCCTTCCACCGCGTTAAAATTGCCCGATTGCATCCATTTTCGAGGCAATTACGACAGGTAAGAATGAGCGCTCGCCGCGCCTCGGGATAGCGACTAGGGCGGAACGATGACGGGACAGATCACCACGGTGGAGCGGGCATTCGAACTGGCGAGATCGGGCGCCTGCAACTCGGTCAACGACTTGCGGCAACGGCTGCGACGCGAGGGATATGATGCGGTGCATCTCCACCTGCACGGCGCATCGATCAACAAGCAGCTCGTCGACCTGATCCACGCCGCCAAGGGCTGACGGCTCCCGGCAATGATGCGCTGCGGTGTGCCGCGCGCGGCCCGCCATCCCGACGAGCCGCGCAGTGCTGGTCACTTCTGTGCGAGCAAGGTCGTGTTCGGCATATTGAGTCCGAGGGCCGACCATTGCTTGGCGGTCTGACACGTCGTGCGACCGATAATGCTGCCGGTCGCTGCGACTTCGGTCAGGCAATATTTCTGCGTCTTCGCGTCGTATTTCAGCGCGGTCTTCTGCGGCGACGAGGCTGGTGCCGCGAAGGCGGGTGCACTGGCCACGAGAACGGTAGCAAGCGCGAAGCTCTTCAGGATGATCGAGGTCATTTCGGCGTCCTTCACTGGTGTAGGCGCACCCGGTTGGGCGGCATCTTGACCAATGCACCGACCATGCCAGTTGCATAATACAGTGCCACACCGCGATGAAGCCGTTCGAATTGCCTGGTTTTCCGCCAGGTCGTATTGGTAGAGCTCGGGTATGACCGGGCGAAACTCACACTATTAGTTGGTGAAAACCGCGAAAACTTGGGGAAGGTGAAGTCGCCTCGCGGCCCGGTTGCCGTTTCTCGTTAAACGAGGACGGGCGCAACCCTAGCTGATCGTGGGATCGGCTCATGCAGGGCGGGCAGAAGACATCCGCGCACGCTGCGGAATCGTCAGCGTTCCAGCAGTCGCGGCATCAGTTCGACGAAGTTGCAGGGGCGGTGACGGCTGTCGAGCTGGTCGCGCAGGATGCCGTCCCAGCCGTCCTTCACCGCGCCGGTCGAGCCCGGCAACGCGAAGATATACGTGCCCTTCGACACGCAGGCGCACGCCCGCGACTGGACGGTCGAGGTGCCGATCGTCTGGTAGCTGAGCATGCGGAAGAGTTCGCCGAAGCCGGGGATCATCTTCTCGGCGACCTGCTCGATCGCCTCGGGGGTCACGTCGCGCCCCGTCACGCCGGTGCCGCCGGTGGTGATCACGCAGTCGACCTCGGGATCGTCGATCCAGGCATGCAGTCGCGCGACGATCGTCTCGACGTCATCCTTCTCGATCCGACGGTCGGCGAGCAGGTGGCCGGCCTCGGTCAGCCGTGCGACCAAGGTATCGCCCGAGCGATCCTCGGCCAGGCCGCGCGTGTCCGACACCGTCAGCACGGCAATGCGGACTGGCAGGAACGTCCGGCTCTCATCGATCGGCATGACCCTAGTCCGCGCGCGTAACGGTGGTGGACTGCGGTCCGATGCTCGCATTGACCGCAACCGTCGCCTGTAGCGGCGTCACGTTCGGGTGATATTGGGTGTACGGCTTGGCGGCCATCCGCACCGCGGTCGCCCCCGGCAGGCCGGGGAAGCGCGGCCACATGCCCTGCGCCAGCGCATTGCGGCTGGTCGATGCCTTCTTGCCGCCCTGCGCCTCGTACATCCAGTAATTGCGCAGCACGGTGGTCACGTAGCCGCGCGTCTCCCAGTACGGGATGCTCTCGATATACAGCAGCGGATCGCCATTATCGTGGACGATCGCGTTCCAGTCGCCGACCGGACGCGGCCCCGCATTATACGCCGCGATCACCTTGGGCAGCAGCCCGCCGGTAACGCCGGCCATGTCGCGCAGTCGCTCCAGATGGCGCTGGCCGATCGCCATGTTGGTCGACGGCTTGGTCAGCGCCTTCATGTCGATCGCGGTGCCGCGCTCACGTGCGAAGTCGGTCGCCGCCGCGGGCATGATCTGCATCAGGCCGTAAGCGCCGGCGGGGCTCTTCACGGTATTGCGGAATCGCGATTCCTCGAGCGTGTGCGCATAGACCAGCGCCTTGTCGATGTGCCAGCCGCTGTCGGGCGTCCAGTTCGGCGTCGGATAGCGCGCCTCGGCGGTCGACGTGACGCCCTGCGGGCAGTTATGCGCGAGGAACACGGTGGTCGCGGGCAGGCTCAGCGCCTCGGCGACGCGGACCAGGTTGCTGAATTCGCGCGGGTCGCCGATCTTGGCCTGCTGGCGGATGACCGTATCGGCCAGATCGGTCTCGCCAACCTCGACCAGCGCTGCGGCGACGCGCACGTTCGGGCGCTTGCCGACGACCTTCCAGTCGCTGGCGACGAGCCCGCCGACCGACGTCCCCTTGTCCTTCATCGCCAGTTGCTGGCGTGCGAGCTGGCCGTAGAAGCTCTCGCTGAACTGCGCCGCCGCCTTCAGCCGACCCTCGATCTTGTCGGGGCGCGAGCACACCATGTCCGCGCGCGACGCCCAGTACAGCGCCGCTGCGCGAAGGTCGACGTCGCCCGCCCGCGCTGCGACGCCCTCGAACCCGGTCTCCGCATTAGCGCAATCGTTCTGCCGCCATGCCGACAGCGCGCCGACCCAGCGACCCTGGACCGCCCAGTCGCCGACGCCGTCCTGCGCCTTCGCGGCCATCATGCGCGCGTTCGAATCGTCGCCCTGGAGGAAATAGATCCAGGCGATCTTCTGCTGCCACTCGGTCAGCGCCTCGGGGGTGAGGCCGGGCGTGCTTTCGAGCAGCGACTGCGCCTCGCGGCCCATGTCCGCCTTGACGTAAGGCTGCATCTTGATCGCCAGATCCGCGGCGATCATGTCGCCCTTGAGGCTCTTCGCGCGGACGCGACGCGGCGCGCCGTCCTGCCAGATCAGCCGCTGCGCGACCGGTAGCGGGGGCAGGCCGACCGCACCGCGCAGCGCCGCGAGACGCGAGATCTGCTCGGCTTCGGGCAACTCGGGCGCTTCGTTGAGCAACGCGACGAGCGGTTCCATTTCGACCTTGGGCGAGCCCTTGGCCGTGTACATCTCGGCGCGCGCGATTGCGTGCAGCGGGCCGGGCTTCATCGTGTCGAGCCCGATCTGCGCGTCGGTCCACTTGCCGTCGCGGATCGCCGCGAACACCGTCTTGTACGCCTCGCGCTGGCCGGCATCGAGCTGGTCCGGGATCTGCTCCAGCGTCGGCGCGCCTACCAACTGCGTCGAGCCAAGCCTCGCATCGCCGGCAGGCTCATTCGCGACGGTCGCAGCCAGCGCCGGGAGGCGGAGGGCGCTCAGCCCGAGAACGATAGCAAGAGTCCGAATCATCGTGCGCCCTTTTGCGACATCTGTTCGCCCATCAGCATCTGCAAATCCTTCCAGGCCTCAGCCTTGGCCGCGGGCTTCTCGATCAGAAACCGCGGATGATAGCTCGCGACCACGCTCGTCATATCCGACGCGTCACCGGCCTTCGTTTGTGCAGTCTTATGGTTAAACCCGTGCAAACGCCCACGCGCTGCCTGTAATTCCGTCCCGAGGATCGCACGGCTCGCCGCATTGCCGAGGATCAGCAACCGCTGCGGCGCGACCAAGCCGATGTGATGCTTGGCGATTTCCGCGAGCCGCTCCTCGACCTCGCTCTGGATCCGCCCCGCCGTCGGCCGCTTTGCGCAGACCGCCGCAAGGTGGACTTCGTCGCGCGTCAGACCGATCGCGGCGAGCATCCGGTCGAGCAACCGCCCCGATGCGCCGCTGAGTAATGCGCCCGCATCGCCGTCATCCCGGTCCGGGCAATCGACAAGCACCATGACCGTAGCGTCAGCGGGCCCGATCGCCGCCAGCGAAACCCCGCTCCAGTCCGCCTCGGGGACCTGCGCGCCGCTTCGCCACGCGAGGAAATCCGCCAGCAGGAGCGGCATCGCGGACGGCGCGACGACCGGCGCGGCAGGCGTAGTCGCAGGCACGACCAACGGCTCCGGCGCGGCAAACCAGTCGCGCGGGACGTCGCCGACCAGCGTGTCGACGCCAGCCTCGTGCCACCAGTCGAGCGCGCTCGCCGCGGCGTTTCGCCAGTCGATGGTTTGGTCCGCCCCCACAAGGTAACCTATGCTGCACGGTTGACGTGGCGGTCAACTCGCGCAATCGCCATATTGGACAAGACGGTGCCGGCCCGAGCCCGAACGAAGGGCAGGGGCGGATAGACTGGGCTATAGGGGACATCCCCCGGGAGACGATGATGACGACACGTGAATCGATGCCCTATGATGTGGTGATCGTCGGCGCAGGCCCGGCGGGGCTCTCGGCAGCGATCCGTCTCAAACAGATGGCAGCCGAAAAGGACGCGGAGATCAGCGTCTGCGTGCTCGAAAAGGGTTCCGAAGTCGGCGCGCATATCCTGTCGGGCGCGGTCATCGATCCGAAGAGCCTCGACGAGCTGCTGCCCAATTGGCGCGAGGATGGCTGCCCGCTCGCCGAAGTGCCGGTGACCGAGAACCATCACTGGATCCTCAGCAAGACGAAGAAGAGCGAGATGCCGCACTTCGTCACGCCGTCGTTCATGCACAACAAGGGCACCTACACCGGCAGCCTCGGCAATCTGTGCCGCTGGCTCGCGGGCAAGGCGGAAGAGCTCGGCGTCGAGATCTTCCCGGGGTTTGCCGCCGCCGAAATCCTGTTCAACGACGACGGCTCGGTCAAGGGCGTCGCGACCGGCGACATGGGCGTTGCGCGCGATGGCACGCACAAGGGCGACTATACCCCCGGCCTCGAACTCCACGCCAAATACACCTTCTTCTCGGAAGGCTGCCGCGGCCACCTGACCAAGGAACTGATCCGGACATTCGACCTCGCCAAGGACAGCGATCCGCAGGTCTACGGCCTCGGCATCAAGGAACTCTGGGACATCGATCCCGCGCTCCACAGCCCCGGCCGCGTCATCCACACGCAGGGCTGGCCGCTGACCGAGACCGACGGTTCGAACGGCGGCGGCTGGATCTATCATCAGGCGAACGGTCAGGTCTCGATCGGCTTCGTCACATGGCTCAACTACACCAACCCGCATCTCTCGCCGTTCCACGAGATGCAGCGCTGGAAGACGCACCCCGAGATCGCCGCGCTGCTCAAGGGCGCCAAGCGAGTCAGCTACGGCGCACGCGCGATCAGCGATGGCGGGCTGCAGTCGATCCCCAAGCTCGTGATGCCCGGCGCGGCACTAATCGGCGACAGCGCCGGTTTCCTAAACGTGCCGCGGATCAAGGGTACGCATACCGCGATGAAGTCGGGCATGATGGCCGCCGAGGCCGCGGTCGAGGCGATCGTCTCGCAGCGCGGCCATGACGAACTCGCCGCCTATCCAGCGGCGTTCGAAAAATCGTGGGTGAAGAAGGAGCTGTCGGTCGTCCGCAACGTCGTGCCGCTGGTCAAGAAGTTCGGCGATCTGGTCGGTTCGGGGCTTGCCGGCGTGACGATGTGGCTCGAGCATCTGGGGATCAAGGTGCCTTTCACGATGCACCATCATCCCGATCATGAAAGCCTGTGGCGCAAGGATCTGGTCAAGCCGATCGCGTATCCCAAGGCCGACGGCGTCCTCACCTTCGATCGCCTCTCGTCGGTGTTCATCTCGAACACCAATCACGAGGAGGATCAGCCGGTCCACCTGACGCTCAAGGATCCGGCGGTGCCGATCACCTACAACCTGCCGATGTATGACGAGCCTGCGCAACGCTATTGCCCGGCCGGCGTTTACGAGGTGGTGGGCGTCGAAGAAGGCGATCCGAAGTTCGTCATCAACGCGCAGAACTGCGTCCACTGCAAGACCTGCGACATCAAGGACCCGACCCAGAATATCAACTGGGTCGTACCCGAGGGCGGCGGAGGCCCCAATTATCCCAACATGTAAGCCCGTATTGCTCGCACTTGGTCTCGTCCTGGCGGCTCCCGCAACGGCTGGCGCCACGGCCGGGACGAGTGATCTCTCCGCGTATCTGAAAGCGCGCGCTGCCGACGCGGCGGGACGACCGGACCTCGCCGCCGCCAGCTATGCCAGGGTGCTGACGGCATCGCCCGCCGATCCCGTCGTCGCGATCCGCGCTTACCGCGAAGCGCTCGAGGCGGGCGACATGGCGCTCGCCACGCGCGCCGCCGCGGTCCTCGGCAAGGCGGGCGTTGCCCCCGCCGATGCCGCGCTGCTCCCGCTCGCCGACGCCGCGCGACAGGGCGATACCAAGGCCGCGAGTGCCGCCATCGCCACGCTCGCCGCCGGGCCGCTCGTGGTCCTCGCGCCCTCGCTCTACGCCTGGGTTGCGCACGCCGAAGGCCGCGATCCCGAACCGTCGCTTGCCACCGCCGCGAAGGACCCGGTCGCCAGCCGCTTCGCCGCCGAAACCCGGACGCTGATCGCCGCGGCGCCGGCCAGACAACCGCTCGCGATCGGCGTCTCGCGTCTGCTCGCGCGCCTCGCCAGCGACCTCGCGGCGGGCGAACCTTCGCCGCTGTCGATCGCCCTGACGCAGGCCGCGCTGCGCGCCGACCCGCGCTACGACGGCGCGCGCGTGCTCCTCGCCGACGCGCTTGCGCGCACCAAGATCGTCGACCGCGCGCTCGCCGTCCTCGACGAGATCGACCCGAAAGGCCCCTCCGCCGTGGCCGCCGCCGCCGAGCGTATCGACATTCTCGCCAACGCCGACCGCGACGGCGAAGCGCTCGCCGCCGCCAAGAACCGCGTCGACCAGCCGGGGGCGGGAGCCGCCGACTGGCAACGCTATGCCGATCTGCTTCTGACCACCGGCAACCCCGCCGAGGCGGCCACGTATTATCAGCGCGTTATCGCCGCCGACGGCGACACGGGCGGCAGCTGGGCAGCGTGGCTGCAATATGGCGGCGCGCTCGATCAGGCCGGGCGCTGGCCCGAAGCCCGCGAGGCGCTCGAAAAAGCCGTCGCGCGCGGCCCTGCGCAGCCGCTTGCGCTCAACTATCTCGGCTTCGCGCAAGTCGAGCATGCCGACGACATCCCCGCCTCGATCCGGCTGCTCGAACGCGCCACGCGCCTCGATCCGACCAATGCCTCGATCACCGATTCGCTGGGGTGGGCCTACCATCTCTCCGGCGACACCGCGCGCGCGCTGCCGCTGCTCGAAACCGCCGTGCAGGCCGAGCCCACCAACGCCGAAATCGCCGACCACTTGGGCGACGCCTATTGGAGCGTCGGTCGACGCTACGAAGCCCGCTACGCCTGGCGCGCCGCGGTGCTGACCGCCGAACCCAGCGACACGGCGCGGCTGACCGCCAAGATCGCCAACGGCCTTCCGCCGAAAGCGCGCCGCTGACCTGCTCTCTTATCGGGAACGGCCCGCATCGCAGCTATGCGCAGGGTGAGGGCGATGCGAACGGCGGGAGTGACCATAACGACGCCCGCACTTGGCCCGCCCCTCGCCCAGACCTCGCCATGTGCGCGCCCCCCCTCCGTCATCCTGACGAAAGTCACGACGCAGAGTAACGAACGCTGCCGTGCCTGGCTGTGGATCCTGACTTTCGTCAGGATGACGGATGTTGGCGATTACGTCGCACAGCGTTGCCAGGGCCCCTCCGTCCGCTAAGCCAGTCCCCGACCCGCCAAACCCCGAGACCCCCGATGCCCGCCACCACCGAACCCGCGCCTGCGAAGATCAACCTGGCGCTCCACGTCCGCCACCGCCGCCCCGACGGCTATCACGAGCTCGAAACGCTCTTCGCCTTCGCCACCGATGGCGACACCGTCACCGTCGAAGCCGCGCAGACCAACAGCTTCACCATCACCGGCCCTTTCGCCGCTGCGCTCCTGACTCCCCCCGACACTACCCCGGCGGAGGCCGGGGCCCAGTTGGGGGAGGGTAATGACGACACGCCACGCGCGTCACACACGGTCGTGGGCAATGCCCCTTGGTACGGCAACCTCGTGACTGCCGCCGCCGACGCCTTCACCGCCGCCTTCGCCCCGAACGCCCGTCACGCGATAACGCTGGAAAAGCACCTCCCCATCGCCTCGGGCATCGGCGGCGGCTCGGCCGATGCCGCCGCTACGCTCCGCGCGCTTGTGCGCCTCCACGGTATCGCCGCCACCGATGCGCGCCTGCACGCCATCGCCGCGAAGCTCGGCGCAGACGTCCCCGCGTGCCTAGCCAACCGCACCACGCTCGGCACCGGCAAGGGCGACACCCTTACAAACCTCGAAGGCCTGTCCGGCACGCCGCTTCTCCTGGTAAATCCCGGCGTCGCGGTCTCGACCGCCGCCGTCTTCAAGAATTGGGACGGGCAGGATCGCGGTCCGATCCCCGAAGGCGACCTTCTCACGCGTGCAACGGCAGGCCGCAACGATCTGGAGCCCTCCGCGCTGGCGTCGGCCCCGGTCATCGCTGACGTCCGCGCGCTGCTCGACGCGGCGCACGACGTCCTGCTGTCCAGAATGTCCGGCTCCGGCGCCACCTGCTTCGCCCTTTTCGAGACCGCCGAAGCCAGGGACGCCACCGCAACCGCCGCACAAGCCCGCGGCTGGTGGACGCTCGCCACGACGCTCGCCTGGTTCACCTCTCACTGCGCTCCGTCATCCTGACGAAAGTCAGGATCCAGAGCCACGATCGCAACCGCTCCTCCTGGACGCATCTCAAGCGCGCCGATCAAGTCGACCGCTGCGAACCCATGCCCGAGCAACCCGAGCCGTTCTCGACCAAACTTTCCCCAGCCCATCGCGTCATCCCGGACTCGTTCCGGGATCCACCATGCAGCGCATCCGCAGATGTCGAGTATGCAACTCGGTGGCTGCTACGAAACCCGGCCCTTTTTGCACAAACCCGATGTTCCGCACTTGTTCCAGGAGAACAAAGAGAATACATGGCGTTTGACGCGTTGAATGGCACGCGCGCTTGCTTTAGCGATGGGAGCTTATCAATGGCCGCTAATCTGAAAGTGATCGACACCGGCATGGCAACCGCAACCAACGACCGCCAGAAGGCGCTCGACGCCGCGCTCGCGCAGATCGACCGCGCGTTCGGCAAGGGCTCGGCGATGCGCCTGGGTTCCAAGGAAACGATGCAGGTCGAGGTCATCTCGACCGGCTCGCTCGGGCTCGACATCGCGCTCGGCGTCGGCGGCCTGCCGCGCGGCCGCGTGATCGAGATCTACGGGCCGGAAAGCTCGGGCAAGACCACGCTCGCGCTCCACGTGATCGCCGAGGCGCAGAAGGGTGGCGGCACTGCCGCGTTCGTCGATGCCGAGCACGCGCTCGACCCGGTCTATGCCAAGAAGCTCGGCGTCAACATCGACGAGCTGATCGTGTCGCAGCCCGATACCGGCGAGCAGGCGCTCGAGATCGTCGATACGCTCGTCCGCTCGAACGCGATCGACGTGCTCGTGGTCGATTCGGTCGCCGCGCTCGTGCCGCGCGCGGAAATCGAGGGCGAGATGGGCGACAGCCATGTCGGCCTCCAGGCGCGCCTGATGTCGCAGTCGTTGCGCAAGCTGACTGGCTCGATCAGCCGATCGCGCTGCATGGTGATCTTCATCAACCAGCTGCGCATGAAGATCGGCGTGATGTACGGCAACCCGGAGACGACGACGGGCGGCAACGCGCTGAAGTTCTACGCCTCGGTCCGCCTCGACATCCGCCGCATCGGCGCGATCAAGGCCGGCGAAGAGGTGACGGGCAACCAGACGCGCGTGAAGGTCGTCAAGAACAAGGTCGCGCCGCCGTTCAAGCAGGTCGAGTTCGACATCATGTATGGGCAGGGTGTCTCGAAGCTCGGCGAGATCCTCGATCTCGGCGTGAAGGCAGGCCTCGTGGAGAAGTCGGGCGCGTGGTTCAGCTACGATAGCGTCCGTCTCGGTCAGGGTCGCGAGAATTCGAAGACCTTCCTCAAGGACAACCCCGAAACCGCCGACCGCCTCGAAAAGCAGATCCGTGCGCGCACCGACAAGGTCGCCGAGGAAATGATGGCCGGCCCCGAAGACGGCGACGACGTCTAAGTCCACCCGTCTCCCCGACAGGAAACGGGGGGACCCCTTCACCCTCTCCCCTCGGGGGAGAGGGAGGGACCCATTGCCCTTGCAATGGGAGGGTGAGGGCGTGCGAGGAACGGCACCGCCTCCAAACCCGCCCCCACCCCGGCGAAGGCCGGGGCCCAGGTGGGAAGGCCTATCAAATCGAGCCCCCCGACACCCCAATGTCGGGCCAACAGCGCGGAGACCCTGCGCAACTGGGATGGCTTTTCAAATCAACTGCCACGACAACCCAAGTTCGCGCCACCCGGGCGGAGGGCTAGCCCCGCTGAGATGGCCTACAAAATCTCTTGCCATGACAACCCGAGTCCGCACCACCCCGGCGGAGGCCGGGGCCCAATCGGGATTGCCTCGCAAATCGAATGCCGCGACACTCCAAGCTCGCGCTACCTGGACGGAGGCCGGGCTCAATTGGCACGGCCTCTCAAATCAACTGCTCAGACAACCCAAGTTCCGGCGTGCGCTGCAACCGCCAATATATCCCAGCGCTCCCACTCCGATCTTCTCCCGCGAAGGCGGGAGCTCAGACTGGATCCCCGCCTTCGCGGGGAAACAACGATGCGCGAACTACCGCGGCGGCAGAAATCGCTCGACGCAGAACCCGCGCGAGCGTCTATACTTTCTATACTTCACTCCCCCAACGCCCCCGAACCCCAAGCATGAAGCGCCCCGCTGATGACCACAGGCTTTGACTGGACTGGCAGGATTGGCGACGTCTGGGCCGAGGAATGGCGCCGCACCGATCGCAGCTTTGCCACCCTCACGCCGCATCTGAACGCCGCGATCCTCGCTGCCGCCTCACCCCAAACAGCCAACGTCATCGACATCGGCTGCGGCGCGGGCGCGACCACGATGGCCACCGCGCACGCCCTCCCGAACGCGACCGTCACCGGGATAGATCTCTCCCCCACGCTGATCGAGACCGCCCGGCAACGCGCCGGCGACCAAACCAACGCGCAGTTCGAATGCGCCGACATCACCGTCGCCGCTGCGCACCACGCCCCGGTCGATCTCTACGTCTCGCGCCACGGCGTCATGTTCTTCGCCGACCCCGTCGCCGCCTTCGCCACGCTCGCCGCCGCCGCCGCGCCGGACGCGACCCTAGTCTTCTCGTGTTTCGCCGAGCGCGCCGCCAATCGCTGGGCCACCGAAACCATTGCCGCTACCGGTGGCGACGCGGACGCGCCGGCGACGACCGCGCCCGGCCCGTTCGCGTTCGCCGACCCCGGCCATGTCGCCGATATCCTCGCCAACGCGGGCTGGCATGCAGAACCGCCGCGCCGCATCGACTTTGCCTATCGCGCCGGCGGCGGGCCCGACCCGGTCGCCGACGCGGTCGACTATTTCCGCCGCATCGGCCCCGCGGCATCCGCGATCCGCGACTCGGCGCCCGAGGAACGCGAGCACTACATCGCGCGTCTCACCCAAGTCTGTGACCGTCACCGCATCGACGACACGGTGGAATTTCCCGCCGTCGCCTGGATCTGGACGGCGCGCACCGCGGCCGGATAAGCGCGTCGGCGGGATAGAAGAGCAGGGGAGCCAGCATGATCATCGTCCACCACCTCGAAAACTCGCGATCGCAGCGGATCCTGTGGATGCTCGAGGAACTCGGCCTCCCGTACGAGATCAAGCGCTACGAGCGGAACCCGCAGACCATGCTTGCGCCGCCCGAACTCAAGAAGGTCCACCCGCTCGGCAAGTCGCCGGTGATCGAGGACACCGATGTCGAAGGGGGCCAAGTCATCGCCGAGACCGGCGCGATCGTCGAATATCTCGTCGACAAAGCGGACGGCAAACTCGGTGCGCCCGCGAACCGCGCTGACGCGCTGCGCTACCGTTTCTGGCTGCATTACGCCGAAGGCTCGATGATGCCGCCGCTGCTACTCAAGCTCGTCCTCGCGCGCATCCCGATCATGGGCAAGGTCGCGGTCAAGAAGATCCAGCCGATGATCGACGTCCATCTCGACTATGTCGAATCCGAACTGGCGCAGCGCCCGTGGTTCGCCGGCAATGAGATGACTGCCGCCGACATCATGATGAGCTTCCCGCTCGAAGCCGCGCGCAGCCGCGGCGGCATGAACGAGTCCCGCCCAGCAACGATCGCGTGGCTCGCCAAGGTGCACGCGCGGCCGGCATATCAGGCCGGGCTCAAGAAGGGCGGCCCCTACGCATACGCGTGAGCTACTAGGTAACGCCTCCGCCTCTAACCTCCCGTCATCCTGGGCTCGACCCAGGATCCAGAGCCACCAGCGCGCCCGATTGTGGCTCTGGATCCCAGCCTTCGCTGGGATGACGGAGTTAGTTAAACTTTGGCAGCCTCAACCCTGACCCGGCCCGATCTTGTCGAAGCTGTCGATATTCGTCTTGGGCCCATGCCCGGTCGGTGCATGCGGAAAGTCCCGGTCGGCCGGCTCGCGCTCGTCGAGCCCGCCCTCCCATTTCGCGACGACCGTCGCCGCGACCGCATTGCCGATCACGTTGGTCGCTGAGCGCCCCATATCGAGGAAATGGTCGACCGCGAGGATCAGCAGAATCCCCGCCTCGGGGATCTTGAACATCGACAGCGTGCCGGCGATCACCACCAGCGACGCACGCGGCACGCCCGCAATCCCCTTCGATGTCACCATCAGCACGAGCAGCATCGCGATCTGCTGCCCGATCGGCATGTGGATGCCATAGGCCTGCGCGATGAACAGCGACGCGAACGTCATGTACATCATCGACCCGTCGAGATTGAACGAATAGCCCAGCGGCAGCACGAAGCTGGCGATCCGCGGCGGCACGCCGAACCGGTCGAGCGCCTCCAGCGTCCGCGGATACGCCGCCTCCGACGACGCGGCGGAGAAGGCGAGGATCAACGGATCGCGGATATAGCGCACTAGCAACCGAGTCCGCGGGCCGATCAGCACGAACGCGATCCCGATCAGCATCGCCCACAGCAGCGCGAGCCCCAGATAGAAGCACAGCATGAAATAGCCGAGATCGCCGAGGATGCTCGGGCCGCGCTCGGCAAGCGTCGCGGTCACCGCGGCGAACACCGCGAACGGTGCGAACCGCATCACGTAATTGGTGATCTGGAGCATCACCGCGACCAGCGCCTCGATCGCCTTGACCAGGGGGGCGGCCTTCTCGCCGACCGCGGTGATCGCCACGCCGACGAACACCGAGAAGACGACGATCTGGAGGATCTCGTTGTCCGCCATCGCCGCGATCATCGAATCGGGTACGATGTGCGCGATGAACTTGGCGAGATCGAACGCCGCGGCATCGACCCCGCTCGACGCGGTGGCCGGCGGGATCGCCAGCGCGAGGCCGACGCCCGGGTGAAGCAGATTGACCAGGATCATGCCGAGCGTCAGCGACAACAGCGACGCGCACACGAACCAGCCGAGACTGCGCAAGCCCACCCGCCCGAGCGCGCCGGTGTCGCCCATATGCGCGATGCCGACGACCAGCGTCGAGAAGACCAGGGGGGCGATGATCATCTTGATCAGCCGCAGGAACAGCGACGTCACGATCGAGAAATAGCCGGCAATGTCCTTCAGCCGCGCGGCCGAGGCTGCGGTGCCGTCGTCGATCGACGCGTTGACGATCCAGCCGACGACCAGACCCGCGACCAGCCCCAGCAAGATGTAATAGGTTAGCCGCTTGGCCATTAATCGCTCCCGAATTTCGTGCGCAAGGGAAGGGGATTGCGGCGCTCGGGTCAAGCACCCTATCGTCCGGCGATGTCGATGACCGCCTTTACGCCTTCGCGCCGCACGCTGCTCGGCCTCGCCGCCGCGGCGCCTTTGCTGTCCATTAGCGCACTCCTGCGCGCCGCCGAACCAGACCTTTCCGCGCTGTCCGACATCACCCGGACGGCTAAGCCGATCGATGCTACCGAGCGCGCCGCGCGGCTGGTCCGCGCGCAGTCGTTGATGAAGGCGGCGGGGATCGGTGCGGTGCTGATCGAGCCCGGATCGTCGATGATCTACTTCACCGGCGTCCGCTGGCACACCAGCGAGCGGCTGACGCTGGCGGTGATTCCGGTCGAGGGAACGCCGTGCATCGTCACGCCCTTCTTCGAGGAGCCCTCGGTGCGCGAGACGCTCGCCGTCCCCGCCGACGTGCGCGTGTGGCAGGAGGACGAGGATCCGCTGCGCGTCGTGGCCGGGTTCTTGCGCGACCGCAAACTCGCCGCGTTGCCGATCGGGCTGGAGGCCGACGTCCGCTATTTCGCCTATGCCGGTCTCGCGCGCGTGCTGCCGGGGGCGAGGATCGTGTCGCCCGATCCCGTTGTCCGCGCCAGCCGGATGATCAAGACGGCCGCCGAGATCGCGCTGATGCAGACGGCGACCGACGTCACGCTCGCCGCGTATCGCTGGACGCACGCACGCGTCGAGAAGGGCATGACCGGCCCGCAGATCGGCGCGCTGATGACCGCCGCGACGAAAGCACTGGGCGGCGCGCCCGAATTCTCGATGGCGCTGGTCGGCGAAGCGTCCGCCTATCCGCACGGCAGCCGCGAGATCCACCGCGTGGCCGATGGGCAGGTCGTGCTGATGGACTGCGGCTGCACCGTGCAGGGCTATCAGTCCGACGTCTCGCGCACCTGGGTGCACGGCGCCGCGACCGCCGACCAGCGCAAGACCTGGGATCAGGTTGCGCGCGGCCAGCAGGTCGCCTTCGCCGCTGCCCGGATCGGCGCGACCGCGGGCAGCGTCGATGATGCGGTCCGGCGGTATTACGATACGCTCGGCTATGGTCCGGGCTACACACTCCCCGGCCTGTCGCACCGCACCGGGCACGGGATCGGCATGGACGGCCACGAACCCGTCAACTTCGTCCACGGCGAGACGACTAGGCTGGCGGCGGGGATGTGCTTCTCGGACGAACCGGGGATCTACACGCCGGGCAAGTACGGCGTCCGGATCGAGGACTGCTTCCACATGACCGACGCCGGGCCGCGGTGGTTCAGCGAACCGCCTAGATCGATCGACGCGCCGATGGGCTAGGCACGCCCCATGAACAGCGCCACCGCCACTACCGCCGCCACCCCACCAACGCCACCACCCCGGCGAAGGCCGGGGTCCAGTTGGAAAGGTGGAAATAACGGATCGCGATCCTTCGTTAGTGCCGTCCCCCAACTGGGCCCCGGCCTTCGCCGGGGTGGGGGCCTCTACCGAACGGCAGCACTTCCCTGTTCTCCCGCGACGGCGGGCGCTCACGCCCCCCACACACCTCTACTTGAGCGAACCGCCGCGCTCGCCTAAGTCCCGGCGATGACATCGACCAACGACATCCGCCGCGGCTTCCTCGACTATTTCGGTTCGCAGGGGCACCAGATCGTGCCCTCCGCGCCGCTCGTGCCGCAGAACGACCCGACGCTGATGTTCGTCAATGCGGGGATGGTGCCGTTCAAGAACGTCTTCACCGGGCTCGAATCGCGGCCGTACAGCACCGCCACCTCGTCGCAGAAGTGCGTTCGCGCGGGCGGCAAGCACAACGATCTCGACAATGTCGGCTACACCGCGCGGCACCATACGTTCTTCGAAATGCTCGGCAATTTCTCGTTTGGCGAT
Source organism: Sphingomonas sp. HMP9 (assembly GCF_013374115.1). Lineage (NCBI taxonomy): Bacteria > Pseudomonadati > Pseudomonadota > Alphaproteobacteria > Sphingomonadales > Sphingomonadaceae > Sphingomonas > Sphingomonas sp. HMP9. The sequence goes on along the minus strand of NZ_AP022673.1, from coordinate 1,598,942 downwards.
TATTTCAAGGAACAGGCGATCACCCACGCCTGGACGTTGTTGACCAAGGAATGGGGCCTGTCGCCGGATAAGCTGACCGCGACCGTCTATCACACCGACGACGAGGCGTTCGATCTCTGGAAGAAGATCGCGGGGCTCCCCGAGCACCGCATCATTCGCATCCCGACCAAGGACAATTTCTGGTCGATGGGCGACAACGGGCCGTGCGGGCCATGCTCGGAAATCTTCTACGATCACGGCGACCATATCTTCGGCGGCCCTCCCGGTAGCCCCAACGAGGACGGCGACCGCTTCGTCGAGATATGGAACCTCGTGTTCATGCAGTACGAGCAGGAAAATGCCGAGATCGTCGGCAACCTGCCAAAGCCCTCGATCGACACCGGCATGGGGCTCGAGCGCATCGCCGCGGTGATGCAGGGCGTCACCGACAATTACGACACCGATACGTTCAAGGCGCTGATCGCAGCGTCGGGCGCGCTGACGCATACCGCGACCGACGGCGCGAACACCGCCAGCCACCGCGTGATCGCCGACCATCTGCGCACCGCGGGTTTCCTGGTCGCGGACGGCGTGCTGCCCGCGAACGAAGGCCGCGGGTACGTGCTGCGCCGGATCATGCGCCGCGCGATGCGCCACGCGCATATCCTCGGCGCGAAGGAGCCGTTGATGCACCGGCTGGTCCCCGCGCTCGTCACCGAGATGGGCGCCGCCTATCCCGAATTGTCGCGTGCCCGCCCGCTGATCGAGGCTACGTTGCAGCAGGAGGAGACGCGCTTCCGCCAGACGCTCGACAAGGGGCTGAAGCTGCTCGACGAGGCGACCGCGGAGATGACCGGCGGCACGCTGGCCGGCGACGTCGCGTTCAAGCTCTACGACACGTTCGGTTTTCCCTACGACCTGACCGAGGACGCGCTGCGCGAACGCAACATTTCGGTCGATCGGGACGGTTTCGACACCGCGATGGCCGAGCAGAAGCGCGCCGCGCGGGCCGCCTGGAAGGGCTCGGGCGCCAAGGCGTCGGACGATATCTGGTTCGACATCGTCGAGCAGACCGGCGGCACCGAATTCCTCGGCTATGCGTCGGACACCGGCGAGGGCGAGGTCGTCGCGCTGGTCAAGGACGGTGCGCGCGTCGACCATGCGACGACGGGTGATACGGTGTCTATCGTCGTCAACCAGACGCCCTTCTACGGCGAGAGCGGCGGGCAGGTCGGCGATGCCGGGCATATCTCCACCGACGCTGGCCTGCGCGCGACGGTTACCGAGACGTCGAAGCAGCTTGGCCGCGTGTTCGTTCATCATGCGATCGTCGATGCGGGCGGCATCAAGGTCGGCGAGTCCGTCAAGCTCCAGATCGACGTCGCGCGCCGCGCGCAGATCCGCGCCAACCATTCGGCGACGCATCTGCTGCACGAGGCTCTTCGCGAGCGCCTCGGTACGCACGTCGCGCAGAAGGGGAGCCTCGTCGCGCCCGACCGCCTGCGCTTCGACTTCTCGCAGCCGGTCGCGATGACCCCCGCCGACATCGCGCAGGTCGAGGCCGACGTGAACGCGCAGGTCCGCGGCAACGGCGCGGTGACGACGCTGCTGATGACCCCCGACGACGCGATCGCGATGGGCGCGATGGCGCTGTTCGGCGAAAAATACGGCGACGAGGTCCGCGTCGTGTCGATGGGGTCGACCGACGAGGGCAGCTATTCGATCGAGTTGTGCGGCGGCACGCACGTGACCGCGCTCGGCGATATCGGGCTGTTCAAGGTGGTTGGCGAGGGTGCTGTGTCGAGCGGCGTGCGTCGCGTCGAGGCGCTGACCGGCGAGGCGGCGCGCGCCTATCTGACCGGCCGCGACGATCGCCTGCGCGAGGCGGCGGCCGTGTTGAAGTCGACTCCGGATGAGGTGCCGGCGCGCGTCGCGTCGTTGCTCGAAGACCGCCGCCGCCTCGAACGCGAGCTCGCCGATGCGAAGAAGGCGCTGGCGCTTAGCGGCGGCAGCGCTGGTGAGGCTGCGGGCCCCGAAGAGGTCGGCGGTGTGGCGTTCATCGGCCAGGTGCTCAACGACTTCGAGGCGAAGGGCCTGCGCGGCGCGGTCGACGAGGCCAAGCAGCGGCTGGGGTCGGGGATAGCGATGCTCGTTGCGATCAACGACGATCGCGCTTCGGTCGCGGTTGGCGTGACCGCGGATCTGGTCGCGAGCCACAATGCGGTGGACCTGCTGAAGATCGCGGTCGCGACACTCGGCGGGCAGGGCGGCGGTGGCCGGCCCGACATGGCGCAGGGCGGTGGCCCTGATGGGGACAAGGCGGCGGATGCGGTGGCCGCGGTGCGGGCGGCGCTGGCGGGCTGACGGCTGACGGCTGACGGGCTTTCTGCTCCGTGCCGTTCCCCCGCGGACGCGGGGGCCCAGCTAAGTACCGATAGCGCCTGGTACCCTGGGCCCCCGCCTTCGCGGGGGAACAGTGATGATAAACCGCTGCACTAGCACCACCACCACCCCGGCGAAGGCCGGGGCCCAATTGGGAAGGTCGATGTACCGGAGGGCCGTCCGTCGTTACTGCCGTCCCCCCAATTGGGCCCCGGCCTTCGCCGGGGTGGAGCTTTGGGGTGGGGTAGTGGCGGTATCACCAGCCTAGGATCACCCCGCCCCGCGCACCTTGGCCAGCGTCGTTCCAGCGGTAATCGCCTCGATATCCGTCACCAGGTGCAGCATCCGCACCCCGCCGCGCGCCATTGCCCGGTCCAGCGCCCCGACGAAATCGCCCGTCTGCGTCACCGTCTCCGCCCAGCACCCATAAGCCCGCCCGAGCGCGGCAAAGTCCGGATTGCGCAGCGCCGTCCCGGACACACGCCCCGGATATTCGCGCTCCTGGTGCATCCGGATCGTGCCGTACCCACCATTGTCGACGACGAGCACCAGCATGTCCGCCCCGTGCGCCACCGCCGTCGCCAGTTCCTGCCCGTTCATGAGGAAACACCCATCGCCCGCGAGCGCGACGACCGTCCGCTCGGGATGCCGCAGCGATGCGGCGACTGCTGCCGGCACGCCATACCCCATCGCCCCAGCGGTCGGCGCGAGCTGCGTTCCCGGCCCGGCATAGGCCCAGTAGCGATGCCACCAGCCCGAATAATTCCCCGCGCCGTTGCAGAGGATCGCATCCGCGGGCAGCCGCTCGCGCATCGCGGTCACGCACGGCCCCAGATCCATCGCCAGATCGCGCGGGCGCGGCGTCGACCAGTCCAGCCACTCGGCATGCGCCTCCTGCCCGGCCGTGCGCGGCGGCAGGTCGAGCAGCAGCAACGCCTCGGCGAACTCCGCCATCCCCGCGCACACCGCTACGTCCGCATGGTAGGCACGCTGCAATTCGTCCGGATCGGGATGGACATGGACGATCCGCTGGCCCGGATGATCGGGCGTGATCAGCGCATAGCCATCGGTCGTCGCCTCGCCCAACCGCGGGCCGACCACGAGCAAGAGGTCAGCCGCCTTTACCCGCTCGACCAGCTTCGGATTGGGGCCATAGCCGAGATTGCCCGCCCACACCGGGCAATCGTTGGGAATAGCATCCTGCCGCCGGAACGCCGCTGCGACGGGCACGCCGTTACGGTCCGCCCAGGTCGAGAACGCGCCCGACGCGGCGACGTCCCAGCCCGCGCCGCCGACGATCGCGACCGGGCGCTCCGCCGTCGTCAGCAGATCCGCGAGCAGATCCATCGTATCGGCGTCGCAGCCTTGCGCCACGCGCTCGACGCGCGGCCGATCGACCGCCTCCACCACGTCGAGCAGCATATCCTCGGGCAGCGCGAGCACCACCGGTCCCGGCCGCCCCGACATCGCGGTGGCATAGGCGCGTGCGACATATTCCGGGATGCGCCGCGCATCATCGATCCGCGCCGCCCATTTGGCGACGGCTCCGAACATCGCCTGGAAATCGATCTCCTGAAATGCCTCGCGGTCGCGCGTGCCGCGGTCGATATCGCCCACGAACAGGATCATCGGCTGCGAATCCTGCATCGCGACATGCACGCCGATCGACGCGTTGGTCGCGCCCGGTCCGCGCGTCACGAACGCCACGCCCGGCCGGTGCGTCAGCGTCCCGTCCGCGCACGCCATATAGGCCACGCCGCCCTCCTGCCGGCACACCACCAGGTCGATCGCCGGCGTGTCGTGCAGCGCATCGAGGACGGCGAGGAAGCTTTCTCCCGGTACGGTGAAGATCCGGTCGCATCCCTGTGCGACGAGTTGGTCGACCAGGATGCGGCCGCCGGTGCGTGGTGTGATCATCGCGGCATTCTGCCGTCCGTTTCGCGCGAAGTCGAGAAACGTCGTGCGCTGGCGACGATCTCGCTTACTCTCGCCGCGTTCACGAAGCCGGGGCCGAACCCGACTCGTGCCAGGAGAGGATCATGACCGACTTCATCACCGTCGCCAGCGGCTTGCGCTTTCCGGAGGGCCCGGTCGCGATGCCCGATGGCAGCGTCATCCTCGTCGAGATCGCCGCCGGTCGCATCACCCGCGTCGCGTCCGATGGCACCAAGACGACGGTCGCCGAACCCAGTGGCGGCCCCAACGGGCTCGCGATCGGTCCCGACCGCAAGCTGTATTGCTGCAACAACGGCGGCTTCGCGTGGCGCGAGGCGAACGGCTTCCTGACTCCGCACGGCCAGCCGCACGACTATTCGGGCGGCCGCATCGAACGGATCGATATCGCCACCGGCGCGGTCGAGACGCTCTACAAGGACGGCGACTTCGGTTGCTCGCTGCGCGGTCCGAACGACATCGTCTTCGATTCGCACGGTGGCTTCTGGTTCACCGATCACGGCAAATCGCGCGATCGCGCGCGCGATATTACCGGCATCTTCTACGCGAAGGCCGACGGCAGCCATCTGGAGGAAGTGATCTTCCCCAGCGAAAATCCCAACGGCATCGGCCTCTCGCCCGACGGGACGCGGTTGTACGCGGCGGAAACCTTCACGTGCCGGCTGATGGCGTTCGACATCGTCGCGCCGGGCAAGGTCGCCAGCGCCGCGGGAACGCCGCTCTACCGCCCCGCCGGCTACAAGTTCTTCGACTCGCTCGGTGTCGAGGATGGCGGCAACATCTGCGTCGCGACGATCGGCGACTGCGGGATCAGCGTGATCTCGCCGGCGGGCGAGCTGGTCGAGTTCGTCGCCACCGACGATGCGTTCACCACCAACATCTGCTGGGGCGGCGCGGATGGAATGGACGCGTACATCACCTGTTCGGGCAGCGGCCGGCTGGTGAAGACGCGGTGGAAGCGGCCGGGGTTGAAGCTCGCGTATTGAGAACGGTTCAATCCTCCCCCGCCAGGGGGAGGTGGCAGGCGCCTGCCTGACGGAGGGGGAGGAAAGGGAAGCCGCTGTTCCGTGTCCTCCCCCTCCGACGCCTTTGGCGCCACCTCCCCCTGGCGGGGGAGGATCGATCAGCGCCGATGTCCTCCGACGCCCGTTGCCGAGCGCGAACCACCGGCTTATGCGAGGCGAAATACCTGAGGAGGATGCATGGCGAACAAGCGCTACACCGATGCGGCGACGGCTCTCGAAGGCCTGTTGTTCGACGGCATGACGATCTGCGCGGGCGGTTTCGGGCTGTGCGGCATTCCCGAGCGGCTGATCGACGCGATCGAGACCTCGGGGGTCAAGGACCTGACGATCGCCAGCAACAATGCCGGGATCGACGGGCAGGGGCTGGGTAAACTGCTCCGCTCGCGCAAGGTGAAGAAGATGATCTCGTCCTATGTCGGTGAGAACAAGGAGTTCGAGCGGCAATATCTGAGCGGCGAACTCGAGGTCGAGTTCTGTCCGCAGGGCACGCTAGCCGAACGCTGCCGGGCCGGCGGCGCGGGCATCCCCGGCTTCTATACCAAGACCGGCGTCGGCACGCTGGTCGCCGAAGGCAAGGAAGTGAAGAGCTTCGATGGGCAGGACTATATCCTCGAACGCGGCATCCGCGCGGACCTGAGCATCATCAAGGGCTGGAAAGCGGACGAGAGCGGCAACCTGATCTTCCGCAAGACCGCGCGCAACTTCAACCAGCCGATGGCCACCGCGGGCAAGATCTGCGTCGCCGAGGTCGAGGAGATCGTTCCTACAGGCAGCCTCGATCCCGACACGATCCACCTGCCGGGCATCTATGTGAAGCGGATGATCGTCGGCGCGCCCTACGACAAGCAGATCGAATTCCGCACCGTCCGCGAACGGGTTTCGGCGTGATACACTCTCGGTTCTCCTGCGTACGCAGGAGTCCAGGGTCGCGGGCGTTGCGGCTGGTATCCTGGGCCCCTGCGTTCGCAGGGGCACTGGTGTTGCAGGGCTGCGTCAGCGTGTCCGCGCCGACATCGATCGCCGCGACACCGACCGCCGCGGTGCCCGTGACGGTCGACGGCGTCCCCGCGGGGATGCAGTATCTCTACGCCTCGGGCGAGGCCGCCGCGGTCAGCATCCAGGCGTGGAACGCGCTCGTCGGGTACGTCCGCGCGCAGCGTACGCCGGTATCGGTCGTCCTCGCACCCGGCGCGTCGATCGCCGCGCCCAGCTGGACCGCGTGCGGCACTAAGCCGAAAGCGGCCGTGTTCGACGTCGACGAGACCGTCCTGCTCAACCTCGGCTTCGAATTTGACGCCGCGTCAGGCCAGCTGTGGTCGGATGCGCGCTGGCAGGCGTGGGAGCGGACCGGCATCAAACAGGTCGCGCCCGTCCCCGGCGCGCTGGCGGCGCTGACGCAACTCCGCGCGATGGGCGTGACCGTCGTCTTCAACACCAACCGCTCCGCCGCCAACGCCGCACAGACGCAAGCCGCGATCGAGGGTGCAGGGCTCGGCCCCGCGCGCCACGGCGAAACGCTGTTCCTGTCGGGCGACGATGCGACCGGTGCGAAGAAGGACGGCCGCCGCGCGACGATCGCCGCGAAATACTGCGTCGTCGCGATGGGCGGCGACCAGCTCGGCGATTTCAGCGACCTGTTCAACGCAGGCCAGACCCCCGCCGCGCGTCGCGCCGTGGTGCAGTCGGCCGGGATCACCGCCAAATGGGGGGCAGGGTGGTTCGTGCTGCCCAACCCCGTCTACGGCACCGCGCTGAAAGGCTCGCGTGACGATGTGTTCCCGCCCAACGTCCAATGGGCACCGAGTGGAGGTATGCGCTGATGGCCGATCACGCCAATGCGATCAAACTCGATGCAGGCGCCGCGCTGACCGACGAATCGGTCGAGGTCGCGCGCATCTGGATCACCAACAATGCGGGCAGCAACGTGCTGATCGACGCGGGTATCCTCGAGGATCCGACGGTGTTCGGCTATCTCCTCGCCGACACGATCCGCCACGCCGCGCGCGCCTATGCGGCCACCTGGGGCATCGACGAGGATGCCGCGTTGCAGGCGATCGTCGACGGCGTCGGTACGGAGTTGCGCGAACAATTCACGACCATCTCAACCATCCAGGAAGGAACGATCAACTGATGCCGTGGGATCGCAACCAGATGGCCGCGCGCGCCGCCAGGGAACTGAAGGACGGCTATTACGTCAATCTCGGGATCGGCATCCCGACGTTGGTCGCGAACAATATCCCCGAGGGCATGACCGTCACGCTCCAGTCGGAGAACGGGATGCTCGGGATCGGTCCGTTTCCTTATGCGGGTGAAGAGGACGCCGACCTGATCAACGCCGGCAAGCAGACGATCAGCGAACTACCCTCGTCGGTGTATTTCAGCTCGTCCGACAGCTTCGCGATGATCCGCGGCGGGCATATCGACCTGACGGTGCTTGGCGCAATGGAGGTCAGCGAGGGCGGCGACATCGCCAACTGGATGATCCCGGGCAAGATGATCAAGGGCATGGGCGGCGCGATGGATCTGGTCGCGGGCGTCAAGCAGATCATCGTCGTCATGGACCACACCGCCAAGGACGGCACGCCGAAGTTCATCCCCTCGTGCACGCTGCCGCTGACGGGCAAGAACGTGGTCGACATGGTCGTCACCGATCTTGCGGTGTTCCAGCGCCCCGACCACGACAGCCCGTTCACGCTGGTCGAACTCGCGCCGGGCGTAACTGCGGACGAGGTCGCAGCGAAGACCACGGCGCGCTACACCGCTTGATGACCTATACCCTCATCACCGCGAACCGGAATTATTCAAGCTGGTCGCTGCGGCCTTGGCTGCTGATGACCGCACTCAACATCCCGTTCGAGGATCGGATCGAGCCGTTCCTGGCGCCGGTCAATTACGACGCATTCCGCCTTCTCGCCAACGGGACAAGTGCCAGTGCTGATCGACGGCACGCGGACGGTGTGGGACTCGCTCGGCGTTGTCCTTTACCTCGCCGAGCGCCATGACGGCGTGTGGCCAGCCGATGCCGAGGCGCGCGCGTGGGCGATCTGCGCGACTGCGGAGATGCATGGCGGCTTCTCCGCGCTCCGCAACGAGCGGACGATGAACGTCGGCGTCCGCGTCGACGCCGCTCCCGGCAGCGAAGCGCTCGATCACGACGTCGCGCGGATTACCGAACTCTGGGCGCAGGGGCTCGACCGGTTCGGCGGGCCATGGCTCGCCGGCACCGACTTCACCGCGGTCGACGCCTTCTTCGCCCCCGTCGCGTTCCGCGTGCGGACGTACGGGATCGATGTCGGCCCCGCCGGTCTGGCCTGGGTCGAGCGGATCATCGCTCATCCGGCGATGCGCGAATGGGAGGCGACCGCGCTCGCTGAAACCTGGCGCGAGGAGAGCCACGAGGCTGATCTTGCCACATGCGGATCGATCACCGCGGATTTCCGCCGCTGATGAAGCGCGCCGCAATCGTACTGGTGCTCATCGTGATCCTGATCGCAGGCACGGCGTTCACCGCGGGGCCGGGCACGCTCAGCGTGCTCGACGGCGTGATGGGTGGCGGGCGCGGAACAGCGCGCGTTCGCGAAGGCGTTCCCTTCGGCACGCATGGCCAGACGCTCGATGTCTGGCGGCCGTCTGGTGGTACGAAGACCGGCCTGCCCGTGCTGATCTTCTGGTATGGCGGCGGCTGGGTCCACGGCTCGCGTGGCGCCTATGCGTTCGCGGCGCGCGCTTATGCGAAGGCGGGCTACGTCGTCGTCATGCCCGATTACCGCAAGGTCCCCGACGTGCGCTTCCCCGCCTTCCTCCAGGACGGCGCCGAAGCGGTGAAGTGGACGCGCGACCACATCGCGCAGTCGGGCGGCGACCCCACTCGCATCGCCGTCGCCGGCCACTCCGCAGGCGCGTATACCGTCGCCATGCTGACGCTCGACGAGCGCTGGCTGAAGGCGGAGGGCGTCGACCCGCATATCATTAAGGCCGCGGTCGGTTTGTGCGGCCCGTACGACTTCTACCCCTTCACCGCCAAACGCGCGATCGACGCGATGCAGGGCGCGGCCGACCCGGTGATGACTCAGCCGATCCACTTTGCGCGCGCCGACGCCCCGCCGATGCTGTTGATCACCGCCGGTAATGACACGCAAGTCAAGCCGCACAACGCGATCAACCTCACCGCGCGGCTGAAGGCGCTTGGGGCGCCGGTTACGCACATCGACTACCCGGGTTTGAGCCACGAGAACGTCGCGATGGCGCTGTCGAAGCCGTTTCGCGGGAAGGCGCCAGTGCTGGCGGACAGCGTGGCGTTCCTGAACGCGGCGATGCCTGCCCGCTAGTCGCGCCCCCTCCGTCATCCTGACGAAAGTCAGGAACCAGAGCCGCGAAAGACGGCGCCTGTAACACTGGATTCTGACTTTCGCCAGGATGACGGATCAAGGCCGACATACGCCCTACCGCCGCATTCTTACGACCGAAAATTACATCGAACCTTGGCCTTGCACCCCTTTTCGGTTACCGCGCCCCCATCATGGCAACTCCACAAACCCTGTACGAAAAGATCTGGGCCGCGCACGTCGTCGAACGCCGCGACGATGGCACCTGCCTGATCTATATCGACCGTCACCTCGTCCACGAAGTCACCAGTCCGCAGGCGTTCGAAGGCCTCCGCGTCGCTGGGCGGACAGTCCGCCGTCCCGACCTGACGCTTGCCGTCCCCGATCACAACCTGCCGACGACGCCGCGCAAGGACGCCGCCGGGCGTGTCCTGCCGATCGCCGATCCCGAAAGCGCGCAACAGCTCGACGCGCTGCGCCGCAATACGACCGAGTTCGGCATCGACTATATTGATGCGACCGCCGCCGAGCAGGGCATTGTCCACGTTGTCGGCCCCGAGCAAGGCTTTACGCTTCCCGGCGCGACGTTGGTCTGCGGCGACAGCCATACCTCCGCGCATGGTGCGCTCGGCGCGCTTGCGTTCGGGATCGGCACCAGCGAGGTCGAGCACGTCCTCGCCACGCAGACGCTGCTGCTGTCGCAGGCCAAGACGATGGAAGTCCGCGTCGATGGCGAACTCGGCTTCGGGGTCAGCCCGAAGGATGTCATCCTCGCGATCATCGGCAAGATCGGCGCAGCGGGCGGCACCGGCCACGTCATCGAATTCACCGGCAGCGTCATTCGCGCGATGTCGATCGAGGGCCGCCTGACGATCGCCAACATGTCGATCGAGGCGGGCGCGCGCGCGGGCCTGATCGCGCCCGACGATACGACGTTCGCCTATCTCAAAGGCCGCCCGATGGCGCCGACCGGCGAGAACTGGGACAAGGCCGTCGCTTGGTGGCGCAGCCTCGCGACCGATCCCGGCGCGCGCTACGACAAGTCCGTCGTGCTCGACGCCGCCGACATCGCGCCCGGCCTGACATGGGGCACCAGCCCCGAGGACGTCGTCCCGATCACTGGTGTCGTTCCCGAACCGTCGAGCTTCGCCGACCCCGCCAAGCAGGCGGCGGCGCAGAAGTCGCTCGATTACATGGGGCTGACCGCGGGCACCGCGATGCGCGACGTTACGATCCAGCACGTCTTCATCGGCAGCTGCACCAACAGCCGGATCGAGGACCTGCGCGCCGCCGCGGCGATCGCCGACGGGCGCCATGTCGCCGACGGGGTGCGCGCACTCGTCGTCCCCGGATCGGGGCTGGTCAAGCGGCAGGCGGAAGCCGAGGGGCTCGATCGGATCTTCATCACGGCAGGGTTCGAATGGCGCGAGCCGGGCTGTTCGATGTGTCTGGCCATGAACCCGGACAAAGTCCCTGCGGGGGAGCGTTGCGCTTCCACGTCGAACCGTAATTTCGTTGGCAGACAGGGTCCCGGAGCGCGCACGCATCTGGTATCACCCGCGATGGCGGCAGCGGCGGCAGTGACCGGCAAGCTGAGCGACGTCAGAGAGTTGATGGGGGAAATAGCGTGAAGAAGGTTTTCGTATTGCTGGCGGCGGGCGCAATGCTCAGCGGCGTCGCGGCCTATGTCGCATCGGCACGCACGACTCCGGATCATACGGGGCCGGAGCGCACGGAACAGCGATGACTCCCGTCACCACCGTCTCGGGCCGCGCCTATCCGTGGGGCGCGAAGAACATCGACACCGATGTCATCATTCCCGCGCATTGGCTGAAGACGATCACGCGCACCGGCCTCGGCCGCGGCGCGTTCGAGACGGTTCGGGCGCAACCCGGCAATATCTTCGACGACCCGCGCTATGCCGGGTCGCCGATCCTGATCGCGGGCGATAATTTCGGCTGCGGGTCGAGCCGCGAGCACGCCGCTTGGGCGCTCGCCGACATGGGTATCACCGCGGTGATCGCGCCGAGCTTCTCGGACATCTTCTCGGGCAACGCGTTCAAGAACGGCATCGTCCCCGTCGTGCTGCCCCAGGAGGCGATCGACCGCCTGATTGAGGTCGCGCAGGACCAGATTGTCACGGTCGATCTCGAGACGATGACCGTCACCACGCCGTTCCAGGATCGCTTCACCTTCGAACTCGACGCATTCCGTCGTCAATGCCTCATGGAAGGGCTGGACGAGGTCGGCCTGACGCTGGCAAGGGATACCCAGATTTCGAAATTCGAGGAGGCGGTCGCATCGAATCGCCCCTGGACGACGGTGGAGAGCGGGTATGCGAGCATTGGTGTCGAAGGCAGTCGGCGGACCTGAAACTCTGGAAATGGTCGAGCTGCCCGATTTGGTGGCCGGCCCAGGACAGGTCGTCGTCGCGGTCAAAGCCTGCGCGATCAACTTCCCCGACGTCCTTATCATCGAGGACAAATACCAGTTCAAGCCCGAGCGCCCGTTCGCGCCGGGCGGCGAGATCGCCGGCACGATCGCGTCGATCGGCGAAGGCGTTGCCGGCTGGGCGGTTGGCGACCGCGTCATCGCGATGCTCGGCCATGGCGGCCTGTGCGAGCAGGTCATCGCCGACCCCGCCAAGCTCTACCGCCTCCCCGAAGGCCGCAGCTTCGCCGAGGGAGCATCGCTGATCCTCACCTACGGCACGACGATCCACGCACTGCTCGACCGCGGCCACATCAAGGCGGGACAGACGTTGCTCGTTCTCGGTGCAGCCGGCGGCGTGGGGCTCGCGGCGATCGAGCTCGGCAAGGCGTTCGGCGCAAAGGTCGTCGCCGCGGTTTCGTCCGAGGAGAAGGCGGCCGCTGCCAAGTCCGCGGGGGCCGACGAGACGTTGATCTACGCGCGTGCCCCGTTCGACAAGAACCAGTCGAAGGCGCTTGCCGAGCAGTTCAAGGCAGCGGTCGGTCGCGATGGCGCTCACGTGATCTACGATCCGGTCGGCGGCGACTATGCGGAGCCCGCTCTGCGTTCGATTGCCTGGGAGGGCAAGTACCTCGTGGTAGGCTTCCCCGCCGGTATCCCGAAACTTCCGCTCAACCTTACGTTGCTGAAAAGCTGTGACGTCTGCGGGGTCTTTTGGGGGGCGTTCGCAGCTCGCGATCCGAAGGCGAACCAGGCACATATCGGGACGCTGTTCGACCTGTGGGAAGCAGGAAAGATCGCGCCGCGCGTTACCGAAACATTCGCGTTCGAGGACGGCGGCAAGGCCATTGCGAAGATGGCGGCACGTAATGCTATCGGGAAGCTCGTCGTAGAGGTCGGCTAAGCGCAGCCGCCTCTACCAGAGGGTCAAAAGACGTTGTACGCGATGGCGGCGATCGCGCCCCACATCGCCATCGACGCGAAAATCCCGTAGGCGAGACCGTGCACGACCGGCGGCGTGGCACGCGCTCTGGTCAGGGGAACGGAAGGCAGCTGGGATAGGGTCGACATATCACTCTCCTGTCCGTGCACTGTGTCACGTGACTGACTTATATATCGTTACAACCCCGGCATTGTTCCAGCAGTTTTTGCACGTTTCCGTCGATTGTTGCGCAGGGGGCTCGTGCGACCTATCTCGGGGTCGACGACACGGCTGAACGGGGACCCGCGCAATGACCAACTTCGACGACCGCGAACGCGCCAGCGAGGCGCATTTCGCGCGCGAGGAAGAGATGGCCTTCCGGATTACGGCGCGTCGCAATCGCCTGCTCGGCGGCTGGGCGGCGCATGAGATGCAGCTCACCCCCGAAGAGACCGACGCCTATGCCACCGCGCTCGTGCACGCCGATATGGAAGGTGGGGGCGACGACGATGTCGTGCGCAAGCTCGTCGGCGACCTGACCGCCGCCGGTCTCGATCATGACGAGGCCACCGTTCGTCGCGCGCTTGCGCAGCAGATGATCGAGGCCCGTCGCCAATTGCTGGAGGCGCATTGATATGCCGATGGCTGCCGACGATATCGCCACGATGATCAAGGACGCGATCCCCGATGCCCAGGTCGAGATCACCGATCTCGCGGGTGACGGCGATCATTACGCGGCCAAGGTCACCGCTGCCAGCTTTGCCGGGATGAGCCGGGTAAAGCAGCACCAGGCCGTCTATGCCGCGCTCGGCGGTCGGATGGGCGGCGTCCTGCACGCACTTCAGCTTACGACTGCAATTTCCTGAGGACCGAAGACATGACCGACGATTCCAACGCCCGTATCGACGCCCTGGTCAAAGCCAGCCCCGTCGTCCTGTTCATGAAGGGCAGCCCGCTGTTCCCGCAGTGCGGCTTTTCCAGCCGCGCGATCGCGATCCTGAACCACCTCGAGGTCGAGTTCGAAAGCGTCGACGTCTTGCAGGACCAGGGTATCCGCCAGGGTATCAAGAGCTATTCGGATTGGCCGACGATCCCGCAACTTTACGTCGACGGCGAATTCGTCGGCGGCTCAGATATCATGATGGAAATGTACGAGAGCGGCGAACTGGCGCAATTGTTCGAGACGCAGAAGGCCAACTGATCGGAGCCGGGTGGGTGGATCGTCGCGAGACCGGAGGGGAAGCGACCGATCCACCCTGTGAACGCGGTTGCGTTCGGTGACAGGGCAAGATCTGCAGGGTCCATGCCAGAAACGCCCGTTCGCTGGTTTGCTGACGTCCGATAGTTAATCGCGGATCTGCTCGGCCCCGATCTGTAAGAGTTTCCGACAGGCTCACCTCCAATCGAGACCTTGCCATCGCCGCGTTGAGCCGCCATTTCGCATACATGGCTGAGCATCCGACCGGTATCCCGATCCAGCTCGAGCCGCTCGTGGTACGCGTGCTCGCGCCCAACGCCTCCCCTTATACCTATACGGGAACGCAGACCCATATCGTCGGCAGGACCGACCTTGTCGTGATCGATCCCGGTCCCGACGATCCCGACCATATCGCTGCGCTGGTGCGAGCGATCGATGGGCGTACCGTGTCGGCGATCGTCGTCACGCATCACCACCGCGACCATAGTCCTGCGACGCGTCCGCTCCAGGCTATCACGCGCGCGCCGATCGTCGGCGCCGCGCCGTTCGACCTTGCCGATGGCGGCGCGAGGGCCGACGCGTCGTTCGATGCCGCCTATGCGCCCGATCGCGTTCTTGCAGAGGGCGATATGGTGACTGGCGAGGGCTGGACGCTGGAGACGATCGCGACGCCTGGCCACACCTCGAACCACCTCGCCTTCGCGCTCCCCGAGACGAAGGCGCTGTTCTCCGGCGATCACGTGATGGGATGGTCGACGACGATCGTCTCGCCACCCGATGGCAACATGACGGCGTACATGGCGAGCCTCGAAAAGCTCATGGCGCGCGACGACCGAGTCTATTACCCCGGTCACGGCGAGGCGATCGACAAGCCGCAACGCCTCGTCCGTGGCATGCTGGGCCACCGCAAGCAACGTGAGGGGCAGATCCTGCGTCTTCTCCGCGAAGGCGCGATGGCGATCCCGGCGATGGTCGAGCGCATGTATGTCGGTCTCGGCCCACAGCTCGTGCCCGCGGCCGCGCGTTCGGTGCTGGCGCACCTCTACGATCTACAAACCCGTGGACTGGTTATCGAGGAAGGCGAGACATGGCGAACGACAGCGTGACCGAACCCGTACGCAAGAGCGGCGTGGCGTCGTTTCTGGCCAAGGCCGTGGGCGTCGTCCTGATCCTGGTACTCGCGGGCCTCCTCGTGCTCTGGGGCGTACAGCGCTACGTCAGCGACCGCCTCACGCCCGATCCGACGACGATCGCAAGCGCCAGTCTCGAAGGTCTGCGCGAACAGAACCGGCTATCGGCGTTTGCCGCGCGCTACGTCGCCGTCGTTACCTCGAAACAGTCGCAGCTGGGCTTCACGACCGAGAAGACGCTGATCATGCCCGGCATGGTGCGCTACGAAGTCGACATGGCCAAGCTCACCCAGTCGGACGTCGCGTGGGACGGCAAGACCAAGACGCTGTCCGTGCGCCTTCCCGCGGTCGAAGCCGATGGCCCGCAGGTCGATCTCAACGCGGTCCGTGAATATGGCTCGGGCGGCGTGCTGAATACGTTCACCGACGCCGAGAAGCGCCTCGATGCCGCCAACCGCCGCGCCGGCCAGATCGAGCTGATCCGCCAGGCGCGCGAGCCCGCGATGATCAAGCTCGCGCGCGACGCGACGCGCCGTGCGGTCGAGCGCAGTTTCGCGATGCCGCTGCGCGCCGCCGGGATCGATGCGAGCGTCGCGGTGCGCTTTGCCGACGAGCCGGTCGCGAACACCGAACGCTGGGATACCTCGCGCTCGTTGCAGGACGTGCTAGGGAATAGGCGTTAAACTCGGGATACGATCATGGAATTGAACCAGAACTTCGCCGGCATCGACATTCGCGCCGAGATCGAGCGCCTCCGCAAGGAAAAGAACGCGGTCATCCTCGCGCATTACTACCAGAAGCCCGAGCTTCAGGATCTGGCTGATTTCGTCGGCGACAGCCTTGATCTGTCGCGCAAGGCCGCTGCCACCGACGCCGACGTAATCGCGTTCTGCGGCGTGCGGTTCATGGCCGAGACCGCCAAGATCCTGTCGCCCGACAAGATCGTCGTGCTTCCCGACATGGACGCCGGGTGCAGCCTGGAGGATAGCTGCCCGCCTGAGCAGTTCGCCGCGTTCCGCGCCAAGCATCCGGATCACATCGCGCTGACCTACATCAACTGCTCGACCGAGGTGAAGGCGCTCTCCGACATCATCGTCACGTCGTCGTCGGCGGACACGATCCTCGCGCAGATCCCGCCCGAGCAGAAGATCATCTTCGGCCCCGACCGCAATCTCGGCGGCTATCTCGCGCGCAAAACCGGCCGCGACATGCTGCTGTGGCCGGGCGTCTGCATCGTCCACGAGGCGTTCAGCGAAACCGAGCTTATGAAGCTCAAGGCGCAGCATCCCGGTGCGCCTGTGGTGGCGCATCCCGAATGCCCGCCAATCATCCTCGATCACGCCGATTATGTCGGGTCGACCCGCGGTATCCTCGATTACGCACTGGCGATGCCGGGCGACACGCTGATCGTCGCGACCGAGCCGCATATCATCCACCAGATGGAAAAGGCGTTGCCGAACAAGCGCTTCATCGGTGCGCCGGGGGCTGACGGCAACTGCAACTGCAACATCTGTCCGTACATGGCGCTCAACACGCTGGAAAAGCTGTACGTCGCGTTGCGCGATCTGGCGCCGCGGATCGAGATCGAGGAGGGGCTTCGGCTACAGGCGAAGAAGAGCCTCGACCGCATGTTGTCGATGGCGTCAAACACGGTCGGGAAAGGTGATCTCGGGCCGCAATAACGGCTGAGCCCGGACGGTCGTCGATCGGGCTGGATGATCCCGGCCCGACACGGTCATCTCACGACAGGCTCAAAGCGCCGTTTCGTCGGCCGCGTTCAACTGGGCGAGTGCCTCGTCGATGTGGATGGCAGCAAGCGGCATGTTGAGCGCGTCGGCCAAAGCAAGCGCTTCGTCGAGCAGGGCGTGCAGGCGTGCGGTATCGGCCATCGTCGTGGTGGGCATCAAAATATCCTCGGGTAGTGACCGGCCAACCCACGACGTTTCGAATTGTTCCAATCGCGGAAAATAATTCGTTCAGGCGAATGACGTGTGAAGTCACTGGTCGCGCCGCGCGTTTTTTGGCACCGCGCCCCGAGCATATCTCGACGCATGATCCGGAGACGACAGGTGAAGACAGCATTGCCCGAGTCGTTCGATATCGACGCCTTCGTCGCAGCGACGCTCGCTGAGGATCTCGGTACGATCGGCGACATCACCTCCGCCGCGGTCATTCCCGCCGATGCGCGGTTCACCGGCGTCATGGACAGCCGCGATCCGATCGTCGTCGCCGGCCTCGATCTCGCCGAGGCGTTCTTTCGCGCGCTGGACCCGGACGTGCGGATCGAACGCCTCGTGGCCGACGGTCAGCAGGTCGCGGCCGGCACCGAACTCATGCGGCTCGAAGGGGCAGGGCGTGCGATGCTGACGGCTGAGCGGTCGGCGCTCAACACCGTCCAGCATCTGTCAGGCATCGCGACGATGACGCGGACCTATGTCGATGCGATCGCGGGCACGGGCACGATCCTGCTCGACACCCGCAAAACGATTCCCGGCCTGCGCCTGCTGGAAAAATACGCGACCCGGATGGGCGGTGCGCAGAACCACCGCATGGGGCTGTGGGATGCGGCCATGATCAAGGACAATCACGTCGCGGTCGCCGGTGGTGTCGCCGAAGCGGTCCGGCGGGCCAAGGCTGCGGGCATCGCGCAGATCATCGTCGAGGTCGACCGGATCGACCAGATCGAGCCGGCACTCGTAGCGGGGGCGACGCACCTGCTGCTCGACAACATGCCGCCGGCGACGTTGCGCGAGGGCGTGGCACGCGTCGCCGGTCGCGTTCCGACAGAGGGATCGGGCGGCGTCAACCTCGATACGATCCGCGGAATTGCAGAGTCAGGCGTCACCTATGTGTCGGTCGGCCGCTTGACGCAGTCGGCGCCTGCGGCAGATATAGGGTTGGACTTCGCGACCGCCGAATAGCTCCGCCATATCCGGCGCGGGTCTTCGGCTGGCCAGGTCAGGGAGTAGGACCATGATCAGGCCGGTTGCCATCGTTCGCTACGAACGGCTCTACTGGGCGGCGTTCATACTGGATTCGGTCGTCACGGCGATGACCTGGACGGAGCGCGAGACGATCGTCACCGCCACTCCGATCCTGGCCAAGGCGACGTGGATATTGCCGACGTTCCAGGCCATCGGGATCGCGGTGACGGTCCTGCTCTGGTATTTCACCGCGCGCGCGCCGAGCGTCGTCGCCAAATGGGTGGTGGTCGTCCTTGCCGCCTTGTCGGCGTACGCCGCCGTCCAGTCACTGGGCGCGCTCGCCACCGGAAGCGCCATTCTCGGCACCGCGACGGTCCTCGCGCTGATCGCAAACGCGCTCTACGTCGCGGCCACCGTCCACCTCTTCCTGCCTGCCAGCAAAGCCTGGTTTGATACGGATACCGACGAAGGAGCCGTCGCATGATCTCCAGACTGACCCTGGGCCCTGTTGCGCTGGCGATGGCGATCGCGGTACCGAGCGTCGTGCAGGCGCAGGCCTATCAATGCTCGACCCCGGCCTCGGTCGAGCGCGTCCGCCCGGACCTGCCGTCCGAAAGCCAGCCGAAGCGCGATATCCCGATCGGCAGCTACACGCTCGCGATCACCTGGGCGCCGCAATATTGCCGCGACAATGGCGACCGCGCAGGATCGGCCTTCCAGTGCGGTTCGGGCAACCGGTTCGGGTTCACGCTCCACGGGCTCTGGCCAGACGGCGTCGACAAGGACTGGCCACAATATTGTCGTGCGGCGCAGTTCGTGCCGCCGACGGTGATCCGCGCGCATCTGTGCACGACGCCGTCCGCGCAACTACTCCAGCACGAATGGGCCAAGCACGGCACCTGCATGCCCGGCTACCGTCCCGCCAAGTATTTCAACCAGTCGGCCGGGCTGTACGGCAAGCTCCGCTATCCCGACATGGATGCCTTGTCGCGCGCGCCGTTGACGGCAGGGCGGTTCGCTGCGGCGATGGCGGGCGTCAATCCCGGCCTGAAGGCGGAGATGATGCGAGTCACTGCGTCGAAGCAGGGTTGGCTCGACGAGGTCTGGATCTGTCTCGACCGCCGCTTTCGCTACCGCCGCTGCCCGGTGCATCAGGGGGGGCTGAACCCGAGCGCGCCGCTTCAGATCTGGCGCGGGAGCCGGTAGTCGGTACGGGATTGGCGTAACAAGACCCTTCACCGAGACCCGTTCGTGCCGAGTAGCGACCGGGTAGAGCCGCGGGAAGCGTATCGAGGGCGCGTATAGACTTGCGACAACCCGTCCTTCGATACGCCGTCCCGATACGCTCCGTTGGAGCTACTCGACAGCTACCCGACAGCTGCTCGGGACGAGCGGAAGGCTGGCGGAAGGTCTGCCGAAAGGCGGACGGAAGTTAGAAGGAAGGCTTGCGGAAAGGCGGGCGGATAGGCCTGCGGATAGGTGGGTGAGCGTCGGTTACCGCCGGTCCCGCACCCAAACCAACACCGCGGCCAGCACGCCGACGCCGGTCCCGATCAGAAACCCCGGCGTCGCCTGCCCGATCGCAAAGCCGATTCCCGCGCCGCCGAGCATGCCAAGCGCAACGAGGAACCCGCCCGCAGCGCTCGGATCCTTGTGGGGGGGGGGCAGGGTGTCGCGGGAATTCGGGTCGGGCATGATCATGCCTTGCCATGCGCCGCCGCTGGACGCCAGCCACACGCAAGGGCTGTTCCCGTACCCGGATGAAACGTGGCAGAAATACGGCGTTAGATACTGTTCCGGAACGACAAGCCCGGCTAGGAGCCGAACATGGTATTCCGCGTCGGGCGAGCCGGGCCGGCCGCCGCCTTTTTCGTTTTGACGACAGCCGGTGCGGTATCGGGTGCGGGCGTGCCAGCCGCAGGCGCACAAGCCGCGCCTGCTCCCGCCCAGATCCCCGCCAATTCGCAAGCGGAAGCGACCGCCGACACGCCGATATCGCTCGATCCCAATTCCCCGCTCGCTGCGCTGCCAGATATCGGCGTCGCCTGGCCCGATCTCGCGGCATCGCCGATGGACCCGGCGGCCACCATCGCTGCCGTCGATGCCAATGCCGAGAGCCGCTACGTCTGGCGGATCGACGGCATCGGCGGCATCGACGACGCGCTGTTGCGCCAGCGGTTCGCTGCACTGTCGACGCTCGACGCGAACGATCACCAAGCCGCCAACGCCGCGCAACTCGATCGCCGGGCGCGCGAGGACGCCGACCTGCTCAACAGCCTGCTTCGTGCGCAGGGCTATTACGACGCCACCGTCGTCACGCGGGTCGAGCCTGGCGCCAAGCCGATGGTCGTTCTGTCGGCGACTCCGGGCATGCTTTACACGTTCAAGGGGGTGACGATCGACGGCATCGCCGCGGCGGGTGACAAGGCACCGGAGCTCGTGACCGCGTTCGGCGTGAAGCCCGAGGATCCTGTCAACTCCGATGCGATCGTCGCAGGGCAGGCCAAGCTAACGACGCAGATCGGCCGGGAGGGCTTTCCGTTCGCCAAGGTCGGCGATCCGGCGATCGTCGTCGATCACGCCACGCGCACCGCGACGCTCGACCTGTCGGTACAGCCCGGCGGCGCGCGAAAATTCGGCCAGGTCATCGCGCTGCCCGGCAACCGCGTGTTCGACGCGGATCATGTGGCGGAGATTGCGCGATTCTCGCCCGGCGACCTGTACGACGCGACCAAGCTCGACGATCTTCGCCGCGCGCTGATCCAGACCAGCCTGGTGTCCTCGGTCGATCTGAAGCCAGTGCAGGGGGGCACGCCCGACACGGTCGACGTCGCGGTGAAGCTTGACCCTGCGCCACCCCATACCGTCGCAGGCGAGCTCGGTTACGGCACCGGCGAAGGCGCGCGCGCGGAACTCAGCTGGACGCACCGCAACCTGTTTCCACCCGAAGGTGCGCTGACGCTGCGCGGCGTGCTGGGGACGCAGGAACAGCTTGGTTCGATCGTGTTCCGGCGCAACAATTTCCAGGCGCGCGACCGGGTGCTGACGCTTCAGGCGTCCGGCGTGCACACCAACCGCGACGCCTATGACGCCAAGACGTTCTCGCTCGCGGGCAGCCTGGAGCGGCAGACCAACATCTTCTTCCAGAAGACCTGGACGTGGTCGGTTGGTGCCGAACTGCTGGCGTCGGACGAGCGCGACGTGATCCTGTCGACCGGCGCGCCACGCCGCCGCACGTTCTTCATCGGCGCGCTGCCGACCAGCCTCAATTACGATGGCTCGGACGATCTGCTCAACCCGACCAAGGGCTTCCGCCTTGGGGGGCGGCTCAGCCCCGAGGTGTCGCTGCAGGGCTCGGTGTTCGGGTATGCGCGGACGCAGTTCGATGGGAGCGTGTACCAGCCGTTCGGCGAGCGCGTGGTGCTCGCCGCGCGCACCCGGCTCGGCACCATAGTGGGCGCGCCGCGCGATCAGGTGGCGCCGTCGCGGCGCTTCTATGCGGGCGGCGGCGCGTCGGTGCGCGGTTATGGCTATCAGGCGATCGGTCCGCGCGATCCCAACAACGATCCAATTGGCGGGCGCAGCCTGACCGAATTCTCGATCGAGGCGCGGGTGCGCGTCCTGGGCAGTTTCGGGATCGTGCCGTTCCTCGACGCGGGCAATATCTACACCTCGCCGCTGCCCAAGTTCACCGGGCTGCAATACGGCACCGGAATCGGCGTGCGCTATTATTCTAACTTCGGCCCGATCCGCCTCGACGTCGGCACGCCGATCAACCCGCAACCGGGTGACAGCCGCATCGCTGTGTACGTGTCGCTGGGGCAGGCGTTTTGAGCGACGATTTCGTACCGGAGCCGCCGCTTCGCAAGCGTCGGATCGCGTGGTGGCGGTGGATCATCGGCGCGGTGATGACGCTGGTCGCGATCGTCGGCGCGGCGTTGCTGATCGTCGACACCGGCATCGGCCACCGCTTCGTGGCGGATCGCATCGCGGCCATCAGGACCGCGAACGGGCTGCGTTTCACCGTCGGACGGATCGACGGGTCGCTGTACGGCGATACCCGGCTGATCGATCTGCGCGTGTACGATCTGGAGGGCCTCGTCTTCCAGGCGCCCAACGTCACCCTCGACTGGTCGCCGTTCGACTGGTTCTCGAACCGACTCGAAATTCAGCGGCTGATCGTCGATCGCGCGATCCTGACGCACACGCCGCGGACTCGCCCGTCACAGACCCGTGGCCCGATCCTGCCCGATTTCGATATCCATATCGGCCAGCTGTCGGTCGGGCGGCTGACGCTGGCGAAGCGCGTGCTGGGGACGCAGCGGATCGGGACGCTCGACGGGCGCGCCGATATCCGCTCGGGCCGCGCGCTGGTCGACCTGAAAGCCCGCGTTGCCGGCAGCGACGATCTGAAGCTGCGGATCGATGCGGAGCCTGCGCGCGACTGCTTCGACATCGACGTCGCCGCAAAGGGGGCGGCCAACGGTGTCCTCGCGCGGATGGTCAAGGCGAAGGGCCCGGTCGCGCTCGCGGTCACCGGCGACGGCAGCTGGGCGAAATGGAGCGGCCGCGCGAACAGCATGATCGGGACGACCCGCGTCGTCGACCTCGCGCTCGCCCAGGTTGCGGGGCGCTACACGTTGTCGGGTACGCTCGCGCCGTCGCCGCTGCTGAAGGGGCGGCTGCAACGGCTGACCGCACCGCGCGTGCTCGTTAACGGCAGCGCGACGTTCGCCAACCGCCGGCTCGACGGCGCGGTGTCGCTGCGCACGCCGGCGATCGCGGTCGATACGACGGGCATCATCGATCTCGGCGCCAACGCGTACCGCGACGTGCGGATCAAGGCGCGGCTACTGAAACCGCCCGCGCTGTTCGACAACATGAGCGGGGCGATGGTCGAACTCCGCGCAATTCTTGACGGGCCGTTCGCGACCGCGGCGTTCGACTACCGCCTGGACGCCAGCCGGTTCGCATTCGATCAGACCGGGTTCGAGGACGCGCACGCCGCGGGCAAGGGGCGCCTGTCCGCGGCGCCCGTGACGGTCCCGATCCGCTTTACCGCGGCGCGCGTGACGGGGGTCGGCAGCGTGGCGGGGGGCATCCTGCGCAACCTGTCGGTCGACGGACTGCTCCGCGTGACGCCGACGTTGCTGACCGGCGACGCACTGCGGCTGCGGTCGGACAAGCTTGCCGGCAGCATCAATCTGGCGGTCGACCTGCGCAACGGCCAGTTCGAGGTCGGTATCAACGGCGGGCTTGGGCGGTATCTGATCCCCGGCCTCGGCATCGTCGACGTCAAGTCCACGCTGCGCGTCGTGCCCGGCCCTAACCGCCACGGCACGCGCGTGATCGGCCAGGGCAGCGCGCAGATGGTGCGGCTCGACAACGCGTTCTTCCGCAGCCTGGCGGGCGGGTTGCCGCGGATTACCACCAATCTCGAACGCACCACCGACGGCGTGCTGCACTTCACCAACCTCGTGCTGACCGCGCCGCAGATCCGCCTGACCGGCAACGGCTATCGCAGGCGCGACGGGACGTTCCACTTCGAGGGCGGCGGGCGCCAGCAGACATATGGTCCGGTGACTCTGAAACTCGACGGCCAGATCGAGAAGCCGACGCTCGACCTCGTCTTCGCCAGTCCCAATGCGACGCTCGGCCTGACGAACGTCCGCGCGCATCTCGATCCGACACCGCAGGGCTTCGCGTTCACTGCGGCGGGCGGATCGCGGCTCGGGCCGTTCACGACCAATGGCGCGATCCTGTTGCCGCCGGGCGCCGGCGCGACGATCCAGGTCGCGGCGTTGAACGTCGCCGGTACCAAGGCCAGCGGTTCCATCGCGGTGGTCGATGGCGGCTTCAACGGACAACTGGCGGTCGCGGGCGGCGGTATCTCGGGCGAACTCCTGTTTCGTCCGGTCGGCACCATCCAGCGAATCGAAGGCCATCTCGCCGCCAAGGCCGCGACTCTCGACACCGTCGCGCTGCGCCAGGGCAAGCTCGATTTCGTCACATTGCTCGATCCCGCTGGCACCTCGATCGAGGCGACCGCGACCGGCCTCGGCCTGCGTCACGGCGCGCTCAGCCTCGCACGGTTCAACGGCGCGGCGTCACTCAGAGGCGGGATAGGCACGATCAAGGCATCGATCGCCGGCTCCCGCGGCCGCGCGTTCGATATCCAGAGCGTCACGCAGGTCACCGCCAACAGCTATGCGATCGCCGCGCAGGGCACGCTCGATGGCCGCCCGCTGAAACTGCTCACGCCCGCGGTGCTGACGCAGGCCGAGGACGGCTGGCACCTCGCGCCGACCAAGCTCAGCTTCGGCGGCGGCGAGGCGCAGGTCGGCGGGCTGTTCACCGGCACCACCACCGCGATCGATGCAAGTCTGACGCGGATGCCGCTTGCCCTGCTCGACATCGGCTATCCCGGCCTCGGGCTCAGCGGCTCGGCGTCGGGGCGCCTCAACTTCGCCACCGCGAACGGTGCCGCGCCGACCGGCAAGGCCGACCTCACCATACGCGGTCTCGCCCGCGCCGGCCTCGTCCTGTCGTCGCGTCCGATCGACGTCGGCGTCGCCGCGGTGCTATCGCCCGACAAGCTTGGGGTGCGCGCGGTGATCGCGTCGGGCGGCAAGGCGATCGGCCGCGCCCAGGCGCAGCTTGCGCCGCTGGGGCCCAATTCCGGAGGGGGCGACCTTGCCGCGCGCATCATCAACGCGCGCCTGTTCGGGCAGCTGCGGTACAGCGGCCCGGCCGACACGCTCTGGCGGCTCACCGGGGTCGAATTGTTCGACCTGTCGGGCCCGGTCGCGATCGGTGCGGACGTCGTCGGCACGCTCGCCAACCCGACGCTGCGCGGCATCGTCCAGGCAAACGGCGCGCGGATCGAGAGCGCGACCACCGGTACCGTGCTGTCCAACGTCCAGGCGAGCGGCCGCTTCGGTGGTTCGCGGCTCGTGATCGATCGGTTCGGCGCGGACGCGGGCAAGGGCGGGCGCGTTACCGGCACCGGCCAGTTCGAGTTCGCTGCCGCCAACGGGGTCGGCCTCGACCTGACGCTGCAGGCCGACAAGGCGGTGATGATCAACCGCGACGATATCGGCGCGACCGTGTCCGGGCCGCTGACGTTCAAGTCGAACGGCTCGGGCGGCACGATCGCCGGCGACGTGGTACTCGACAAGAGCCGCTATCGCCTCGGCCAGGCGACCGCCGCGAGCGCGGTGCCGCAGCTCAACATCCGCGAGATCAACCTGCCCGACGGCGGCGAGGAGGTCGAGGCGCGGACCAAGCCCTGGACGCTGGCAGTCAAGGCACGCGCGCCGAACCAGGTGATGGTGAGCGGCCTGGGGCTGACCAGCGAATGGTCCGCCAACCTCCAGATCGCCGGCCAGCCCGAGAACCCCGCGATCACCGGCCGCGCGACGCTGATCCGCGGCGATTACGAATTCGCCGGTCGGCAGTTCGAATTGTCGCGCGGCGTGATCCGGTTCGACGGACAGGTGCCGGCCAACCCCGCGCTCGATATCGAGGCGAATGCGGATTCGACCGGGCTCAGCGCGTCGATCCGGGTGACCGGCTATGCGCTGAAACCCGAGATCGGCTTCACCAGCACGCCCGCTCTGCCCGAGGACGAGCTGCTGTCGCGGCTGCTGTTCGGCACCTCGATCACCAATTTGTCGGCGCCCGAGGCGTTGCAGCTGGCGGCGGCGGTGGCGGCGTTGCAGGGCGGCGGAAGCGGGCTCAACCCGATCAACGCGGTGCGTCGCGCCGCAGGGCTCGACCGGCTGCGAATCCTGCCTGCCGATCCGCAGACCGGGCAGGGGACGTCGATCGCGGCGGGCAAATACGTCACGCGCCGGCTGTATGCGGAGATCGTCACCGACGGGCAGGGCTATTCGGCGACCCAGGTCGAGTTCCAGGTCACGCGCTGGCTGTCGCTGCTGTCGAGCATCTCGACGCTCGGCCGCCAGAGCGTGAACGTGCGCGTGTCGAAGGATTATTAAGGGACATTCCATTGCTCGGATCCGATCCCTGCGAGGCAGCACCGCCCCGGCGAAGGCCGGGGTGCAGGTGGAAACGCCGTCGTGACGCAGGACATTCCTTGGGTATTTTCGTCCCCCAACCGGGCCCCGGCCTGCGCCGGGGAGGTGACCCTTGCCCGGCTGCACGGTAAGGGCAGGCTTTCGGTTTAGGACCCAGTCATGAAGCCCGTCATCTTCGGCCTGTCCGGCCTCGTCCTCACGGCTGCCGAGCGCGCGTTCTTCGCCGCGTGCGAGCCAGCGGGCTACATCCTGTTCAAGCGCAACATCGTCGACCGCGCGCAGGTCCGCGCGCTGACGGATTCATTGCGCGCGCTGGCTGGACGCGACGATCTCGCGATCCTGATCGACCAGGAGGGCGGGCGCGTGGCGCGAATGGGCCCGCCCGAATGGCCGGCGTTTCCGGCGGGGCCGGTGTTCGACGCGGCGTATGAGCGCGCGCCCATGACCGCGATCCAGGCGGCGCGCGCGAACGGGCAGGCCCTGGGGGTGATGCTCAGCGAGGTCGGCATCACGGTCGACTGCGCGCCGCTGCTCGACGTGTCGCAGTCCGACACGACCGAAGCGGTGGCGTCGCGTGCGTTCGGGTCGGACCCGATGCGGGTGGCGGCGCTCGGCCGCGCAACGCTGGAGGGACTGGCAGAGGGCGGCGTCGTCGGCGTGGTGAAGCACATGCCAGGTCATGGCCGGGCGAAAGTCGACACGCATCATCACCTGCCGACCGTCACTGCGACCGATGCGGAGTTGGAGATCGACCTCGAACCCTTCCGTACACTTGCCCGGGCGCCGATGGGGATGACATCGCACATCGTCTTCGATGCTTGGGACGCCGATCGCCCCGCGACGCTGTCGCCGATCGTGATCGAGCGGATCATCCGCCAGCGGATCGGCTTCGACGGGCTGCTGATGACCGACGACATCGACATGAAGGCGCTGTCCGGGACCGCGGGCGACAAGGCCGCAGGTGCGATCGCGGCCGGCTGCGATCTCGTGCTCGACTGCTGGGCCCGCATGGACGAGATGGTCGAGATCGCGGGACGCCTGGGGGAGATTTCGGAGGCGTCGCGGGATCGGCTCGATCGGGCGATGGCGTCGGTCGGGACGGGTAAGGGCGACTTCGCGGCGCTAATTGCTACGCGGGATACGTTGCTGGCGCGGGTTTGAAATGACTTGCGGGTAGTAGAGCGCGCTCCGTAATTCACTGCCCCGGCAGAGGCCGCTCGCCAACCGGAAAGGTCAAGGTAACGGCGCGCAACGTCAGTTAGCAACGTCCCCCAATTGGGCCCCGGCCTTCGCCGGGGTGGCCTTCACACATTACGCCAACCCCCGCGCCCGCTCGTCTTCCCGCAACGTCAGCACCTCGACGCCGTCCCTCGTTACCGCCACCGTATGTTCGAACTGCGCCGAAAGCTTGCCGTCGTCGGTTACCACCGTCCACCCGTCATCCTCGGTCGAGACCTTCCGCGTGCCCTGGTTGATCATCGGTTCGATCGTGAAGACCATTCCCTCGCGCAGCATCATGCCCGTGCCTGTGCGCCCGAAATTGAGCACTTCTGGGTCCTCGTGCATCTCGCGGCCGATGCCGTGGCCGCAATAGTCGCGGACCACCGAATAGCCGTTCTTCTTCGCATGTCGCTCGATCGCGAAGCCGATGTCGCCAAGGTGCGCGCCCGCCCGGACCTGCCGAATGCCTTGCCACATCGCCTCCTGCGCGACCCGCACCAAGCTCTTGGCGGCGGGCGGCGGGGTGCCGACCACGTACGTCTTGCTGGAATCAGCGATGAACCCGTTCTTCTCCAAAGTGATGTCGAGGTTGACGATGTCGCCATCGTGCATGACGTCATGCGCGCTCGGCACGCCGTGACAGACGACGTGGTTGATCGAACTGTTCAGGACGTATTCGAAGCCATGTTGCCCCTTGCTCGCGGGCCGTGCGGCGAGGGTGTGTGTGATGAAGCGGTCGACCATGTCATTGACCTGTAGCGTCGACCGCCCCGCGAGATCTTGCGCGTCGAGCATCTCGAAAACCGAGGCGAGCAATGCGCCCGATACGCGCATCAGTGCCAGTTCGGCCGGCGTCTTTACCATCTCAGGCAGCTGCAGTGTCGCAGACGCGGAACGAGGCCGCGGCGAGTTGCGCGGTGACGATATCGTTGAACGAGAGCGTCGGGTTGGCCTCGGCGAGCATGCCGATCTTCATCCAGAACTCGGCCTGCGCATTGATCGAGCGGCACAAGACCTGGCTCGCGCGCCGCGCGTCCTCGTGCAGCGCGTCGTCGATCTTCACGATACCCATACCATCCCCAATACCATGTCGACCATATGGAACGTATACGGTTCGTATGACGACGCGTCAAACGTCATGGCTGGATGCCCGGCGGCGCGCACTGTAGCGTCCCGCGATGGACGACGCGCAACTGACCCTGGACCTCGACGGATGGGAGGGGCCGCTCGATCTGCTGCTGTCGCTTGCACGCGGGCAGAAGGTGGATCTGCGGAAGATCTCGATCCTCGCGCTGGTCGAGCAGTATCTGGCGTATGTCGACTCGGCGCGTGCGCTGAAGCTCGAACTCGCCGCGGACTATCTCGTGATGGCGGCGTGGCTCGCTTATCTGAAGTCGGCGTTGTTGCTGCCACGCGATCCGCTCGCGGAGCCCGATCCCGAGGAGCTCGCGCTACGCCTGCAACTGAGGCTTGAAAGGCTGAGCGCGATGCGGGAAGCCGGCGCGCGGCTCGTGGCGCGCGACCGGACCGGGCGCGACGTGTTCCTGCGCGGGGCACCGGAAGGGTTGCGGACGGTACGCAAGACGTCCTGGCAGGCTGAGATTTTCGACCTGATCGCTGCCTACGGTCGCATTACCGCGCGGACGCGACCGGTGATGCACGTCGTTGCCGACCGCGAGGTGATGACGCTGGAGGCGGCGCTCGAGCGTGTGTCGATGCTGGTCGGCGAGCGGATCGACTGGAGCGTGATCGAAAGCTTCCTGCCCGAAGCGGGCGAGCGTCTGAGGCGATCCGCGCTGGCGTCGAGCTTCGTCGCGGCACTCGAACTCGCGCGACAGGGCAGAATCGAGCTGCGGCAGGCGTCACCCTTCGCGCCGCTGTATCTGAGAGCCCGCGCGTGACTCCGCCCAACGATGTCATACGCGCCGTCGAGGCCGTCCTGTTCGCGGCCGAGGCGCCGCTGACGATCGATGCGATCCGCGCGCATATCGACTCCGGCGACGTCCGCGCGGCCCTCGACCGACTGACCGCCGACTATGCCGGTCGCGGTATCAACGTCGTTCGACGCGGCGACCGCTGGCAGTTCCAGACCGCCTCCGACATGGCGCACATGCTCCGCCGGGACCGCGAGGAACCGCGCCGTCTCAGCCGCGCAGGAATCGAGACGCTGGCGATCATCGCCTATCACGAACCCGTGACGCGCGCCGAGATCGAGGCGATTCGCGGCGTACAGATCTCCAAGGGGACGCTCGATGTCCTGATGGAAGCGGGCTGGGTGAAGCCAGCCGGGCGCCGCGAAGTGCCGGGACGTCCGCTGATGTTCGCGACGACCCCGGCATTCCTCGTCCATTTCGGCCTCCAGAGCCGCCGCGACCTGCCGGGAATCGACGATTTGCGCGCCGCTGGACTGCTTGATCCGGTCGATCTTGCCTTCGACCGGCTCGACGACGGCGAGGGGCATGACGGGGATCGCGGGGAGGATGGCGCGGAGCATGGCAAGATCGCTGGCAAAGCGGCCGGATGAGGCCTAGATAGGGTTCAGTTTCCAGGAGAATTGCCATGGGCGGTTTTAGCCCGATTCACTTGCTCGTTCTCGCGGTCGTCGCGATCCTCCTTCTCGGCGGTGGCCGATTCTCGAACCTGATGGGCGACGTCGCCAAGGGTGTGAAGAACTTCAAGAAGGGCATGTCCGAGAACGACGACGAGACGCCTGCCAAGCCGTCGGCCCGGATCGAGGCGCAGAAGACGGCCGATCCCGCGTTCGATCGCGACGGCAATCGCGTCCGTGACGACCGTCCTGCCTGAAGCCGGCAGAGTTGACGACCCTAGATAGGCGCGGCTGAATGTTCGATATCGCGCCCTCCGAGTTTCTGCTCGTGGCCTTCGTCGCGCTTGTCGTGATCGGTCCCAAGGATCTGCCCAAAGCGATGCGCGTGGTCGGCTATTGGGTCGGCAAGGCGCGGGGCGTCGCACGGCAGTTCCGCTCGGGCTTCGATTCGATGGTCCGCGAGGCCGAACTCGAAGAGATGGAGAAGCGCTGGGCGTCGGAAAACGAACGCATCATGCGCGAACACCCGCAGACTGGCGCCGACGCGGCGGCGGATACCACGCAGGTCGTGCATTCGCCGGAGACCGAGGAGCATCGGCGGGATTATCGGTCCACCGACTATTCCGACGATCATACGAGCGAGCCGGTGATGGTCGAGAAGCCGGTGGTTGCCGCCGCGCCGAGTCACACGTCGCCGGTGGCGTCCGAGCAGGATCACCATCCGGTCGCCGATCGCGGCGCGGACCTGTTCGATTCGCCGTTGGATACGTCAGGGTCGACCGTGCGTCATCCTGACGACAAGACCGGCAAGTCCGACGTGGCGTCATCATGATCCGACAGGGCATGAGTGAACAGGGCATCATCGCAACGCCCATGACCGCCCCCTACACTGCCGAAAGCCAGACATGAGCGAGATCGACGAAAGCCGGGCACCCTTGCTCGACCATCTGATCGAGCTGCGGCGGCGGTTGCTTTACTGCATCGCCGCGCTGGTCGTGACGTTCGCGGTAGCGATGTACTTTGCCGAGAACATATTCGGCTTTCTCGTTCACCCGCTGCTTGCGGCCGGACAGAACAAGGTCATCTATACCGAGATCTTCGAGGCGTTCTTCGTCCAGATCAAGGTGGCGTTCTTCGCCGCGATGATGCTGTCGTTCCCAGTGATCGCAAACCAGGTATGGCAGTTCGTCGCGCCGGGTCTCTACAAGAAGGAACGCGGCGCGCTGTTGCCGTTCATTCTTGCCACGCCGGTCCTGTTCCTGACCGGCGCCGCGATGGCCTATTACGTCGCGATCCCGATGGCGTTGCACTTCCTGCTCGGCTTCGACGGAATGGTCGGCGGTATCCACCGCGAGGCTCTCCCGGCGATCGGCAATTATCTGTCGTTCACGATGCAGTTCCTGTTCGGCTTTGGAATCTCGTTCCTGCTGCCGGTCCTGCTGATGCTGCTGGAGCGCGCGGGGATCGTTACGCGCAAGCAACTGATCGGTGCGCGGCGCTACGCGATTGTCGCGGCGTTCGCGATCGCAGCGGTACTGACGCCGCCGGACATCGGGTCTCAGCTGTTGCTCGCGATCCCGCTGGTGATCCTGTACGAACTCGCGCTTATCGGCATCTGGTTCACCGAGCGCAGCCGGGCGAAGGCCAAGGCCGTAGAGGGCGACGCCACCGACATCGTCGAGAGCTGACGTAGCGCCTGCTTCGACCTGAAACCCAAGCGGATACGAAAACGGGGCCCGGTGCATGTGCACCGGGCCCCGTATCATTACCATAAGCGCAACGGCTTACTTGGCGTTGTCCGCGGTCTTCGCGACGGTCTTGCCCGCCGAGGCCACGTCCTTGCCTGCGCCTTCGACCGTGTTGCATGCCGACACCATCAACGCGCTGGCCACAATCGCCAGTCCAACCAACTTACGCATGATACTTCCTCCTAGAAGGGCTTGAATGCCACCGCTGGTGGAATGTTCGGGCACGCCATTCGTTCCGCTTACGGAACCAACGCTCAGCAGGAAACGGAAATTTTTGGAATAAAGGCCCGGTGACGCACCAGGGGGGGGAGGGTGCGCTACCGGGCCTGTGTTCTGGATAGCGAGAGCGGGGGGCATAAAGTCGCTATCCGAAGTGTAGAACGGCAACGGCGATAGTCGGTTCCCGCTTTTCTTCGAATCCAGTCAATTAATTGCATCGTTTGATTTGGATCACAGCGTTTGCCGGACGCGGCTAGTCGCGACCCGTAATGGCGAACGCGATCTCATAGGCGCCGACCAGGGGGTCATGGTGCAACGGCGACCGCAATTGGCGTGAAAGGCCTTCCATTACGCGACCATAGCGCGACAGGGCCTCGCGGAACGCATCGCTCTCGACCAGTGCACGCGACACGACACGCAGCAATGCCCTATCCGGCTTGTCGGCAAGCTTGTCGGCAGGTTTCACCACGATCCGGATCTGTGCCGCTGGGTCGCAGCTCGTCGCGAGTTCGATCGTTTCCGTCACCAGAAACGCCAACGCGACCGCGACGTCCTGGTTGACAAGGTACGGATCGATATCGAGCGTGATGCCCAGGCCGTGCGAGCGATCGGGGGCAGTCGCACGAATATTGGCGGAGAGCTCGCCGATCATCGTGCGCAGGTTCAGCCCGCGGTTTTCCTCGAGTTCGGCGAAGTGATTGCGGTGAACCACGGCCAGCGCATCGACGCGGCGCTGGATCGACGAATACGCAGCCGTGGCGTCTGCGCTGGGCGCGCTGCGGGCGTGGAAGTTGATCAGGCTGGAAATCACCTGGAGGTTGTTCTTCACCCGGTGGTGGACCTCGCGCGTGAGCTTGGTCTGGCGCACGAGCCCGTCGGCGAGACCGGCCTCGTGCAGTGCAACCGTCCGGCTGATCGACTGGAAGGTTTCGCCCAGCTCGCGGATCTCCTGCGCGGGCAGGGTATGAACGGTGCCGAAGTCGAGCTCCTCGCCCGGGGTGAAGGCGGCTACCGCGCCGCGCAGCCGGCGGAGCGGACGGATGAGCAACCGGTCGACCACGAACCACGCGATGCTCGCCGCGGCGATCCACATGAGCAACGGCAGCAGCATGGCCACGATCAGCGACGACGTCACCGGCGCGCTGCGGATGCTCGTCCGCAAGGCGAGCCCAGCGACGCCGAGTTCGGTTCGCATCGTCTCCATGCGATCGAGCGGCCGCTCGTCGGCGATCGTCTCGAGGTGCAGCGCGTCCTCGTCGAGCACGATCGCGCTGCTGAACGCGGATGCGCGGGTCGACGGGCGCCCGATCTTTTCGAGGAAGGCGCGGGGGAAGTAGGCGCGGGCGGACGTGTCGCCGCTCGGGCCGGAGATAGCGAGGATCAGCCCGTTATCGGGTACGATCGCCGCGGCGACGGGCATGTTCTCCTGCCGCACGGTCACCGGATTGGGCAGCGGGACGCCGCACAGGACATGGCCGGCACGATCTGAGATAATGAAGCGCGTACCAGCGGAGGATTGCTGCGCGAACACGCCCTGGGCGCGCGCGCAACTCGGTGCATCCGCGGGGTCGGTTCCCAGCGCGTTCACAGCAACGCGCAACGCCGTCATGTCGCCCACGAGTTCGATGGCGATCGCTCTGGCACTCTCGTCGGCGGTGACGCGCAAGCGCGCCCGCGCTTCGGCATCGGCCAGACGCGTCGTCTGCAACGTCGCGAACACCGCGATCAACGCCAATGGCAGCAACGCCGCGCTGATGATCAGGAAAAGCTTTGCACCCGTCGGTAATCTGGCCATCGCGGACAGCAATCGACGGTCACTCGACGGTGCCGGCTCCGAGGAAGTGATATCGGGGGCGGGGGCCGTGGGCTCGCGGCCCACCGTCAGTCCAGCTTGCCGAGGAGTTCGAGAAGGTCGTCCGGGATCGTTTCGTCCACGGTCTTCTGATAAACCGAGCGCAGTGCCGAACCCATTTGTTGGTCCTTATCAGGAACCTTGGCGGGCTTCGCTGCAGGCACTGTCTTCTCCGTGTCGTGGCCCAAACTCAAAACTTCCCCCTGCACGACGCAAACCAATATGTGATGACGCGCAAAACTGCGCCCCTTGGGCACCGGACTACACACTCGCTAAAGATGCTCGTGAAACCAAATAGCATCTGGATTGTTCCACATTCGAGCGAAAAATACGCATCTCCGTTCGATCGTGTACGATAATTGGCACGATGGCGTCGACACGGGGCATTTTCGACCGACACCATTGCAATGACGCGAGCCACCCGACACATGAGGGGCCGCGTAGGATCAGGGAGTATTCGTTACCCATGTCTCTTGGACAGCAACTTGCACCGCACCTTCCATTTTTGCGGCGCTACGGCCGGGCCCTGACCGGCAGCCAGATGCACGGCGACAAATATGTTCGCGCCACGCTCGAGGCGATCGTCGCCGCGCCGGAGGAATTCCCCCGCGACGTCGATCCGCGCCTGGGCCTGTACCGCATGTTCCAGGCGATCTGGAATTCGGCGAACTTCGACGAGGTCGCGGACGAGACGGCGACCGATTCCGAGGGTCACGAGGCGGTTGCGCGCGCTCGGCTGGCGCGCATGACGCCGCTGTCGCGTCAGGCTTTGCTGCTGACCGCGATGGAAGGCTTCACGCCTGAGGATGCGGCGTACCTGATCGAGGTCGACACCAGCGAGGTCGACGACCTGGTCGCCGACGCGCTGTCCGAGATCGAGAACCAGACCCGCGCCAAGGTCCTGATCATCGAGGACGAGCCGATCATCGCGATGGATATCGAGACGATCGTGCGCGATCTCGGGCACGACGTGACCGGCGTCGCGGTCACCCGCGACGAGGCCGTCGCCCTGGCGATGGAAATGCGTCCCGGCCTCGTGCTTGCCGACATCCAGCTGGCCGACGACAGCTCGGGCATCGACGCGGTCAAGGATATCCTGGCCGAATTCGAGGTCCCGGTGATCTTCATCACTGCCTTCCCGGAGCGTCTGCTTACCGGCGAGCGGCCCGAGCCGACGTTCCTGATCACCAAGCCTTTCCAGCGGTCGACCGTCAAGGCTGCGATCAGCCAGGCGCTGTTCTTCGACCAGGCGACCGTACCGACTGCCTAAGCGGCGGCACGTACCGGGTCCGTGACTGCAAGACGGTTACGGACCCAAAACGTTTTTCGCGAGTTTGGTGGTTATGGCTGATCCAAACAAACCAATTCATATCGATACCGATGCTGCACGGGCGGGCGCCACGCCGCACATGACCCGGTACATCCTGGCGATCTCCCTGGTCTTGGTCATTGTTATCTTTGGTTTTCTAATCCTGCGCTAAGCTGGATTATGTGTGCGTCGCTGGTATTTTCCGCGGCGTATGCTTATGTCTGTCGTCGACGCACGGCAGTGTTTTATCGGGATTGATCGGATTACCATGACCCAGCCTGCTTCGCCCGTGGACGACGAGATCGAGACCGTTGTCGAGCCGGTCGAGCATGTTTCCTTGTCGGATGCCGAGTTCAAGGTGCAGCTTGCTCAGGTGATCCCGCATCTGCGGGCATTCGGGCGCTCCCTTTCGGGCAGCCGCGATCTTGCCGACGATCTCGTTCAGGAAACGCTCCTCAAGGCGTGGGCCGCACGGCTCCGGTTCCAGGCCGGGACGAACATGCGCGCCTGGACGTTCATCATCCTGCGCAACCTGTATCTGTCGCAGATGCGTCGCGCGCGGTTCAAGGGCGAGTGGGACGATCTGGTCGCCGATCGCATCCTCGCCGCGCCTGCCAGCCAGGACCGCCACGTCGAACTTGGCGACATGCAGCGTGCGCTGATGCATCTGCCGCAGCCGCAGCGTGAAGCGTTGATCCTCGTTGGTGCGGGTGGTTTTGCGTATGAGGAGGCTGCCGAGATCTGCAGCGTGGCTGTCGGCACGATCAAGAGCCGAGTGGCGCGGGGCCGCGTTGCACTCGAGACGATCCTGACCGATGGGTCACTGCCGTCGCGCCGCGATCATGAAACCGATACGAGTAAGACTGCGCTCGATTCGATCATGGGTGATGTCGAAGAGCTGAGCCGCGGTCGCTGAGAGCTACGTTCCGTAGGAGAAGGCCGGATCGCTCAATTCAAGCGGTGCGGCATCGCGTCCAATCGACGCAGCATTGTCATCATGTCGTCGGGTAAGGACGGTGCGTCCTCGAAAGCGCCGCGCAACGCTTGCCCGATCACGTCGGTGGCGCGGGGGCGTCGCACGACCTGCTGGCCGGTCTCTTCGCGCCTGATCGTGAGAAATGCGTAAGTCATGTCCGCTACAACGGCCGAATAGCGTTTTCGTTGCTTTATCGTGACACGCTGTGACAGCCGATTATAGCGATGGCACATGACTTTAGTCTCACCTGAACTGGCGATAAACGCCGCGCTCGACCGCGCTCGACTTTGGTCGCCATTCCTGGGGTTGGTCCTCAACCGAGAACCGGCGCTGGCGCGATCGCTGGCGATGGGAAAACTGGATCTGTCGGTGTCGAGCGCCGAAGCAGACATGCCGATTGCCCGCCGTCTGCGTATCGAGCGACGCGCGATGGCGCTCAACGTCGCAATCGGCGACCTTGCGGGCATTCTCGATCTTACCGCGGTCACCAGCGCGCTGACTCGCTTTGCCGACTATGCGCTGGACACCGCGATCCGCACCGCGATCGAGGAACGCACACCCGGCGCCGAACCCATGGGCTTTACTGCAATCGCGCTCGGCAAGCAGGGGAGCGGCGAACTTAATTATTCGTCCGATATCGATCCGATCCTGTTGTTCGACCCGGTGACGCTGCCATGCCGTCCGCGCGAGGAGCCGGAAGAGGCGGCCGTCCGGATCGGCAAGCGCGTCGTTGAACTGCTTCAGGCCCGCGACGGCGACGGGTATGTCCTGAGAGTCGATCTTCGGTTGCGGCCGTCGCCCGAGATCACGCCGATCGCGTTGCCGGTCGATGCGGCGATCGGCTATTACGAGGCGCAGGCGCTGCCGTGGGAGCGCGCCGCCTTCATTCGCGCACGCGCAGCCGCTGGAGATATCGCGCTAGGCCAACGGTTTCTCGACGCGATCCGGCCGTTCGTCTGGCGTCGCGCGCTCGATTTCGGCGCGATCGGCGAGATTCGCGGCATCTCCGCCCGCATTCGCGATCACCATAGCCAGGGCCAGGCGTTCGGCCCCGGCTACGACCTGAAGCGCGGCCGGGGCGGCATCCGCGAAGCGGAGTTCTTCGCGCAGATCCACCAGCTGATCCATGGCGGCCGCGATCCGTCGCTACGCGCGCCCGCCACGCGCGATGCGCTCGCGCGACTGGCCGAGGCAGGATGGATCGGCACCGACGAATCGACGGCGCTGATCGACGGCTACACGCTGCTCCGAACGATCGAACACCGCGTCCAGATGATCGACGATCGCCAGACGCACGCATTGCCGACCGGCGAAGCGCTCGACCGCGTGGCCAAACTGCACGGGCTGGACGATGCCGGCGCGCTGTTGGCCCTGCTCGAACCCCGCGTCACGGCGACCGGCCGGATCTACGACGCGCTCGACGATACCGTCCGCCCCGCTTTCTCGCATGACGCGGTGACGCTGGAAACCGATCTCGCCGCGGCGGGCTTCGACGATCCCGAATCGGCCCGGCGACGGATCGAGGCGTGGCGGGGCGGTGCATATCCCGCGCTCCGCAGCCCAGCCGCGCGGGAGGCATTGGAGGCGGTATTGCCGACGCTCGTGCCCGCGCTGGCAACTGCGCCGGTTCCCCAAGCCGCGCTGCTACGCCTGGATGCGCTGCTCGAACGCCTGCCGAGCGCGATCAACATCTTCCGGCTGCTCGAGGCGCGGCCGGGCCTGGCTATCCTGCTTGCCGCCATCCTGAGCCACGCGCCGACGCTCGCGGACGATCTGGGACGCCGCCCCGACCTGCTCGACGGTTTGATCGACGCGACCGCGTTCGAACCGGTCGGCGACGTCGCCGCGCTCGAAGCTGTCATGCGCGCGGGCGAGGTGGACGGCGACTATCAGTCCCGACTCGATCATGTCCGCCGTGTCGTCGGCGAACTGCGTTTCGCGCTCGGGGCGCAGATCGTCGCGGGCGCGTCCGATCCGCTCGACGTCGCGGCGGGCTATGCACGGGTCGCGGAAGCGGCGATCGGCGTCCTCGCAAGCGCGACGATTGCGGAATTCGCAAAGGTCCATGGCCGCGTCCCGGACAGTGAACTGGTCGTACTCGCGCTCGGTCGGATGGGCGGCGCAATGCTCACGCATGCGTCCGATCTCGATCTCATCTATTTGTTCACGGGCGATTTTGCCGCCGAGTCCGATGGGCCGAAGCCGCTCGGCGCGACACTCTACTATAATCGCCTTGCGCAGCGGCTGACTGGCGCGCTGTCGGTCGCGACGGCGGCAGGCCCGCTGTATCAGATCGATACTCGGTTGCGGCCGTCGGGCGGGCAGGGGCCGTTGGTCGTCACGCTCGACAGTTTCGCCCGTTACCAGCGCGAGGAGGCCTGGACCTGGGAACACATGGCGCTCACGCGGGCCCGCCCGGTGTTCGGATCGACCGATGCCCGGGCTGCAGTGGCGTCGATCGTACGCGGCGTGCTCGAGGGCGACCGACCGGCGCGTGACGTGCTCGCCGACGCACGGACGATGCGCAGCGACATGGCTGCGCACAAGCCGCCCAAGGGGGCGCTCGATGCCAAGCTGCTCCCCGGTGGGCTAGTCGATCTCGAATTCGCGATCCATGTCGTTCAGCTCGTGAACAAGACCGGGTTCGATCCAAATCTCGGCGTCGCGATCGATGCGCTGATCCGTGACGGGCTCGTCACGCCAACGCTCCGTCCGGCGCACGACATCCTCACGCGGTTGCTAGTGACGCTGCGGCTCGTCGCGCCGGATGCCGCGCCGCCCGGGCATGCGACGGAGGATCTCATCGCCCGCGCGATCGGCGTGACGGACTGGGCGGCGGTGGTTGCCACGCTCGAATCGACACGGCAGGAGGTCCGCCAGTTCTGGGCGCAGGTGACGGGAGAGCAGGATGAATGACGGTTCGAAGATTCCCGACGTTTCGGTCACGATCGATGACGCCGTGGTTTCGCTGGCAAGCCTCGAAGCGCCGCTGGTGGTGTATTTCTACCCGAAGGACGACACGGCTGGCTGCACCACCGAAGCGAAGGATTTTTCCGCGCTTTCCGACGCGTTCGTCGCGGCCGGCGTCACCGTCATCGGCGTGTCGAGGGACAGTGCGGCGTCGCACGCGAAATTCATGGCAAAACACGCACTTGCGGTCCGCCTTGCAAGCGATGTCGAAGGAGTCGCGTGCGAGGCTTTCGGGGTGTGGGTCGAGAAGGCGATGTACGGCCGCAAATATATGGGGATCGAGCGCGCGACGTTCCTGTTCGGCGCCGACGGCACGCTGGCCAAGGCGTGGCGCAAGGTTCGCGTGTCGGGGCATGCCGAGGCGGTCCTGACCGCCGCAAAGGCGCTTTGAACAGCCTGCGGTAAAGGTCGGAGATTCGCCGAAAGTTCGCGGCCGATGTCGTAGTCCGCAACCTGTTCCATGACGATCGTCTCGATTTGCATCAACTCGCCGCAACAACCTGCCGCTCCGCCGCGCCGATGACGCGGCACTCTTGCTCGGCACGGCGGTATCCGGCCTAACCAGAATGTCTGGTGCGCGGAGGGGCTGCGAGTCAGGACAGAGTTTCGGAGCCGTCCGTCTTGAAGCGAGCGGCCCTGTATTTTTGTGTCGGGGACCAATGGTCGAATTTACCGCAGCAGCCATCGTGACGCGCCTCAAGGCCGTGTCCGTGGTGTCTATTCCGTTCATGTTCCGCCGGTTGGCGATCGCCGCTTCGGTGGTGGGCATGACCGCTTCCGGCGCCATCGCCGAAGCTCAGGTCGCCGGGCCGGCCACCAACGCCAATCTCACGCATCATATCGCTGCTACCGGTGGTCCGATGATCGCCGCGAACGCTGAGGAAGCGACCGCCGATCTTCGCGCCGACGCGCAGTTCCGCACGCTTTTCCAGACCTGGAAGAAGCTCGACGCTACGCAGCAGGGCGTGATCGCGATCCCGTCGGTGCAGCCGGTCCACTTGCTCTCGTTCACTAGCAATTTCGGCATCCGCTCCGATCCGTTCCGCGGTACGGCGGCGATGCATGCCGGCGTGGACATTCCCGGCCCGATCGGCACGCCGATCTACGCGACCGCCGATGGCATCATCGCGCACGCTGGTCGCCAGGGCGGCTATGGCAACATGGTCGAGATCAGCCATGGCAAGGGCATCGCGACGCGCTACGGCCATCTGTCGAAGATCCTCGTCGGCGACAATGCCCGCGTCGTTCGCGGCCAGTTGATCGCGTTGATGGGCTCGACCGGCCGTTCGACGGGCTCGCATCTCCATTATGAAGTCCGCATCGACGGTCACGCGGTCAACCCGGTACCGTTCCTGACCACCGCCGATTATCTGCTCGCCGCGCAGGACCGCTCGGTCAACGCGATCCCGGTTTCGACGGGCGGCCCCGCCGCACAGGACTGACCGTCGACGCAGGCGGGCACGCCGATATCGATCACACCCCCGTCGTCCCGGCGAACGCCGGGACATCGATCCGCGAGGACGGGCTCATGTATGAGATCCCCGGCTTCGCTGGGACGACGGTTAAGGCTCTGGGAGGGCTTCACGTTCGGCTTTGCTCGAGAGTGACCGGCACTGCGCGCGCGTGCCCTCGAGCCCAAGGTTGCCGCGGATAGCGCAACCTCCTATCTCCAGCGCATGGCAACGCTGGTTCAAGACATCATCCTCACCCCTTCCGCCGCGGCGCGCGTCGCGGCGATCGCCGTCAAGCAGGGGAAGCCGGCAATCCTGCGTCTCTCGGTCGACGGCGGTGGCTGTTCCGGGTTCCAGTATACGTTCGGGTTCGCCGATTCGGTCGAATCCGACGACGTGATCGCCGAGCATGACGGCGTGAAGCTCGTCGTCGATAGCGTCAGCATCGATCTCGTCCGCGGCTGTGCGGTCGATTACGTCGAATCGCTCGCCGGCGCTGCGTTCAAGGTTGAGAACCCCAATGCCGCGTCGGGTTGCGGCTGCGGCTCCAGCTTCTCGGTCTGACGCTCCATGAAAATCGTCACGTACAACGTCAACGGCATCAAGGCGCGGTTGCCGCGACTGATCGAGTATCTCACCGAAGATCAGCCCGACATCGTCTGTCTTCAGGAACTCAAGTCGAGCGATGACACGTTTCCGATCGCCGACATCGAAGCCGCTGGCTATGGCGCTGTCTGGCACGGGCAGAAGGCCTGGAATGGCGTCGCGATTCTCGCAAAGAGCGGCACGCCTGTCGTGCGCCAGCGTGGGCTCGACGGCGAACCCGAGGACGAGCATAGCCGCTATATCGAAGCGGAGATCGACGGCCTGATCGTCGCGGCGCTCTACCTTCCCAACGGCAACCCGCAGCCGGGGCCGAAATTCGAGTATAAACTTCGCTGGATGGACCGTCTCACCGCCCGAGCGCGCGTTCTGCTCGCGGAGGAGAAGCCGACCATTCTCGCTGGCGACTATAACGTCATCGCCAATGACGACGACACCTTCTCGGTCCGGGCGATGCAGGATGACGCGCTGATGCAGCCCGAAAGTCGCGAGCATTACCGCGCGCTTGTCGCGCAGGGCTGGACCGACGCGCTTCGCACGCAATTTCCGAAAGGCGGGGTGTGGACGTTTTGGGATTACCAGGCCGGCGCATGGCAGCGTGACGCCGGGTTCCGCATCGATCACCTGCTGCTCAGCCCGCAGGCGGCCGATCGGATGATCGATGCCGGCGTCGACAAGGCGTATCGGGGCCTCGAGAAGGCGAGCGACCACGCTCCGACATGGGTACGGTTGCGATGAGGCGGCTTTTGCTTGGTATCGCCTTGGCGAGTTTTTCCGGCGCCGTCGCGGCGCAGGACCGCGAATATTGCCCCGATCGGCCGGGGATCAATACGCCCGCCTGCACGATCGCGCCCGGCAAGATTTCGGTCGAAACGTCGATCGCGGACTGGACGCGCGACGACCAGCCGGGCTCGCGCGAGGACACGATCCTGTTCGGCGATACGCTGGTTCGCGTCGGCGTGAGCGAAAGGATCGAGGCTCGGATCGGCTGGACACCGCTCGGACATGATCGACTGCGGGATTCGGCCGGGGTCGATTCGGTCAACGGCGTCGGCGATGTGTCGCTCGGCATGAAAGCGAACCTTTTCAATCCCGATGGCGCAGGCTTGTCGGTAGCGGTGCTGCCGTTCGTGACGCTGCCGGTCGGCCGCTCGGCGATCGGTGCCGGCGACTGGGGCGCGGGATTCCTCGTCCCCGTCACGTACGAACTTTCCGACACCGTCTCGCTCGATCTGACGCCGGAGATCGATGCGGCGGTCGACCAGGACGGCAATGGCCGGCATCTCGCCTATAGTTCGGCAGCCGGTCTGTCGTTCAAGCTCGACAAGGCCTTCACGCTGACCGGTGAGATGCAGGCGTTGCGCGACGACGATCCGCAGGGGCATGAGACGCAGGCGGTGGCGGCGCTGTCGCTGGCCTGGATGGCGAACGACGATCTTCAGTTCGACATATTCGGCGCGGCAGGGTTGAATGCGAATACGCCGGATGCGCGGGTGTATGCTGGCATTTCCCGGCGGTTCTAGATGCTGGTCGGCCTGCTCCTGCTTCAGGCGGTAGCCGGTCCGCCCCTCCCGCCGGAATTGCGCAAGCGACCGGCTCGGCTGGCGGTGCCGTGTCCGGTCCAGACCGATCCCGATGGCGAGGTAATCGTCTGCGCCCATCCGAGCGATCAGCGGCTGGCGACGCTCGTCGTACAGGTCCAGCCGCCGCGGGGCGACCCGCTGTCGTTCCGGCTGCCCGGGAGTGGGACGGGTAATCTCCACGCGATCCGCACCGAGTTGCCCGGCGCGATCGGGCAGGGGGTCGCGGTGACCTTTAAAATTCCGTTCGGCAAGGGGAAGCGGAAGTAGGGGCGCATCCGCTTCCGTCAGGATGCCGAAAAAGCGGCCTGCGCTTACAGCACCCGTTCGTACACCTGATACACCTTGTTGACCCGGCTCTCGATCGTCTCGGCGATCGAGCGCATCCCCTGATTGTCGTCCAGGATCCAGCCGATCTCCGCACGCTTCGCATCGTAATGCTCGACCGATGCGCGGCGGATATATTCGATCATCATGAAGGCCAGCTGGCTCGCCATGCGCGACGCCTGCAACTCCTTCCCCACCCCCATCAACGGGACGCGCACCGTCCGGACCTTGGGTCTGCGCAGCCACCACAACAGCTTGGCCCAGCCGAACGGCAACAGGCTCCCGTTCAGCGGCTTGATCGCCTCGTTCAGGTCGGGAAGCGTGATCATGAACGCGACGGGTTTGCCGTCCAGTTCGGCGATGCGGATCAGGTCGTTGAAGACGATCGGCTTCAGCTTCACGCCGACGTCCTTGATCTCGGGAGGGGTCAGGGGCACGAACCCCCAATTGTCGCGCCATGCATCGTTGAGGATGGACAGGATGATCGCCGCCTCCTCCTCGAACTTGGTCTTGTCGACATTGCGGACGGTGATGCGCGGATTCTTCTCGCCCGACTTGATGATACGCTGGACGATCGGCGGGAACTGGCGCGTGACGTCGACTTCATAGGTCATCAGCTGCTTGATCGGGCGGTACTGCGCCCATTCGATCCAGCCGCGATATTCACGCTTGGCATGGCCCATCATGATCGTCGGCGGATGATCGTAGCCGTCGATCAGCAGGCCCGGCTCCTCCCAGATCGACATGCTGATCGGCCCCATCGCCCGCGTCATGCCCTGCTCGCGCAGCCACGCCTCGGCCCGCTGCAGCAGCGCCTGGAACACGTCCTGCCGCTCCGCTTCCATCAGGCCCCATTGGCCGACGCCGGGGCCGAACCCCTGCTCAGGCGGCATCGTCAGCGCCAGCGTATCGATATGCGCGGAGATACGTCCGACTACGCGGCCATCTTCCTCGGCGAGGAACAATTGCGCCTTGGCATGGCTGAACCAGCCGTTCTTCTCGGGCGTGATCAGCCCGAGCGCTTCCGACTTCAACGGCGGCACCCAATTGGGATCGTCGGCATAGAGACGGAA
Organism: Sphingomonas sp. HMP9; assembly: GCF_013374115.1. Taxonomy (NCBI): domain Bacteria; kingdom Pseudomonadati; phylum Pseudomonadota; class Alphaproteobacteria; order Sphingomonadales; family Sphingomonadaceae; genus Sphingomonas; species Sphingomonas sp. HMP9. Next base: position 1,554,758 of record NZ_AP022673.1, on the reverse strand, counting down.
CGGCAGATCGATGAAGATCTTGCGGTCCTTCTTGGTCTCGACCGGTCGAATGATGAGGTTAGCCATGTGTCGTTCCCGAATACGCAGTCGCGCGTGTCTACCCAGCACAGCGGGTAAAGGCGAGGGACACATGCATCATCGCAACAGCCGGTCAGAGTGATCGGGTTTCCTCTGGCGCCGTAGCCCTGCGCAACCTGTAAATGCCACGGTGCCGCCACTATCTTCAGGCAATGGATATGCCCATGGACACTTCGCTCAGCCTCGCTCGCGGCACGGCCGCTCCAGCCTCCACTCCCGCGGGTTCGCCGCGTGCAGGGAGCGGCGTGGAGCGCGTTGCCGATGACAAGGCGATGTTGCGCGCAGCCGCCGATCTGACTCGCGATTTGGTGAAGCCGCGTGCGGCAATTTACTGGGCTGACCTGATCGCGTCTATGGTGGTCGGCTACGGCGCACTCGCGGTGGCTGCCACCTCGACGTCGGTCCCGGTGATGGTTGTTGCAGGCGTCATCGCGATGCTGGGTCTCTATCGCGGTCTGAGCTTCATTCACGAAGTCAGCCACATGAAGCACGCGTCGGTTCCGAACTTCCGGCTCGGCTGGAACGTGCTCGTCGGCGTGCCGCTATTGACGCCGTCGTTCATGTACGAGGGTGTCCACAATCTCCATCACGCCAAGACCCGTTACGGCACGGTCGAGGATCCCGAATATCTCCCGCTCGCCCTTATGAAGCCGTGGACGCTGCCGCTGTTCATCGTCGTGTCGGCGCTTGCGCCGATCGCGCTGCTGATCCGGTTCGCGATCCTGTCACCGATCTCTCTGCTGTCGCCGAAGCTGCGGACGATCATTGTCGAGCGCTACTCGGCGCTCGCGATCAACCCGCAGTTCCGCCGTCGCGCGCCCGATGGCGAAGCAAAGGCGTATTGGGATCGCCTGGAAATCGCTGCCAGCCTGTGGGCGATCACGTTGATCGCGATTACGGCAACCGGCGTGCTGCCGCTGCGCGCGTTCGTGACGATCTTCGCCGTCGCGTCGGCGTTCGCTGTGCTCAACCAGGTCCGTACGCTGGTCGCGCATCTGTGGGAAAATGATGGCGAGCCGATGACGGTGACCGCGCAGTATCTCGACACGGTCAACGTGCCGCCGCCGGCGTTGCTTCCCGCACTCTGGGCGCCGGTGGGTCTGCGCTACCATGCGTTGCACCACCTGCTGCCGGGTCTGCCCTATCACGCGCTGGGCGAGGCTCATCGACGCATCACCGCGGAACTCGATGCGCTGTCGCCGTATCACAAGGCGAGCTATCCGGGGCTGCCGGGTCTGGTCAGCAAGATCGCGCGGAGCACGATGGTCCGCCGCTGAACGACATGTCGGGCCGGTCGCGAACGACCGGCCCGAAGGCTGTGTTATTTTACCGCGTCGAACTGTTTGAGCGCCGTGACCGCGTTTCGTCCGACATCGGTCGTCGGCGCCAGTCTCGCGGCAGTTCCCCACGCTTCCCGCGCGGCCGCTTCGTCACCTGACAGCGCGGCGATGTTGCCGGCCTCCAATTGTACGGACGCATCGTCCGCCGAGCGCTTCAACGCCTGAGCGATATCCGACTTGGCACGCGGCAGATTGCTCATCCGCCGCGCAAGTGTCGCCGACAGCAGCCATGCGAGCGGATCGTCGCCCGCCGTTGTCAGCGCAAGATCGAGATCGCTGCGCGCTGCGTCCAGCTCGCCTGCCGCGACCAGCGCGCGGGCATGGTCGAGCTGTGCTTCCCCCAGCGGCAGTCCGGTCAGCGACCCCGCGGTGAGCGCCGAATCCAGCGCGACGCGCGCCTTTGCCGGCTGACCGGCGGCCAGCCAAGCGTTGCCGGCCTGCGCGAAATAATTGGCGGCGCGCGTGTCCCGGTCGAGCTGAGCCTCCCGCGCCGCCTCTTCGAACTCGCCGGCCGCGGACGGCCAGTTTTTTTCGGCGGCGAAAGCAAGCCCTGCGCACTGCCGAGCGAAATACCGTCCTCCGCTGATTCGCCAGCGCCCAGCCTCCGCGCGTGCAGCGGCGGGATCGCTCTGCGTCAGGGCGACGCACCGGGCGAACCGATCGCCTGGCGCATCGACGGGGCCGGCGGCAGGACCGGGGGCGGCGGCCTGCGCGGCGGCAAGCAATAACGGCAAGATCATAGGGCGGCGATCACATCCTCGACCGCCCGGATGATAAGGGAAATGTCGCTATCGCGCGACAGGCGGTGATCGCCGTCCTTGACCAGCCATGTCTGCACGTCGGCTGAACGCAACAGCTCGGCAAGCCGCGCGGTACGGTGCCATGGCACGTCTGGATCGCGCTGACCCTGGACCAGTCGGACCGGGCCATCGAACGCGATCTCGCCGAACATCAGCCGGTTCGCCTCGCCCGACGACCAGAACGCGCGGGTGTAGACGGTCGGCTCGGGGCCATAGGAGTTCTTGCGCTCGATCCGGCCATTGCTGAGCAGCGCCATCTTCTCGTCGGTGGTGAAGCCCCAGTCGGTGAAATCGGGCGCGGGCGCGATCCCGACCAGCCCCTTCACCAGATCGGGGCGCATCTTTGCCGCCAGCAGCATCAGCCACCCGCCCAGCGACGACCCGACCAGGATGGCCGACTCTTCAACGAGCGCGTCGATCATCGCCAGCGCGTCGTCGCGCCAGTCGACCAAAGTCTGGTCCTCGAACGCGCCTTCGCTTTGCCCGCAGCCACCATAATCGAACCGCAGGAACGCGCGGCCCTCCGACTTCGCCCACGCCTCGAGCGTCACCGCCTTGGTCCCGGCCATGTCGGAGGCGTAGCCCGACAGGAACACGATCGTCGGTCCGGTACCGGGACTATGGTGATAGGCGAGGCGAGGGCGCTCCTTGGCGGGAGGCGTCGGTGCGGGCGGCGTAGCGGTGTCGGTCATGCCGATACCTTAGCTGCCCCTCAGCGCCGGAGAAAGGCGTCGAGTGCAGCCTGGAACACGACCGGCTGACTCGAGCACCACGAATTACGCCGCATCGCCGATCTCGACGAACGTGACGCGCAGTCGCCTAGGCCTTCTGCGCATGGCTCGCGCCGCGATTGGGGACGACCCTCAGCGTGACGGCAGTGACGGCGAGGCGGCCTTGTGATGCGCGATCATGCCGCAGGCAGCTTCGACGGGCTGGTGAAAATATCCTCGATGGCGAGGTCGAACAGTTCGGCGATCTTTAACGCAAGTGGCAGCGACGGATCATAGCGGCCCGTCTCGATTGCATTGACGCTCTGGCGCGAGACCTCGAGGCGGTCGGCAAGCTCGCCTTGGCTCCAATCCCGCTCGGCACGCAGGATCTTGAGGCGGTTCTTCATGCCTCAAGGCCGGCGAACCGGTCGCGCGCCCAGAGCCAGGACTGACCGATCAGCAATCCGGCGCACCACAACGGAAAGGCGAGGTGGATGGGTTTGTGCGGCACCGCGCCGGTATCTTCGAGGAAGCTCCACACGGTCATGACCGACAACATCACCGCGGTCGCGATCAGCATGGCGTGGATCAGCTTGGCGCGCACATACTCGTCGGGCTGTTCGACGATTGCCATCCCCATCGCCCAGATGACGGCGATAATCGGCAGGGCTGGCAAGATCGCGAGAGCGATGAGCGCTGCACCGGTTGGCGCGTAGGCAGCCTCGATCATGTTCGATCCCAGCAGAAAGACTGCGTAACAGGTCATGCTGGGTATGAACCGATTGAGATAGCGGCGGTTGGCTTGGCGCATAGTGAGCATAGCGAGTCTCCCTTTATGAGGACAAGCGTACTTTACATAGCAGCAGGACGAAATGTCAATGACACTTTACAGAATGACAAGCGGGCCTGTCGATTGGACGTCCGAGGTCTCGGCCCGAGCGAACCTGCTCTTGGCCTAACTTTACCTGATTTTTCTTTGAGTGGAGCGCTTTCAGCGTTCGTCCACCACGCGTCAGATGATGAATTCGACCGTCTTCATCTGCGCCTGGTCGGCGGCCACGGCGCCGCGCTTCAGCACCATCTGGCGGTGGAGTTCGGCCACCGTGTCACTGCCGCGCGTCTTGCACAGCGCGGGGACGAAAGCATGCACCAGCGCGCCGAGCCCGCCCTTGATCATCGTCACGCCGAAGCGCCCGGCGACGCCGAAATGCTCGAGGTAGCTCTCGCCGACGGTGGCTGGATGGTCGAGGAACAGGCGGCGAAACATGGGCGGTCTCCTGACGCGTTCTATATCAGGTGGCGGCCAACGCGTCGACCATCCCCGCGGCCAGCACGCTCAACGTATCGTCTCGCGCGCCCATTACCACGATACGGTCCCCGGGACGCGCCGCAGCGACCAGCGCGGCGGCGGCGTCCGACCGGTCGGCAATATGCCTCGCGTCCCGGCCGCCGGCGACGATCTGTTCAACGATGTTCGCGCTGGTGACCTCGCGCGTGACCGTCCCGCCGTAATAGGCCGGGTCGGGGAGGACGAGGATATCGTCCTCCGCCATCCGGTCGACGAACGTGGCGACGAGCTCTCGGCCCATGACCTTCAACGGGCCATAGCCGTGCGGTTGGAACAACAACAGCAACCGACCGGGAAAGGCGTGAAGCGTGTCGAGCGTCGCGGCGATCTTGTCCGGGTTGTGTCCGAAATCGTCGATCACGGAGACCCCGCCAGCCTCGCCGACCAGGTCGAAGCGGCGGCGCAGACCCGTGAACCCGGCGATCGTCTTGACCGCATCGCCGAGCGGCACGTCCGCCGCCATCGCCGCACCGATCGCGGCGAGCGCGTTCGACACATTGTGGCGGCCCGGCACTGCCAGCCTCACCGGCGTCCGCACGCCGCGCGACACGATGTCGAAGGAAATCGCGAAGGGCTCGGGCTTCAGGTTCTCGGCGCGCAGATCGGCCGATGCATCGATCGCAAACGTCGTCACCCGACCGCGCGGGAGCCGCGCGGCGAGCGCTGCGGCATCCGGATCGTTGGCGTTCACCACCGCGGTCTCGGCCTTTGCGACGAAGTCCCCGAACAGCACGCGCAGTTCATCGAGCGACTTGTGGTCGAGGCTGACGTTGTTGAGCACCGCGATCTTCGGCGCATAGCTGGCGATCGAGCCGTCGCTTTCGTCCACTTCGCTCACGAACGCATCGCCCTCTCCGACCAACGCGCTCGCAAACGGCGCGTCTTGGGTGGCGAAGTTCTTCATCACCGCCCCGTTCATCACAGTCGGATCGCGCCCGACGGCGTGGAGGATCCAGCCGATCATGCCCGTCACGGTCGACTTGCCGCTCGTCCCCGCGACACCGATCGGCAACCGGCTATCGTTGAACAGCGATGCCAGCATCGCCGCACGGGTCGAGCGGGTGCAGCCGAGTGCATCGGCCGCGATCATGTCCGGCACGCTCGCCTCGATCGCGGCGGAGGCGATGACCAACTGGTCGGCCGAGACGATGCCGCTGCCGTCCTGCGGGAACAGCGCGACGCCCTTGGCGGCAAGGTCGTCGAACTTTGCGGGAACGCGGCCCTGGTCCAGGTTGCGGTCCGAGCCGGCGACGGTCGCGCCGCGGCCTGCGAGGATCATCGCGAGCGGCATCATGCCCGAGCCACCGATGCCGACGAAGAAACAGGGCCCGAATGAAGATTTGCTGATTTCCATCGCGCCGCGATATGGGCGGTTGGGTAACGGGGCAAGGTCGGGAAGACGAACAATGCGTATCGGTGTGCTCGCCGCGTCGAGCCGGACCAATCCCGCGGCGATCGCCAAGATCACCGCCTATGCGGCCACCGCGTTCCCCGAGGTCGCGCTCGTCTTCCACCCGCAATGCCTGGAAACCGACGGCCATTTTGCCGGCTCCGACATGCGGCGTGCGGCGGCGTTCCTCGAATATGCCAATGATCCGACGTTCGATGCGATCTGGTTCCTGCGTGGCGGCTATGGTTCGAACCGTATCCTGGCGATGGTGATGCCCGAACTCGGCCGCGCCGCGCGTCACAAGACGTATCTCGGCTATTCCGACGTCGGTTTCCTGCTCGGTGCACTCTATGCCCGGCGGATCGGGCGGCCGATCCACGGCCCGATGGTCAGTGACATCAACCGCCACGACGGCGAAGCGACGGTCGCGCGGTCGCTTGGCTGGATGGTGCGCGGCGATCGCACAGGGCTCGAACCCGGACTGGGCGGGCAGCCGTCGGCGGCGTTCAACCTCAGCATCCTCACCTCGCTGATCGGCACGCCGTGGCTGCCGGACCTCACCGATCACGTGCTGATCGTCGAGGAAGTGTCCGAGCCAATGTACGCGATCGACCGCATGCTGTTCAAAGTCGCCAACGCCACGCAGCTGAAGGGGATTGCGGGGCTACGGCTCGGCGCGGTGACCGCAGTGCAGGAGAATGAACCGCCCTGGGGCGAGACGCTCGACTACATGATGGTGCGCTGGAGCCGCGACATGGGTGTGCCGTATCTGGGGCGCGCGGAGATCGGACACACGCAGGCGAACCGGGTCGTGCCGTTCGGGGTGGTTTGATCCGGGGGACGGTGCTGCTTGGCCCTGGGTCCCGACTTTCGTCGGGATGACGGGAGGGGGGTGTCGTGCGAGGCGGGTTGCCTATATCGGCCCCGCGACGGCATAAGCGCCGTTCTTCCAATACGAGAAAGTTCCCCATGTCCGCCATGTTCCGCATTACGCTTCCCGACGGTTCCGTCCGCGAGGTTGCGCCCGGGACTACGCCCGCAGACGTCGCCGCGGCGATCGGGCCGGGCCTCGCCAAGGCGGCGCTCGCCGCGCGGATCGACGGCCAGGTGCGCGATCTCAGCCGTCCGTTCGAGGGGGACACGAACCTCGCGCTGGTGACCGCGCGTGACGAGGCCGATGCGCTCGAACTCGTGCGCCACGATCTCGCGCACGTCATGGCCGAAGCCGTGCAGCACCTGTTCCCGGGCACGCAGATCACGTTCGGGCCGGCGACCGACGACGGCTTCTATTACGACTTCGCGCCGAAGGACCGCCCGTTCACCGACGAGGACCTGCCCGCGATCGAGGCTGAGATGCGCGCGATCATCGCCCGCAACGAGCCGTTCCTGCGCGAGGTGTGGAGCCGCCAACAGCTGATCGACCGCTGGACCGAGCAGGGCGAGACGTTCAAGGCCGAATGGGCCGCCGAGCTGCCCGAGGGCGAGGAGCTCACGATCTATCGCCAGGGCGAGTGGCTCGACATGTGCCGCGGGCCGCACATGGTGTCGACCGGCAAGCTGGACCCGGCTGCGTTCAAGCTGACGCGCGTGAGCGGCGCTTATTGGCGCGGCGACCAGAAGAACGCAATGCTCAGCCGCATCTACGGCACTGGCTGGCTCAACAAGAAGCAGCTCGACCAGCATCTGTTCCGGCTGGAGGAGGCGGCCAAGCGCGATCACCGCAAGATCGGGCAGGAAATGGACCTGTTCCACCTCCAGTCCGAGGCGCAGGGCTCGGTGTTCTGGCATCCCAACGGCTTCGTGCTGTGGCGCCAGCTGGAGGCGTATATGCGCCGGCGGCTCGATGCTGCGGACTATGCCGAGGTGAAGACGCCGCAGCTGATGGACGCCAAGCAGTGGGAACAGTCCGGCCATTGGGGCAAGTACCGCGAGAACATGTTCGTCGTACCCGACGAGATCCCGAACGCAGAGGACGAGGGTGCAATTCTGTCGGGCGAGGGCGACCTGATGGCGCTCAAACCGATGAACTGCCCGGCGCACGTCCTGATCTTCAAGCAGGGAATCAAGTCGTATCGCGACCTGCCGATCCGGATGGCGGAGTTCGGCTGCTGCCACCGCAACGAGCCGCATGGCGCGCTGCACGGCATCATGCGCGTCCGCCAGTTCACGCAGGACGACGCGCATATCTTCGTCCGCGAGGACCAGCTGGTCGAGGAGGTGCGCAAGTTCTGCGAGCTGCTCGACAGCGTCTACAAGCATCTGGGCTTCGAGGATTATGCAGTGAAGCTCGCGCTGCGCCCGGAAAAGCGGTTCGGCGAAGACGCGATGTGGGACAAGGCCGAGGCGGAACTGCGCGAGGCGGTGATGCAGTCGGGCTTGAGCGACACGATCAAGGCGAATTTCGAGGAGCTGCCGGGTGAGGGCGCGTTCTATGCGCCTAAGCTAGAATTCCACCTGACCGACGCGATTGGCCGGACGTGGCAGGTCGGTACGATCCAGTCGGACCGCGTGCTGCCCGAGCGACTCGACGCGTCGTATGTGGGTGCGGATGGTGAGCGGCACCGGCCGGTGATGCTCCACCGCGCGATTCTCGGCACGTTCGAGCGGTTCCTTGGCATCCTGATCGAGCATCATGCAGGCCGCTTCCCCCTCTGGCTCGCCCCGGTGCAGGCAGTCGTCGCGACGATCGTGTCGGATGCCGATGACTATGCGATCGAGGTCGCGGCGAAGCTCAAAGCGGCCGGGATTCGCGTGGAGACCGACCTTCGCAACGAGAAGATCAACTACAAGGTGCGCGAGCACAGCCTGGCGAAGGTGCCCAACCTGCTCGTCGTCGGCAAGCGCGAGGCTGAGGAGGGCAAGGTCGCGCTGCGCACGCTCGGCAGCCAGGCGCAGACCATCCTGACGCTCGACGAGGCGATCATGCGTCTTGCGGACGAGGCGCGCGCACCCGATATGTGACCTTAGAGGGCCGGCTATCGGAGCACGCGTTTTTGCGCTATATGCCGGCCCAAATACTTTGTCAGAAACTTCAGGAGCAACCCCCATACGTCCTCCCACGATGCGCCGGCCGATGCAGACGCCCGCAATGAACGGCCCGCGATTCAACGAATTCATCCAGAGCCAGAAGGTCCGCGTGATCGATCACGAGGGCGAGAATCTGGGCGTGATGTTTACGCGCGAAGCGATCGAGCAGGCAGCCGAGCACGGCCTCGACCTGGTCGAGGTGTCGCCTAACGCCGATCCGCCCGTCGCCAAGTTCCTCGATGTCGGCAAGTTCAAGTACGAGGCGCAGAAGAAGGCGAACCTCGCACGCAAGTCGCAGAAGACGCAGGAGATCAAGGAGATCAAGATGCGTCCGAACATCGACGACCATGATTACGACACGAAGATGAAGAAGGTGAACGACTTCATCGGCGAGGGCGACAAGGTCAAGATCACGCTGCGCTTTCGCGGTCGCGAGTTGAGCCATGGCCAGCTCGGCATGAACCTGTTGAAGCGCGTCCAGGACGACGTTGCGGAGATCGCCAAGATTGAGGCGTATCCGCGCATGGAAGGCCGCCAGATGCTGATGGTGCTCGCGCCGAAGTAACGACGCGGCGGCTGCGGCCGTTACACGATACGTTTGATAGGCTGGCCGGTCCCTTGGGATCGGCCGGCTTTTTTCATGTGCTCCGTCGGTCGTCGACCTACAGTCCCTGCCTGTAGCGAGGGGTCGGTTCCATGTCGGTCTGCGGATGGACGCCGATCTTAGGCGAGGCGCACACCTCCGGTGCGAGGTGGCGAGCAGGATCCCGTGAGAGCGCTAGCAGTCCGCTCGGTAGAATAGTTGCGATTTGAAACTAGGGTTTGGTGCCTGCCACTCTGTGACGATTTGGAGACACACTATTCAAAAATCTCTTTCCGTATGCGGAAATCACTAGACGTTCGTGGCTATATATCTCTACCTAACGTCCAAACCATAAGTTCGAAAACATTCGGACACGTCCAGGGAGAGAATGCCGATGCGTATGACCGCATATCTGTTGTCCGCCGTTGCGACCGTTGCGATCGTCACACCGGCGTTCGCTCAGCAGGCGACTTCCACCGTCGAAGCACAGGCGACGCCGTCGCAGGGGACCGCCAATGCCTCGGTCGCGGGTCAGACGAACGGCGCGACCGACGCCGACACGACGCGCGCAGCCAGTGCTGCCAGCGCGATCGGCGAGACCGGCAACTCGAGCGACATCGTGATCACCGCGACCCGTCGCTCGGAGCGTCTGTCGAACGTACCCATCGCGGTATCCGCGGTCGGCCAGGCCGCGCTGCAGAATTCGGGCGGCAGCGACATTCGCTCGCTCAACCAGCTCGCGCCGTCGCTGCTGATCTCATCGACGGGCAACGAATCGAACGCATCGGCGCGTATTCGCGGAATCGGTACGGTCGGCGACAATCCCGGCCTCGAAAGTTCGGTCGCGGTCTTCATCGACGGTGTCTATCGCAGTCGTACCGGTGTCGGCCTCAACGAACTCGGCGAGATCGACCGGGTCGAGGTTCTGCGTGGGCCGCAGGGAACGCTGTTCGGTCGCAACGCGTCGGCGGGCCTCATCAACATCATCACGCGCTCGCCCGAGTTCGACTGGCACGGCAACGCCGAGGCGACCTACGGCAATTACGACCAGAAGCGCCTGGCCGCCGGCATCACTGGACCGCTGATCGCCGAGAAGCTCGCCTTCCGCGTCGACGGCGTCTATGTGAAGCGCGACGGGTTCTACAAGAACGTGACCGCCGCCAACGGCTCCGAAAGCCGCATCAATGACCGCGATCGCTACTTCGTCCGCGGCCAGTTGCTGTTCAATCCGACCGATCGCCTGAGCTTCCGGATGATCGGTGATTATTCGCATCGCAAGGAAAGCTGCTGCGGCGCGGTTTATTACAGCCAGGTCGAGACGACCGATCCAACCGCCAATGCCGCCGGCGTCGCGCCGTTCTTTGGCACGGTCAACGCCGACGGCGCGGTCACGAACAATGCGAGCAACCGCATCGTCGATATCCTGCGTCGCCAGGGCGCGGTGTTCCCGCTCGCGGGCAGCAAGGCCGATCCGTACAGCCGGCAGGTGGCGGTGACGCCGGGCCAGACCTATCGCAACACGACCAAGGATTATGGTGGCTCGGTGCAGGCCGACTGGGATCTGGGCGGCGCCACCTTCACGTCGATCACCGCGTATCGCGAATACAAGTCGGGCAATGTCAGCGACATCGACTATACCAATATCGATCTGACGAACCGTGCCGACGACGGAAACGCCTATCGTCAGTTCCATACCTTCACGCAGGAAGCGCGGCTGCAGGGCTCGCTGTTCAACGACAAGCTCGATTGGCTCGTCGGTGGCTTCTATTCGAAGGAGACTCTGAAGCTCGTCGACAACGCGAAGTTCGGATCGCAGTACGGCCAGTTCGCCGCGTGCCGCCTCGTTGCGACGGTCAGCCCGGTTGCCGCGTTGCAGAACCAGAACAACCCGGGCTGCATGAGCGCGCTGGGGCGCGCGACGATCACCGGCGCGTTTGGCGGAGCGAATTCCGCAGGCGGCCTTATTACCGCTGCGCTCGATCGCCTGACGGGTGGTCCCGGGCTTGGCGGCGGTGTGAACAACGTCGGCGATTCGGGCTCGATCTACCGGCAGAAGAGCGAGAACTACGCGTTCTTCACGCACAACATCCTGCACTTGACCGACACATTGTCGCTGACCGGCGGTCTTCGCTACACGCACGAAACCAAGAAGTTCAACGCTGCGTTCAAGAACAGCAACAGCGTCTGCCCGATCCAGCAGGCCGCATTGGCACCGTTGACTCAGTCGCAGAGCGCCGCAACGGCGTTTGCGCAGGGGATCGTGACGCTGACCTGCACGGGCAATTCGAGCACGGCGCTGAACGCGTTGAACCTGAACGACAGCTTCGGCGACGGCGAGTTCACCGGCACCGCGGTCCTCTCGTGGAAGCCGTTCACCAAGCTGCTGACCTATGCCTCCTATGCCAAGGGCTACAAGGCGGGCGGCTACAACCTCGACCGGTCCGATCTGGGCGGCGTCAACGGCGTGCTCTCGGCGCGCAGCGACGCCGATGCGCCGGGCCTCCGGTTCAATGCCGAGAAGGTGAACAATTACGAGATCGGTGCGAAGTTCAACACGCGCCAGTTTACCTTGAACGTCGCTGCGTTCCGCCAGGAATTCACCGACTTCCAGCTCAACACGTTCAACGGCTCGATCTTCGTCGTGCAGAATGTTCAGGGCTGCAAGGACAACCTCAACGGTCTCGACAGCGATAACGGCTTCAACCCCGTCACCGGTGCGCAGACCGGCACCTGCGCCCCGGACCGGGCGAAGAAGGCGGGCGTGATCTCGCAGGGTGTCGAGCTCGAAGCAACGATGTCGCCGATCAAGCAGGTCACCTTCACCGCAGGCTACACCTATGCCGACACGTTTGCCCGCAAGAACCTGGTAGGCAGCTCGACCACCGGCGAGGCGCTCGACCGTTCGCTTTTCCTGCTCCCGGGCAGCCAGTTGTCGAACGCGCCAAAGAACGTCGTCACCACGTCGTTCGCCTGGACGCCGGACATCGGCAGGAACGGCCTGTCGGGTCTGCTTTATGTCGATAGCCGCCTGTCTTCCGACTACAACACGGGGTCCGATCTGGCGCCCGAGAAGAAGCAGGATGGGTTCGCCGTCGTCAACGCCCGCGTCGGTCTGCGCGGCAAGGACCAGATCTGGGCGCTCGAGTTCTGGGCGCAGAATGTGTTCAACAAGAACTACATCCAGGTCGCGTTCAACACGCCGTTCCAGGGCGCAGGGTCATCGGCCAACGTCGCTGCCTATGGCGGCACCGGCAACGCGCTCTACTCGGCCTTCCTTGCCGAGCCACGCACCTACGGCCTGACGCTGCGCTCGCGCTTCTGATCGGGTAGCCTTACGTGAAGAGCCGGCGCGCAGGTCTCTGCGGGTCGGCTTTTTCGTGTCTCAAAGTGGCTCGGCGGTTCTCCTGCGAACGCAGGAGTCCCGGGTCACAAGCGCTGCGTTTCGGTACCCTAGGCTCCCGCTTTCGCGGGAGAACGGGGCCGCTTACGCCGCCAGATCGATCTCTTCGCCGGCCGCCGCCGCCAGCAATCTGCGCTCGAGCGTCCTCAGCCGCGCAGGCTGGGTGATCCGGTCGCCCGTCAGATCGGTGATGTAGAACGTGTCCACCGCACGCTCGCCATAGGTGGCGACATGCGCGGAGTGGATCGTCACCTTCGACTGAAACAGCGCATTGGCGAGCTGGTTGAGCAGCGCCGGCCGATCCCGCGCATTGACCTCGACCACCGTGAACCGGTTCGACGCCTTGTTGTCGACCAGCGCATTTGGAACTATGTCGAACGCCTCCGCGCGCGTCCGGGGCAGGGGTTTTGCCACCAGACGATCAGCGAGCTTGCCGCGATTCGCCAGCGCGTCTTCGATCGCCGTTTTAAGACGCGCCAACTGGCCGGATTCATCAAAAGGCCGTCCGAACGGATCCTGGACGAGAAAATTGTCGATCGCCATCCCGTCGCGCGTGGTGTGGATCCGCGCATCGATGATATTGCCGCCGGCGACGTGGATTGCCCCCGCAATGCGGTAGAACAGGCCGGGATGATCGGCCGCGTAGATCGTCACCAGCGTCGCGCCGCGCCCTGGATAGACATGTGCGTCGATCGCGAGCTGGGCATCGCCGGTGCTCGCGAGGAAGCGTGCGTTGTGCGCGAGCACGTCCTCGGGTTCGGCGATCCAATAGGCTTCGGGCAGGCGGTGGACGAGCGTTGCGAACACCTCCTCGCTCCATCCGAGTTCGTCGCGAAGATGCGCCTGCTTGGCCGCGATCCTCTCGGCACGGCCCTTCTGCTTGTGACCCAGCCGCAGCACTTCTTCCGCCAGTTCGTACAGATCGCCGAGCAGCTGGCGTTTCCAGCCGTTCCACACGCCCGGACCGACCGCGCGGATATCGACGATCGTCAGCGTGAGGAGTAGCCGCAGCCGCTCTGGGCTCTGCACCACGTCGCAGAAGTCGAGGATCGTCTTGAAGTCGCTAAGGTCGCGTTTGAACGCGGTCGCCGACATCAGCAAGTGCCAGCGGACCAGCCATGTAACGGTCTCGGTTTCCGCCGGCGTCAGCCCGAAGCGCGGGCACAGCCGCTGTGCGACCTCCGCCCCCAGGATCGAATGATCCCCGCCACGGCCCTTGGCAATGTCGTGCAGCAGCACCGCGACGTACAGCGCGCGCCGCGACACGATCTGTTCGAAGATCGCGCTGGCGAGCGGATGATCCTCCTTCAGCACGCCGTTCTCGATCCGCGCGAGCAGCCCGATCGCGCGGATGGTGTGCTCGTCGACGGTGTAGTGATGGTACATGTCGAACTGCATCTGCGCGACGACGCGCGCGAAGTCGGGCACGAACCGGCCGAATACCCCCGCCTCGTTCATCCAGCGCAGCACGAGTTCGGGATCGCGCGGGGACGTCAGCACGTCGAGAAACAGCGCGTTGGCGGTCGGACTCGTGCGGACGTCGTCGACCAGCTTTGCGTCGCGCGCGGCGGCGCGCATCGCGAGCGGGTGGATCTCGACGCCATGCTTGTCGGCGAGCTGGAAGATCTCGATCAGGCGTTCGGGATCGGCCTGGAAGAAGTCGTCGCTCGGCAGCGCAAGCCGGCCGCGATCGAGCACGAAGCCGTTGAGCTTGCGTGGGGAGCGGCGGATCGTCGGCAGGCCGAAGCGCCGTCCGCGCGCGGCGAACTTCTCGTCGAGATGCGCGAGGAAGACGCCGCTGAGCGTGCCGACGGTCTTCGCCTGCAGGAAATAGAACTGCATGAACCGCTCGACCTTCGACTTGCCGGGGCGATCGGAGAATCGCATCCGGTCAGCAATCTCGCGTTGCAGGTCGAAGGTGAGGCGATCCTCGGCGCGGCCGGTGATGCTGTGGAGATGGCAGCGCACCGCCTGGAAGAAATTGTCCGCGCGGTGGAACAGGCGATATTCGGCCTTGGTGAACAACCCGACCTCGACCAGTTCGGCGGCCCGCTGGACGTCGTAGATATATTTGCCGATCCAGAACAGCGCGTGGAGATCGCGCAGGCCGCCCTTGCCCTCCTTGACGTTGGGCTCGACGACGTAGCGCGTGTCGCCCATCTTGCGGTGGCGCGCATCGCGTTCGGCGAGCTTGTCGGCGATGAAAGTGCGCGCGGTGTCGGCCTGGACCTCGGTCTTGAAGCGGTGCGAGGCCTGTTCGTACAGCTCGGTGTCGCCGCAGACGAACCGCGCCTCGAGCAGCGCGGTGCGCACGGTAACGTCGGCCTTGGCCTGGCGCACCATTTCGTCGAGCGAGCGGCTGGACTGGCCAAGCTTCAGGCCGAGATCCCATAGCGCGTACAGCATCGATTCGATCACCCGCTCGGCCCAGGGCGTCTGCTTGCCGGGCGTCAGGAAGCCGATATCGACATCGGAATGCGGCGCCATCTCGGCTCGGCCATAGCCGCCGACCGCGATCAGCGTCAGCCGCTCGCCGATCGTCGGGTTAGGCAGGGGGTAGAGACGCTGCGTCGTGAAATCGAACAGGATGCGGAGCAGCGCATCGATCAGATAGGCCTGTGCGCTGGACGCTTCCAATCCGCGCGACGGGTGCTCGATCAAACGACGTTCGACCTCGATCCGCCCCTTCTCCAACGCAGTCTTCAGCAGTGCGGTCGCATCGCGGCGAAGTGCGGTTGCGTCCACGCCTTCCAAGGCGGCGATGGTTTCGGCGACGGCGCGGCGATCGATGATCGTGCGACGGTTGGGGAGGTGATCGAAACGGCCGGACATGATGTTCAGATAGGGGCGTAACGCCCGTGCGTCATCAGGATTGCGCAAACTGCCCGCGAAACGTAACCGGACGCGCGAGTGGAGGACGAAAATGAGCGAACCATTGCGTGTGGCCCTTGCCGGGCTCGGGACCGTTGGCGGCGGTGTGATCCGATTGCTGGATGCGAACCGCGAGTTGATCGCGCGGCGGGCCGGGCGCGAGATCGAGATCGTCGCGGTCTCCGCGCGCGACCGCGGCAAGGACCGCGGCGTCGACCTGTCGCGGTTCGCGTGGGTCGACGACACGACTGCGCTGGCGAAGCAGCCGGGCGCCGACGTCGTGGTCGAGCTGATCGGCGGGTCGGACGGCCCGGCACTGACGCTGGCGCGCAGCACGCTGGCGGCGGGACGCAATTTCGTCACCGCGAACAAGGCGATGATCGCGCATCACGGGCTTGAGCTGGCGCAGGCGGCCGAAGCCGCGTGGGTCGCTTTGAAGTTCGAGGCGGCGGTCGCGGGTGGGATCCCGGTAATCAAGGGCCTGCGCGAAGGCGCCGCGGCGAACGAGATCGCGCGCGTCTACGGCATCCTCAACGGCACCTGCAATTTCATCCTGTCGAAGATGGAATCGGAAGGCCGCGATTTCGCCGAGGTGCTCGCCGAGGCGCAGGCGCTGGGGTTCGCCGAATCCGATCCGAGTTTCGACATCGATGGCGTCGATGCGGCGCACAAGCTGTCGATCCTGGCTGCGGTAGCGTTCGGGACGCAGCCGGCGTTCGACGACGTCGCGATCAGCGGCATCCGGCATCTGCTGGGCGCGGACATCGCCGAAGCGGCCGCGCTCGGCTACCGCGTGCGGCTGCTCGGGCTCGCGGAAGCGGGGACGGACGGGCTGTTCCAGCGTGTGCATCCGCATCTGGTGCCGATCGATCATCCGCTGGCACACGTCACCGGATCGCTCAACGCCGTCGTAGCCGAGGGTAATTTCGTCGGCCGGTTGCTGTTCCAGGGCGCCGGCGCGGGCGATGGACCGACGGCGAGCGCGGTTGTTGCGGATCTGATCGACATCGCCCGCGGAGAGTTCGGCCCGCCGTTCGCGATGCCGGTCGCATCGCTTACCGCTGCGCCCAAGTCAGACAGCGGCGAACGACGCGGACGCGCCTATCTGCGCTTTACCGTGGCGGACCGGGTCGGCGTGCTGGCCGAGATCGCGGCGGCGATGCGCGATGCAGGCGTGTCGATCGAGAGCCTGATCCAGCGCGGGGCGATTTCGGATGGCAGCGTGCTGGTCGCGATCGTCACGCATGAAAGCCCGGAACGCTCGATCGCGCAGGCGCTGGAGAAGTTGCGGGGATCGCAGAGTCTGGTTGGTCAGCCGATGTGGATGCACATTCTCGATTGAGGCGAGGGGGCAGACCGTCTTACTCAACGTCAACCACCCTGGCGAAGGCCAGGGCCCAGGTGGAAAGGCCATAGTAACGACACGTGCGTTCAGTTAGCGCCGTCCTCCAACTGGGCCCCGGCCTTCGCCGAGGTGGAGGACAACAACGCGAACCCGCCTTGTTCTCCCGCGAAGGCGGGAGCCCAGACTGGGTCCCCGCCTTCGCGGGGAAACATGCTGGCTCAGTCCGCGGGGAACGCTGATTTACTTCGCCGGATCCTCCAGCACGATCGGTACGCGGTTCGACGTGTCCGGCTTTTTCCGAAACTTCCGCCCGACGTCCCGAACCAGCGCCATAGCGTCCTTTCCCTCGCCATTCTCGCAACAGCTATGCGGATCGATCAGGGCGCCCACACCGCGGATCAGCACGACTGGAACCGTCAGCAGATCGACCCCGGTGCACCCTCCCGGCGGACACACTGGCCCGGCATTGTCGAGCGCCGCGCGAGGGTCGCCGGTGGATTGGCGTGGTCGATCCTGCGGCTGGCGTTCGCCGGGCAGGGGCAGGCGTTGCTCGGCAGCGCCCTTCCCACCGCAGACGACGACCTCGGTCGGACTGGAACCAGGGCAGGCGGGCGGATTGAGGATCGACCAGCGTTGAAGCGGCGGTGCGACGATCGGCGCAGTCGGGGCAACGGCTTGAAGCAGGATCGATAGCAGGATCATGGCAGGCCCAGGCCTAGTTCACGGTGCCGGCGGGACCATCGAGGTCGATCGGCACGCGGCCGCGCTTGTCGGGTTTCTTCGCGAGCGCGCTCTTGATCAATCCCACCGCAGCCTTTGCAATCGGCACGATCGGCGGCCCGAAGCCCACCTGGCACCCCCATTGGCTTGCCGCACAGGGCGTGTTCTCAAGCTGTAGTGCGCGGACGGCACTGAGTTCGGGATTGGAAGCGACCGGGTGATCAGGAGGGCCACGGTCGTCGCGCATTGGCAGACGCGGGGTCACCGTCGCGGACTTGCCACAGACGACGATCTCGCTGCCGTTCTGCGTCTGCGTGGCACACGGGTCGACGAGGATCGAGAACCGCTGCGGAACGGGCGGTACCGCAGAGACAGCGGCCGCCTGGAGAAGGGCAGAGACGATGATGGCGATCATCCGGAATCCCTACGGCGAAGGCTTGCGAAACGATGTGCCGCCTTCGCCACCGACGGTCATGGTGACGCCCGCCATACCGCCGCCGACCTGGAACGGGCTGAGATCGTCGAGCGGCGAGGTACGATGCAACAGGCGCGTGCGCTCGTTACGAACGCTTTCATGCTTGGGATCACCCGCGTCATGGACGACGAACGGAACGCGAAACCGGTCTGCGGTCCGCATGCCGCAAACGGTGATGTCGGTTGAGTCGACGATCGTGGGGCAGGGGCGCTCGGCCGCCATACGTGCCTTCGCGGTCGCGATCAGCGGGTCCTCGACCAGTATCGGCAACAGCATGACCAGCATTGACGCCTCCCGGACAGACACGCAGACTGGCCGCGATCGTCTGCCGGGGCAAGCGTCATTACTCGATCTTGGTGACCCCGAGCCTGGGAATGTCGATCGCCGGGCACCGGTCCATCACGACCTGTAGTCCGGCGGCTTCGGCGCGAGCCGCTGCTTCTTCGTTGACGACGCCCAGCTGCATCCAGACGGCCTTGGCTCCGGCTGCGATTGCTTGGTCGACCGCTTCGCCAGCGGCGGCCGAGTTGCGGAAGATGTCGACGATGTCGATCGCGTCGCCAAGCTGCGACAGTTCGCGGAAGACGAATTCGCCGTGGATGTGCTCGCCGGTGATCTGCGGATTGACGGGGATGACTCGGTAGCCATGCGCCTGCAGCTTGGCCATGACACCGTAGGAGGGCCGATCGGGACGGTCGGAGGCACCGATCATCGCGATCGTGCGCGCACCTTCGAGCAGGGTCTTGATATCGGCATCGGCGGTCAGCGGCATCGATGCCTCCTCTTCGGGGAAACCTGGTCCGCTCGTACCGCAACTCTACGCGTTGGGTACGACCGGTAATCAGACAACGCTGATCGCGCTCGCCGGTTTCACAGGGTGCCGAGCCATGCGACGACTTGAGCCGCAATTGGCATGAACACAGTATCGTCCGGGCTCGCAGCCGGCGGCGTGCCGGCATCGGAGGACGTGCGGATCGAGATCGTCAGCGGCACGCGGCCCAGAAACGGGATGCCGAGCTCGCGCGCGGCGGCTTCCGCGCCGCCATGGCCGAACGGGTCCGACGCCTCGCCGCAGTGCGGACAGACATAGCCCGCCATATTCTCGACGAGGCCGATGATCGGAATCCCGGCTTTCTCGAACAGGTCGATCGCACGACGCGCGTCGATCAGCGCGAGATCCTGCGGGGTCGAGACGATCACGGCCCCTGCGGGCCGGTATTTCTGGACCATGGTCAGCTGCACGTCGCCGGTGCCGGGCGGAAGATCGAGCACCAGAGTATCGGTCGCGCCCCAGTCCGCTTCGACCAGCTGGCCGAGCGCGCCTGCCGCCATCGGCCCGCGCCACGCAATCGCCTTGCCCGGTTCGACGAGCTGTCCCATCGAGAGTAGCGGCACGCCGTATGGGGTCGCGACCGGATCGAGCACCTTGTCCTTGGCCGTCGGCCGCGTGCCCTCGACGTTCATCAAGCGGGGTTGTGACGGCCCATAGATATCGGCGTCGACCAGGCCGACGCGACGACCGGCGCGCGACATCGCGATGGCGAGATTGGCGGCAAGTGTCGACTTGCCGACCCCCCCTTTTCCGCTGGCGACCGCGATCAACCTGCGCGTCGAGCGTTCGGCGGTCACTGCGATCCGCACTTCCGATACGCCGGGCTGCGTCGCCGCCATGCGGACGGTCGCCTCGAGCGCATCGCGCGCCTGCGGGTCGAGCCCGGTCGCATCGATGATGATGCCCGCGCGCGTCCCTTCCATCCGAACGGTCGCCCGCTTGCCTGCCACTGCGGCAACCGCCGCCTTTACCGCTTCGATGTCGATCATGCGGGCCAGATAGGGCCGCTAAGGGCGCTTGGCACTGTTTTTCCTCCCGCGCCTACCTATAAAGGTTAGTATGACGATCTTCTCGCGCTGGTTCCAGCGCCCCGATATCCTCGCCACCGAAACACCGAAAGGCCCCTGGGGCGGTTCGGGCGACGACGGTAACAGCGGCCCTCGCAACCCCTGGGCGCAACCGCCGGGTGGCCGCAAGGCTACGGCAAAGCCCACTGCGCTCGACGAATTCCTGCGCAAGGCGCGGGGCTCCGGCGGCGGTGGTGGCGGCAATGGCGGCTTTGGCGGCCTGCCGTCGGGCGCCAACGCCCGCGCGCTCTGGGCGATCGGCGTCGCGATCATCGTGGTCGTCTGGATCCTGTTCACCTCGATTCACCAGATCGGCCCGCAGCAGCGTGGCGTCGTGAGCTATTTCGGGAAATATGCCGGCACGCTCGACCCGGGCATTCGCCTGACGATGCCCGCGCCGATCGCCGACGTGACCGTGGTTGACGTCCAGAAGATCCGCACCGACAATTTCCCCGTCGGCGATGGCGAGAATCTGACGCTGACCGGCGACCAGAACATCATCGACCTCGCCTATTCGGTTCGATGGGACATCGCCGATCCGCGCGATTACGTGTTCCAGCTCGCCGAGCCGAACGACACCGTCCGCGCTGCCGCCGAGAGCGCGATGCGTGCGGTGGTTGCGACGACCACGCTCGACCAGGCGATCGGGACGGGGCGTACCGTAATCGAGCAGCGCGTCGCCGAGCTGACTCAGCAGATCCTCAACGATTACAAGTCGGGTGTGCGCATTCAAGGCGTCGCGATCAAGCAAGCCGCCGCGCCCGCCCGGATCGTCGAGGACTTCAACGCCGTCACGGCTGCGCAACAGGAGGCAATCGCCAACCTCAACCAGTCGCGCTCCTATGCGCAGCAGGTCGTGGCGCGGGCGCAGGGCGAAGCCGCGTCGTTCGACAAGGTGTACGAGCAGTATAAGCTCGCCCCGGAAGTGACGCGTCGCCGTATGTATTACGAGACGATGGAGGCGGTGCTCGCCAAGAGCGACAAGACGATTGTCGAAACGCCGGGCGGAGTGGTGCCGTATCTGCCGCTGTCGAATGCCAAGCGTCTGCCGAATCCCGAGGCGGTCCAGGCGACGCCAGCGCCGGCCGCGGCGGCGGCTGCCCCCCAGTCTGGAGCTGCCCAGTGAACGCCGTGAGTTTCCGCAGTCCGATCGTGGCCGGCATTGTCGCGCTGCTGCTGGTCATCCTGGCCGCATCGACCTTCGCGATCGTCCCCGAGACCAAGCAGGCGGTGATCCTGCGCTTCGGCCAGCCGATCCGCACCGTGAACGCCTGGCAGCCCAACACGCCGTTCGGCCAGACCGGCGCAGGCCTTATTGCGCGCATCCCGTTCGTCGACCGGATCGTCTGGATCGACAAGCGTGTGCAGGATCTCGAACTCGACAACACGCTCGTGCTGTCGACCGACCAGCTGCGGCTCGAGGTCGATGCCTATGCGCGCTACCGGATCGTCGATCCGCGCAAGATGCGGAACGCGGTGGGCAGCGAGGATCGGATCCCCGATCAGCTGCGCCCAATCCTCGGGTCTGCGCTGCGCAACGAGCTCGGCAAGCGACGCTTCGTCGAACTGCTCAGCCCCGAGCGCTCCGAGCTGATGGACAATATCCAGAAGGGTCTGCAGCGCGTCGCCAGCCAGTACGGCGTCGAGATCGTCGATGTCCGCATCAAGCAGGCGAACCTGCCTGTCGGCCTGCCGCTAGAAAGCGCGCTCAAGCGCATGTCGAGCGCCCGCCAGCAGGAGGCGATCACGATCCGCGCAGAAGGCCAGAAGCAGGCGCAGATCGTCCGCGCGCAGGCCGACGCGGATTCGGCTAAGATCTATGCCGAGAGCTTCGGCAAGGATGCCGACTTCTACGATTTCTACCGCGCGATGCAGTCGTACCGGCACACGTTCGGTGCAGATGGCGGGGCGGCACCCGAAGGGTCGACGTCGATCATTCTTTCGCCGAACAACAGCTATCTGAGGGAATTCGAAGGCCGCGGGCGTTAAGCCTGCGGAACCTTTGAACGCCGTTCATATTCAAGCATCATTCAGGACGGCCTGCCTAACGGTGATCTGTTTCGATTGATGAAACGAGAGGACAACATCTAGTGCGTTACGCCTACGCCATTACCAGTGCTCTTCTCCTCGGCGGTGCGACCGCCACGCTCGCGCTCCAGCCAAGCGGTGCGCAGGTCGCACAGAACGAGCCGGGCGCGATCCAGGCCGTCTCCCCCAAGCCCGGCGCGCCGATGAGCTTTGCCGACATGGTCGCGCGGCTCCAGCCCGCTGTCGTCAACATCTCGACGAAGCAGACGATCGTCCAGAAGCAGCAGGCCAATCCGTTCGCGGGCACGCCGTTCGGCGACCTGTTCGGCGGCATGGGCGGCGGCGGCGGTCAGGGTGGCGCCCCAGTTAAGCGCGAGGGTGCCTCGCTCGGCTCGGGTTTCCTGATCTCGCCCGACGGTTATGTCGTCACCAACAACCACGTGATTTCGCCGGGCGCGCAGGGCGCGACGGTTGATTCGATCACGGTGACGCTGAGCGACAAGAAGGAATATGTCGCCAAGGTCATCGGCAAGGATCAGGAATCGGATCTCGCGCTGCTGAAGATCGATGCGGCCAATCTGCCGTTCGTGAAGTTCGGCGATTCGAACGGCGCGCGCGTCGGCGACTGGGTCGTCGCGATCGGCGAGCCGTTCGGTCTGGGCGGCACCGTTACCGCGGGTATCGTCTCGGCGATCAACCGCGTCACCGGCCAGGGCGGTGCGTATGACCGCTTCATCCAGACCGATGCGTCGATCAACCAGGGCAACTCGGGTGGCCCGATGTTCGATCTGAACGGCAACGTGATCGGCGTGAACTCGCAGATCTTCAGCCAGTCGGGCGGCAATATCGGTATCGGCTTCGCGATCCCCGCGGCCGTCGCCAAGCCGATCATCGCCACCTTCATGAAGGGCGGCACGATCGAGCGCGGCTATATCGGCGTCCAGCTGCAGCCGGGCGGCACGATCAACGAGGATACCGCAGCTGCACTCGGCATCGCCAAGAACCAGGGCGAGCTGATCAACGACGTGACCGCGGGCGGCCCGGCGGCAAAGGCCGGCGTGCGCGCGGGCGACGTCGTCACCAAGGTGAACGGGCAGGTCGTGACGGTCGACCAGTCGCTGTCCTACCTCGTCTCGAACGTGAAGCCTGGCCAGACCGCGCGTCTCGACATCCTGCGCAACGGCAAGCCTGTCGTCGCCAACGTGGTCGTCGTGCCGCGTCCGAGCGCAGAGAAGTTGGCCGCTGTGGTCGGCGGCGACGCGCAGGGCTTCGGCACGGACGACGGCGATGACGGTGACGATTCCGCCACCCCCGCCGCACCGACGGCCGGCGCCGCGCTTGGGATCGGCGTCCAGCCGCTCACCCCGGCGATCGCACAGGCAGTGGGCGTCGAGGCGAGCACGCAGGGCGTCGTCATCGCCATTGTCGCGCAGACCAGTGATGCGTTCGGCAAGCTGAAGCGCGGCGACGTCATCATCTCGGTCAACGGCTCGCCCGTCCGCACCGCGGTCGACGTCCAGAACGCGGTCAACGTCGCTAAGACGGCTGGTCGCCCGCAGGTCCTGTTGCAGGTCAAGCGTGGACGCAGCCCGGCCCAGTTCCTGCCGGTCAAGATCAAGTAATCCACGACCGTCACGATTAGCCTGAAAGGACCGTCGCTCCCCCGAGCGGCGGTCCTTTTTCTTTGCGGCGCACGCGGTTAGGGTCGGCGCCGACTACAAAGGACGACAGCATGAGCAACGGCATCTTCATCGGCGCGAGCGTGGAGGGCAAGCCGCAGACGCTGGAATTGAAGCGTGCGAACCGCCACGGCCTGATCGCGGGCGCGACCGGCACCGGCAAGACGGTGACGTTGCAGGGGATCATCGAGGGGTTTTCGGCGAACGGCGTGCCGTGCTTCGTCGCCGACGTGAAGGGCGACCTGTCGGGGCTCGCGATGGCCGGATCGCCGACCGCCGAGACGCATGCGAGCTTTGCCGAGCGCGCCAAGGCGATCGGCGACGATAGCTGGGCCTATGCCGACAATCCGGTGCAGTTCTGGGATTTGTTCGGCGAGCAGGGGCATCCGATCCGCACCACCATCAGCGAGATGGGTCCGTTGCTGCTGTCGCGGCTGATGGACCTGAACGAGGTGCAGGAGGGCGTGCTGACGATCGCCTTCCACGTCGCCGACAAGGAAGGGTTGCTGCTGATCGATCTCGACGATCTGCAGGCGATGCTGACCGAGTGCGCGGGCCGCGCCGACGAGCTGACGGTCACCTATGGCAACGTGTCGAAACAGTCGATCGGCGCGATCCAGCGCTCGCTGCTCCAGCTGCGCACGCAGGGCGCGGAGAGTTTCTTCGGCGAGCCCGCGCTGGAGATGAACGACTTCATCGGCGTCGACGATCGTGGTCGGGGGATCGTCAACATCCTCGCAGCCGACAAGCTGATGGCTTCACCCAAGCTGTATTCGACCTTCCTGCTGTGGCTGATGAGCGAGCTGTTCGAGCATCTTCCCGAGGTCGGCGATCCCGACAAGCCGGTGCTGTGCTTCTTCTTCGATGAGGCGCATCTGCTGTTCGACGAGGCCCCCAAGGCGCTGCTCGAGAAGATCGAACAGGTCGTTCGGCTGATCCGATCGAAGGGGGTGGGCGTGTATTTCATCACGCAGAACCCGATCGACATTCCCGACACCGTCGCGGGTCAGCTCGGCAACCGCGTCCAGCATGCGCTGCGCGCGTTCACGCCGCGCGATCAGGCGGCGGTGCGCGCCGCGGCGGAGACGTTCCGCGCCAATCCGGGCGTCGATGTCGCCACGATCATTACCGAGCTGAAGGTCGGCGAGGCGCTCGTGTCGCTGCTCCAGCCCGACGGCGCGCCGACTCCGGTCGAGCGTACGCTGATCAAGCCGCCCGCGTCGCGCGTCGGACCGATCACGCCCGCCGAGCGCAAAGTGATGATCGAGACCGATGCGATCGGCGCAAAATACGACACGCTGGTCGATCGCGAATCGGCGGAGGAATTGCTCGCGGCGAAAACCGAGGAGGCGAGCGCCGCGGCGGCCGAGGCGAAGGCGACCACCGAGGCGGAGAAGGCGGCGGCGGCGCAGGCGAAGCTCGAGGCTAAGGCGGCCAAGGAGGCCGAGCGCGCGCGGGTCGCGGAGCAGCGCGAGGCGGATCGTCAGGAGCGCGAGGCCGAGCGCGAGGCGGCGAACTCGCCCTGGACGAAGATGGCGACCTCCGCGACGCGCGCGGCAAGCTCTTCGATCGGGCGGCAGGTGGCGAACGAGATCGGCAAACAGGTGTTCGGCACGACGTCGCGCCGGCGGTCGTCGTCGAGCGGCGGCCTGGTCGGCACGGTGCTGCGCGGGGTTTTAGGCGGGCTGTTCCGGGGGTAGACTAGCAACGTGATAGGGGGCGGGCTGCCCCCCAAACAAACATACCACCCCGGCGGAGGCCGGGGCCCAATTGGGGAACGGAGGTAACGTCGGGAGGCGCTCCGTTACATCGACATTCCCAATTGGGCCCCGGCCTTCGCCGGGGTGGTGGTCAAGCCGTTCAAGGAGCCAAACCATGTCCCTCGATCTCGAATCCGCCACCGACTGGGCCAGCATCGGCGAGGACAGCCTCGACGATGCGATCACGCTCCGCCGCGCGATCCATGCCGACCCCGAAGTCGGCCTCCACTGCCCGCGCACCTCGGACAAGGTGAAGGCCGCGCTCGCCGGCCTCCCGCTCGAGATTCGCGAAGGCACCTCGACCACCGGCTTCGTCGCGATCCTGCGCGGCGGGCGCGGCGGCACGGCGGGCGGCAACGGGCGCACCGTCCTGCTGCGCGGGGACATGGACGCGCTGCCGATGCAGGAGGAAACCGGGCTCCCGTTCGCCTCGAAGATCGACGGCGCGACGCACGCCTGCGGGCATGATTCGCACACCGCGATGCTGGTCGGCGCGGCGAAAGCCTTGTGCGCACGCCGCGACGACCTGCCTGGCACCGTTGTCTTCATGTTCCAGCCGGGCGAGGAGGGGCATCACGGCGCCCGCCACATGATCGCCGACGGCCTGCTCGATGCGCCGCTGCCCGAGGCCGGGTTCGCGCTGCACATCTCGCCCAACATGCCGATGGGGTATGTCGTCAGCCGCGCGGGCACTCTGATGGCGTCGACCGACACGCTGCGCGCAACGATTACCGGGCGCGGCGGGCATGCCGCGATGCCGCACGACTGCCTCGATCCGCTGCCGATCGCGTGTGAGATCGTCACCGCGCTCCAGACCTATGTCGCGCGGCAGGTGGCGGTCACCGACCCCGCGGTGCTGTCGATCACGAAGCTCAACGCAGGCTCCGCGCACAACGTCATCCCGTCGACCGTCGAGATGCTCGGCACGATGCGCACGCTGTCGGAGCGGACGCGCGAACAGGTCCGCGCGGCGTTCATCCGCATGGTCGAGGGCATCGCCGCTGCGCACGGCGCGGTGGGGATGCCGACGATCGAGGAAGGCTATCCGGTCACCGTCAACGACGAGCGCGCGACCGATCTGATGAAGGCGTGTGCGACCGCGATTGGCGGCGAGGGCGCCTATCAGGTGATGCCGCCGATGATGGGCGCGGAGGATTTCTCGTACGTGCTCCAGAAGCTCCCCGGCGCGATGGCGTTCATCGGCGCGGCGCCCGAGGGCAGCGACCCGCGCACCAACCCGCCGCTTCACAACACCAAGATGACGATCGACGAGCGGGTGATGGCGCACGGGATCGCGATGCACTGCGCGGTGGCGGAGCGGTTCCTGACGAACGGCTTCGACTGAGCCGCGCTGCATCCCCCACGCCGTCATCCTGACGAAAGTCAGGATCCAGGATTACCGGCGACGCCGTATCTGGCTCTGGATCCTGACTTTCGTCAGGATGACGGGGGGGCTGTGAAGGTCAGTTCAACGGCCGCGTGGTGGCCGCATATTGCGCCACCGCGGCCGCTGCATTCTGGATCAGCTTCTGCCGCTCGGGCATCGGCCGGATCGTGTCGCCGATCATCACCGCGATCGCATAGCGCCGGCCGTCGGGCGCGGTGAGCAGGCCGACATCGTTGAAGCCCGCGTTACGCCGGCCGAGATCCTGCCCCGTGCCGGTCTTGTGTGCGATCTCCCACCCGCCAGGCAGCGCCGCGCGCAGGCGGGCACGACCCGTGACCGACCGGCCCATCGTGTCGAGCAGGATCTTCGTCGAGGTCTCGGATAGGAGATCCCCCTTGGCCAGCCGCGCGATGGCATCGGCGATCGCGATCGGCGCAGCACCGTCGGGCGGATTGCGCACATACGCGTTCAGCGCCGCCTCGCGCACCGCCGGCGACAGCCGGTTGCGCGCGGTCAGGAATCCGCCATTGACCGCATAGGAGGGCTGCCACGTCAGCCCGGCGGTCCCGCTCTGCAACAGCCGTTCGCCCGGCCCGAACCGGATCGCACCCAGCTGCTTGCGTGCGATCATCGACCGCACCGCGGCCGACCCGCCGACGCGCGTAAGCAGCCGGTCATTCGCCGTATTGTCGCTATGCGTCAGCGCCCGCGTGAGTAGGTCGCCGACCGTCGTGCGATAGCCGTCGCCCTTGACGAGCATCGCGATCGGCTGGTGGAACAGCGTGAGGTCCTGCGGGCGGACGATGATCGGCTCGTCGAGGCGGATCTTGCCCTGGTCGCGCAGGTCCATCACGGTCATCGCGACCCACAGCTTGCTGACCGATTGCTGCGGCAGCAACTGGCGCCCACCGGCCTCGACCGTCCAGCCATCGTCGACCGCGCGCACCGCGATGCCAGCCCGGCCCTGGAACCCGCTCTGCAATTCGGCGATCGCGTTGACCAAATTGGCAGGCGCCGGTCGCGCGGTACGCGGCAGGGGCGGCGGCACCGGGATCGAGACGAAGCCCTCATTCTGATGCACGGGTGCGACCGCCGGCGGGGTAGGTCGTGAAGCCGATCCGCATCCGGCCAGCGCGGTACCGACCAAGGCGCCGAAAGTAATGCACAGCTTTGGGGTTGCCAGAAGACGTTTGAGCGAACTCGCCGGTGTCATGATGTGGTGTTCGCCCCGTCTTGAAGCATCGATCCTTATCCGTTGATTCCGCGTGTGAAACCGCTGCCGAGCCCCGGTGCGGTGAAGCGCGCCGGGGATGCGCCGAAGTGGTACGAACTCAGGGAACGAGAACCGTGTCGATCGCGTCCGGCAACGTCTCGGGATAATCGAGCGTGAAATGCAGGCCGCGGCTTTCATGCCGGTGCAGCGCCGACCGGACGATCAGCTCGGCGGTCTGGAGCAGGTTGCGCAGTTCGATCAGGTCGGGCGTGACGCGGAAATGCTGGTAATATTCGGCAACCTCGTCGTTGAGCAGCTTGATCCGGTGCTGCGCGCGTTCGAGCCGTTTGGTGGTGCGGACGATGCCGACGTAATTCCACATGAACCGGCGGATCTCGGTCCAGGTCTGCTTGATCACCACCTCTTCGTCGGAATCGGTGACACGGCTTTCGTCCCAGGGGCGGATCGGCGGGGGCGGGGGCAGGCTGTCCCATGCGGCGGCGATGCTGTCTGCCGCCGCCTCGCCGAACACAAAGCATTCGAGCAGCGAGTTGGACGCCAGCCGGTTCGCGCCGTGCAGACCGGATTCGGTGCATTCGCCCGCCGCGTACAGCCCGGGCAGGTCGGTCTTGCCGTGTTCGTCGATCACGATGCCGCCGCAGGTGTAATGCTGAGCCGGGACGACGGGGATCGGCTGCGTCGTCATGTCGATGCCGACCGTCAGCAGCTTCTCGTGGATGTTCGGGAAGTGGTGGCGGATGAAGTCGGCGGGCATATGGCTGATGTCGAGATGGACATAGTCGAGACCATAGCGCTTGATCTCCGCGTCGATCGCGCGCGCGACGATATCGCGGGGCGCGAGTTCCATCCGCGCAGCGTCGTAATAGGTCATGAAGCGCTTGCCGGTCGACGGGTTGATCAACCGCCCGCCTTCGCCGCGCACCGCCTCGGTGATCAGAAAATTCTTGACCTCCAGATTGTAGAGGCAGGTCGGGTGGAACTGCATCATCTCCATGTTCGAGACGCGCGCACCCGCCCGCCACGCCATCGCGATCCCGTCGCCGGTCGCCCCGCGCGGCGCGGTCGAGAACAGATAGGTCCGCCCCGCGCCGCCCGTCGCCAGAATCGTCGCGCGCGCCGTGTACAGCGCGACACGCTCGGTGTTGCGGTCGACCGCATAGACGCCCCAGACGTTGCCGGCGCCCGAATAGCGTTCCTCGTGGCGACCGGTCGCAAGGTCGATAGCGATCTGGTCCGGAACGAGCGTGATGTTCGGATGCGCCTCCGCGGCCTTTTGCAGCGCCTCCTGCACCGCCCAGCCGGTCGCGTCGGCGACATGGACGATGCGGCGATGACTATGGCCACCTTCGCGTGTCAGGTGCAGCGCGTTCCCCTCCGTCTCGAACGGCACGCCGAGATGCGTGAGGCGCTCGATCGCGGCGGGGGCGCCTTCGACCACCATCTCGACGATCGCGCGGTCGTTGAGCCCGGCGCCGGCGACCATCGTGTCCTCGACATGGTTCTCGAACGTGTCGCCGGGTTCGAGCACCGCGGCGATCCCGCCCTGTGCCCACGCAGTCGACCCCTCGTTCAGCGCGCCCTTGGCAAGCACCGTGACGGTGAATCGCTCGGCGAGGTTCAGTGCTGCGGTCAGCCCGGCGGCACCGGAGCCGACGATCAGGATATCGCTGGTCATGCGGACAGACCGTCGTTCAAAATCAGACCTTTAGGCATGTTTCGAAGGGCGTTTCGAAAAGTGAAGTATAGAAAGTGTAGACGCTGGCGCGATCGTATTGGGGTCTCATTGCGGTCAAGCGGACCGAACGATGCGGCGCTCGACGCGGGACGGCCGGGCGAAAGGGGAAGACGAACCTGCATGATGTCGCTGTGGCATAAAAGCGGGGGTGTAGGACAGGGGGGAGAGCGCCGGCGTTGATCCAGGGCATTGCCGGGCCGATCGATCTGGGGAAGCGTCGAGCTGGTGTTGGGTCTACCGAGCATCGCTTGCCGTATCTATTCCTTCGATTCCAACCTCCCGAAATGCGCATCGCCCTGTTCACAGCAACCGCATCAGAATTTTGCATCGCGCAAGCCACTCGATTTCAAGAGAATTGTTGGTGATGTAAGACCTGTGAGTTTTGCATCACGAGGGCGGAAACTGATAGTTAGCTGTCGCCCCCACTTAAGCCCCGCGTGTAGTCGCTCTCGCGTGGCTCGTCCGGAAGTTCCTTGAGAACTTTCGATGCGTATGACCGAATTTTCGTCCAACGTTCGTCACTAAACAACGCCTCTCGCGCCCAAAGCCTGTCGTCCTGCTCTGCACATATCAAACTCAAAATCTTATCAAGTTTTATTACGGCCTCGACCTCAGACGGTCTGATCTCTTCAAATTCAAACATATGATTCCGAGCCAGAAAAATGTCGTAGAACTCTTCAACAAGTTCGATATTGCCGTACCCTTCAGCGCTCCCACCCCCCGTGCATAAAACGAAAATGCCGTCCAAGTAGGTCGCCTGCAAATCAGCAGGCGCTGCAAGGTTCGCTACAGCCGCTCTCAATTGCTGATATCGGGTGCTCATAGCTCAAACTGCCACCATGATCGAACGTCCGCAATCGCGCGCTTCCACGCAGGCCTCTGGACCGTCGTTGATGCAAAACTTTTGATTTTTGCATCAACGACTGAAGATTGAACCAACGAACTTCTACGGTCTACGCGAGTTTCCTATCAGGCGTTTGCCGCTCGCGTGAGGCTGAGGAAGACGTCTTCAAGATCGGGTTCCTTGGTCGAGACGTCGACGATGCCGAAGCCGCCGCCCTGGATCGCGGCGAGGACTTCGCCGGCGTTGACGCGGTCCTTCGCATAGGTGATCTCCAGCGTGCGCGTGCCCATGAGCGCGATCTTCTGGAAGCAGGCGTTTTCGGGGATCTGCGCGACGTCGCGGTCGACGGTGACCGCGACGATCTTCTCTTGCGCCTTGCCGACCAACTCGCGCGTCGGCTCGTTGGCGATCAGCCGGCCGTTGTTGATGATCGCGATCCGGTCGCAGAGTTGCTCGGCTTCCTCGAGATAGTGGGTGGTGAGGACGACCGTCACGCCGGCAGCGTTGAGGCTGCGGACATAGGTCCAGAGCTGCTGGCGCAGTTCGATGTCGACGCCCGCGGTCGGCTCGTCGAGGACGAGGACGGGGGGCGAGTGGACCATCGCCTTGGCGACCATCAGGCGGCGCTTCATGCCCCCCGACAGCGTGCGGGCATAGGCGTGCGCCTTGTCCTCGAGATGGACTGCGCGGAGCAATTCCATCGTGCGGCGCTTCGCCTTGGGGACGCCGTAGAGGCCGGCCTGAATCTCGAGCGTCTCGAACGGCGAGAAGAACGGGTCGAACAGAATCTCCTGGTTGACGATCCCGATCGAGGCCTTGGCGTTGCGCGGATGGTCGTCGGTGTCGAAGCCCCAGATCGCCGCGCTGCCATCGGTCTTGTTGACGAGGCCCGCCAGGATGTTGATCAGCGTCGACTTGCCCGCGCCGTTCGGGCCGAGCAACCCGAAGATCTGGCCGCGCGGCACGTCGAACGTCACGCCGTCGAGCGCGCGCTTGGGCGGGGCGGTGCCGACGGGGGCATAGGTCTTGCTGAGATTCGAGATGGCGATCGCGGCTTCGGTCATGGCTGCGGCATAGCGGGGCGGGGGGTGTGGGTCATCCCCTCATGCTTTAAAGAAGATTTGGTTCACGCGGAGGCGCGGAGACGCGGAGGTGTTGCGTCCCGCTTTTCGGTCGGGAGACATCACTGCCGGCACTTTCTGCGTCGCCGGATGTGATTGAGAAGGTCGCTGCGCGACACGCGCAACACCTCCGCGCCTCCGCGTCTCCGCGCGAACCCATTCTTCCTTCTCCCCCAGAACAGACGGACAAGAAGAAGCAATTGCCCGTCCGCCACGCGCTTGCTATCGACCGCGCATGCATCCGCCGCTCGAAACCACCCGCGTCACCCACGCCCGCGTCGCCTGCGATGGCGCCACCGACATTCCCGGCGGCGCAGCGCTCGGCCATCCGCGCGTCTGGTTGCAGATCGACGAGACCGGCTATGTCGATTGCGGCTATTGCGACCGGCGCTTCATCCTCGTCGGCGGGGCCGCTGATGGCGCGGACCAGTCGACCTTGCGCGATCACGGGGATGGCGCCGGGCGCTAAGCCCCTTATATCTATCGGATGACGATAGCAGCAGACCCCCGTTCGTTCCTCTACCGCGATACGCTCGACCCCGAGCAGGCGCAGGCGCTGACCGCCAAGGCGCTGGCCAGGGCCGATGACGGCGAGCTTTATCTCCAATATCGCAAGGCCGAGGCGTTCGGGTTCGACGATGGCCGGCTTAAGACCGCGTCCTACGATACGAGCTCGGGCTTCGGCCTGCGCGCGGTGTCGGGCGAAATGACCGCGTTCGCGCATTCCAACGAGATGACCCCCGCCGCGATCCGTCGCGCCGCCGAGACGATGGCGCTGATCGAGCCGGGCGTTGCTGCCAAGGCCGGCCCGCCGCAGGGCACCAACCAGCGCCGCTACACCGCCGCCGATCCGCTCGACCTCGTGCCGTTCGCGGACAAGGTGAATTTGTGCCAGACGATCGACGCCGCCGCACGTGCGCGCGATCCGCGCGTGGCGCAGGTGTCGGTGAGCTTGTCGGGGACGTGGTCGGTGGTCGAGATCGTCCGCGCCGATGGCTTCGTCGCGACCGACGTGCGCCCGCTGGTCCGCCTAAACGTGTCGATCGTCGCCGAGCAGAACGGCCGCCGCGAGACGGGTAGCTACGGGATCGGCGGCCGCTATCTCTACAACGACCTGTTCGAGCCCGCGACGTACAACCGCGCGATCGACGAGGCTCTGTCACAGGCCTTGGTGAACCTCGAATCGGTCGCAGCGCCTGCTGGCGAGATGACCGTGTTGCTCGGCAATGGCTGGCCCGGCATCCTGTTGCACGAGGCGATCGGCCACGGGCTCGAGGGCGATTTCAACCGTAAGGGCACGTCGGCCTTCTCGGGGCGAATCGGCGAGCGCGTCGCGGCCGAGGGCGTGACCGTGGTCGACGACGGATCGCTCCAGGATCGCCGCGGGTCGCTGACGATCGACGACGAGGGTACGCCGACGCGCGAAACGGTGCTGATCGAGGATGGCATCCTCAAGGGTTATATGCAGGACCGGCTCAACGCGCGGCTGATGGGCGTCGAGGCGACCGGCAACGGCCGCCGCGAAAGCTATGCGCACGCGCCGATGCCGCGGATGACCAACACCTTCATGAAGGCGGGCAACGACGATCCCGCCGAGCTGCTGAGCCGCGTGAAGAAAGGCATTTTCGCCAAGGCGTTCGGCGGCGGGCAGGTCGACATCGTGTCGGGCAAGTTCGTGTTCAGCTGCACCGAGGCGTATCTGATCGAGGACGGCAAGCTGGGCGCGCCGATCAAGGGCGCGACGCTGATCGGCGACGGGCCGAGTTCGCTGACCAAGGTCCGCGGGATCGGCAACGACTTCGCGCTCGACGAGGGCATCGGGATCTGCGGCAAGGGCGGGCAGTCGGTGCCGGCCGGCGTTGGGCAGCCGACGTTGCTGGTCGACGGGCTTACGGTCGGCGGGACCGCGGCTTAAAGTCCGCTGACTACCATGTCGATCGCGGCTTTTACGTCATACTCGTAATCGAGTAGCGAACCGATTTTTTCGCCCAGCAGTCGACTATCGACGGCGCGCAAGAACTGGATCGCAACCCGATAGTCCGTCTGATGCACCTTCACGAGCGGATTGAGCCTGGATTGCAAAACAGATGGTTCGTCCGGCTTGCGTAACGGGGCAACGATCCGCGAGCGTAAGTCGCTCAAAAGATCGCTCTGGCAGTCCACGACGAAGCCATGACTCGCGATCGAATGGATATCGAATTGCGCCACTCAGAGCGTCTCAAGGTTTGACAGCGGAATTCCGTTCTCGTCGATCCATCGATTGTGCGCGTTGATCCACGCTCGATTCTCATCCTTCCACCGCCGCTCCCGCTCGATCTTGATCGCGTCTCGGAGCGCGGCTTCGGTGACCCGGGACAGGTTGACGCCAGCTTCTTTCGCGGCGGCCACGATGCCGGTATCGACCGACATGTTGACCGATTTGCGCTTGCCGGTAGCAATGGGATCATGCTTCATGCGCACAAGATATGCGTGGATGTGACGCGCGTCAATTCGGAGTTGATCGATGGAATTCTTCCCCGCGCTCACCGAAGAGCACCGTGATTTCGTCGCGCGGCAACCGGTGTTCTTCGTTGCGACGGCGGCGGAAGGCGCGCGGATCAACCTCAGCCCAAAGGGCATGGACAGCTTTCGCGTGCTCGATGCGAACACCGTCGCGTATCTCGACGTCGGGGGATCGGGCAACGAGACCAACGCGCATCTGGCCGCGGACGGGCGCATCACGATCATGTTCTGCGCCTTCGATCAGCCCGCGCTGATCTTCCGCATCTATGGCACGGGTCGCGCAGTGCTGCCGCAGGACGCGGAATGGGCGGCGCTATATGCGCGGTTCACGCCGCTGCCGGGGACACGGCAGATCTTCGTGATTGCAGTTGGCGAGGTGCAGACGAGTTGCGGATGGGGCGTGCCGTTCATGACGCTGGAGCGCGAGCGTCAGACCCTGTCGAAATACCACGCCAAGCAGACCCAGGCCGAGCGGGTCGAGGAACTGGCCGGACCCGTCGCGAGCATCGACGGGTTGCCGGTTCGGCTTGGTACGGTGTTGCCGGACAGTGGCGGAACTTAACCTCCTGACATTTGCCTGTGGGCTATATCCTTAGCGATCGCACCTCCCCGGCGGAGGCCGGGGTCCAGTTGGAGAGGTCGATGTAACGAGGCGGAGACCGTCGTCACGCCCGCTTCCCAACTGGACCCCGGCCTTCGCCGGGGAGGGGCTTGGCTATAGGACTTGTCCTAAGCTACCTTGCGATGACCGGTACGGGCGGTTCCGCCTTCTACCGCCCAGCGCTGACCCGCCAGATCACGTTGCCGACGTCGTCCGCGACCAGCAGCCCGCCGGTCTTGTCGGTAATGACGCCTACAGGGCGGCCCTGCGCGTCACCGTCCTTGTTCAGGAAGCCGCCGAGCACATCGACGGGCTTCGCATTCGCCTCAGGAAAGCCGGTATCGCCGAACGGTACGTACACGACCTTGTAGCCCGAAACCGGCTTGCGGTTCCACGAGCCATGCTCGCCGACGAACGCGCCATTGGCGAACTTCTCGCCGAGCTTGGCGTCGGCCGAGAAGGTCAGGCCGAGCGCTGCGACGTGCGGTCCGAGCGCGTAATCGGGACGTTTGGCATATTGCTGGAGCGCAGGGTTCTTCGGCTCGACGCGGCTGTCGGGATAGCCGCCCCAATAATACCAGGGCCAGCCGAAGTTATCGCCGAACTCGACTTGCGTCAGGTAATCGGGTGCGAGATCGGACCCGAGCTGGTCGCGCTCGTTGACGACGGTCCACAGGCCGCCCGACTTGGGGTTGATCGCCATGCCGTTCGGGTTGCGCAGGCCCGCAGCGTAGATCCGCCAGTTCTTGTCCTTCGGCCAGACCTGCAGGATGTTCGCGCGGTATTTCTCCGCGTCCATGCCGTTCTCGGCGATGTTCGAGGATGAGCCGACGCCGACGTACAGCGTCTTGCCGTCCGCCGCTGTGATGACGTTGCGCGCCCAGTGATTGCCGCCCGGATTGAGCTTGACGACGAGCTCGGGCTTGGCGGTGATCTTGGTCTGGCCGTCGACATAGGGCACGCGGACCAGCGCGTCGGTGTTGCCGATGTAGAGCTGGCCGTCGAGCAGGGTCATGCCGAACGGCGAGTTGAGCCCGGTCATGAACACGGACTTCGTTTCCGCTACGCCGTCGCCGTTCGCGTCGCGCAGCAGCGTGATGCGGTTGGCCGACGGCACGCCGGCGCCGGCGCGGCCCATCAACACCTTCATTACCCAGCCGGTGATCCCGCCGCCTTCGCGCGGCGGCGAGTTCGTCTCGGCGACGAGCACGTCGCCATTTGGGAGGCGGTACATCCACCGCGGGTGGTCGAGGCCGGTCGCGAACGGCTGGACTTTGAGCCCGGCGGCGGCGGTCGGCGTTGCGCCATTCTGCCAGCCGACGACCTTCGCCACCTTGACGGTCGGGATCGTCTGAATGCGGGGATCGGTGATCTTGGGCAGCTTGCCCGCGACCTGGTCGACCGACAGTTCGGCGGTATCGGGCCAGGCCAGATACGTAACACCCGCGGCGATCACGATCAGGATCAGGCCGAGGACGATGAGGATGTGTTTGCGCATGAGGAGAGATTAGGGCGGCGAGGGTGTTGGGGCAATGGTCACGGCAACCTCTCCGTCATCCCATCACTCGCCCTGCTTCCTCCCAATAAAAGTCGGGATACGCGGGAAACGGTCAGGAGGCTTCATCCGGGAGATCCGGACCTCGCTGGGTTGACGGATGAGCCGAGGGTGGACGGGCGCGGGGTTTCGCCCTTCCATGAAGGGGTCAGTCGTCGTCCTCGACCGGAACCACTGGTGGATGGAGACGCAACCGGTTGATGCGGCGCTCGTCCGCGTCGGTTATTTCCAGCTTCCACCCACTCGGATGATCGACGCACTCGCCGATCTGCGGGACATGCCCCGCGAGCAGGGCCGCGAGCCCGCCGAGTGTATCGATATCGCCATCGACCTCCGCCAGTCGCGGATCGATCAGCTCGGCTGCATCCTCCAGTTCAGCGCGGGCGTCGGCGTCCCAGGCGCCGCCTTCGATCGGCGTCATCAGCACCTGAGGCGCCTCGTCATGTTCGTCCTCGACCTCGCCGACGATCTCCTCGATCAGGTCCTCGAACGTGACGAGCCCCTCGGTGCCGGAATATTCGTCAAGCACGATCGTCAGGTGGACGTGCTTCTGCCGCATGTCGGCGAGCAGATCGAGCGCCCCGCGCGACATCGGCGCGTAGAGCGGCTCGCGGATCAGCCCGGCGATCGACGTGGGATGCTCTGCGCCGGTCGCCAGGATGTTGAAGACGTCCTTGATGTGGACCATGCCGATGATCGTATCGAGGTTGTCGCGGTAGACGGGCAGGCGGCTGTGTCCCGCTTCGGCGAACAGCTTGACGAGGTCGGCGAACGGCGTGTCTTCCTCGACCGCGATGATGTCCGCGCGCGGCACGCCGACGTCGCCGGCATCGCGCTCGCTGAAATGCAGCAGGTTGCGGACCATCTGTCGCTCGAGGGGAGTGAGATCGCCCTTGGCATCGGGAGCGGGATCACCCTCGTGCCGGTCGATCGCGTCCTCGAGCTGGTCGCGAAGGGATTCGTCCTGAGCACCGAAGATCAGGCCCTTGAGCCCGCGCCAGATACTGTCGCTACTATCGCCGTTACCGGCATTGGGGCCATCGGCCATCGTGGTCGTCAGTCCTCTGTTATAAGATACGGATCGTGGAGTCCGAGCGCGGCGAGCGCATCGCGCTCGATCTGCTCCATGCCCTCCGCCTCGTCATCATCGATATGGTCATAGCCTAGCAGATGCAGCGTTCCATGCACCATCAGATGCATCGCATGATCCTCGACCGAAATTCCGCGCTCAGCGGCTTCGGCGACGCAGACGCCGTGCGCGAGTATGATGTCACCGAGCAGGACTTCGCCATCGTCCGAATTCTGCGTGATGGTTTCGAGCAGGTCGGCCTGCACCATCGGGAAGGACAGGACGTTGGTCGGCTTGTCCTTCTGACGGTACTGCTTGTTGAGCGTATGCACCTCATCGTCCGAGGCGAGCCGGAACGAGATCTCGACCGTGGCTGCGCTGGTCAGCAACTGGCCGTGCGGCGTGCGCTCGATCGCCGCGGTCGCGGCGCGCTGGGCGAGGCCGTCCCAGTCCTGGTCGGGCCAGGGAGCCTCCGAAGAGAGCGCGATTTCGAGCATGCGGGTCCTTCCGGCGGAAACGTCAGGGCGAAATCATTACACATAAGGCAAAGTTCCGCACCCTTTACGGTATGCGGATGGCCCGGCGGCTATCCCGGGTTATCCGGGACAGCCGCCGCGGGGTCAGGCGTCGCTGCCCTCATAGGCTTCGACGACGCGGCCGACGATCGGGTGGCGGACGACGTCGCCGACGGTGAAGCGGCACATCGAGATACTCTCGACGCCCTCGAGCCTCCGGACCGCGTCCGCGAGACCAGACGCCGCCACGCCGCCGGGGATGTCGACCTGCTTCGGATCGCCGCAAATCACCATGCGGCTGTTCTGGCCGAAGCGGGTGAGAAACATCTTCATCTGCGCGGGCGTGGTGTTCTGCGCTTCGTCGAGGATGACGAACGCGTCGGCCAGCGTGCGGCCGCGCATGAAGGCGATCGGCGCGACCTCGATCTCGCCGCTCGCGATGCGACGTTCGACCTGCTCGGCGGGGAGGCAGTCGTAGAGCGCATCGTAGAGCGGGCGGAGATACGGATCGACCTTCTCCTTCATGTCGCCCGGGAGGAAGCCGAGGCGTTCGCCGGCTTCGACCGCGGGACGCGAGAGGATCAGGCGTTGCACGCTGCCGTTGATCAGCTGTTGCACGGCTTGTGCGACGGCGACATAGGTCTTGCCCGTACCTGCCGGCCCGAGCGCGAAGATCATGTCGTTGTTGGTCAGTTCGCGCATGTAATGCGCCTGCGCCGGCGTGCGCGGCACGATCGTCTTCTTCCGCGTGCGGATCATGATCGGCGGTGCGGCACCGCCACCGGCATCGGCGCGGATGATACCTTCGAGCACGGGCTCGTCAGCCATCGCGATCGAGGCATCGACCAGGCCGGTATCGACATCCTCGCCGCGCTGGATGCGGGCATAGAGGTCGTGAAGTACGTCGCGGGCCTTGGCGACCTGTTCGGCGGTGCCTTCCAGGCCGATCTTATTCCCTCGTGCAGTGATGTAGACGCCGAGGCGATTTTCGAGCGCTACCAGGTTCTGGTCGTACTGGCCGAAGAGCCTGACGAGCAATTGAGGCTTGTCGAACAGCAGTTCGACTCGGGCGCGGTCACCGGACTGGGCGGGAACGGGTTTGCGGCTCATGCGGTCCTTTCGGGGGCAGGCGTGTCGGATCGGTGATCGGGTATGGTCGAGCCGGCACGCGTCACGCCTGGGATGGCGTCCGACCAGAGATGAGCATGGGAGCCCGCGCGTTCAAGCGGCGCCGGGGCGCCTGCGTGGAGATGATTCGAGTCGCGTGGGCGAAGCTGCATCGGGGGCGAGTGTGGCAGGGGATTTCGGTGGGGGACAGCGAAATCGCGGGGGGCTGCCGGAAGGTGATCGGGTGTTGCCGTGTGGCCTCGGGCGGGGGCGTTCGATCCTCCCCCGCCAGGCGGAGGTGGCGCCGTAGGCGACGGAGGGGGAGGACACGGAACGGCGGTTTCCCTTTCCTCCCCCTCCGTCAGGCTGCGCCTGCCACCTCCCCCTTGCGGGGGAGGATCGGAAAGCAGTCTAAGCGGCTTCCGCGATGCGTTCCACGCCGGTGAGGGAGTTGGGGCCGGCGGCGGCGAGGGTGACTTCCACCAGGTCGCCGATCGCATGGTTGCCGATTAGGTGGACCGACTGCAGCCAGGGCGACTTGCCGATCAGCTGGCCGGGCAGCTTTCCCGCGCGTTCGAGGAGGACCGAGCAGGTCCGGCCTACGGTCGCAGCGTTGAAGGCATGCTGGTCTCGGTTGAGCGCGGCCTGGAGGCGCTGGAGACGCTCGTCCATCACGTCCTCGGGGACCTGCTCGACGATCGACGCTGCGGGGGTGCCGGGGCGCGGGCTGTATTTGAAGCTGTAGGCCTGCGCATAGCCGACCGCGTCGACCAGGCTCAGCGTGTCCTCGAACTCGGCATCGGTCTCGCCGGGGAAGCCGACGATGAAGTCGCCCGACAGCGCGATGTCGGGGCGCACTGCGCGGACGCGGTCGAGCAGGCGAAGATAAGAGTCGCGCGTGTGCGACCGGTTCATCGCCTTCAGCACGCGGTCGCTGCCGGCCTGTACGGGGAGGTGAAGGAACGGCATCAGGCTCTCGACGTCGCGGTGTGCGTCGATTAGCCCTTGCGTCATGTCGTTGGGATGGCTGGTCGTGTAGCGGATTCGCGCGAGCCCGGTGATGCGGTCGAGGTCGTGGATCAGGTCGTGGAGGCCGCGCTCATTCTCGGACCAGGCGTTGACGTTCTGGCCTAGCAACGTGATCTCGCGCGCGCCGGCATCGACGAGTGCCTTCGCCTCGTCGACGATCGCCGCGAACGGTCGGCTGATCTCCGCACCGCGCGTATAGGGGACGACGCAATAGGTGCAGAACTTGTCGCAGCCTTCCTGCACGGTCAGAAACGCCGACGGCGCGACCTTCCGCCGCGCCGGCAGCGCGCCGAACTTCGACAGCAGCGGCATGTCGGTGTCGAGCGAGGGCGTGCCCGCGGCGGCCTTCGCTACGAGGTCGGGGAGGTTGTGATAGGCCTGCGGCCCGACGACGATATCGACCTTGGCGCGCGTGAAGATCTCCTCGCCCTCAGCCTGCGCGACGCAGCCGGCGACCGCGATCATCGGCGTCTTGCCGGACTTGCGGCGCTGGTCCTTTCGCAGGCGACCGATGTCCGAATAGACCTTCTCGGTGGCGCGCTCGCGGATGTGGCAGGTGTTCAGGACGACGACGTCGGCGTCGACCGCATCGGCCTGAGTGAGGCCCTGCGCGGCCATCAGCTCGGCCATGCGCTCGCCGTCATAGACGTTCATCTGGCAGCCGAAAGATTTTACGTGGAAGGTTTTGGGAGGAGACATGCGAGCGCCTTACCAAGTTTGCGCGGGCAGGGGGAGGGGGCGTTGTTGGGCCGGCTTTCCCAGCAGGTATCACCCCGGCGAAGGCCGAGGCCCAGTTGGGGAACGTCGCTAACTGAGGACGGCGCTCCGTTACAACGGCCTTTCCAACTGGGCCCCGGCCTTCGCCGGGGTGGTGTTTGGATCTGGGATGGGTGGAGCTTCCCTCTCTTGTTCTCCCGCGAAGGCGGGAGTCCAGACTCAGTCCCTGCCTTCGCCGGGAAACACGCTATCCGAGCGCTTCCATGCGGCGGCGGGCTTCGGCGGCTATGGCTTTGCGGTCGCCATAATTCGCCGGGTCGAAGGGTTCGGCAAAGTTGAGCGTAGCCGTGAAGCTGCCCTTGCGTTTCAGGACTCGCGCGGCGTGGTGTTGGCCGAGTTCGTCGCCGACCCATGCGAGTTCGCCGGTCGCTGTGCCATAGTCGATGCGGACCGGCTGCACGCGGACGCCGGGCGGCGGCGGATCGAGCGCCGCCAGCAGCGCAGCCTTGAACGGGAGGAGGATGTTGCCATCGCTCGTCGTGCCCTCCGGGAACAACGTGACGGGCCAGTCTGCGACAAGCGCGTCGCGGATCTGGGCGATCTGGGCGGTTACGGCCATGCGGTCGGCGCGAGAGACGAAGATCGTATGGTTGAGCGTGCAAAGCCAGCCAACCAGTGGCGCCGTACGCAGTTCCGATTTTGCGACGAACGCGCTGCCGGTCGCGCCGGCCAGGAGCAGGATGTCGATCCAGCTGAGATGGTTGGAGACGAACACGACGTCATGGCGGAGAGGCTTTCCGACCACATGAGGACGGGCGCCGACAATCCGCGCGACCGTCCCCAAGAACCGCGGCGGCCAGGGCGACTTGCGCCCGAACAGTCGCCATGCGCCGTGCACCGGAAGCGCCAGTAATAGCGCCAGCACCAGCGCCGTCAGTCGCGCGGCAAGTCGTATCCGGCCGATCGCCTTCAGTCCTTGCGGGCGAGCGCGACGCCGTAGAGTTCCATGCGGTGGTCGACGAGCCGGAAGCCCAGTTTCTCCGCAATCGCCTTTTGCAGCTGCTCGAGCTCGGGATCGACGAATTCGATCACCTTGCCGCTCTCGACGTCGATCAAATGATCGTGATGCGCTTCGGGCGCAGGCTCGTAGCGTGCGCGGCCATCGCCGAAATCATGGCGGTCGAGGATGCCGGCTTCTTCGAACAACCGCACGGTGCGGTACACCGTCGCGATCGAAATGCCAGGATCGATCTGCGACGCGCGCTCATAAACCTTCTCGACGTCGGGATGGTCGTCCGCCTCGGACAAGACGCGCGCGATGACTCGGCGCTGCTCGGTGATGCGCAGGCCCTTCTCGTTGCAGAGTGCTTCCAGATCGATCTTGCGCGGCATGTGTCATTCCCTAGTTGCACCCCATGTAGGACGTTCGCGCTGTTGCGAAAAGGGATAGTGACTCGCAATAAGCCTTAGCTGTTGATATCTTTCGAATATGTATGTGCGTCATACGCGACGCCGGTCTTGCCGCGATAGTAGGCTCGGCGCTCGCCGACCTTGGTGAAGCCGTGTGTAGCATACATCTTGACGGCACTGTTACCG
Source organism: Sphingomonas sp. HMP9 (assembly GCF_013374115.1). Lineage (NCBI taxonomy): Bacteria > Pseudomonadati > Pseudomonadota > Alphaproteobacteria > Sphingomonadales > Sphingomonadaceae > Sphingomonas > Sphingomonas sp. HMP9. Next base: position 1,512,293 of record NZ_AP022673.1, on the reverse strand, counting down.
GCACGGACTTCGAGGTGGAGTTTCACTATCGCGCCGACCGAGCAATCGGCGATCGCCGCGCGGATCAGTGCGGTGCCGACGCCGCGGCGGCGATAGTCCGGGGTGACCGCGATCAACAGCAACTCGGCTTCGTCTGCGACCGATCGGGTCATCGTGAAGCCCGCGGGGAAATCGTCGACGAACGCGATCGTGAGGTGGACGCCGGTCAGTGCAAGCACGCCGAGGCATTGGCTGCGCGTCCACGCTTCGCCGTAGCGCGGGTCGAACGCCTCGGTCATCAACGCGTCGACGATCGCGAGATCGCGGGCATCGCCGGTGCGGAGCGTGACGGCGCGTGTAGCCGCTTGCCGCGTGGCCATTATTTCGGGACCGAGGGTTTGGCGTCGGGGGCCCGGCCATAGATCGGGCTTGGCGCAAGCGCGGTCAGTTCCGCCGGGAGCAGGATCGCGGCGGCTGCATCGGGCAGTGCTTCGGTGAGATCCAGGCTGTCATCGAGCGCCGCGAGCCAGCGGACGCCGTTGCCAACCGCACGCCGGCCCGCCAGCGCCGCGAGCGCGGCCTCGGGCTTCAGCGATACCATGTCGGTTCGCGGCGACAGATCGGCGGCAAAGGCCTGCATGAAGACCTCGCCATGCCCGCCTTCCATGACCACCGCAATATCGTGGGTTGGTCGCTTTGAAAAAGCGGCGGCGGCGATCAGCGGGAGCGAAGAGAAGCCCGCAATCTCCGCCCCCCAGCCGAGCGCAAGCCCGCGCGCGGCGGCGATGCCGACGCGGACGCCGGTGAAGCTGCCTGGGCCGCAGTCGACGATGATGCGGTCGGCGCGGCCACCATTGGGGAGTTCGGCGATCATCGGGATGAGCCGTTCGGCATGGCCACGACCGACCACGTCATGCGCGCGCGCGATGACGGCGCCGCCTTCGATGAGGGCGACCGAACAGGCGGTGGTGGATGTTTCGATTACTAACGTGCGCATGTCTTATTCCCTCTCCCCTTCGGGGAGAGGGTTAGGGTGAGGGGCGCCGCGAGCGCCGTCCTTCCCAACGGCCCCTCACCCCCACCCTCTCCCCGCAGGGAAGAGGGAGCAGGTCTCTCCCACTCAGGCGATGGTGTTGAACTTCCCGAAATCGGGACGCGGCGAGCGACCGTAGATCGTCGCGGGATCGCCGTAGCCGAGCGTCGAGATGAAGTTCGTGCGCACCGCGGGCGTGTCGTGTAAGAACGCCGCATCGACCTTGCCTGCGTCGAAGCCCGACATCGGTCCGGTATCGAGCCCGAGCATCCGCGCGGCGATGATGAAATACGCGCCCTGCAACGTCGAGTTGCGGAAGGCGGACGCCTCGCGCAGTTCGGCATTGCCGTCGAACCACGACTTCGCATCGGCGTGCGGGAACAGCTCGGGCAAATGCTCGTGGAAATTGGTATCCATGCCGATGATCACCGACACCGGCGCGTTGAGGATCTTTGGCTGGTTCTGTGCGCTGCACGCATCCGCCAGCTTCTGCTTGGCCGCATCGCTGGTCACCCAGATCAGCCGCGCGGGGAGCTGGTTGGCCGATGTCGGGCCCCACTTCATCAGGTCCCAGATCGCGTGCAGCTCCGCCTCGGCGACCGGCTGGTCGGTGTAGCCATTATAGCTGCGGGCATCGCGGAAGACGGCATCTAGGACGGTATCGTCGAGTTTCCCGCGCATCAGACGGCTCTCACTTCGGTGACTTCGGGGACGTAGTATTTCAGCAGCTGCTCGATGCCGTTCTTGAGCGTCGCGCTCGACGACGGGCAGCCGGCGCAGGCGCCCTGCAACTGAAGGAACACCTTGCCCTTGTCGAAGCCACGATAAACGATATCGCCACCGTCGTTCGCCACCGCAGGGCGTACGCGCGTGTCGATCAGCTCGCGGATCTGAGCGACGATATCCGCATCGGCGGGGTCGTCCGACAGAGCCGGCTCGTCCGACGGCACCGAGAAGCCGGCACGCGCGGGCTTGAACAGCGGCATCGCGGCCGAGAAGTGATCGAGCAGGATCGCGAGCACGTCGGGCTTGAGGTCCGACCAGGCGACGCCCGGCCCCGCGGTCACCGACACGAAGTCGCGGCCGAAGAACACGCCGGTCACGTCGCCCAGGTTGAAGATCGCCTCGGCCAGCGGACTGGTCTCGGCTTCCTCGGGCGTGGCGAAGTCGCGCGTGCCGGCGTCCATGACGGTACGTCCCGGCAGGAACTTCAGCGTCGAGGGGTTCGGGGTGGATTCCGTTTCGATAAGCATGCAGCGCATGTGGCCCGACCGGGGCAGGGGATCAAGCGCGGAACGGGAAACGGTTTCTTTCCCGGGATGCGGGAAGGCTCGATTAGGTAAGGGAGGACACGCTTGAGGTACCACCCCAATCCAACGGTCCGTCACCCTAGCGAAAGCTGTTGTGACGGAGGTGCAGGAGCTAGGAATAGGCGCCTGGGGAAAGCTCAGACGTCGAGCTGTTTCACCGCGGCGTTCCAGCTGCCGATGTTGCGCACCGCATCCTGGACGAATGCCGAACGGCGCACGATCCCCAGGAACAGGTCGGCGATCCACTTGCCCGGGTTGCGCAACGGGCGTTCGAACTGGATCAGCAACACCACCCGCGTCCCGCTCGTGTCGTTCCACACCTCATGCTGGTAGGTGTCGTCGAACACCAGAGTCTCGCCCTCCGCCCAGCGGACGGTGCGATCGTGGACGCGCATCCGGACGTCGCCGTCGCGCGGTACGATCAGGCCCAGATGGCAGGTGATCAGCCCCTTGGTCACGCCGCGATGCTCGGGAATATGCGTGCCCGGCGCCAGGATCGAGAAGAACGCGCTGTTGAGACCGGGGATGCGCGCGACGGCGGCGGCGGTACGCGGACAGCGCGCGAGGCTCTCCTCGATCGGGTAGCCGTAGCCGTAGAGGAAGAACGAGCGCCACTTGTCGATTTCGGCGATCGAGCGGTGATCGGGCGAGATCGTCGCGAGGCTGGGCGATGCTTCGCCTTGCAGCGCCACGCGCACCGCCTCGTCGCGGATCTCGGCCCAGTTCTCGCGCAGGTCCGCGGTCCAGGCGAAGTCGCGGACATCGAGTACGGGATCGTTGGCGACCAGCGAGGACGACGCGATCATCCGGTCGAACACGCCGCGCAGATGCTTGCCGGCGCGGATGATGAGCGGGCGATTGAATTCGGCGACCATCGGCGCGCCGGGCTTGGGCGCGCCGGAGATGACGTTGAGATCGGGCACGCGAACGCCACGCTGGGCGCCTATTACGCCCGATTCCCGCCACAATGAAGACTGCCCCAGTTCGGCTTCGACCGTCATCTCTACCCTGTATCCTGGCACGCTGCGGCGCCGATCCCCTTGTTTGGACACGATATACCGGCAGTGTTGGACGAAATGATGGCATCCGCACGCCCGGTACGAAGGCAGGGCACTGGCGAGCGACGTCCGCGACCGCTACAGGTGCGCGATGGTGTCTTACTCGCGCTTGTATCGCGCTCCCGTCCTGCTCCCCCTCGTGCTTGGGCTGGCCATTCCGGCAAGCGGCCAGATGGCAACGCAACAGGCCGCTTCAACCTCGTCCAAGGATGGGGCCAAGGAGGCGCCGACGCTTCCCGAACTGCCGGGTGTCGATACGACCGCGTGGCTCTACAAGGGCAGCGATCTTACCCGGGACCCGGAGTGGAAGTTCGGGACCTTGCCCAACGGCATGCGCTTTGCGGTGCGCAAGAACGGCGTGCCGCCGGGCCAGGTGTCGGTGCGCGTGCGGATCGATGCGGGATCGCTGAACGAAACCGACAGCGAACGCGGATTCGCGCATTTCATCGAGCATCTGTCGTTCCGCGGCTCCGAATATGTGCCGGACGGCGAGGCCAAGCGGGTGTGGCAGCGGTTTGGCGCGACCTTCGGCTCGGACACCAACGCGCAGACCACACCGACCTCGACCACGTTCAAGCTCGACCTGCCATCGGCAACTGAATCTGGCCTCGATGAGAGCCTGAAGATCATGTCGGGCATGATGGAGAAGCCAACGATCACCGATGCGTCGGTCACCGCCGAGCGGCCCGTCGTGCTGGCGGAACAGCGCGAGCAGCCGGGGCCGCAGGTGCGCTTCGGCGATGCGATTCGTGCGACCTTCTTCGCCGGACAGCCGCTCGCGGATCGCTCGCCGATCGGCAACATCAAGACCCTTGAGGCCGCGACCGGCGCTACCGTCAAGGCGTTCCACGATCGCTGGTATCGACCCGAGAACACCGTCGTCATCATCTCGGGCGACATGGATCCGGCGTTGTTCGGTCGTTTGATCGTCAAGAACTTCGCCGACTGGAAGGGGATCGGCCCGGTCACGCCTGCGCCGAGCTTCGGCAAGCCCGACGCGAAGGCGCCAGTCTCCGCGACGATCGCCGAGCCGGCCATCCCGGCGGTGGTGACGCTCGGCGTCGTCCGCCCCTGGGAGTATAAGGACGACACCGCGATCATGAACCAGAAGCGGTTGGTCGACGTGCTCGCGACCCGCCTGATCAGTCGCCGCCTCGAAACGCGTGCGCGGGCGGGTGGCAGTTTCCTCCAGTCGGGCGTGTCGATCGACGACGTGTCGCGCTCGGCGAACCTGACCAGCGTCAACATCGTGCCGATCGGCACCGACTGGGAGGCCGCGCTGAAAGACGTCCGCGCGGTGATCGCCGACGCGCAGACCAACGCGCCGAGCCAGGCCGAAGTCGACCGCGAATATGCCGATTTCGACACGATCATGCGGACCAGCGTCGAGACCGCTAAGGTCGAGGCCGGGTCGAAGCAGGCGGACGACATGGTCGGCGCGCTCGACATCCGCGAGACGGTGGCGGGGCCGGAAACCTCGTACAAGATCCTGCAGGACGCCAAGGCGAAGGGCATGTTCACGCCTGCCACGCTGCTGGCGTCGAGCAAGGCGATCTTCGAGGGCACGGCCACGCGTGCGCTCGTGAATACGCAGACGCCCGATGCGGGGGCTGCGAACAAGCTGGCGACGGCGTTGAAGGCGGACGTTTCGGGGCTGGCGGGCAAGCGCCGGGCGCAGGCGGCGGTCGATTTCTCGAAGTTGCCGTCGCTCGGCAAGCCGGGGACGGTCGCCAGCCGCGAGAAGATCACCGCGTTCGACATGGAACAGGTGAACTTCGCCAACGGCACGCGCGTGCTGCTGTTCCCCAATGCGGGCGAGACCGGGCGCGTCTATGTGCGCGTGCGCTTCGGGGGCGGCTATACCGCGATCCCGTCGAACCGGCCGACGCCGGCCTGGGCCGGCGATCTGGCGCTCGTCGCGGGTGGTATCGGCAAGCTCGACCAGGGCGATCTCGATCAGCTGACGGCGGGTCGGCGGATCGGACTCGATTTCGGGATCGACGACGATGCGTTCACGCTCAGCGCGATCACGTCGCCGGCGGATTATGCCGATCAGCTGCGGCTGATGGCGGCCAAGCTTGCGGTCCCGGCCTGGGATCCGGCGCCGGTCGCGCGGGCCCGGGTGGCCGCGCTGGCTGGATTTGCCGGCTATGATTCGTCGCCCGACGGCGTGTTGTCGCGCGATCTCGAAGGTTTGCTGCGCGCGGGCGACCCACGTTGGGGGACGCCGTCGAAGCCGACCGTCGAAGCGCTGAATGCCAAGGACTTCCGCGCATTCTGGGAACCGATCCTGAAGACCGGACCGATCGAGGTCTCGATCTTTGGCGACGTGAAGACCGAGGACGCGATTGCGGCAGTCGCCAAGTCGTTCGGCGCGATGAAGCCGCGGACGGCGGTGTCGACGGTCGGTGCGCCGGTCGGCTTCCCCGCGCATAATGCGACGCCGGTGATGCGTGCGCATACCGGGCCTGAAAACCAGGCGGCGGCGGTGATCGCCTGGCCGACCGGCGGCGGGATCGACAACATCGTCGAGGCGCGCCGTCTCGACGTCCTGGCGCAGGTGTTCAGCGATCGGCTGTTCGAGCGACTGCGGCAGGCGGCGGGCGCAAGCTACAGCCCCAACGTGTCGAGCCAGTGGCCGGTCGGGATGGCGACGGGCGGGCGGATGGTCGCGATCGGGCAGGTCGCGCCGGACAAGGTGTCGTTCTTTTTCCAGATCGCGCGGCAGATCGCGGCCGAGCTGGTGTCGACGCCGATCGCGGCGGACGAACTCGATCGGATCAAGAAGCCGATGGGGCAGTATATCCTGCGCGCCTCGACCGGGAACCAGTTCTGGTTGCAGCAGCTGGGTGGGGCGACGTTCGACCCACGCCGGATCGCGGCGACGCAGCGGATCGCGAGCGATCTGGTGGCGACCACGCCGGTAGAGTTGCAGGCGACCGCGGCAAAGTATCTGCGGCCGGAAAAGGACTGGACGATGGCGGTCGTGCCGGCTGCTGTGAAGAAGTGACCGCCTAGTCCCTCTCCCTGCAGGGGAGAGGGAGGGAGGAGCCACTTGACGACGGAAGGGTGAGGGGAGGTGGGATTAGCGTCCTGAGCCTCACTCCCCCTCTCCCTCCCACCCGCAAGCGCGGGCCCCTCCCTCTCCCCGTAGGGGCGAGGGAATTATGAGTAGAGGGCGTCCAGTCTTTCGCCGTAGGTCTGTTTGAGGACGTGGCGGCGGATCTTGAGGCTCGGCGTCAGTTGCTCGTTCTCGATCGTGAAGGGGCCGTCCGCGAGCACGAAGCGGCGGATGCGTTCGGTGACCGTCAGCTCCTTGTTCACGCGCTCGACCGCCGCGCCCAACGCGGTCCGGAACTCGCTGTTCTCCGCAAGCCGTGCGAAGCTGCAGGCGTCGCCGTTGCCCGCGCACCATTCCTGCGTCCACTCCGGATCTGGCACGATCAACGCGACCATGTACGGTCGCTTGTCGCCGGCGATCATCGCCTGCGCGATCTCGGGCTGGAGCGTCAGCATGCCCTCGACCTTCTGGGGCGCGACGTTGTCGCCCTTGTCGTTGATGATCAGGTCCTTCTTGCGATCGGTGATCCGGATCCGGCCACGGTCGTCGACCTCGCCGATATCGCCCGTGTGGAGCCAACCGTCTTTCAGCACCTTCGCGGTCTCGGCGTCGTTGCGCCAATAGCCGTGCATGACCAGTTCGCCGCGGACCAGGATCTCGCCGTCCTCGGCGATGCGGACTTCGGTGTCCTTGAGCGGTGGGCCAACCGAGTCCATCCGGACGCCGGCCTTGGGGCGGTTGCAGGAGATGACGGGCGCGGCTTCGGTCTGGCCATAGCCTTGCAGGAAGGTGAGGCCGAGTGCCTCGAAGAACAGGCCGACCTCGGGGTTGAGCGGTGCGCCGCCGGAGATCATCGCCTTCAGGCGGCCGCCGAACTTCTTCGAGATCTTGGGCTTGAACAGCGTGGCGACTGCGGCCTGCATGGGGCGGTCGATCAGGCGGAGACGACCCGCGTAACGCTTGCCACCGATGTCGAGCGCCTGGCGCAGGAGATAGGCGGACGCGCCACCCTGTTTCTCGATCGTCTTCGAGATGCGCGTGCGGAGGACCTCGAACAGGCGGGGGACGACGAACATGATCGTCGGGCGGGTTTCCTCGATGTTGGCGGCGAGCTTTTCGAGGCCTTCCGCGTAATAGATCTGACCGCCGAGCGAGATCGGGAAATGCTGGCCGCCCGTGTGTTCGTACGCGTGGCTCAAGGGGAGGAACGACAGGAAGACCTCGTCGTCCCAGCCGAAATCCTCCGAGATCACCGCCGCGCAGCCGGCGCAATTGTGGAGGATCGCGCCGTGGTGCTGCATCACCCCGCGCGGTGCGCCGCCGGTGCCGCTCGTGTAGATGATGCAGGCGAGGTCGTCGCGTTCGAAATCCGCACGCGCGGCGGCGGTTTCAGCCGTGGTCGGGTGCGCCGCTATCAGCGCGTGCCAGTTGTGGAAGTCGATCGAGGCGGGGACCTTCATGTCCTCTAGCCCGATCACCGTGTGCGCCTGGTTCGAGCGGAGGACGGCGGGGAGCAGAGTCTTGGCGAGCTTCGCGGTCGAGACGATGATCGCGCAGGCGCCCGCATTCTCGATGATATGCAGGTGGTCGCGTTCGGTGTTGGTGACGTAGGTCGGCACGGTGACGCAGCCCGCCGCCATGATCGCAAGATCGCTGAGGCACCATTCGGGGCGGTTCTCGGCGACCAGCATGACGCGGTCGCCGCGCTTGAGGCCGATCGCGGTGAGCGCGGTGGCGAGGGCGGCGACCTGGCGCGCGGCATCCGCCCAGCTTGTCGCCGCCCACGTGCCGCCGGTTTTGGTCCACAGGAACGGCGCATCGCCCTTCTCCGCGGCGCGCGCGAAGAACATCGTGACGAGGTTCGGGAATCGTTCGAGCTGGCGAGGCATTCTCTCTCCCTGGGCGCTGTGCCATTGCGTCTTGTGCGAGGCGATTCTGAGCGTTGGACGGTTAGTGCGTCATAACCGGCGGGGGCTCAACCCCATCCGCACCCGGGTAGAACGCCTCCCCGGTGGAGGCCTGGGCCCAGTTGGAAAGGTCGCAGTAACGACGCGCAAACATCAATCAGCAAGCTTGCCCAACTGGACCCCGGCCTTCGCCGGGGAGGTGCAGTTTGGTCGTTACTCCGGCGCGCGCTGGAGGGCGCCGACGCGTATGATCTGGGTGACCGTGCCGTCCTGGCTCATCGCGACGCCTTCGCTGCGGGGATCCGCCGCGCCGACCCATTTGCCGCCGACGCGCTCGATCGCATTCGCCTTCAGGCCCAACGCCGCGACCTGCACGGTCTCGCCGAGTGCCTGCAACGCGGGGACCATCGCCTCGCGCTGGGTGCCCTGTTCTGCCGCTGCGACGTGACCGGGCGCATAGAGTAGGCCGAGCGCGATCGAGTCCTGCGCGGAGAGTTTCCAGTCGACCACGCCAATGATCGCCTTTGCCACCTGGGCGATGATCGTCGAGCCGCCCGCGGCCCCGACGGCAAGGCGGACCTTGCCGTCGGGGCCGTAGACGATCGTCGGGCTCATCGAGCTGCGCGGCCGCTTGCCGCCCTCGACGCGGTTGGCGACGAGGGCACCGTCCTTCTCGGGGACGATGTCGAAATCGGTCAGCTGGTTGTTGAGGACGGTGCCGTCGACGGTGATGCCGGAGCCGAAATAGCCCTCAACGGTGGTGGTCACCTCGACGACGTTGCCACGCGCATCCACGGTGGCGATGTCGGTAGTGCCGGGCACTTCGCTGACCGGCGCGCGGGTTCGGGCGGGCGCGCCGGGGGGCGAGCCAGGCGCGATGGTCGCCATCGTCGTGGTGGGGGAGATCATGGCCGAGCGCGACGCGAGATACTTGGCGTCGAGCATGCCGTGCACCGGTACGCGGACGAAATCGGGATCGCCGACGTACAGGTCGCGATCGGCGTAGGCAAGGCGCGAGGATTCGGCGAACACATGCCAGGCCTGCGCGCTGTCCTTGCCGAGCTTGGTCATATCGAAGCGTTCGAGCTGCTTGAGGATCATCAGCACGGTGATGCCGCCGGACGAGGGCGGGCCCATCCCGCAGACCCGGTACACGCGGTATTTGACGCAGACTGGCGGCCGTGATTTGGCGTCGTAGCTGGCGAGGTCGCCGAGCGTCATCTTCGATGGGTTGCGCGCGGCGGTGTTGACCGCGGTGACGATCTTCTGCGCTTCGGGACCGACGTAGAAGCTGTCGGGGCCTTGGGTGGCGATGCGCTGGAGGAGGGCCGCCTGGGCCGGGTTCTTGATCGTAGCGCCGATCGCGACCGGCGAACCGTCGGGGGCGGAGAAGAGTTTCCGCGTCTCGGGCGTGACGTGGTCTCCATAGGTCTTCATGCCGTTGACGAGGCGCGGGGAGGCTTGGAAGCCGTTGGTCGCGAGGCGGATCGCAGGGGCAAATAGTTGCGCCCAGGCGAGCTTGCCTGACGCGCGGTGCGCGAGCGCCATGCCGCGTAGTGCGCCGGGAATGCCGACGCTGCGGCCGCCGGGGACCGCGTCGTTGTGGCTCAGCGGGGTGCCGTCGGGGGCGTAGAACCAGCGCGCATCGGCGGCGGCAGGGGCCTCTTCGCGTGCGTCGATCGTGCTGAGCGCGCCGCTGGCGGCGTGCGAGACCCAGAAGCTCCCGCCGCCGATCCCCGAGCTCTGCGGCTCGACGACATTGAGGGCGAGCATCGTCGCGATCGCCGCATCGGTGGCGCTGCCGCCGGCGCGGAGGATCTCGACGCCGGCGGCCGCCGCGCGGGGGTCTGCGGCGCTGACCATGCCCTGGTCTTTTGCGGGGGCGGGGGCAGGTCGGCGCGCCTCTGTGGCGGCGGTTGGGACGAGAAGGGCGAGTGCTAGGAGAGAGGTCTTCATCGCCAGTGAGCGTAACGCGGTTCGAGTATGAGGCAAGGCATCGCCGCAAACTCTCCGTCATCCTGGGCTCGACCCAGGATGACGACAGTAAGAGCCTAGCGGGCGTCGACCCCCACCGCGTCGGCGACGCTCGCAAAGCCGTCGCGGGTCAGCAGCGCGTCCAGCTCGCGCAGGATGCGGGCGGGCAGGCCCGGGCCCTCGTAGACCAGCGCGGTATAAAGCTGGACGAGGCTCGCGCCGGCGCGGAGGCGGGCATAGGCTTCGGTGCCGCTGTCCATCCCGCCGACGGATATCAGGGGGATCGCTGCGCCGGTCGCCTTGCGAAAATCTGCGAGGCGCTGGCGAGCGAGCGGAGCGAGGGGGGCGCCGGACAGTCCGCCGGTCTCCTTGGCCTGGGCCGAACGCAAGCCGGGACGAGAGATCGTCGTGTTGTTGACGATCAGGGCATCGATGCGGTTGTCGAGCGCGGCGCGGGCGATGTCGTCGATGTCGGCGGGTTCGAGGTCGGGGGCGACCTTGAGGAAGATCGGCGTGTCACTCTTCATGGCGGTGCAGGCGGCGAGCAGGTCGCGCAGCGCTGCGCCATGCTGGAGGTCGCGTAGGCCGGGGGTGTTGGGGGAGCTGATGTTTATGGTGATGTAGTCGGCGTGCGGCGCGGCGCGAGTCACCCCGTGGACATAGTCCGCGGTGCGATCAGTGGCGTCCTTGTTGGCGCCGACGTTGATGCCGAGCACGCCTTTGCCGCCCGATCCCTTGTTCGCGGTTGAGCAAGCGCGGGAGAGCGCCGCGTCGAGGCCACCATTGTTGAAGCCGAGACGGTTGATGACCGCGCGGTCCGCGGGAAGTCGGAAGATACGCGGCTTCGGATTGCCGGGTTGCGCGAGCGGCGTGAGCGTGCCGATCTCGACGCTGCCAAAGCCGAGCCCAAAGAACCCGGCGATCGCGCGGCCGTCCTTGTCTACGCCCGCCGCCAGTCCGATCGGGTTGGAGAATTCGATCCCGGCTACCCGCGTCGCGAGCCTCGGTACGTTGGGAGCGAGCGGCATGCCTGCCTTACCCCATGCGGCGAGCGCGGCGATCGTCAGGCTATGCGCGCGTTCGGCGTCGAGGCGGAACAGGATCGGGTGGTAGAAGGCCATTGCTCATCCTTGCTTCCCTCCCTGGAAGGGAGGGGCTGGGGGTGGGTCGGTGTGGGATACGCGCTGCCATCGCCAACTAGCCGACCCACCCCCAGCCCCTCCCTTCCGGGGAGGGGGGAAGTCAAGGATGCGGGGCAGGCACCGCGTAGAAAACCGGCCCACAAGTTGCGAGTCGTTAGCACGGCTCCACGGGTTGACGATGCACCGCACAAAGCCCATCTGACCAATCGGATCAGATCGGTCGGATTGGATTTCAAAGCCACCATGCGTCTTTCCAGCCTAGCTGACTATGCCGTCGTGATGATGAGTGCTGCAGCGCGTCATTGCGGTGGCATCGCGCGGTTGAACGCAACGCTGCTGAGCGAGGAGACCGGCGTTCCACTGCCGACCGTGCAGAAGCTGGTAAGCCGGCTGTCTGCTGCCGGGCTGATCGAGAGCACGCGTGGCACTGGCGGTGGCTTCCGGCTGTCGCGACCGCCGGCGATGATTTCGCTCGCCGATATCATCGAGGCCGTCGAGGGCCCGATCGCGCTGACTGCGTGTGTCGACGGCGCGTCGCAGGATTGCTGCATCGACCAGAGCTGCCGCGTCAAGCCGCACTGGAACGCGGTCAACGGCGCGGTCCGTGGCGCGCTCGCTGGCGTGACGCTGGCCAGTCTTTCGCAAGTCCCGAATTCGCCGGTGCCCGCATGACGCGCGCAGCGCCAAACCCCTTTCTCCGCGGTCTCTGCGCCTCCGCGCGCAAAATGTCTTGTTCGCGCAGAGGCGCAGAGATCGCAGAGTTTTTAGAGAGCCGCGCCGCGGCGGAGATGGAATGATGGCTACCCGGAACGCAGAGGCCTATGCCGCCGCGAACAAGACGTACGAGTGGGGTTTCTCCTCGGACATCGAACAGGAATTCGCGCCCAAGGGCCTGTCCGAGGACACGGTCCGCTTCATCTCCGCCAAGAAGGGCGAGCCGCTGTGGATGCTCGACTGGCGGCTGAAGGCGTTCGCGCTGTGGCAGACGATGGACGCGCCCGACTGGTCGAAGCTCAACGTGCCCCCGATCGATTACCAGGACGCGTATTATTACGCGGAGCCCAAGGCGAAGCCGAAGCTCGGTTCGCTCGACGAGGTCGATCCCGAGATCCTGCGCGTCTACGAAAAGCTCGGCATTCCGATCGGCGAGCAGAAGATGCTGGCCGGCGTCGTCGAGGATCCGCTGAACGAGGACGGCACGCCCAAGCGTCGCGTCGCGGTCGATGCGGTGTTCGACAGCGTCTCCGTCGCGACCACCTTCCGCAAGGAGCTGGAGGCCGCGGGCGTGATCTTCCGGTCGATCTCCGAGGCGATCAAGGAATATCCGGAGCTCGTCAAAAAGTGGCTCGGCAAGGTCGTGCCGCAGCGTGATAATTACTTCGCGACGCTCAACTCGGCGGTCTTCTCCGACGGCACGTTCGTCTACATTCCGGAGGGCGTGCGTTGCCCGATGGAGCTGTCGACCTATTTCCGGATCAATGCCGAGAATACCGGGCAGTTCGAACGCACGCTGATCGTCGCCGACAAGGGGTCGTATGTCTCCTATCTCGAAGGCTGCACCGCGCCGATGCGCGACGAGAACCAGCTGCATGCCGCGGTGGTCGAACTCGTCGTGCTCGACGATGCCGAGATCAAATATTCGACCGTGCAGAACTGGTATCCGGGCGACGAGAACGGCGTCGGCGGGATCTACAACTTCGTGACCAAGCGCGCGTTGTGCCAGGGCAAGAATTCGAAGGTGTCGTGGACTCAGGTCGAGACCGGCAGCGCGATCACGTGGAAATATCCGTCGTGCGTGCTGCTGGGCGATGGCTCGGTCGGGGAGTTCTATTCGGTCGCGGTGACGAACAATCGCCAGCAGGCAGATACCGGCACGAAGATGATCCACCTCGGCAAGAACACGCGCTCGACGATCGTGTCGAAGGGGATTTCCGCGGGGCGTTCGGACAACACTTATCGCGGGCTGGTGCGCGTCGCGCCGACCGCGGAGGGTGTGCGGAATTTCACCCAGTGCGACAGCCTGCTGCTCGGCGATCAGTGCGGCGCGCATACCGTGCCGTATATCGAGGTCCGCAACCCGTCCGCGCAGATCGAGCACGAAGCGACGACGTCGAAAATCTCCGAGGACCAGCTGTTCTACGCGATGTCGCGCGGGCTGGATGCGGAGGCGGCGGTGGCGCTGATAGTCAACGGCTTCGCGCGGGAAGTGTTGCAGCAGCTGCCGATGGAGTTCGCGGTCGAGGCGCAGAAGCTGCTGGGGATTTCGCTTGAGGGGAGCGTGGGGTGAGAGTCGATCGTGATCTGTTGCTGGAGAAGGTCAAGTCAGCGCTCTCGGGCCTCAACCGCATCGACTCGGGCATTGCCGACGAAACGCTATCGCGTTTCATGCCCCGGCGCGGTGCAAAACAACTCATCACTCAGATGGTTGTGATCAAAAACGAACTGGAGCGTGGTTCCAAGGGTTGTTTCGAAGGCATGTCGGCAGGGATCGGCCGAACTATTATCGAAAATGCCAACGATATTGCCCACCCACTCGCCTCGCTCTGTATGGAAATACAGACTGATCGTAATCAACTCGCGGAAGAAGTCGCAAGAACATGTTGAAAATTGAAAACCTCCACGCCGAGATCGACGGTAAGGAAATCCTCAAGGGCCTGTCGCTCACCGTGAATGCGGGTGAAGTGCATGCGATCATGGGGCCGAACGGCGCGGGCAAGTCGACGCTGGGCTATGTGCTCGGTGGGCGGCCCGGTTACGAGGTCACGGCAGGTGCGGTGACGTTCGACGGCGTCGACCTGCTCGAGTTGGAGGCGCATGAGCGCGCCGCGGCGGGCGTGTTCCTCGGTTTCCAGTATCCGGTTGAGATCCCCGGCGTGTCGAACGTCCAGTTCCTCCGCGAGGCGCTCAATGCGCAGCGCGCGACGCGCGACGAGAAGGCCTTGTCCGGCGGCGAGTTCCTGAAGCTCGCGCGCGGGCAGGCGGATCTGCTCGGCATGGACTATGACATGCTCAAGCGGCCCGTGAATGTCGGGTTTTCGGGCGGCGAGAAGAAACGCAACGAGATGGTCCAGATGGGCATCTTCAACCCGAAGTTCGCGATCCTCGACGAGACGGACTCAGGGCTGGACATCGATGCGCTGCGCGTCGTCGGCGACGGCATCAACCGCATCATGCGCGCGCCCGACAAGGCGGTGCTGCTGATCACGCATTACCAGCGGTTGCTCGATTATGTGGAGCCGGACTTCGTCCATGTGCTCGCCGACGGGCGGATCGTCCGGTCGGGCGGCAAGGAACTGGCGCAGCAGCTCGAGAGCGAAGGCTATGTGGGGATCGCCGCATGACGATGCTGCTCGACCTTCCCTCGACGCGCGAGGAATCATGGCGCTGGGGTGATCCGGCGGCGATCGCCGCGGCGGCCGGGCTGCCGCGCGGCGAGGCGCTGGCGGGCGCGTGGTTCCTCGATCTGGAGGGCGCGCGCGCGGTGTTCGTCGATGGCGTGCTCGATGCGGGGCGGAGCGATCTGCGCCATGTCGCGATCGCGGCGCTCGAGGGTGGCGAGCACGTGCTTGGCCGTCGTACCACCGGCCACGGTTGGTCGCTGCGCGTCGATGCGAACGCTTCGGCGGAGCTGATCCAGATAGTCCATATTTCGACCGGGGGCGACAACCAGCTTCCCGCCGAGATCGTGCTGGCGGGCGGTGCGCAGGCGTCGGTCGTCGAGACCTATGTCGGCACCGGCTGGTCGAACCGGTCGACGCGGATGACGCTCGGCGTGGGCGCGAAGCTGACGCGCGCGGTGCGGTTGCTCCAGGCGAGCGGCTTCGTGTCGTTGCGGGACGAGGCGGATGTCGACGCGGAGGCGAGCCTGATCGTGACGGTGCTCGGCGCGGGGGATGCGGGGACGCGGATCGACGGCGCGATCACCGTGTCGGGTGACGATGCGTTTGCCGAATATGGCGGCGCGTTGCTGACGCGGAAGGCGCAGAAGCAGGAGTGCGCAGTGTCGGTGCGGCATGCGGCGCTGAACGGGCAGAGCAAGCAGATCTGGCGCGCGGTCGCGGCTGACACGTCGACGGCGAGCCTCGCGGCGCGCGTCGAGGTGGCGCGCAATGCGCAGAAGACCGACGGCGTTCAGTCGTTGCGCGGGTTGCTGCTCAAGCGGACCGCGACGGTCAACCTGAAGCCCGAGCTCGAGATCTTCGCGGACGACGTGAAGTGTGCGCACGGCGCGACGGTCGGTGAGCTCGACCAGCGTGCGCTGTTCTACATGCAGAGCCGCGGTATCCCGCATGCCAAGGCGCAGGCGCTGCTGACGCGCGCTTTCGTCGGCGATGCGTTCGCGCAGATCGCGGATGAGACGGTGCGTGACGCGTTCGTCGCGGACGCGGACGCATGGCTGGAGGCGGCATTGTGACGCTGACGCTTGAAAGGCGGCCGCTCGACCGGGTCACGGACTTCCCGGCGATCCCCGAGGGCTGGGCGTATCTCGATACCGCTGCGACCGCGCAGAAGCCGCAGGTCGTGGTCGACGCGATCACGCGCGCGTACGGCGAGACCTATGCCACCGTGCACCGCGGCGTGTACCAGCGCTCGGCCGACATGACTGTCGCGTACGAGGCGGCGCGCAAGGCCGTCGCGCGGTTCATCGTCGCAGGCTCGCCCGACGAGATCGTGTTCGTGCGCGGCGCAACCGAGGCAATCAATCTCGTCGCGACTTGCTGGGCGGGCACGCAGCTAAAGGCGGGCGACCGTATCCTGCTGTCGATGCTCGAGCATCATTCGAACATCGTGCCGTGGCAGATGATCGCCGAAGCGCGCGACGTCGCGATCGACGTGCTGCCGCTGACGGCGGACCATTGCATCGATCTCGATGCGATGGAGCGGATGATCACGCCGGCGCACAAGCTGGTCGCGCTCGGGCATGTGTCGAACGTGCTCGGCTCGGTGCTCGACGCCAAGCGCGCGACGCAGATCGCGCATTCGGTCGGGGCGAAGATCCTGCTCGACGGATGCCAGTCGGTGCCGCGGATCGCGGTCGACGTTCAGGCGATCGGCTGCGATTTCTACGTCTTCTCCGGGCACAAGCTCTACGGCCCGACCGGTGTTGGCGTGCTGTGGGCGAAACCCGAGCTGCTAGAGGCGATGCCGCCTTACCAGGGCGGCGGGTCGATGATCGACAAGGTGTCGTTCGCCAGGACCACCTACGCGCCGGCGCCGGGACGGTTCGAGGCGGGGACGCCGCATATCGTCGGCGCGCTCGGGCTGCATGCTGCGATCGACTATGTCGAGAGCATCGGACTTGGCGCGATCCATGCGCACGAGACGGCGCTGGTGACCGCGACGCGCGAGGCGCTGTCCGGGATCAATTCGGTCCGGCTCTATGGCCCGGCGGAGTCCGCGGGGATCGTGAGCTTTACGATCGAAGGGGTTCATCCGCACGACATCGGGACCATATTGGACGAAGAGCGCGTCGCCATCCGTGCGGGCCATCACTGTGCGCAGCCGCTAATGGAGGCGCTGGGCGTCGAGGCGACGGCGCGCGCGAGTTTTGGCGTGTATAACGGTCCCGCCGACGTGGACGCGTTAGTGCGCGGGATCGAACGAGTAACGAGGATTTTTGGATGAGCGATCGGTTCGAGATCGAGGAAGTGGATGCCGTCGCATCGCCGCCTAAGGCACGCGTGGTGATGGATACGGATTCCGACGCCGAGCGGAAGCGCGATTACCTCGCGGGTTTCCTGGCGCAGAAGCCGCAGGTGGATTCGCCCGGCGAGCCCGGCGGCGCGGTGTACGATGCGATCATCGATGCGCTGAAGGAGATCTACGATCCCGAGATCCCGGTGAACATCTATGATTTGGGGCTGATCTACGGCGTCGAGGTGACCGAGGACGGGCATGCGGTGGTCGCGATGACGCTGACGACGCCGAACTGCCCGGTCGCGGAGTCTATGCCCGCCGAGGTCGAGATGCGCGTCGGGTCGGTGCCGGGCGTTGGGTTCGCGGAAGTGAACCTGGTCTGGGATCCTCCTTGGGATCCGCAGAAGATGTCGGACGAGGCGAAGCTCGAATTGGGCATGCTGTAACGTCGTTTCCCCTCCCGGATGCGGAATGGGGCAGGGGCGTGCACGCTCTCCTCGCGGACGACGGTTCGAATGGCTGGCCGGGAGCCCACCCCCGGCCCCTCCCGCTCGCGGGAGGGGAGAAGGAAGGACGACGATCATGGCGACGACATTACGAGCACGGCGGGCGGCGCTGAACCTGACGGCGACGGCGCACGCGCGGATCGCCGACCTGATGGCGCGCGCGCCGGGGGATGCGATCGGGGTCAAGCTGTCGACGCCGAAGCGCGGCTGTTCGGGGCTAGCCTATTCGGTCGATTACGTGAGCGAAGCCAAGCCTTTCGACGAGCGGATCGACACGCCCGGCGGCACGCTGTTCGTCGATGGCGGGTCGATATTGTATCTGATCGGCTCGACGATGGACTGGGTCGAGGACGACTTCACGGCCGGCTTCGTGTTCCAGAACCCGAACGCCAAGGGCGCATGCGGATGCGGTGAAAGCTTTACCGTCTGAACTTATGCGCCAGTTAGCATGTGTCCCCGCGAAGGCGGGTACACAGACTGGGCTTCCGCCTTCGCGGGAGAACAGGGATCGGGTCGAGACAGGGCAACGCTGATCTCCGTCACCCTTGGACAAGCCCAGCATGCCGGGCGGCAGCTTCGACGACGTGAGCAACGACCCTGTGCCTTGCTTGCCGGTCCTCTCCTGTGCCACTCCCCCGCCGAGAAGAGGGGATATACGTTGGCCAGTCTGTTTCGCCGAAAAATCGTCACCGAGCAGCCGCCCGAGCATCAGCTCGCGCGGACCCTGTCGTGGCCGCATCTGGTCGCGATGGGCGTTGGTGGGATCGTCGGCACCGGCATTCTGACGCTGATCGGCGTCGGGGCAGGGCTCGCCGGCCCCGCTGTTATCCTGTCGTTCGTCATTGCGGGCGGGATCTGTGCCTGCGCCGCGCTCGCTTATGCCGAAATGGCGACGATGATCCCCGCGTCGGGCAGCGCCTACACCTACAGCTATGTCGTGCTCGGCGAGCTGATCGCCTGGGTGATCGGCTGGAGCCTCATCCTCGAATATTCGCTGGTCGTATCGACCGTCGCGGTGGGCTGGTCGGGCTATGCCGCGCCACTGCTGCGCGGCGCGTTCGGCTTTCCCGAAGCGTTGACGCTCAGTCCCGAGCTTGGCGGCATCCTGAACGTGCCCGCGATCTTGATCATCGCGGTCGTCGCGGGCGTGCTGTCTTTCGGCACGCGCGAAAGTGCGACGCTGAACGCGGTGCTGGTGGGCGTGAAGATGATCGCGCTGACCGTGTTCGTGTTCATCGCGCTGCATTATTTCAACAGCGCCAACCTGCACCCGTTCATGCCCTACGGCTTCCCCAAGGCGGTGCAGCCCGATGGTGCAGAGCGCGGCGTGATGGCGGCGGCGGCGATCATCTTCTTCGCCTTCTACGGCTTCGACGCGATCTCCACTGCGGCGGAGGAGACGAAGAATCCCGGCCGCGACCTGGCGATCGGCATCGTCGGATCGATGGTGGCGTGCATCGCGATCTACATCCTCGTCGCGGTCGCGGCGGTGGGCGCGCTGTCGTACACGCGGTTCGCCGGCTCCGCCGAGCCGCTCGCGCTGATCCTGCGCGAGATCGGACGGCCAGGGTTCGCGACCTTCCTCGGCGCCTCCGCAGTCGTCGCATTACCGACCGTGCTGCTCGCGTTCCTGTTCGGCCAGAGCCGGATCTTCTTCACGATGGCGCGTGACGGGTTGCTGCCGCTTGGCCTCGCCAAGGTGTCGAAGCGCGGTGCGCCAGTGCGGATAACCTGGATCACGGCGGCGATTGTCGCGGTGATCGCCGGCCTTTTGCCGCTCGCCGAGATCGCCGCGCTTGCCAACGCCGGCACGCTCGCCGCGTTCGTCGCGGTCTGTGCGTGCATGCTGGTGATGCGCCGCCGTGCGCCCGATGCTGTGCGCACGTTCCGCGCGCCCGCCGCGACGCTGGTGGGCGTCATCGGCATCCTCGGGTGCCTGTATCTGTTCTTTAGCCTGCCCTCCAAGACGCAGCTGTATTTCGGGCTCTGGAACGTGCTCGGGTTGGCGATCTACTTCGTCTACGCGCGGCCGCGGGCGCTGGCCGAGTGAGGGGTGCGGCATGAGCGGCTGGATGATCGGGATCATCGGCGGCTCGGGGGTGTACGCGGTCGACGGCATCGAGGACGGCCGCTGGCAGATAGTGGAGACGCCGTGGGGGGCGCCGTCCGATGCGATCTATACCGGGCGTGTCGGGCATGTCGGCGTCGCGTTCCTGCCACGGCATGGTCGAGGGCACTGCATCTCCCCTTCCGAGCTCAACGCCCGCGCGAACATCGACGCGTTGAAGCGGCTCGGCGTGACCGATGTTTTAGCCGTGTCCTCGGTAGGGTCACTGGTTGAGCAACGCCCGCCCGGCAGCTTCACTGTCGTCGACCAGTTCATTGACCGCACCAAGGGCCGCGTCTCGAGCTTCTTCGGCACCGGCCTTGTCGCGCACGTCTCGATGGCGGACCCGGTATGTCCCCGGCTTTCGCGCTACGCGGCGGACGCCGCGCGCGAGGCCGGCGCACAGGTCGACGACGGCGGCACCTATCTAGCGATGGAAGGCCCGCAATTCTCCACGCGGGCCGAAAGCCGCCTTTACCGGCAATGGGGTTGCGACGTGATCGGCATGACCGCGATGCCCGAGGCAAAGCTCGCACGCGAGGCGGAGCTTCCCTACGCGCTGGTCGGCATGGTGACGGATTACGATTGTTGGCGCGAGGACGAGGCGGGCGTCGATGTCGCGCAGGTCGTGGCGCAATTGGGGGCGAACGCGGCCAAGGCGCGGGCAATGGTGATGGCGTTGCTGCGGTCGCTGCCGGTTGAGCGGGACGGCTCGCCGATCGATATCTGCCTGGATAGCGCGATCATCACCGCGCGGGACGCTCGGGATCCTGCGATGTTGGCGAAGCTGGATGCAGTGGCGGGGCGGGCGCTTTCGGTGTGAACTGTACCCCCTCTTCGGAGGGGCACGCAGCGACGCAGAGGTCGACTGCGGGTTGCCGCTTGGTAAGCGCCGGGGCGCCGCTCCTGACAGGGGGGATTGGGGCTAAGCGTATAGAATTCGGGCTGGGTTCGGTGAAAAGTTCGTCATTCGTCGCGTTCGACACATCGCTGCAACATATCGGGACGAAGGAGAGTGCGTCGCCGCTCCTCTCCCCCTGTGCGCGGCGACTTGACCGGGTCTCCCCTGTCCCGGTCCTCTCCCTGAACTACGGGGCGATCCTTGCGATCGCCCCGCCTTTTTCTGCTTGGGATTAGGCGGGAGAATCACGGCTCGTTACCGCGCCGACTGTTTCCGAAATTGCCGCGCTGCAGATCCTCCCTCGCCAGGGGAAGGTTGCAGGCACTTGCCCGCCGGAGGGGGCGGTAAGCGAAACCTGTGTTCCGCATCCTCCCCCTCCGTCGCCTTCAGCGTCACCTTCCCCTTGCGGGGGAGGATCGAGGGGTTGAGGCCTTTGCCGTCCCCCGGATCGCACCGGGGTAACGGCAGTCGCTTACGCGGCCAGCTTGCGGAGGACGTACTGGAGGATGCCGCCGTTGAGAAAATATTCCAGCTCGTTGACGGTATCGATCCGGCACTTGGTCTGGAACGTCTCGCTCGTGCCGTCGGCGCGGGTCATCTTGACCGTCACGTCCTGACGCGGGCGGATGCTCGCCACGTCGAGGATCGTGAACGTTTCCGAGCCGTCGAGGCCGAGCGTCTTACGATCGGTGCCTTCGGCGAACTGCAACGGCAGCACGCCCATGCCGACCAGGTTCGAACGGTGGATACGCTCGAAGCTCTCGGTGATAACCGCGCGGACGCCCAACAGGTTCGTGCCCTTCGCGGCCCAGTCGCGCGACGAGCCGGTGCCATATTCCTTGCCGGCGACGATCACGAGCGGCGTGCCGTCCTGCTTGAAGCGCATGGCCGCGTCGTAGATCGCCATGACCTCGCCGTCATACTTCGACATGCCGCCTTCGACGCCGGGGACCATCTCGTTCTTGATGCGGATGTTGGCGAAGGTGCCGCGCATCATCACGTCATGGTTGCCGCGACGGGCGCCATAGCTGTTGAAGTCGGCCTTGCTGACCTGATGCTCCTGGAGGAAGCGGCCGGCGGGGCTGTCCGCCTTGATCGAACCGGCGGGCGAGATGTGATCGGTGGTGATCGAATCGCCGAGGATCGCGAGCGGCTTGGCGTCGATGATGTCCTGCACGGGGGCGGGGGTCATCGACAGGCCGTCGAAGTAGGGCGGGTTGGCGACATAGGTCGACCCTGCACGCCACTGGTACGTGTCCGACCCCGTGACGTCGATCTCGCGCCACTTGGCGTCGCCCGCATAGACGTCGCCGTAGCGCGCACCGAACATCGACGCGTCGATGTTCGCGTCCATCGTGCTGCGGACTTCCTCGTTGGTCGGCCAGATGTCGCGCAGATACACGTCCTGGCCGTCGGACCCCTGACCCAGCGGCGTCTCGATCATGTCGGTCGTGACGGTGCCCTTGATCGCATAGGCGACGACGAGCGGCGGCGAGGCGAGGAAGTTGGCGCGGACGTCCGGCGACACGCGGCCCTCGAAGTTGCGGTTGCCCGAAAGGACCGACGCGGCAACGAGGTCGTTCTCGTTGATCGCCGCCGAGATGGCAGGGGCCAGCGGACCCGAATTGCCGATGCAGGTGGTGCAGCCATAGCCGACGAGGTTGAAGCCGAGCGCATTCAGGTCGGCGGTGAGGCCCGCCTTGTCGAGATAGTCGGTGACGACCTGCGAACCGGGGGCCAGCGAGGTCTTCACCCAAGGCTTGGACTTGAGGCCCAAAGCGTTCGCCTTGCGTGCGACGAGGCCAGCGGCGACCAGCACCGACGGGTTCGACGTGTTGGTGCAGCTCGTGATCGCGGCGATCACGACGTCGCCGTCGCCGATGTCATGCTCGCGACCCTCGACCGCGACGCGCGCGGGCTGCTCCTTGTGGTACAGCTTGTGGAGGTCGCTGTTGAACACCTCGTCGACCTTGTTGAGGCTGACGCGGTCCTGCGGGCGCTTCGGGCCGGCAAGCGAGGCGACGACGGTGCCCATGTCGAGTTCGAGCGTGTCGGTGAAGACGGGGTCCTCGGCGTTCTCGTCGCGCCAGAAGCCGTTGGCCTTGGCATAGGCCTCGACCAGCTCGACATTCTCGTCCGAGCGCGCGGTGAGGCGCATGTAATCGAGCGTCTTATCGTCGATCGGGAAGAAGCCGCAGGTCGCGCCGTATTCCGGCGCCATGTTGGCGATCGTCGCACGGTCGGCGAGCGTCATCGACGACAGGCCTGGGCCGAAGAACTCGACGAAGCGGCCGACCACGCCCTTGGCGCGCAGCATCTGCGTGACGGTGAGCACCAGATCGGTGGCGGTGATGCCCTCGTTCAGCTTGCCGAGCAGCTTGAAGCCGACGACTTCGGGGATCAGCATCGACACGGGCTGGCCGAGCATCGCGGCCTCGGCCTCGATCCCGCCGACGCCCCAGCCGAGCACGCCGAGACCGTTGATCATCGTCGTGTGGCTGTCGGTGCCGACCAGCGTGTCCGGGTACGCGATCATCGTGCCATCACCGTGATCGCCGGACGATGCCGAAGACCAGACGGCCTGGCCGATATATTCGAGGTTCACCTGGTGGCAGATGCCGGTGCCGGGGGGGACGACCTGGAAATTGTCGAGCGCCTTGCTGCCCCATTTCAGGAACTCGTAACGCTCGATGTTGCGCTCATATTCCAGGTCGACGTTATCGTGGAACGCCTGCGGCGTGCCGAACTCGTCGACCATCACAGAGTGATCGATGACGAGATGGACGGGGACCTGCGGGTTGATCTTCTCGGGGTTGCCGCCGAGCTTGGTCATCGCATCGCGCATCGCCGCGAGATCGACGACGCAAGGCACGCCGGTGAAATCCTGCATCAGCACGCGCGCGGGGCGATACTGGATCTCGCGGTCGCTGCGACGCTCCTTCTGCCAGTCGACGATCGCCTGGATGTCCTCGCGCGTGACCGTCACGCCGTCCTCGAAGCGGAGCAGGTTCTCGAGCAGCACCTTCATCGAGAAGGGCAGGCGGCTGATGTCGCCGAGCTGTTCGGACGCCTTGGCGAGGCTGTAATAGTCGTACGACTTGCCGCCGGTCGACAGGCTGGTGCGGGTCTTGAGGGTATCCTGGCCAATGGCAGTCATAGGGGTCCTTCCCGTGGGCGTCGGGCCGCCGGGCGCCGAGGGGAAAGCAGCCATATAGGCCACGCGGGCGCGTCGGGATCCGAGCGAAAAATGCTGTTACCGAAGGGGCCTTAGCAAGGGGGAAGGCATCGGGGAAGGGTGCGGGGACGCCGTGGACCGGTTATTCCGTGTTGGCATCGGCATTGGCATTGGCACTGGCATTGGCGTTGGCGAGCGGCAGAGCGGGCCGGTGATCAGGCTGCCGTCTCGGCCGGACCATCGCTTTCGTGGATGCCGGCGGCGCGGTGCAGGAACATGTTCATACGATCGACCGCGGCACGGGTCAGCGATATTAGACCGCCCTCCGAATAGGGCTCGATCTGAGCGTCGGCCACGAGATGCGCGAGCCAGCGTTCGCCCACGGCCGGCGGCGTCTTCGTCAGCGCCATCAGGTCGGTTGCGGTAACTGGCTCGTTGCCAGCTTCGGCGACGAACAGCCGCAACATCATGTTCCAGGCATGCTCGTCAAAGATCTCGCTGGGGAATATGTCCCCGCGCATGCCGCGCACCGTCAGGAGATTTTCCGCCGTGCGCGCCGAGTCGGTGTCGATTGCCATGCGCTAACATGGCAGATCACACTTGCGCCGTGCCAGCAAAAATGACGCAATTTCGCGGCTAACATAGGTTGTGTAGCGGCGTAATAACTTGGCGCATTGCACCGGATCGCGTCAGCGGCGAACACGGGCCATGGGCGATGATAGCGACGATACCAATATGCTGCGAACAGCCATCGAGCACGCATTGGCGATCGCTGATGGGCAGAAGCAATTCATGATGGCGGCGCTGCTCGCGCACTGCCTGGACGAACTGGCGAAGACGCCCCCGGCTCAAGGCTGAGGAGGTCATGTTCGGCCGCTGAACGGCGCCTTGCTGCTGACGGCGCGGTGCAACGGCGAATGGCCCAAATCGGTCGGTTGGTGACAATCTTACAACGTCAACGCGCAGCCGTTCGGCGCTTATGGCAAGACCAGCTTCTATCAGCCGCTCTATCTGTTCTCGGACTATATCGCCGCCAACACCCCGTATCGCTATGCATAGACCAGGACCGGCGACGGCCTGTGGACCGATGCGTCGCACCGAGTGACCGCGCTGGATCCGAACTACCAGATCATCGTCGACGGCAAGCCGGTTCCGGCCAATGCGGCGACTACGGCCGCGGCGGCCGGCGGCGCGGTTGCCGCAAAGAGCGCACCGGGTTCGGTCGGCGAAGGCAAGATCGTCGAGGCGATCGCGCAGAAGACCAGCACGGACATCGCGAGGTGCGGACACCACCGTCGAGCGCAAGGACGTATCGAACCAGTCGTACAAGGGCTCGATCAAGATCCGGTTCTGATCGGGGCGTCCTGGATCGCTGGAATGCAAAGGGGTCATCCGCTCGTGCGGGTGACCCTTTTTCGTATTGGCGAGCGTGCTTGCGCGAACTCGTGGCTTGCCAGTCCGTCATCCTGACGAAAGTCAGGATCCAGTGCCGTGAAGGGAGGTCCTCGGTTACCCTGGATCCTGACTTT
This sequence comes from Sphingomonas sp. HMP9, assembly GCF_013374115.1. Classification (NCBI taxonomy): domain Bacteria; kingdom Pseudomonadati; phylum Pseudomonadota; class Alphaproteobacteria; order Sphingomonadales; family Sphingomonadaceae; genus Sphingomonas; species Sphingomonas sp. HMP9. The sequence goes on along the minus strand of NZ_AP022673.1, from coordinate 1,486,974 downwards.
CGTCAGGATGACGGCGTGGGTGCGGAGGGGGCGTCGAACTGCCATTCGCGTCGATCCTCACAGCATTACACATTGCCTGAACGTCTTGTGAGCACCTGTCTTCATCACCCCAGATTGCAAAACGTGCAATTGACTGCCTGGGCAATGGTTGCCATGGCAACGACATGGCGTTCTACACTACATCGGAATTCGGGCCCGACTGTTCGCTCGGCTACCTCGCGCGGCGGATCCATCAGATCGGCCAGAGCCTGATCGAGCCGGTGTTCGCGGCGGAGGGCTTGTCGGGCACGCAGTGGTCAGCGCTCATGTCGATGATGGCGGGCCGTGCGGCGACGTGCGCCGACCTTGCGCGCGATCTGTCGCACGACAAGGGCGCGACGACTCGGCTGGTCGATGTGATGGAGCAAAACGGCTGGGTGACGCGGTCGCGGGCGAGTGATGACCGGCGGGTGCTCAATCTCGAGCTGACGCCCGATGGCGAAGCGGTCGCGATCCGGTGTCGCGATAGAATCATCGAATACTGGAATACTCTGCTGACGGGCTGGGATCGCACCGAGATCGAGATGCTGATCGAACTGATGCAGAAACTCCGCACGACGCTGGACGATGCTTTGACTGAAGGACGCCGAGCATGAAGACGGGCTTTCTCCTTGCCTCGATGACGGTGGCCGGGCTGCTGGCGGGGTGCGCGATCCCGGCGTCCAAGACCGTCGTGGAGCCGGTATCGACGACCGCGCTGGGGTTGGCGCCGGATGCGGCGCCGGTGATCGCGGCCGACTGGTGGCGGTCGTTCGGCGATCCGCAGCTCGATCGACTGGTGCGCGAGGCGGTGGCGGGCAGTCCGTCGCTCGACGCGGCGCTGGCGCGGGTCGCGCAGGCGCAGGCGGTGCTGTCGACGCGGCGAGCGGACAATGGCCCCGACGTGACGCTCGACGCGCAGGAGCAGCTCGCGCGGCTGAGCGGTCGCTACACGATCCCCCCGCCCTATGCGGGGTCGACGCGGTTCGTTGGATCGACCGCGGCGAACCTCAGCTGGAACCTCGATCTGTTCGGGCGCCAGAAGGCGGCGATCGCGGGCGCGCGGGCGTCGGTGCGCGCGGCCTCGCTCGACGTCGCGGCGGCGCGGATGGCGCTGTCGGGCGCGGTGGTGCAGACCTATATCGATCTCGAACGCGCCGAGGCGCAGGCTGGCATCGCACAGCGGACGATCGCGACGCGCCAGAACTCGCTGCGGCTGGTGAACGTCCGGATCCGCAACAATCTGGCGAGCAAGCTCGACGCGCAGGCCGCGACGACGCTACTGGCGCAGGCGCGCCAGGCGTTGCTGCGCGCGCAGGCGGCGCAGGTGCTCGCGAAGAACGCGCTGGCGGCGCTGGCTGGGCGTGGCGCGGATTATCCGGCGACGATCGGTGCGACCGCGTTGCGGCTCGACGCGGCGTTGCCCTTGCCGAAGACCGTGCCTGCCGACCTGCTCGCGCGGCGCGCCGATATCGCGGCGGCGCAGGCACGGATCGAGGTCGCGGCCGCCGGGCGTCAAGTCGCGCGGAAGGCGTTCTATCCGAACGTCAATCTGGCGGCACTGGCGGGGTTCCAGGCGGTCGGGCTCGGCAATCTGTTTTCGCTGGATGCGGGCACGGTCGGCGTCGGGCCGGCGCTCCACTTGCCGATCTTCGACAATGGCCGGTTGAAGGCGGATCTTGCAGGCGCGACCGCCGCGCTCGATCTGGCGACCGCGGACTATAACGACCGGGTGATCGGCGCGGTGCGCGAGGCGGGCGACGCGGTTGCGCGGATCGGGGCGCTCGACGCGGACAGGCAGCGACAACGCGAGGTGGTGCGCGGCTATGCCGAGACCGGGCGGCTGAACGCGATCCGCGTGTCGAGTGGCCTCGATAGCCGGCTCGATCTCGTCGACAATGACGTCCGCACGCTGGCCGCCGAACAGGCCGATGCCGACCTCGCTGCCGATGCCGCGCAACAGCGCGTGCAGCTCGTGCTGGCGCTGGGTGGTGGGTATGATTTTCAGGGGATGACGCGATGACCGATACGCAAACGCCGGCGCCCGCCGCTGCTCCGGCCGGCAATCCGCGCGCACGCAAGCGCGCGCTGACGATCCTCGGCGCGGTCGTCGTGATCGGCGCGATCGTGTGGGCGGTGTTCCACTTCCTGCTCGCCGCGCCCGAACAGGAGACCGACGATGCCTATGTCGCGGGTGACGTGGTGGCGATTACCGCGCGCGATCCTGGGCAGGTGACTGCGATCCATGCCGACAATACGCAGGTCGTGAAGGCGGGGCAGCCGCTGATCGACCTCGATGCGGCGACCGCCGATGTCGGTGTCGCATCGGCCGAAGCGGACCTTGCGCGAGCGGTGCGCGCGACGCGGTCGGACTTTTCGAAGGTCAACGAGACCGGGGCGGCGGTCGTGCAGGCGGAAGCCGAACTGGCGCGCGCGCGGAACGATCTTGCGCGCCGTCGTGGGGCGGCGGCTGAGGGCGCGATCTCGGGCGAGGAACTGAGCCACGCCGCGGATCAGGTGAAGGTGGCCAGCGCGACGCTGCAACTCGCGCGCAGCCAGCAGGCGCAGTCCCGCAACGGCGTTGTCGGCACCACGGTGTCGAACAACCCGGCGGTGCTGGCAGCGATCGCGGCGTATCGTCGCGCGGCGATCACGCGCAGCCATATGCACGTCGTCGCGCCGATCGACGGTGTGGTCGCGCAACGGACCGTGCAGCTCGGGCAGCAGGTGTCGGCGGGGATGCCGCTGATGGCGGTGGTGCCGCTCGACCGGGTGTGGGTCGACGCGAACTTCCGCGAGACCCAGCTGCGCGACCTGCGAATCGGGCAGGCGGCGACGGTGACCGCCGACATGTATGGCGATGACCTGGTGTATCACGGCCATGTCGTCGGGCTGGGCGCGGGCAGCGGCAACGCGTTCGCGCTGCTGCCGCCGCAGAACGCCAGCGGTAACTGGATCAAGATCACCCAGCGCGTGCCGGTGCGCATCGCGCTCGACAAGGGAGAGCTGCGGCGTAATCCATTGCGCGTCGGGCTGTCGGTGAACGCGATCGTCGATACTGCGGACAAGTCAGGGACGATGGTCGGGCGGCCTGCGGTCGCGGCGTATAAGGGGCTGACGACCGGGCAGGGGGATGCCGCGGTCGATGCGAAGATCCGCCAGATCATCGCGGCTAACCGGTGATGATTGCGCGCCGTCCGCTCCCGTCATGCCGGGTTGATGCCGGCGCTCCCCTCCCTATTCTCCCGCGAAGGCGGGAGCCCAGTCTGGGTCCCCGCCTTCGCGGGGAAACGAGCTTGTTGGTGGGCTTGTCCTCGAGTCCCGCACCACCCCGGCGGAGGCCGGGGCCCAGTTGGCAAGGTGGTCGTAACGACGCGCCGTCTTCCATCAACAGCGTTTCCCAACTTGGCCCCGGCCTTCGCCGGGGTAGTAGCTTGGTTGGGGTCTACCCTACTGAACGGAGCGCCACCTGATGGCAGCCCCTTCCGGCGCCGGCCCCGCCCCCCTTGTCGGCGGCTCGCTCGCGCTCACCGCGTTCGCGCTCGCGCTAGGCACCTTCATGCAGGTGCTCGACACGACGATCGCCAACGTCTCGCTCCCGACGATCGCCGGCAATCTCGGCGTTTCCAGCGACAACTCGACCTGGATCGTCACCGCGTTTGCGGTCGCCAACGGAGTCGCGGTGCCGTTGACCGGGTGGCTGATGGGCCGGTTCGGCGTGGTGCGGACGTTCTGCGTGTCCGTCTTCCTGTTCACGATCGCGTCGTTCCTGTGCGGGATCGCGTGGGATCTCCCCTCGCTGATCGGCTTCCGGATTCTCCAGGGCGCGGTATCCGGGCCGATGATTCCCGGCAGCCAGGCGCTGCTGATCGCAATCTTCCCTGTCCACAAGCGTTCCACCGCGCTCGGCATCTGGTCGATGACCACTCTGGTCGCGCCGATCATGGGGCCGATCCTGGGCGGCTACATTTCCGACAACTACCATTGGAGCTGGATCTTCCTCATCAACGTGCCGTTCGGGATGTTCTGCGCCTTCGTGTGCTGGAACAAGCTCGGTAAACGCGACACGCCGACGCGAAAGCTGCCGATCGATCAGGTCGGCCTGATCCTGCTGGTGATCTGGGTCGGCGCCCTGCAGATCGTGCTCGATCTCGGCAAGAACGACGACTGGTTCGCCGCCGACCGGATCGTCATTGCCGCCGTCGTCGCGGCGATCGGTTTCATCGGCTGGATCATATGGGAGCTGACCGACGCCAACCCGGCGGTGAACCTGTCGCTGTTCAAGAGCCGCAACTTCACGATCGGGACGATCGCGTTCTGCCTCGGCTATGCGGTGTTCTTCGCCAACACGCTGCTGCTGCCGCTCTGGCTGCAGACCCAGCTCGGCTACACCGCGACCTGGGCCGGGCTGGTCGCCGCACCATCTGGCGCGGTGGCGGTGATCCTGACGCCGTTCGTTGCGCGACTGAGCGGCAAGATCGACGCCCGCATTCTGGCCACCGTGGCGTTCGCGTCGTTCGGCTACTCCTATTACCTCCGCTCGGGCTACACGACGGGGGCGAGCTTCTATGACCTGATGCTGCCGCTGATGGTGCAGGGGATCGCGATGAGCGCGTTCTTCCTCGCGATGCTGACGATCTCGCTCGATCGGATCCCGGCGGAACGGCTGCCCTCGGCAACCGGCATTTCGAACTTCGCGCGCATTACCTCGGGCAGCTTCGCCGCGTCGATCATCACGACGGCATGGGATCGCCGCGAGACGTTGCACCAGAGCCGGTTGTCGGAGGCGATCGGCACCGGTTCGCCGTACCAGATGGCGCAGGGTGCGCTGACGCGGATGGGCCTGACCGACGTGCAGGCCGCAGGCGCGATCACGCGGCAGATGGTCGCGCAGGCGTATCTGCTCGCATCGACCGACCTGTTCCGCGTCTCGGCGTGGCTGTGCCTGGCGATGGTGATCATCGTCTGGTTCACGCGGCGTGCCAGTCCTCCACAAGGGCCGATCTCGGCCGACTGATCGGTTTGCGTGTCGTTTCCTTACGACCGACGGGCCGCCGTGCGATTGCCCGCCGATTGAAACGTTATTGCAACCACTTGCCCCCTAACGGTCGCTTCACCAGATAAGAACTGCCTGTGGGGGGCCAGATACCATGATGACCAAGAACACCGTCTTGCGGATCGCAGCCGCATGCCTTTTGTCGAGCGCGGCGCCAGCCTGGGCCGGTGCGCCCGTGACGTGCATCCAGACGATCCGCACGCCTCGGCTGGTCTGCGACGAAGGCGCTTGCGTCCGCGTTCCGGTCCAGGACCTGTGCGACGCGGTGCGTGCATCCTACCCCGTCAAGCGCCGCGCGGTGAAGCCGATCCGTATCGACGACAACCCGGTCCGCACCGAACTCACGCTGCTGATCGCCAGCGTCAGCTAAGCGACGAAGGCATACGCCGCGCCGGGGACATGCACCGCGAAATCGGTCGGGGCGAGCGTCCCGTCCGGCAGGATATCGAGCATCGTCACGCGCTGATCGCGTTCGTGAACGACGATCATCCGGCGCTCCTCTTCGAGAAGCATGAAGGCGCGCGGCGATGCACCTCCACTTGCGACATGTTGGAGGAGTGTCGGGTCGCCGCCGTCGTTCAGCGCGAAGACCGCGATGCTGTCATGGCCGCGGTTCGAGACGTAGAGCCGATCGCCCGCAGAGTTGGCATCGATATGCGCGACGATGTTCGCGCCGCGCCAGCCTACAGGAAGGGTCGATACGGAAGTCCGAAACTTCAAATCCGAGCCCTGGACGTCCAGCGCGGCGAGCGTGCTGTCGAGTTCGCAGGCGAGATAGGCCGATTGCGGGTGCCGCGCGTGGAACAGCAGGTGACGCGGTCCCGATCCGGGCGCGGCCCTGAACGCTGTCCGTGACGTGCCGATCGTTCCCCGTTCCACATCGACCGCGAAGGCGAGCACTTCGTCGGTACCAAGATCCGCAACATACAGGAACCGGTTGTCGAGACCGAAACCGACCCAGTGCGCATGCGGCGATTGCTGGCGTTCGGCATTGGGGCCGCTGCCGCTATTGGCGTGCACCGCCGGTCGGCCGATCGGCAGGCCGCTTGCCGGATCGAGCCTGAACAGAGAGACGCTGCCGCTGGTATAGTTCGCGGTCGCGACGCAGGATTGCGTGCGATCCATTGCGACGTGACACGGGGCCCCCCCGTCGACCGGGACATGTGCCAGGCGGACCCAGTCGGATGCAGTGCGCCGATGCACGCCGAGCGCGCCCTCATCCTGCTCGTCGACCAGGTAATGGAGATCGAACCGCGACGAATATGTGCCGAACGATGCGTTGAGCGCGTCCGGGTACGGCGCGCCGAGCCTGCGGTCCATGCTGAGCGGATGGACGCCCGCGCCATCGCCGCCGGCATAGGTGCCGATCCAGAGCGATCGTGTGGTTTCGGGATCGGACAGGGTGTCGGTCGAGGTCATGCGCCGCTTCTAACCGTGGGCGACCCGCGGTCCCATCCGAATTCGGTTCAGGGCCTGAGCAGCGCGATCAGCTGTTCGCGGTAGAGCAACGCGAGTTCCTCATGCATCCTCGCGATCATCGGGGTCGGCGCGCGCAGGGCCAGCACCGACTGGTCATCCATGCGACGTTCGATCACCGAAGGGTGCGATAGGAAGTCCATCACCACCGTGCTGCGCCGACGATATTGCCGCTGGATTTCACGATACCGTCGACGCCGATATCCGCCGCGACCCGGCGATGTTGCGGCGACCTCTCGCGAGGCTGGTATTGCCATCGACGTTGGCCTACCGCGGCGCCATGGGCGATCTGGATAGACTGGTACCTTCGGGGATAATCGAGCAATGGGTCTATCACCTGCGACGACAGCGGTCGCGGGCGAGCGATGCGATCTGGCTGATCGACCAGGGCTTTACCCTGCATGACGGCCAGGACGGTATTCCGTCGCACGACGCCACCGCGCGCTGGCGGGCCGAGCAGGAGACCGTGGTCGAGGAAGTAACCGCGTTGCTCGCGCTCTACGACAAGATCAATCTCGGCAAGGCCGACATCGCCTGACATTCCGCGGTCGGTTGGGCCGCTATTCCACATCGCCGTAGCTCCTGCGGATCAGGTCGCCGGTCTGCTCCAGCGACGAGCTTCGCGGTGGTTCGGCATCCGGCATTCTCGCGACGAGTTCGGCCGTCGCCGCGAGCTGAAGATGTCGCTCGCTCAGCACTCGATGCGCCGTGTATGCCGCATCCGAGCGCGCGGAAACGGCAAGTACCCGCTCCTGCGCAGCCCGGTCTTCGTGGTACGTGACCCGATCACGCCACGCGGCGGCGTTCGTATCCGTCTGCTCGATGTCGTCGGTCATACTGCGGTCCGTTCGTTGTCAGACTTAATCTACTTTAGTTTCTCCTTACAGTATTATGGTGGTTAACGCATCGGTTCCGGATGTATCTACGTCAAATGGCAGGGCGGCTTGGCGCCTGCCAGCCACCACCCAGCGCACGGAACAGGTCGACCTGGGCTCCTGCGATGCGCGCGTCGGCAGCGGCGAGGTCCGTGTCCGCATCCGCCAGCGTGCGTTCGGCGTCGAGGACGTCGAGGAAGTCGATCTGGCCTTCACGCTGGCGGGCGCGCGTGATGCGCGCGGCGGTGGCGGCATTGTCGTGCGCGGATTGCAGTTGCGTGCGGCGATCGAGTTCGCGGGCATAGTTGGACAGCGCGGTCTCGGTTTCCTCGAGCGCGGTGAGGACGCTGCCGTCGAAATTGGCGAGTGCGCCGCGCGTGTCGGCTTCTGCGCCCGCGATACGCGCGCGCGCGGCGGACTGGTTGAGCGACCAATTCAGGAGCGGTCCCAGCAGCCAGCGGATGGGGCCACCGGTGAAGATGTCGCCGATGTTGGTCGCTGTCGAACCGATCGAGCCGCCGAGCGAGATCTGCGGATAGAGCGCGGATGTCTGGACGCCGATCCGCGCGGTGGCCGCCGCAAGCCGGCGTTCGGCGGCGTGCACGTCGGGGCGGCGCGCGAGCAAGGTCGCGCCGTCGCCGATCGGGATCGGCTGGTCGAGACGTGGCGTGGTGGTGCGTGCGCCGGCGCTGGCGGGCAGGTCCTGCGGCGTGCGACCGGTGAGCGTGGCGAGACGGAAGAGTGCGGCCTGACGCTCGGCTTCGATCTGCGGAATGAGCGCGGCACGCTGATCACGGAGTGCGGCGATGCGGACCTGGTCGAGGCGGGCGGCGCGACCTGCGTCGACGCGCTTGCCGGTCAGCGTGTTCGATTTCTCGAGCAGTTCGACGATGCGCCGGGCGACCGCGAGGCGTTCGGCGGACGAGGCGGCGTTGACATAGGCGCGCGTGGTGGCGGCGACGATCGAGACTCGCACGGCGTCCGCATCGGCCTGCGCCGCACCGACATCGCCGCGCGCAGCCTCGACGTTGCGGCGGACGCGGCCGGCGAGATCGACCTCGTAGCTGACGTCTAGACCGACATCGTAGGTGGCGCGCTCACGGTCGAAGCCGGGCAGGTTCTGGAGTTGCGAGGTGCGGGCATAGTTGCCGCTGCCGCTGGCGTTCACCTGCGGCTCGCGGTCGGTCTTGGCGCCACGCAGCGACGCGCGGGCGCTGTCGAGCCGCGCGACCGCGACGCGCAGGTCTGTGTTCGCGGCGAGTGCGTCCGCGACGAGGCCGTCGAGGACGGGGTCACGGTACATCCGCCACCAGTCGTTGTCGGGCGCGGTCGTGGTGGTGGCAGTGTTGGCGGTGACGAACGACGCCGCCGCCTTGGGTGGCGTGATCGGCGCGACATAGTCGGGGCCGGCGGCGCACGCGGCGAGCGTCAGCGCCGAGAGGCTCGCGAGGAGAGCGGACTTCATCGGGTTCGTCCTTATTCGGCTGGCTGAAGCGTCGGGGCGGCAGGGGCAGGGCGGCGTTTTTCGAACCGCTTCGCCAGCCCACGCGCGACGACGTAGAAGGTAGGAGTGAAAAGCAGACCGAACCCGGTCACGCCGATCATCCCGAAGAACACCGCGGTGCCGAGTGCCTGGCGGAGTTCCGCGCCGGCACCGGTCGCGATCACCAGCGGCACTGCGCCGAGGATGAACGCGAAGCTCGTCATCAGGATCGGCCGCAACCGGTCCTTCGCCGCGCGCACCGCAGCCTCGACGGGCGTTAGGCCATCCTGTTCCTCGGCCTGCTTGGCGAACTCGACCACGAGGATCGCGTTCTTGGCGGCCAGCGCAATCAGCACGACCAGACCGATCTGCGTCAGGACGTTATTGTCCATGCCGCGCAGGTTCACGCCGGTCATCGCGGCCAACAGGCACATCGGCACGATCAGGATGATCGCGAGCGGCAGCGTCAGGCTCTCATATTGCGCGGCGAGCACGAGGAAGACGAACACCACCGCCATGCCGAAGACGAGTGCAGCCGTACTGCCCGCCGCTTTCTGCTGGTAGGCGATGCCGGTCCATTCATGCGCATAGCCGGCGGGCAGCGACGCATCGGCGAGCTTCTCCATCGCGACCAGCGATTGGCCGGACGAATAGCCCTTCGCCGTATCGCCATCGACCTCGACCGCGGGGAACAGGTTGTAGCGCACCACGCGGTACGGTCCGGTCTTGTCCCTGAAGGTCGAGACCGAGCCGATCGGGACCATCTGACCCGAGTTGGAGCGCGTCTTCAGGTTGGCGATGTCCGCGGTGGTGTTGCGGAACGGCGCGTCGGCCTGTGCGGTGACGCGGTAGGTGCGCCCCAGCAGGTTGAAGTCGTTGACGAACGCCGAGCCCAGATAGACCTGCAACGCTTCGAACACGCGCTCCGGGGGAACGCCTAGCAGATTGGCCTTGGCGCGGTCGACATCGGCGAAGATGCGCGGCGTGGCGGTGTCGAAGAAGGTGTAGACCTGCGCCAAGCCCTTGGTCTGGTTCGCCTTGCCGATCAGGTCGTAACTCGTCTTGCCGAGGTCGGCATAGCCGTGGCCGCCCTGGTCCTGCACCATCAGGCGGTAGCCGCCGGCCGAGCCGATGCCCTGGATCAGCGGTGGCGGGACGATTAGCAGGCGTGCCTCGGTAATGTCGCTGGTGACCTTCTGCGACTCCGCCATGATGCTGGCGAGCGTGACGCCGAGCTTTTTGCGTTCTGCGAAGCTTTTGAGCGGGATGTAGGCGGCGGCGCTGTTGGGCGCGAGCGTCTGCGACGGGCCGTCGAACCCTGCGAGCATGACCGCGCCCTTGACGCCCGCGAGCGGCAGGATGCGCTTGGCGACCTTCTGCATCACCGCATCGGTGCGCTCGACCGACGAGCCGGGCGGAAGCTGGATGACGGTTAGGAAGTAGCCCTGATCCTGCGCCGGCACGAAGCCCGAGGGGGTGACCATGAACACGCCGACCGTGACCGCGATCAGCGCGGCATAGGCGATCATCATCCGCTTCGGCGCGGTGACGAGGCGTTGCGTGACGCGGCCATAGCGGTCGCTCATCCGCTCGAACCCGCGGTTGAACGCATCGCCTGCGCGGCGGACGGTGCGGGTCAGCCGATTGCCCGAATCCGCAGGCGCGGTCGGCTTGAGCAGGATCGCCGCGAGCGCGGGCGACAGCGTCAGCGAGATGAGCAGCGAGATGATCGTCGCGGTCGAGATCGTTACCGCGAACTGGCGGTAGAACGCGCCCGACAGGCCGGTGAGGAACACCGTCGGGATGAACACCGCGCACAACACGAGCACGATCGCGACGAGCGCACCCGACACTTCGTCCATCGACGTCCGCGCCGCCTCCAGCGGGGATAGCCCGTGTTCGAGGTTGCGCTCGACATTCTCGACCACGACGATCGCATCATCGACGACGATGCCGATCGCGAGGACGAGGCCGAACAGCGACAGGTTGTTGAGGCTGTACCCCGCCGCCGCGAGTACCGCGAAGGTGCCGATCAGCGAAACCGGGATCGCCACGATCGGAATGATCGCCGCGCGCCATTTCTGCAGGAAGACGAGGATGACGAGCACCACGAGGATCATGGCCTCGAACAAGGTATGCTTCACCGCGTCGATCGACTGCGCGATGAACTCGGTCGGGTTGTAGATGACCTTGTATTCGAGGCCCTTGGGGAAGCGCTTCGACATGCTCTCCATCTCGGCGGTGACGGCTTGTGCGGCGCCGAGTGCGTTCGAGCCGGGGCGCTGGAAGACCGCGGCGATGACCGTGGGCTTGCCGCTGAGATAGGTGTTGGCGCCGTAATCCTGCGCGCCGAGCTCGACGCGCGCGACGTCCGAGACGCGGACCTGGCGGCCCTGCGCGTCGGTGCGGATGACGACGTCGGCGAACTGCTTGGGGTCGGTCAGGCGGCCTTGCGTCTCGACGTTCAGCTGGAAGGCGCTGTTGCCCTTGTCGTAGGGTGGCTGGCCGAGCGTGCCGGCGGCGACCTGGACGTTCTGCGCGCGCAGGGCCGCGACGATCTCGCCCGCGGTGAGGTCGAGTGCGGCGGCGCGGCCGGGGTCGATCCAGACGCGCATCGAATAATCGCGCGCGCCGAACAACTGCACGTCGCCCACGCCGTCGATGCGGGACAGGCGATCGCGGACCTGAGTCAGCGCGTAGTTGGAGATATAGCCGCGATCGAGCGAGTTGTCGGGCGAGACGAGGTTCACGACCATCAGGAAGTCGGGCGAGGTTTTCCGCGTGACGACGCCCAATCGCTGGACGTCCTCGGGCAGGCGCGGGACGGCGACTGCGACTCGGTTCTGGACGAGCACCTGCGCGGCATCGAGGTCGGTGCCGATCTTGAAGGTGACGGTGATCGTGACCTTGCCGTCGCCGGTCGATTGCGACGACTGGTAGAGCATGTTGTCGACGCCGTTGATCTCCTGCTCGATCGGCGCGGCGACGGTTTCGGCGACCGTCTCCGCCGACGCGCCCGGATAGGTCGCGCTGACGGTGACGGTGGGGGGGACGATGTCGGGATATTGCGACACCGGCAGCGCCATATAGGCGATCGCGCCGACAATCGTGATGATCACCGCGATCACGCCCGCAAAGATCGGCCGGGTGATGAAGAAGCGCGAGAAGCGCATGGGAATTTCCTCGGTAGAGGGGCGATCCGCCCAGCCGAGCACGACCCGTCATCCTGACGAAAGTCAGGACCCAGGATTACTCAGCGGGACGTGTCGAACTCTGGGTCCTGACTTTCGTCAGGATGACGGACGTTATTTGGCGAGCGTGGCCTCGCCCGAGATGGGCTGGACCGATGCAGGTGCGGCCGCATTCGCCGCCACCGTGATCCGTCCGGCCTTCGGTGCGACCGTGGCGCCGGGCATCGCCATCTGCGTACCCGTGATGATGATCCGGTCGTTCGGGCCGATCCCCGAGCGGACGATCCGCAGGCCGTCGACCACCGGGCCGAGCTCGACCGGCTTCTGGCTCACGACGTTCTTCGCATCGACCGTCAGCAGCACTTTCCGCGCCTGATCGGTCTGCACCGCGTTGTCGGGCACCAGCAACGCCTGTCGCGTCCCCGCGCTCGCGAGCCGCATGTTGCCGAACATGCCCGGCGTCAGGAAATAGCCCGGGTTGGCGATCACCGCGCGGCCGCGGATCGTGCCCGAGCGCTGGTCGAGCCCATTGTCGGTGAAGTCGAGCTTGCCCTTCCAGCGATGCTCGGTCTCGTCCTGCAGCTGGATCTCGACCGCGGCGGGGGCCGCACCCGGCTGACGGGCGCGCTGCGTCTTGAGGTAGAGCGCCTCCGACCCGTCGAAGGTGAAGTAGATCGGGTCGAGCGCGTTGATCGTCGTCAGCACGGTGCCGCCGGTGCCTTCGCCGCCCGCGACCTGGTTGCCTGCATCGACGCGGCGATCGGAGATGCGCCCGCCGATGGGCGCGCGAACCTGTGTGAAGCCGACGTCCAGCGCGCGGGCGCGTTCGCGGGCCTGCGCGGCAGCGAGCGCGGCGGTGGCGGCTTCGAGCTTGCCGCGCAGCGCGTCGACCTCACCCGCCGAGACGGCTTCGTCGGCGACCAGTCGCTGCGCGCGGCCGAGGTCGGTACGCGCGAGCGACAGGGCGCTCCTCGCGCTCGCGACGTTGGCGTGCGCTTCGGCCAGCGCGGCGGCGAACGGGCGCGAATCGATCGTGAAGAGCAACTGTCCCTTGCGGACGATATCGCCGTCGTGGAAGTGGACGCCGGTGACCTCGCCCGCCACGCGCGGCCGGATCTCGACGCTGCGGCTCGGCGCGAACCGGCCGACATAATCGTCCCACTCGCTGACCTGTCGCACCAGCGGCGACGCCACCGTGACCGAGGCGGGCGGGGGGGCAGCCATCGCCGCGTCGGGATGATCGAACAGCTTCACGCCGACCGCACCGAGCAACGCGACCGGTACGAGTACCATCGCGCCGCGCTGCCAGGCGGGCCGTCGATGCCGGCCGGCGGGCGGCGTCGCGACGACATCGGCGTCGTTCGCGGCCGTGATCGTGGTAAGTTGGTTCACGCTGCGATGCTCCGCTTCTGCTGCGCGCCGACGCGCATGCCCGTGACGCTCTCGACGAGCGTTTCGATCTGCGCCTCGACGAAGCCGGCGGCGAGGAAGCCCTGGATCTCGGCCATCGGCAGCGCGAAGCCGCGGCGCCACGCGTACACGGCCATCCGCCGCAACGCCTCCAGCCTAGGATCGGCAAGCCGTGACGCCGTGCTCAGGCCGAACAGGCTGCCCATGGCCCGCGACATGCGGCTCGGGCCGGCGAGGCTGCGCAACGTATCGCGCTTGGCGAGTGCGATGACGCTCCATTCCAGTGCGGAAAAGCCGGTCGGCGCAGGGGCGGAGACCGTCTGGGCGCGGCTCGTGACGGGCGAAGCGAACATGTTGTCGAGGTCGAGATAAGCCATGGGATTTCCCCCCTTTTGATCGTGGGCAAGCGCTCGCCTTCGTCGGGGGATGATCCACCGACGGCAGCTGGTCGCAAGGTATGCGCGGTCGTTGCCGGCACATCGTGATGCCGCGCTTTGCCCGCTTGAAATTTTCGAGAATTCGGTTGGCCGAAGCCTCCCGGTATTAGGTTTGAACCGTGGTCATGGGTTTGTGTCCCCGGCTGCCCCGTCCGAACTAGGAGAGAGCTTCGATACCAGTCGGTATATAAACCTGAGGTTCATCCAGTCAACAGACTTTTGTACCGCTCGGTATTTTTTATCGCGACCGTAACGCACCGTGACTTTTATGTCGGAGGACCGACCAGCTTACTTGGTCGGCCACACCGACAGGCTGGTCTCGACAAGCTGGTTCAACTCGACACAGGTCGCGCCGGAACCCGCCTGGATCGACAGCCCCTGCATGATCGCCAACAGATACCGCATCAACGCATGCGACTCGAGACCCTCCGGGAATTCGCCCGCAGCTTGGGCTTCGTCGAACCGGCGCATTAGCGCCGCCTCGGACGACGCCCGGCGCTTGGCGACCTCCGCCTTGATAGGCTCGGCTTCAGCGCTGCACGCGACGCTGCTGATAACGCTCAGGCACCCCTTGGGATCGCAGGTGCTCATCTGCATCTGGAGCGCACCGCGCAACAGCCTTTCCGCTACGGCGCGCGCGGTCGGCGCCTCGAGTGCGGACGTCATATAGGCCAGCTTCTCACGCTCGTAGAGGTCGAGCGCCTTGTGGAACAGCGCCTCTTTGTTGCCGAACGCCGCGTAGAGACTGGGCTTGGTTATCCCCATCTCCGCGGTCAGTTCGGCCATCGACGCGCCTTCATACCCGTTGCGCCAGAACACGCGCAACGCACCCGCCAGCGCTTTGTCGAGATCGAACTCGCGGGGGCGGCCCTTGGGGGCGGTGAGCGTGCAAAGCCTATTCATACCGTTCGGTATATAGTGAGAACACGCAAAAGGTCCAGTGAGTGGAATATGTTGCTCGGCGTACTCACCGACCGACCGCCGTGTAGGCAAAGCCGGCCTGCTCGACGTCGGCACGCTGATACACGTTGCGCAGATCGACCATCACCGGCCCGGCCATGACGCGCTTGAGCCGCGCGAGATCCAGCGCGCGGTACGCATCCCATTCCGTCACGATCACGACCGCGTCGGCCCCTTCGGCCGCGTCATAGGCATCGGCGCAATAGACCAGGTCGGGCATCATCGCCTTGGCCGGCCCCATGCCTTCGGGATCGTGCGCCCGGACCGTCACGCCCGCGTCCGCCAGCGCGGTCGCAATCGCAATGCTCGGCGCATCACGCATGTCGTCGGTGTTCGGCTTGAACGTCAGGCCGAGCATCGCGACCGTCTTGCCGCGCGGCGTGTCGCCCAGTGCTTGCAGGACTTTCCGCCCCATTGCGCGCTTGCGGCTGTCGTTCACCTTCACCACCGCTTCGACGATGTGGACCGGCGTCTGGTAATCCTCCGCGGTCTTCAACAGCGCCAGCGTGTCCTTGGGGAAGCACGAGCCGCCATAGCCGGGGCCGGCATGGAGGAATTTCTTGCCGATCCGGTTGTCGAGACCAATCCCGCGCGACACGTCCTGCACATCGGCGCCGACCGCCTCGCACAGATCCGCGATCTCGTTGATGAAAGTGATCTTGGTCGCAAGGAACGCGTTCGCCGCATATTTGATCAGCTCGGACGTGCGGCGGCCGACGAACAGGATCGGGGATTCGTTGAGGTAGAGCGGACGGTAGACGTCGCGCATCACCTGCCTGGCGCGGTCGTCCTCGGTACCGATGACGATCCGGTCGGGACGCTTGAAGTCGCCGATCGCGGCGCCCTCGCGCAGGAATTCGGGGTTGGAGACGACCGCGACGTCGATATCGGGACGCTTCTCGCGCAGGATCGCCTCGACACGGTCGCCGGTGCCGACGGGGACGGTCGACTTGGTCACGACGACGGTCGGGCCCGTGACGGCGGCGGCGATCTCTTCGGTCGCGGCGAACACGTAGCTCAGATCGGCGTGACCATCGCCGCGTCGCGACGGCGTCCCGACTGCGATGAAGATCGCATCGGCGCCGGCGACCGCACTGGCGAGATCGGTGGTGAAGGTCAGCCGACCCGCGGCGACGTTCGACGCGACGAGCTGGTCGAGGCCGGGTTCGAAGATCGGCATGCGGCCGGCATGCAGCGCGTCGATCTTCGACTGGTCCTTGTCGACGCAGATCACGTCATGCCCGAAATCCGAAAAACAGGCGCCGGACACTAGGCCGACATAGCCAGAACCGATCATCGTGATGCGCATGGACGTTCCCCGTAATAGCCGCGCGACCTATCGAGACTAAAGCGCGCGCGTGCAAGCTGACAGGCGCAACCAATGCGGGGTACACCGGTTGAAACCGCGACCAAACGGCAGCGCAACACAGGAGCGACACGATGGCGGACGACTTCAAACAGGCAGTCGATGACGGTGCGACCGCGAGCAAGGCGGCGACCGACCGCGCAGCCGAGGCAACCAAGGGCGCGGCGGACACGATGCGCGAAAATGCGGAAAAGGCACGCGATGCCTTTTCCGAAAAGATCGCCGATCCAGCGCGGCACGCGGGCGAGGCGATGAAGGAGTCCGGCGGCAAGATCGCCGAGGGCGGCGCGACGATCGGCAAGGCAATGATCGACCAGGCCGAGCAGAATGCGCGCGAGGCGTTCGCGGCGATGCGCGACGCGGCCAGCGCGAAGGACCTGACGCAGGTCATGAAGATCCAGGGCGATTATCTGCGCGAGCAGAGCCAGCGCAGCATGAGCCAGGCGCGTGAGATCGGCGAGATGATCATGAAGTTCGGCAAGGATGCGGTCGCGCCGTTGCGCGGCGACGGACCGAAGTAAGCGGCGCCGCGAACGGTGCGTTGCTCCACGCCACGGGGTGGAGCGGCGTACGGACGAGCAAGAACGCCGCCGCTCCGTCGATATGACGGACACGGCGGCGGACAGCCTTGACGATTTCTTGGCTTAAACGAACCAACCGACGAGCAGATACGTCCCTGCACCGATCAGTCCCGCCGCGGGCAGGGTGAGCGTCCAGGCAACGACGATGTTGCTGGCGACGTTCCAACGAACGGCGGATAGGCGCCGCGCGGCACCGACCCCCACGATCGAGCCGGTGATGGTATGTGTCGACGACACCGGGATGCCCCAGAAGGTCGCGGCGAACAGCGTGATCGCGCCGCCGGTTTCCGCGCAGAACCCCTGCGCTGGCGTCAGGCGCGTGATCTTCGAGCCCATCGTGTGGACGATGCGCCAGCCACCCGACAAGGTGCCGAGCGCCATTGCTGCCTGACACAACAGAACGACCCATAGGGGCACGTGGAATTCGCCGCCGAGCATCTTTTGCGAATAGAGTAGTACGGCGATGATCCCCATCGTCTTCTGCGCGTCGTTGCCGCCGTGACCGAGCGAGTAGAGCGCGGCAGAGATCAGCTGGAGCTT
Organism: Sphingomonas sp. HMP9; assembly: GCF_013374115.1. NCBI lineage: Bacteria > Pseudomonadati > Pseudomonadota > Alphaproteobacteria > Sphingomonadales > Sphingomonadaceae > Sphingomonas > Sphingomonas sp. HMP9. The sequence goes on along the minus strand of NZ_AP022673.1, from coordinate 1,469,581 downwards.
GCGGAAGCGCTTGTCGACGCCGAGCGGGGTGAGCTTCAGGCTGGTCCAGGCGACGGCAAGCACCAGCACGAGCGCGAGCAGCAGCCCGATCGCGGGCGAGGCGAAGATCGCGACGACAGTCTTGATCACGCCGCTCCACACGATCGCACCGAAGCCGATCTTGGCGATGCCGGCACCGAGCAGGCCGCCGATCAGCGCATGGCTGCTGCTCGACGGGATGCCGAGCACCCAGGTTATGACGTTCCACGCGATCGCCCCCATCAGCGCGGCGAAGATCACCTGCGCATCGATGACATGCGCCTGGACGATCCCGGTGCCGACGGTCTGCGCGACGTGCAGCCCGAAGACCGCGAACGCGATGAAGTTGAAGAACGCAGCCCATAGGACGGCATATTGCGGCTTCAGGACGCGCGTGGAGACGACGGTGGCGATCGAATTCGCCGCATCGTGCAGGCCGTTCAGGAAGTCGAACAGCAGCGCGATGCCGATAAGGCCGATGAGGAGCGGGAGGGAGAGGATCATGCGCGTCCGCCTTCGCCCGAACGCAGGACCCACCCAGCCTGTTCTCCCGCGAAGGCGGGAGCCCAGGGTCCCAATCGGCGCCGTGCACGGGATTCCTGGGCCCCCGCGTTCGCGGGGGAACAAGATTGGCGTGTGCGATCCGCTACACGCCCGCGAAACACATCAAGCATGGTCGATGACCAGCCCCTGGATCTCGTTCGCAACGTCTTCGAAGCGGTCGACGATCTTTTCCAGGCTGCTGTAGATCTCGCGGTTGACGATGAACGTCATCGGGTCCGCACTGATCTTCGAGGCCTGGAACAGCGCGCGCAGGCCGGTGTCGTGGATGTCGTCGGCATGACCCTCGATCTGGATCAGCCGCGCGGTCAGGTCGTGCAGCCGGCCCGCATTGGTGCCGAGCGAGCGGAGCAGCGGGATCGCCTCCGCGGTGATCCGCGCGGCCTCGACGATGATGCCCGCCATGTCGCGCATCTGGGCTGAGAACTCGGTCACCTCGTACAGCGCGATCGCGTTCGCCGTCCCGTTCATCTGGTCGATCGCGTCGTCCATCACGCCGATCAGGTCGGTGATCGCGCTGCGGTCGAACGGCGTCACGAACACGCGGCGGACGTCCTGCAACACCTCGCGCGTGATATCGTCGGCCTCGTGCTCGCGCTTGACGATCTCGGCGATCTGCCCCTCGATCGAGCCTTCGCCGTGGAGCAGGCGTGCGAGCGCATCGGCACCGGCGACCAGGGTCGCGGCATGCGCGTCGAACAGTTCGAAGAACCGTCCCTGCTTCGGCATCAGCGACTGGAACCAGCCCAGCATCGGAATTCTCCTTTTCGCACTCGTGCGCACGACGGGTAAGATACGTTGCGCGAACGACGCCGGGATCGGCGGCTCGCGGAAGGCAGCGATCAGCGCCTTCAGGCCGGGCTCATTGACAGCGTCTGCGGCGCGATCAAGCGTAAACCAGCGTGTGTCGCGTTGATGACGCTCGGGCCAGTCCTCGACCTGCTCGACGAAGGCGAGCGGAAACACCGTCACGATCATGTCGCGGTACCGCCCGGTGCGGCGGCGTTTCCGGTACGCGAATTGCCCGACCGACGAGGGGCAGGGAATGCCGCGGATGCCGGCCTCCTCATACGCCTCCTGCGCCGCCGCCTCGTGACTGGCGAGACCGACGATCGGATTACCCTTGGGGATCACCCAGCGCCCGGTATCGCGTGAGGTGATCAGCATCACGCGGGCATGGCCGTCGGTGTCGATCACATAGGGAAGTGCCGCAATCTGCTGGATGGTCAGGGTCCTCGCGCCCGCAGAATCGCGGGGAAAGACCGGAGCTTATACTCCGTTTCTGCGCAAGGATAGCGGTTCGGCGGCGGCGTTCACTGCCACTGCCATCGGCGCATTTCTGTCCCATTGCCGGACGCCCCAACCTTAACCACTTTTGCCACTGGTCGGATTGGTAAATGCGACGTTAACGTTTTCATCATGACCAGACGCCTAGTTCTCATCAACGAAGCCGCCCGCCATCCGCTGCGGCGTTCGCTGCCGCCACCGGTGGTCGCCAGCGCGACGAACGACGACCAGGACGTGAAGCTGTTCCTCCTCAGCTTCGCGGCGTTTTTCACCTGCTTTTACAGCTTCATTTTCTAACAGGGTCCCGTTCGCGCAGGGCAAACGGGATTTGGCGTCCGCCTACTACCTCAGCGTCTGCGAACAGCCTATCGCGTCGTCGTCACAAGCGCGGTGCAGCTTCTGCGCCAGCCATGCCGACACGAGGCACATCGCCGCGACCAGGAACAGCATGTCCTCGGGCGTCACGCCCATAGCGGTGATGCCGATGACGAGGATCGATCCGATCGTCATTGCGCCCGAATTCACGACGTTGTTCGCGGCCACGGTACGCGCGGTCTGGTCCTTCTCGACGGTGGTCGTCAGGAATGCATAGAGCGGCACGACGAACATCCCGCCCGTGATTGCGATCGCCAGCAACGTCCCCAATACGGGGATCGCGCCGGGCTGGTGGATGAAGCCCGCCCAATCGTAGAACTGGCCTGGTGGCGCCGGCGTCCAGTTGCGCGCGAGGAACGAGAACAGCACGACGAACCCGCCCATTGCGACTACCGATGCGGGCGAGAACTTGGCGGAAATACGACCCCGCAGCATCGAATTGATCACCACCGATCCGATCGCGACCCCGACCGAGAATACCGCAATCACGAAGCTTGCGACTCGCTCGTCGGCGGTCAGCACGTTCTTGACCAGCGGCGGGAAGACGATGATCAGCACCGCGCCGATCGTCCAGAAGAAGCTGATCGCGATGATCGCCAGGAATAGTCGCGGAATGTGCAGCGTCGCGCTGATCAACCGCCACGACGCGGTGAACGGGTTGTAGTCGAGCTTCAGCGGTGGGCCTTCGCGTGGCGCTGGCGGCACCTGGCGGCCGGAGAACCAGCCGATCACCGCGACGATCAGCACGCTGGCGGCGGCACCCTCGATCGGGATCCAGCCCGCGGTCACGGTGCCCAACAGAATCGCGAGATAGGTGCCCGCCTCGACCAGCCCGGTACCGCCGAGCACGTCGCAGGGTTTGAGATGCTGCGGCAGGATCGCGTATTTGATAGGCCCGAAGAACGTCGAATGGACGCCGAGGCACAATACGGCACCGAGCATCAACCCGATCCCCAGCGACGGATGGCCGGCGCGCGCGACCATCAGCCCGGTCGCGCCGAGCAGCATGATGCCGATCTCGACCGTCTTCACGATCCGGATGATTCGCGCTTTATCGTGGCTGTCCGCCAATTGCCCCGCGAGCGCGGACAGCAGGAAGAACGGCAGGATGCCGAGTCCCGTCGCCAGCGCGTTGAAGTTCGCCTCCATCTTCGGGTCGTTGAAGACCGCATATGTGGCGAACAGGACCATCGACGTCTTGAACAGGTTATCGTTGAACGCACCGAGAAACTGGGTGGTGAACAGGGGGAGGAAGCGACGTTGCTTCAGCAACCCAAGGGCATTGAGCATGACGGGAAATAGCCCTGATCGTTGCGAAAATACCGCAAACCCTTAGCCTAGCGTCATTCCGACGCCAACGCTTAAACCAGTTTCGCCCCGCGACCGACCGGTATAGAGGTGACGAGTGCTAAGCTTGCCTAATCTCCTGACATTGTCGCGGATCGTCGCGGTGCCCCTGCTGGTCTGGTTCCTGTGGTGGCCCGATTGGGAGGCGGGCTATGGCATCGCCTTCGTGTTGTACTGCCTGATGGGCATTACCGATTATTTCGACGGCTATCTCGCGCGCTCCAGCGGTGCGGTCTCGCGGCTGGGCATCTTCCTCGATCCGATCGCCGACAAGATCATGGTCGCTGCGGTCATCCTGATCCTGGTCGGGACTCGCGATATCCCCGGCATCCACGTCATCGCCGCGCTCGTGATCCTGCTGCGCGAGATCGCGGTGTCGGGCCTGCGCGAATTCCTGGCGCAGGTGCAGGTCTCGGTGCCCGTATCGCAGCTCGCCAAGTGGAAGACGACTCTGCAGCTCGTGTCGCTCGGCGGAATCATCCTCGGCGGCGCGGTGCCCGAGATGGTCTGGGTCCACACGGTCGGGATCGTCGCTCTGTGGGGCGCGGCCGTCCTCACGCTGCTGACCGGCTGGGATTATCTCCGCGTCGGCCTGAAGCACATGGACTGATCATGACGATACGGATGGTGTATTTCGCCTGGGTGCGCGAGCGGATCGGCACGGGTGAGGAAACGGTCGAGCCGCCCGCTTCGGTGGTGACGGTTGCCGATCTGGTCGACTGGCTGGCCGCTACGAGCCCCGCGCACGCGGGTGCGTTCGAGAACCGCGCCCGCTTGCGCGCTGCGATCGATCAGGATTTCGTAGCGCTCGACACGCCGATCGGCCGCGCGCAGGAAATCGCCATCTTCCCGCCGGTAACGGGCGGATGATCCATATCTCGGTCCAGCAATCGGCGATCGATATCGCCGCGGAGATGATCCGGGCCGAGGCGGCTGGAGCCGGGGCCGTCGCGACCTTTACCGGTCTGGTCCGGGCGGACGACGGGGTCGCCACGCTTGAGCTCGAGCATTATCCTGGGGCGACCGAGGCGGCGCTTCACAAGGTTGCCGAGACCGCGATCGCGCGTTGGGGGCTGAGTGCGGCAATCATTGTCCACCGCGTCGGTCCGATGCATCCGGGAGAGCGGATCGTCTTCGTCGCGGCCGCCGCGGCGCATCGCGGCGCGGCGTTGGAGGCGTGTGCGTATCTTATCGATCGGTTGAAGACCGACGCGCCGTTCTGGAAGCGCGAGACGCGCGGTGCTGACGCGCAGTGGGTCGAGGCGCGGGACGGCGATCATGCAGCGGCGGCGCGGTGGGAAGAGCGGGATAGCTGACTGCTCGGGGCCGACTTGTCTCGTCATCCCCGGATCATGTCGATCATACTGCCCAGCCTTGATCCTCCCCGGCGAAGGCCGGGGCCCAATTGGGGGACGTCTGTAATTTTGGACGGCCCCTCGTTACATGGACCTTGCCAATTGGACCCCGGCCTTCGCCGGGGAGGTGGTTTTGGCTGACGTGAATTGCCGAGCTGACCAGTTCGCTCGAGACGCTAGCCTAAACCAGCCCGAAAACATGGTCTCCCGCAAAGGCGGGAGCTCGGTCGGGGGCCACGCCTTCGCGGGGAAACAATCTTGTAGTGGGTAAATGCAATTCGGGCCGCCGCCTCCCGAAGAGACAGCGGCCCGCAAACGCACTAACCGAGCGTTTTAATTACCCAAGCTTCGGAACGCTCATGCCGTTGGTCAGGTGCACGACGCCGTTCGTTGCCTTGATGTCGGCCGTGTCGACGTACGACTTGATCCCTGCGGTATCGGTCAGTTCGATGTTGCCGTTCGGACCGATCGACGCGATCAGCGGCTGACCGGCGAGCGTCGTGAGCGTGGCCTTGCCGCCGCCCGCGGTGATCTGCGCCTTCAACTGCTCTGCCGTTACCGCGCCTGCAACGACATGGTATTTGAGGATCGTCGTAAGCGTAGGCGCCGATTCAGGCTTCATGAGCGTATCGAGCGCACCGGCCGGCAGGCGGGTGAACGCTTCGTCGCTGGGGGCGAACACCGTGAAGGGGCCAGGGCCTGCGAGCGTGGTCTGCAGCTTGGCCGCGGTTACCAGCTTGGTCAGCGTCGCACGGTTCGGCAACGTCGGCAATGCGGCAGCGATCGTCATCGTCGGGGCGGCCGTCGAAGCAGCGGGTGCTGCCGGTGCAGCCTGTGGTGCCGTCGTGGCAGTCTGCGGCGCGGTCGTGGCAGTCTGAGGCGCGGTCGTGGCCGTAGTTGCCGGCGCTGCCGGGGTCGTTGCCGGAGCGGTCGTCATCTGGGCGGTCGCGCCAGCCGCAAGCAGCAGCGTCGATGCGGTAGCAAGGAAAAGGTTGGTCTTGAAAGTCATCTGTAGCTCCGGAGATGATGGATGGGACAGGCGGGAATTCTAGCAGTAAAAAATAGGTATCGTGCGTGACGCGGTTCAACGTTTTGCCCGACAAGCCGCGGCAGGGCCGGGACGAGTCGAGCGAAACGCCGTGCCGTTCAGCTCAGTTTAGGCACGATAACACCGTTGACGACATGGACGACTCCGTTCGACTGGCGCACGTCCGCGGTCTCGACATAGCTCTTGTTGCCGTTAACGTCGGTCAGCGTAATGACCGCCCCGACCAGCGTCGCGGTGATCGGGTCGCCCTCAACGGTCGTCAACGTCGCGGTGCCGCCACCGGCTGTGATCCGCTGGCGCAGATCGTCCGCGGTCACGACGCCCGGCACGACGTGATAGGTCAGCACCTTGGTCAGCGAGGCCTTGTTCTCGGGCTTCAGCAGCGTGTCGACCATGCCGGGCGCAAGCCGCCCGAACGCGTCATTGGTCGGCGCGAACACCGTGAACGGCCCCGGACCCGACAAGGTTGGCACCAGGCCAGCGGCCTTCACCGCGGCAACGAGCGTCGACAGGTTCGGTGCGGCCGAGGCGTTGTCTACGATCGTCCGGGTCGCCATCATCGGCACGCCGCCGACGGTCGGATTGGCGACTGCGGGTGGGCCGTTCGGCACGGCCAGCGCGCCGGTGTCGGCAGGATTAGTCGACGCACTGGCCACGTCGTCCTTGGATTTGCCGCTGCACGCGGCGAGTGCCAGCGCGCTGGTCATCAGCAGCAGTGGAAGCGTCTTCGACATCGTTCGATCTCCAGCGGGAACTGGGAAACATACGATCGAAGGCCGAGTTGGTTGCGCATCCGTGCCGATCGCGACCCGGGGCATGGGATGGACGGGGCTGGCCACAGGCTCGACGGTCACTACGTTCTTCGCGGAGAAGCGGCGGAGAAGGCGAGGGCGTCTACTGAACGTCCGCCAGCGCCTTCGCCATCAACCGGAAGTCCTTTTCGCGGGGACTGGCGCGGCGCCAGACGAGCGCGATCCGCCGCACCGCATTCTTCTCGTCGAGCGGCCTTGCGGTGATGTTAGTGTTGTCGAGAATCCCCGCCTTCAGAGCCATTTCGGGAAGCATCGTGATGCCGAGCCCGTTGTCGACCATCTGGACGATCGTATGCAGCGAGGTGCCGAGCATCGTCGCTTCCGCGCGCAATTCCGGGCGGTTGCACGCGCCGAGCGCATGATCCTTGAGGCAATGCCCGTCCTCGAGCAGCAACAGCCGCGTCTCGTCGATCGCCGACGCCGGGATCGCCGGCAACGCGGTCGGCTCCTCGCCGGATGGATAGGCTACGAACAGCCGGTCTTCGAACAAGGTTTCCGACGTCACCTCGCCGCATGCATAGGGAAGAGCGAGCAGCACGCAGTCCGTCCGGCCGTTGTGCAGCCCTTCGCACGCCGGACCACTCGGCTCCTCGCGCAGGAACAGCTTCAGGTCGGGATAATCCTTCCGCAGCCGCGGGAGGATCCTGGGCAGCATGAACGGTGCGATCGTTGGGATGACGCTCATCCGCATGTCGCCTGACAAGGGCCGCCCGGCGGCACGCGCCATGTCGCCCAGTTCCTCCGCCTCGCGCAGCACACGGCGCGCCTTGTCGGCGATCCCGTCGCCCAGCGGCGTGAACCGTACGACCCGTCGCGTCCGCTCGACCAGGACCACGCCGATCAGCGTTTCCAACTCGCGCAGGCCCGCCGACAGCGTCGATTGCGTCACGAAACACGCTTCGGCAGCGCGTCCGAAATGACCGTGGTCCTTCAGCGCAACCAGATATTGCAACTGTTTCAACGTAGGTAGGTAGGTCGCAGCCATTAATCGCCTCTATCGATCATCAGATGATAAATAGAGCGTTGGATCGATTAAACCACCCCTCTTATACCGCATTGCACAACGACCGAGCGGGACAACCGCCGCGCTTGAGGATGCCTGGAGCCAAGATTTTTCCCAGGAGGCTTCCATCATGTTGACCATCGGCGACCAGTTCCCCTCGATGACCATCCCCGTCCAGCAGGGCGTCGCAGCGCTCCCCGCCGGCGAGACGCTCGACCTGACGACGGCCTATCCCGGCAAGTGGAAGGTGCTGTTCTACTGGCCGAAGGACTTCACCTTCGTCTGCCCGACCGAGATCGTCGGCTATAGCGACATCCGCGGCGATTTCGAAGACCGCGACGCCGTGCTGATCGGCGCGTCGACCGACACCGCGCACGTCCACCTCGCCTGGCGCAAGTCGGACGCGGACCTTGCCGCAGCCGACTTCCCGTGGCTGGCGGATAACGGCGCCAAGCTCGCCGACGCGCTCGGCATCGTCGACAAGAACGAGCATGTCGCGTTCCGTGCGACCTTCATCATCGATCCGGACAACGTCATCCAGGCGGTCCAGGTCAACGGCCTGAACGTCGGCCGCAACCCTGCCGAGACGCTCCGCGTGCTCGACGCGCTGCAGACCGACGAGCTGTGCCCGTGCAACTGGAACAAGGGCGACGACGTCCTCCAGCTCGCCGCGTAAGTAAACTCCCCTCCCGCTTGCGGGAGGGGTTGGGGGAGGGCGTGTCCATCTGGGCCGCCCTCTCTTTTTGTCTCCAGTCCCTCCCCTGACCCCTCCCGCAGGCGGAAGGGGAGCAGAAAGAAGTAAAATCATGTCGCTCAAGGAATTCGCGGGCACGCTGCCCGATTACGCCAAGGACATCCGTCTCAACGTCGGCTCGCTGCTGAACGAGACGCATCTGACCGATCAGCGCAAATACGGCCTGCTGCTGACCTGCGCGCACGGTTCGGGCTACAAGCCGCTTGTCGAGGCGGCCGAAGCCGAATGCGCGCCCAAGCTCAGCGCCGAGGCGGCCAATGCGGCGCGCGCGGCGGCGGCGGTGATGGCGATGAACAACGTCTATTACCGGTTCACGCATCTCGCCGGGAACCAGGAATATCGCAACATGCCCGCCAAGCTGCGCATGAACGTGATCGGCCAGCCCGGCATCGACAAGGTCGATTTCGAACTGTTCAGCCTGGCCGTGTCGGCGATGAACGGCTGCGGCATGTGCATCGACAGCCACGAGCAGATCCTGAAGAAGGCGGGCGTGACCGCCGAGGCGATCCAGACCTCGGTCCGCGTCGGCGCGGTGATGGCTGCGGTCGCGACGGTCCACGCGACGCTGTGAACTGACGCCTCTTACTACCAATTCCGTCATCCTGACGAAAGTCAGGATCCAGAGCCAAAAGCGGTAACGCTCACCGCTCTGGATCCTGGCCTTCGCCAGGATGACGGAAATTACTCTAGTGCCAGATCGCGCGGTACAGCCCGAACAGGCTGGTGATCGTCAGGATCACGCCGACCAGCACCATGAGCGTCTTGGCCGGCACGCGCTTGGCCAGCATCGCCCCGAACGGTGCCGCCAGGACACCCCCGATCAGCAACCCGACCGTCGCCTGCGTAAACGCCGCCCAGCCGAGCTGCGTGATGAACGTCGCCGAGATCGTTGCGGTCAGGAAGAACTCCGCAGTATTCACCGTCCCGATCGTCGTGCGGGGTGCGGCCCCCTGGACGAGCAGGTTCGACGTCACCACCGGCCCCCAGCCGCCACCGCCCGCCGCATCCAGGAACCCGCCGACCAGCCCCAGCGGCTCGACAATCTTCGGCTCCTTCTGCTTGGGCGGATAACGCAGGCCACGGTACAGTAGGTACACGCCGATCGACGTCAGATAGGCCAGGATGAACGGCTTGGCGGTGCTCGCATCGATGTTCGACAGCACATACGCACCCAGCACGCCGCCGATCACGCCCGGAATCATCAGCCGCAGGAACAGCGTCCAGTTCACGTTCTTGTGCAGCACATGGCTGATACCCGACACCGCGGTGGTGAACGTCTCGACGGTATGCACGCCTGCCGACGCGGCGGCCGGCGGTACGCCGACCCACAATAGCAGCGTGTTCGAGATCACCCCGAACGCCATGCCGAGCGCACCATCGACGATCTGCGCAGCGAACCCGACCAGGATGAACGGCAGCAGCGTCTCGAAGCTCACGGTCGTCAGGTCGAACATCTTTATCCTCTCGTTATCGCCGCCAACCTGCAACGGACGGCCTTATCCGACAACAAAGATAGGCTTTACCCCGATCTCCTGGATCGATTGAGCGCCACCCGCACGCTTCTGGAAATCGACCGTTCGATGCCCTAGATACGCAGATCGCTAAGGGGACTGCGCATGTCGAGCGGATTACTGGCCTATCTGAATTCGATCCGCGCACGGGACCCGGCGCCGCATTCGCGCGCCGAGATCATGCTGTATCCCGGCGTATGGGCGCTAGGCTGGCACCGTATAGCGCACAGGCTGTACCGGTCGAAATTCTATTTTCTCGCGCGCTGCGTCAATCACTGGTCGCGCTTCACCACCGCGATCGATATCCATCCCGGCGCGACGATCGGCCGCAATTTCTTCATCGACCACGGCTTCGTTGTGATCGGCGAGACCGCGGATATCGGCGACGACGTCACGATCTACCAATGCGTCACGCTCGGCGGCACCAGCCCCGACAATGGCGTCCAGGGCAAGCGCCACCCCACTATCCTCGACGGTGCGATCATCGGCTCGGGCGCGCAGGTGCTCGGGCCGATCACGCTCGGCAAGCGCTCACGCGTCGGCGCCAACGCGGTCGTCACGCGCGACGTGCCGGCGGGCACGACGGTGGTCGGCATTCCCGCGCGCGCGACGACGATCGAAGGCGGCAACGCTCCCGAAATGCCGCGGTTCGTGCCCTATGGCACTCCGTGCAGCGAGGCGTTCGATCCTGCCACGCAGAAGATGGAGATCATGCGCTGCGAGCTCGAGACGATGCGCAAGCGCCTCGACGCGTTGATCGCTGAGGAACATCCAGAGGACCGTCGCGACCGCGCATGATGAGTGACAACTGATGGGCGTCGTACCCTTCCCGACGCCGTCCAAGGCGACGCAGGTCGGCTTCGAACGGCTCGAGCTGAACCGGATTCTGGATCTCTACGGCCGGATGGTCGCAGCGGGCCACTGGCGCGACTATGCGATCGATCTCGGCAAGGACGCCGCGGTCTTCGCCGCCTTTCGCCGCGCTGCCGAACGACCCGAGTTCCGCATCGAGAAACGCCCGGCACTGCGCAACAAGCAGGGCATGTGGGCGCTGATCGGCGAGGGCGGCGCGGTGGTGAAGCGCGGGCACGAACTGGGGCCGGTGCTCGCCCCGGTCGAGCGGCGGTTCATGAAGCTCGTCGAGGACTAAAGCGGAAAGCCGCGTTGTCGATGCGTGAGCGCATCGCTCCCGAATACGCTAACGCCGTTCTCCCGCGAAAGCGGGAGCCCAAGATCAAAAACGTTACCGCGTTTGGCTCCTCGGCCCCCGCTTTCGCGGGGGAACGGTAATTGGTTAGTCAGGTGTAATCGAACGGGACAAGGCTAGATCAAAGTCCCCACGACAGGCGGATATACCCGAACTGCCCCGGCACGTCGTACGTGGTCGGGTCGTAGTTCGGCCCGGTGCAGCTGAAGCAGGCCGGCGGGTCCTGGTTGAACACATTGTTCACGCCGATCGTCAGCCCCAGCCGGTTCTCCAGCCAACCCGGCGCGAGCGTAACCTGCACGTCGCCGTAGAAGGTGTTGTCGAGCGTCTTGCCGTCCGCTTCCTTCACGCTCTTGATATAGCGGCCGGTGAACGAGGCGCGTGCCATGCCGATGTCCCAGTCGACGACCGCATTGCCCTTGAACTTCGGATAGGATTGCTCGGGTGAGCCGCGCGTCGTCCCCTGGTAGTTTGTCGTGGTGAAGCCCACCGTCGCCGGGAAGCTCTCGGCGTATTTCAACAGGATGTTGCCGTTGAGCGACAGCCCGAACGTGCCCGCCGACGTCTGCGGCGAGCGATAGACCGCGGTCACGTCGACGCCGCGGGTGCGGATGCCGCCGATGTTCTGCAACTGCGCGTTGATGCGCGAGATGATCCCGTTCGGCGTCCGGCTGATCGCCGCGCAGCTGAGCGCGTCCGCCGCCTGCGAACAGCGGCTGAGCGTCAGCGTCGCGTCGGTCGCCGCGATCGCATCGTCGACCTTGATGTCGTAATAATTCCCCTCGATGCTGAGCTGGCTGGCGATCCCGCTGGTCCGCGCCCAGCTCGGCGCATACACCGCGCCGAACAGCCATGTCCGCGACGTCTCGGGCTTCAAGGCCTCGTTGCCGCCGGTCAGCACGCTCAGCTGTCCGCCATTCGGCTCCTGATAGCTGCCGTTCGCCGGCACGCCGTTGGCGATGCAGTTGGCGCGGACGGTCGCGGACGATTGGAACGGCGATCCGGCGACGTTGGTGCAGGGATCGTCGATCGCTGCGTCGGACCGCGATTCCGCGCCGAACAATTCACCGATGCTGGGCGCCCGGAACCCCTGTGCATAGGAGGCGCGCAACAGCAGGTCGCTGAACGGCTTCCACAGGCCGCTGCCGGTATAGGTCGTGTTGCTGCCGCTGATCGAATAGTTCGAATGTCGCACCGCGCCGCCGATCTCGAGCGACTGGATGAGCGGCGTGTTGTGGATCAGCGGCACGCGCAGCTCGGCATAGACTTCGTCCGAGTTGAAGTGGCCACGCGCCGGTTGCGCGGGGATATCGGCGCCGAGCCCCGCCGTGATCAGGGGATCGGGCGTGAAGCTGCCATATTGGACGCGGTGCTCGTAGCCCGCTGCGAGACCGACGGCGCCGGCGGGAAGGTCGAACAGGTCGCCAGAGATGTTGGCGGTGTAGTCCTCCAGGCTCTGCGAACTGCGCGCGCGCTCGTCGAACGCGATATAGCCGAGCATCGCCGGTGTTACCGATCCTGCGCCACCGAAGATGTTGAACGGTACGCAGGCCCCGGTGCAGTTCGCGACGGGGCCGAGCGCCTGGGCGAGATTGGCCGCGTTGATGTTGCCCGTGAACAACTGCTTGGCGTCGTTGAAGCCGAGGACCGCGTTGACGTCCCAATAGAATTTATGGCCGCCGACGTTGAAGGAGCCATCGAGCGTTGCGGTCGCCGACATCGTGTCGACGGTCTGCGAATAGGTCCGCTGGCCAGCCTCGACGAGGCGACGACGCACCGTCGAGTAGTTTGCGGGACCATTGCCCGCGCCGCCTGCTGACAGCGTGTAGCCGAACGGGTTGTACGGGTTGGTCGCGTCGACCGAGATGGTGTCGAGCAAATTGCCGTTGCCGGCATCCGGCCCGATCACGAGCGGCAGGAATGCTGCCTGGTTCTGCGAATTACGCCGCGTATAGTTTAATTTGACGCGCAGGTTCACCGTGTCGGTGAGTTCCTGCTTGGCGCTGACGAAGAAACCGTAGCGCTCCGACGGGGTCAGGAAATAGTTGAACGGCGAAAAGTTGAAGCGGTCGGCGGAGGTGAACTCCTTGAAATCGCTGTTCGGGCCGGTCGGGTTGGCGGCATCGTAGCGCGGCCGCCCGAGGATAGGGGCCGACTTCAGCGTCAGGTTTCGGCCACCGACCTGGAAGAATCCATTGGGGGTCGCGCCCGAACAGCCACCGATTGGTTCACTACACGCCAACTGGCCGGGATTCGGAAACTGCGAGATCGACCGATCACGCGTGCTGACCGATTCCTGCTTCACATAGCTGCCGCCGAACACCACGCTCGTCCGCGGCGCCTGGATGCCGTAGCTGACGTTATAGTCCTGCGTATGCCCGTCGCCCTGGCGGAACGTGCCGAACTGCGCGGAGGCCTTCAAGCCCTTCTGCGATGATTTGGTGATGATGTTGACGACGCCGGCCAACGCGTCCGAGCCGTAGAGCGGCGACTGGCCCGATTGCAGCACCTCGATGCGTTCGATCGATCCGACCTGGATTGTGTTCAGATCGACGGTCGAGGGAATGCCGCTCGCCGATGCGCCGTTGACGAACCGCAGACCGTCGACCAGCACCAGCGTCCGCTTGGCGGTGAGATAGCGCAGGTCGATCTCGGCCGACCCTGCACCGACGCCGCCACCGTCGGGCGGATTGCCGATGTTACCCGAATTGTTGACCTTCGAATTCAGCCCGCCGGCCGCGCTTGGTAGCCGCTGGAGGACGTCGGCGACCGAGGAAAGCCCGGTCCGCTGGATCGATTCCGCATCGACCGTGACGACCGGCGATGGCTGGTCGAGCGGACTACGGCGGATGCGCGATCCGGTCACGACAATTTCGTCCCCGCCAGGCTGGTCGATGGTCGGGTCGGCGGCCTGCACGCCCTCGGCGGCCGGTGTCGTTACCGATTGCGCGAAGGCCGGCATCGCCGCGAGCATCGCTGCCAATGCCAACCCGCTGGCGCCGGCATATCTGGCCGCGCTGTTGCCCGCGCTGTTGGCCGCGCTGTTGAACGTCTTGAACCCACGCATGAACTTTTCCCCTTGTCCGCGCCCCATGAACATCCGCTCTTTTATCTTATGTGTGCGGATGATGGATCAGGTGCGTAACGAAGCAAGGAAAGATTGCGCGACACGATAACTTTGTTGCGAATTATGTCCTGCATGTTGCGCGCAGGACACGGCTGCCATCAGACCAGCACGGGCGCTGCGGCGCGATCCGCTTCGCCAAATACGCGGAGGTATCGGGCGATCTCCGTGGGTTCGCCGGTCGCCTTGGCCGGATTGTCCGACAGCTTCACCGCCGGACGCCCGTTCGCCGCGATCACCTTGCAGACCAGCGAGATCGGCTCCAGCGCCGCCGCGCCGTCGGGATCGCAGCCGCGGAAGTCGTTGGTCAGGTTGGTCCCCCAGCCAAAACTCATCCGCACGCGGCCGTGGAAATGGCGATAGGTCTGCTCGATCGTGTCGATATCCATCCCGTCGGAGAAGATCAGCAGCTTGGTCTTTGGATCGACGCCTTGCTCCTCCCACCAGCGGATGATCTGCTCGCCACCCGCGATCGGGGGCGCACTGTCGGGGCGAAAGCCGGTCCATTCGGCCAGCCAGTGCGGCGCGTTGCGCAGGAACGCCGTCGTCCCGAACGCATCGGGCAGCGCGATCAGGAGATTGCCGTTATAATGTTGCCGCCAATGCTCGAGCACACGGTACGGCGCCTCGGCGAGTTCGGCGTCGCTCTCGGCCAGCGCGGCGGTCACCATCGGCAGTTCGTGCGCGTTCGTGCCGATCGCCTCGAGGTCGGCATCCATCGCCAACAAGACGTTCGACGTGCCGATGAAGCGGTCGCCGAGCCCTTCCTTAAGCGCCTCGACGCACCAGCGCTGCCACAGGAACCCGTGCCGCCGCCGCGTGCCGAAATCCGACAGGATGAGGTCGGGCAACTCGCGCAACCGCTCGACCTTCTCCCACAGTTTCGCCTTGGCGCGCGCATAGACGATGTCGAGCGCGAACCGGCCGCGGTCGCGCAGGGCCGCGCGCGACTTCAGTTCGTTGATGATCGTCAGTGCGGGGATCTCCCACATCGTCGTGTGGCTCCACGGTCCTTCGAAATGCAGCTCATACTGCCCGTCGACCTTGCGCAGGTCGTAGGCGGGCAACTGGAACTCCGCGAGCCAGGCGAGGAACTCCGGCCCGAACATCTTCTGCTTGCCGTAGAAGCTGTTGCCCGCCAGCCAGATCAGCTCCTTCTTCGCGAACCGCAGCGTCCGCGCGTGATCCAGTTGCGCGCGCAGTTCGTCCTCGTCGACGATCTCGGCGAGCCGCACGGTCTTGGTCCGGTTGATCAGCGCGAAGGTGGCATGGACGTCCGGATACGCCTGCCGGATCATCTGCAACATCAACAGCTTGTAGAAATCGGTATCGAGCAGGCTGCGCACGATCGGATCGAGCCGGAAATTGTGGTTGTACGTCCGGGTGGCGATATCTGTCACGGCCATGCGCGCGGGCTCCTGCGTTGCGTCGACGCTGCGGGTGTCCGAGAAGACGCGAGTGTGTCAAGCAGCAGCCAAAGGAGACGGGCGATGACGCGGTTCGTGGTCGTAGTGGACACGCAGTGGGATTTCATGGCGGGCGAGGGCGCGCTGAGCGTCGCGGGCGCGGAGGGTTTGGTGGTGCCGATGCAGGCTTGGCTATCGACGCTCGAGCCCGCCGAAGTTGCCGGCGTCCTGTTTACGTTCGACACGCATTTCGTCGAGACCTACGCCGCCTCGCCCGAGGCCCAGATGTTTCCGATCCACTGTGTCCAGGGCGCGCAGGGTTGGGGCAACATGCTCGACGTCGCGCTGGTCGACCCGGCAATCCCGGCATGGCGGATCGAGAAGGGCGTGTTCGACATGTGGGCCGAACCCGGGCTTGCGATCGAGGATGCGCGGAATTCAAGTAGGCCGACGATTGAGCGCGAGGCGTTCTTCGCGGCGTTGGCGGCGAACGGCGTTACCGATGTCACGGTCATCGGCGTCGCGGCGGATTACTGCGTTCGATGGGCGGTCGACGGCTTGCTGGCACGGGGCTTCGCGGTGACCGTGCCGGCGGGGCTCACGCGCGGTATCGAGCGTCAGATCGATGCGGTTGCAGCGGACGATTTTGCCGGGGCCGGGCTGATCGTCCAGTCGATCGACGTTGCTGCATAGGACGACGGGATCGCCTGGCACTGAATGCCGAAACCGCCGCGACGGCTACCTGAACTCCCTTGACGCAGCCGCTGGGAAAACGGCGGTCGCAACCATGCCGAAACATCACGGACAACATCGGCTGCCAACGCAGCGGCGCGATCCTTGGACGGTCGCCGCGCAAGGGGAGTCGGCATGCAGACACTGGTATCACGATCAGGCGGCTGTGCGATCGGCCGCCACCTGCCCCGATCCCGGCACCGCGACGTGAAGGGCGAGCCGATCCAACGCTCGGCCTGTCGATGCTGCGGTGCTGCAATCGTAAAGTCCGCGGTCAGCCGCCGATGGATCGTGTCCGGTCTGCTCGGCTGATCCAGGCAGATCTTTTACCAGAAGGGGGATGACGATGAGGCTGACGATTTTGCCTGGCGCATTGGTAGGTTTGGCGGTGCTGACGCTGCCGGCGTTTGCGCAAGGACCACGCGGCGGTAGCGATGCGCACCGTGGGCCCCCGCCTGAGATGATCGCCCCGATGCAGGCGCGCGAGGCGGACGACATGGCGCTGTTGCTCAACCTGCGGCCCGCACAGCGTCCCGCGCTGACGGCGTTCCTGCAGTCGACGGCGCCGCCTGCGCCTGCGCACGACGATGCGCGGCCAAGGCCGGGTACCGCGCCGGAAGGGTTTGCCCAGCGTCTCGATCGCATGACCCAGGATTCCGCCCGGCGTTCGGCCGACGATGCCGGGCGCATCGCGGCCGCGCGAAGCTTCTATGACGCGCTCGATCCGGCGCAGCGTCAGGCGTTCGATGCGCTGATGCGGCTGCGACAGGGTACGGGCCCGCATGGTCCACCGCCACCGGTGATGAATGGCATGCCATCGCGGCCGTAAGCTTTGCCTGAGACGACGCCGCGACCTCAGTGTTCGCGGCGTTCCGGCGGCGGAATGGTCGGTTCGTCACCACCGTTACGCCACGTTTCGCCACCCGCGCGCGGCAGTTCGCCACGCGTCAGTGCGCCGTCATGGTTCTTGTCGAGCGCCGCGAACCGGGTCGCCGCGGCCTTTGCGAACTCGCCCGTATCGATACCCCGGTTGAGGTTCGCATCGGCCGATATGACCGGCTCGGGCAGGTCGAAAAAGCCGAACCGCGCCGCGCCAATGCGTTCGTGGACGATGGCGGCGCTCGTCTTGCCGTCGCCGCTGCCGAACTGCATGCCCTGACCGCCGGATCCGCCACCGCTGGGGCCCCCGCCGGGGCCGCCACCGCGCCGACCACCCCCGCCGCGACCTCGCTCGCCGCCGTCGGACCGCGGCCCGCGCCCGCCTGACGCCACGCGGATCTCGGGGACGAGGACGTTCTCGTAATAGGCGATGTCGTCGGGATCGATCTCGCCGTCCTTGCTGCGATCGAGCGCCACGAAGAACCGCGCCGCGTCATGCTGAAACTCGGCCAGCGTGATCCGCCCGTCGCTATCGGTGTCCGCCCCCGCGAACCACAGGTCCTGCGCCGCACCCGGCTTCAGCGACGCACGAAACGGCTCGCCCATCGGGCTGATGAACAATTGGCCCCGGCCTCGCGCTGGACCGTGCCCGGATGGTGGCCGCGACGTCTGCGGTCGCGGAGTCTGTGCGGAGCAGGCCGCCAGTGCGGCGGCGATGCCGATGTAGAGGACGCTACGCATGCAATCTCCCGAAATGCCGTGATATCCGTTTGACGCGCGGATCGTTGCCGGGATGTTTCGGCGCCAGCGTTCCGCTCGGCTCAGATCGGCAACGTCACGCGCGCGAGCAGCCCGACGCCCGGCCGGTTCTCGATCGTCGCATCGCCACCATGCGCGCGCGCCACTGCGCGAACGCTGGCAAGGCCAAGCCCGCTGCCGCCGGTATCGCGGTTGCGCGACTGTTCAGCGCGGAAGAACGGCTCGAACGCACGTGCCAGATCGACCGGCGCCATGCCCGGGCCCGAATCGGCCACCTCGATGATCGCGATCCCGCCTTCGCGGCGCACCTCGATTTCGGCGTGCCCGGCATATTTGACCGCGTTGCCGACCAGATTGGCGAGAAGCGCCTTCAACGACGGCGCGTCGCCCTCCAGCGCGAGCGGCGCGCCCGGATGCAACGCCACCGCATCGCCGCGATCGGCAAAGTCATCTGCGACGCTCTCGGCCAGCGACCGGAGATCGAGTCTTTGCCGGCGGACGTGCCGAGTCATGTCGCGTACGAACGCCATCGCCGCCCCGATCCGCTGGCTCATCTCCTGGATGTCGCCTTCGCTTGCCGTGCGAATGTCTTCGGGCGCCTTTTCGAGCCGTAGCGACAACCGCATTAACGGGGTGCGCAGGTCATGCGCGACTGCCGCGATCAACGTGGTCCGATCCTCGACATAGCGGTTCAGCCGCTCCTGCATCAGATTGAACGCGGTCGCTGCCTCGGCGATCTCGGGCGGGCCGACGATCGGCAGCGGTTCGGCGCGCGGATCGCGACCGAGCCGTTCGGCGGCGGCGGCGAACAGTCCGATCGGCCTGACGACACGGCGCGCCATCACCCATGCGACGGCGGCGGCGACCGCCAGCGCGACCAGGAACCACAGCACGATGCGCATTCGCCAGGGGCCGATCGTGCTGTGCGTCGGCCGGATCACGCGCCACCGACCGCTCGGCGTCTCGATCGACACGACGAACGGGCCGAACAGCGCGTTTTCGAACGATGGCGGCATATGCGACGGACGTCCCATGCCGATCGGCATCGGGGGCCGAAGCGCCCCGGCGAACAACGGCATCGCCGATCGCTCGGTCTCGACGGTCACCTTGGTGCGCGGCAAGCCGAGGTCCGCCGCGATCGACTCGGCAAGGTGGGCGTCGCGCGGATTGTCGGTCGGGCGGGGCGGTCCCGTCACTAACTCCACCTTCAGCAATCCCGTCGGATCGCGTCCCGTCCGCGCGACCGCGGCGACCCGGTTCACGGTGAAGATCTGCGGCCGGGGCGGCGGCATCAGCAACACGATCGCGAAGTTCAGGATCTGGACAAGCAACACGGTCGTCAGCCCCAGCACGAAGATGCGCAGGAACATCGGCCAGGATCGCTGTGGGTTGCGGCGCATCGGCAGGTCGATCCTGCTGCCTCCCACCGTCTCGTCGGGCATCGTGTCGTCGGACCTCACAGGCGCACCACGCGCGGCACGAAGTAATAGCCCTCGTTGCGGATCGTCCGGATGATCTCGTCGTCGCGCGCGCGCAGCTTGCGGCGCAACCGGCTGACCTGCACGTCGATCGCGCGGTCGAACGCGTCGGTGTCCGGGCCGCGTGCCGCCTCGAGCAACGCGTCGCGCGCCAACACCCGCCGCGGCCGCTCGACGAACGCGCGCAGGACCGCGAACTCGCCGTCGGTCAGGTCGATCAGCGTACCGTCGGGATCGAACAGCTCGTGCGCCGCGAAATCGACACGCCAGCCGAGAAACCCGAAGGCGCGACTGTCGCCCGCATCCTGTATCTCGCGCGCGCGCAACGCCGCGCGTACCGTCGCGAGGATCTCGCGCGGGCTGCACGGCTTGGACAGATAATGGCTCGCGCCGATCTCCAGCCCCAGGATCCGGTCGGGTTCGTCGCCCAGCGCGCTGAGCATCACCACCGGCGGCGCCCCCGTCCGCGCCAGCCGACGACATACCGACAGCCCGTCCTCGCCCGGCATCATCACGTCGAGCAGGATCAGCGACACCGCAGACCGCGCAAGCACGCCGTCCATTTCCTGCGCATTCGTCGCGGTCTCGACCTGATAGCCGTGCATCCCCAGACTATCGGCCAGCAGCGTGCGGATCATATGGTCGTCGTCGACCACCAGCAGCACGGGTTTTGCGGGGTCGGGCACGGGGCGTGGGATCATCGCGCTGTCCTGCGGTGCAAGTGTGTTCGGCATATTTCCGGTGGCGGTGGGACGCGAATCATGTCTCCGTGCGCCTCGCCGCGACGAAATCGATGAACGCGCGCAGCGGGGCAGGGAGATGCCGCCGTCCCGGGTAATACAGGAACGGTCCGGAGAAGCGCTGCCACCATGGTTCGAGCACCGGCAGCAACGCACCGCTGTCGAGGTGCGGCCGCAGCCAGTCCTCGAACAGGTGGATGATCCCCGTCCCCGCCAACGCCGCGTCGACCGCGAGATCGGTTGCCGCGCCGATCCGGACGATCAGGGGGCCGGTCGTCGCGACCTTGACGATCTCGCCGTCGCGTTCGAACTCCCAATCGTCCATGGCACCGCTTGCGAACTGGCCGCGGATGCACGCATGATCGAGCAGGTCTCGGGGATGCAGGGGCATGCCCCGACGGGCCAGATAGTCGGGCGATGCCGCGGTCGCGAACCGTTGCTCGCGCGGACCGATCGGCACCGCGATCATGTCCAGTTCCAGCCGTTCGTCGTAGCGGATGCCGGCATCGCACCCCGCCGCCAGCATGTCGACGAAACCGTCTTCCGCAACCACGTGCAGCTGTATGTCGGGATAGGCCGCCAGGAACGCGGGGACGATGCTGGGCAGAACCAACCGCGCGGCACTGACCGGCACGTTCAGCCGCAACGGCCCGGACGGCGAATCGCGATAGCCGTTGACGACGTCCAGCGCCGCGTCGACTTCGGCAAGTGCCGGCCCGAGCCGGTCGAGCAGGCGCGCACCGGCTTCGGTCGGCGCCACGCTTCGCGTCGTCCGGTTGAGCAGTCGCACGCCGAGTTTCGCTTCCAGTCGCCGCACCGCCTCGCTCAGCCCCGACGCGCTACCGCCACTGATCCGCGCACCGTCGCGGAAGCCGCCCGCCTGCGCGACCGTCACGAACGCGGAGAGATCGCCTGCATCCACTGCCATTGTACGTGTTCCCGAACAGCCCGTGCCGATACTGCCGCGTTATCGTAACAGCCGGCGCGGTCCATATGAAGGCTACACTTCGGAGGACCGGATCATGAACACGCACGGCATCACCACCACCGCCCCGCTCGCAGGCCGCACCGTCAACCGTCTCGGCTACGGCGCCATGCAGCTTGCTGGCCCCGGAGTGTTCGGACCGCCAAAGGATCCCGACGCGGCGCTCGCGGTACTGCGCGCGGCTGTCGCGGCCGGCGTGAACCATATCGACACGAGCGACTTCTACGGCCCTCATGTCACCAATCGCCTGATCCGCGAGGCACTGCATCCGTATCCGGACGACCTCGTGATCGTCACGAAGATCGGCGCGCGGCGGGGGCCCGACGGCTCCTGGAATCCTGCTTTCTCGGCTGAGGCGCTGGCGAACGCGGTCCACGACAATCTACGCAATCTCGGGCTGGACGCGCTCGATATCGTCAATCTCCGCGCGATGTTCGATGCGCATGGCCCCGCCGAGGGCTCGATCGCCGCGCCGCTCGCGGCGCTCGTCGATCTCCAGCGCCAGGGTCTGGTCCGCCATATCGGCTTGAGCAACGTCACGCCGCCGCAGGTGGCCGAGGGGCGGTCGATCGCGACCATCGCCTGCGTGCAGAACCAGTATAATCTCGCGCACCGCGACGACGATGCGCTGGTCAACGATCTCGCCGAGGCCGGGATCGCGTATGTGCCGTTCTTCCCGCTCGGTGGGTTCTCGCCCTTGCAGTCGACCGCGCTGTCGGACGTCGCGCGCCACCTGGAGGCGACGCCGATGCAGGTCGCGCTTGCCTGGTTGTTGCAGCGTTCGCCCAACATCCTGCTGATCCCGGGTACGTCGTCGCTGGGTCATCTGCAAGAGAACCTGGCGGCGGGGGCGATCGTGCTGCCCGCCGACGCGATCGCCACGCTCGATCGGATCGGCACGGGCGCCTCGCCCGACTAGGCATTTCCGTCCGAGCCTCGGGCGGCTAACGACAGCAGGATGGCCAGGAAACGCTACCTCACCGCGACGCTGCCCGACGGCTATGTGAAGACGATCGGTCCGACCGCGACGCCGTTCACGCATTACTGGCGGATCGTCGCGGTGCTGGCGAACGGCAAGACCGAGATATTCTGGGGCCACACCAAGTCGCTCGGCGAGGCGAAGAAGAAGCGCAACGCACTCGCCGAGGCGGCAGCGCAACGCGGCTGGCAGCGCTATGACTTCGAGTTCGTCGCGCTGGTGGCCTCCGACGGCTGATCCCGTCCGCCGTTCAGGCGGGCGGCAACGCCTTCACGAGTTCGAGCACCTGCGCCGCCAGTTCCATCCGACAGATGAGAAGATCGGGCAGATACGGATCGGCGCAATTATAGACGAGCTGCGATCCGTCGACGCGGCTGACGTGGAGCCCCGCCGCCTGCGCGACGGCGATCGGCGCGCAATTGTCCCACTCATATTGCCCGCCGGTATGGAGGTAGATGTCGGCCTGGCCGCGCACCACCGCCATCGCCTTCGCACCCGCCGAGCCCATCGGCACCAGCGTCGCGCCCAACGTCTCGGCGACCGCGACCGCCTCGCGCGCGGGCCGCGTCCGGCTGACGAGCATGCGGAGCGGATCGCCGGCGGGCTCCAGCGGCTTCGGCGAACCCGAGTTCAGCGTCAGCCCGAGCCCGGGCAACGCGACCGCGCCGACCGTCGCGACGCCATCGATCGCGAGTGCGACGTGGACCGCCCAGTCGGTTCGCCCCTCGCCATATTCGCGCGTGCCGTCGAGCGGGTCGACGATCCACGCGCGCCGCACCGAACACCGATCACCACTGTCCTTCTCTTCCTCGGACAGGATCGCGTCTTCGGGCCGCGCCGCGCGCAGCATCCGCATGAGGAAGGTGTTGGCCTGTTCGTCCCCCGCCTTGCCGAGATCCTTGCCGGTCAGCCCACTGATTTTCTGCAACGCGAGCAAAATTTCGCCCGCCTCGGTGGCGAGGCGCTCGGCGAGACGGACGTCGCTTTCGATGACCGTCACTTGAGCGGCATGATCTGGCGAACGATGAACGCGGCGGCCTCGACCGGCGTCATCTCGACCGTTTTGACGCGGATCTCCGCGTTCAGCGGCGCCTCGTAAGGGCTGTCGATCCCGGTAAAGTTCTTCAAATCGCCCGCCCGCGCTTTCTTGTAGAGCCCCTTGACGTCACGACCTTCCGCCACATCGAGCGGCGTGTCGACGAAGATCTCGATGAATTCCCCCGCCGGCAGCATCGATCGTACCATGTCGCGCTCGGCACGGAACGGTGAAATGAACGCCGTAAGGACGATCAGCCCGGCGTCCGCCATCAGCTTCGCCACTTCGCCGACGCGGCGGATATTCTCGATCCGGTCCGCCTCGGTAAAGCCCAGATCCTTGTTCAGCCCGTGCCGAATATTGTCGCCGTCCAGCAGGAAGGTGTGGCGGTTCATCAGGTTGAGCTGTTTCTCGACCTCGTTGGCGATCGTCGACTTGCCCGCACCCGAAAGGCCGGTGAACCACAGCACCACCTGCTTCTGGTTCTTCAGCCCGGCATGCGCCTCGCGGCCGATGTCAGTTGCCTGCCAGTGGACGTTCTGCGAGCGGCGCAGGCTGAAATGGACCATCCCCGCGGCAACGGTCGCGTTGGTGATCTTGTCGATCAGGATGAACCCGCCGAGCACCTTGTTCGGTGCCCTTGGACCCTGCGCACTCTCCTGCGCATAGGCCTCGAACACGATCGCGCGGTCCGTCGTGATCTCCGCGACGCCGATCGCGTTCAACTCCAGCGTCTTGGTCGCGAGCCGTTCCATCGTGTTGACGTTGACCTGATATTTCGGCTCGCGCACCGTCGCCGACACCATCTGCGTGCCGAGTTTCAGCCAATAGGAGCGGCCGACGATCAGCGGTTCGTCGTCCATCCAGACGATCGTCGTCTCGAACTGGTCCGCGGTCTCGGGCGGGGCGTCGGATGCAGCGATGACGTTGCCGCGCGAACAGTCGATCTCGTCGGCGAACGACAACGTGACCGACTGCCCGGCAACGGCCTCGTCGAGATTGCCGTCGAGCGTGGTAATCCGGCTGATCGTCGAGGTCTTGCCGCCGGGCAGCACGCGGATCGCATCGCCCGGCTTGACCGTGCCGGCGGCGATCTGGCCGGAGAAACCGCGGAAATCCAGGTTGGGGCGATTGACCCACTGCACGCTCATGCGGAACGGCTTGGCCTGGTCGACGTCGACATCGACATCGACCGCTTCGAGATGCTCCATCAGCGTCGGTCCGGCATACCAGGGCATCGTCTCGGACGCGATCGAGATGTTGTCGCCCTTGAAGCCCGAGATCGGCATCGGCGTGAACGCCGTGATACCGATGTTTTGCGCGAACGCCGCATAGTCGGCCACGATCTCGTCATAGCGCGCCTGATCATACCCAATCAGGTCCATCTTGTTGACGGCCAGCACCAGGTTCCGGATACCGATCAGGTGCGCGAGGTAGCTGTGTCGCTTGGTCTGGGTCAGCACGCCCTTGCGCGCGTCGACCAGGATCACGGCGAGGTCGGCGGTCGATGCGCCGGTCACCATGTTGCGCGTATATTGTTCGTGGCCGGGCGTATCCGCGACGATGAACTTGCGTTTTTCGGTCGAGAAGAAGCGGTAGGCGACGTCGATCGTGATCCCCTGTTCGCGTTCCGCTGCGAGCCCGTCGACGAGCAGCGCGAAGTCGATCGCGCCACCCTGCGTGCCGACGCGCTTGCTGTCCGCTTCGAGCGCTGCGAGCTGGTCCTCGAAGATCATCTTGGAGTCGTACAGCAGCCGGCCGATCAGCGTAGACTTGCCGTCGTCGACCGACCCGCAGGTGATGAACCGCAGCATCGTCTTGTTGCGGTGCCGGTCGAGATACGCATCGATATCCTCGGCGATCAGCGCTTCGGTCTGGTAGGCAGACTCCTGGGTTGCGATGTCGCTCATCAGAAATAGCCCTCCTGCTTCTTCTTCTCCATGCCCGCGCCGCCGGCATCCTTGTCGATCGCGCGACCCTGGCGTTCGCTGGTGGTGGTCAGCAGCGTTTCCTGGATGATCTCGGACAGCGTCGAGGCCGTGCTCTCGACCGCGCCGGTCAGCGGGTAGCAGCCAAGCGTGCGGAAGCGGATCGAGCGGTCGACGGGCACCTCGCCGGGTTCGAGGCGGAAGCGGTCGTCGTCGACCATCAGGAGCATCCCGTCGCGCTCCACCGTGGGGCGCACGCCGGCATAGTAGAGCGGCACGATCGGCACATCGTTCAGCTGGATATATTGCCAGACGTCCAGCTCGGTCCAGTTCGAGATCGGGAACACCCGGATGCTCTCGCCTTTGGACTTTCGCGCGTTGTACAGGTTCCACAATTCGGGCCGCTGGTTCTTCGGATCCCAGCCATGCGTGGCGGTGCGTAACGAAATGATGCGTTCCTTTGCGCGCGACTTTTCCTCGTCGCGCCGCGCGCCGCCGAACGCTGCATCGAACGCGTGAAGGTTGAGCGCCTGCTTCAAGCCCTCCGTCTTCCACATGTCGGTGTGGAGCGCGCCGTGGTCGAACGGATTGATCCCCCGCGCAGCAGCCTCGGGGTTCCGGTAGACCAGCAATTCCATCCCGCTCTCTGCCGCCATCCGGTCGCGCAGGCGGTACATGTCCTGGAATTTCCAGGTCGTGTCGACGTGCAGCAGCGGGAAGGGCGGGGGCGACGGATAGAAGGCCTTGCGCGCAAGGTGCAGCATCACCGCCGAATCCTTGCCGACCGAATACAGCATAACCGGCTTGTCGGCCTCGGCGACGACTTCGCGCAGGATGTGGATCGCCTCCGCCTCGAGCCGGTCCAGATGGGTGAGTGTCTTCGCCATGATATGTCTCCGCGGCGCCGTTTGCCCGGCGCGGGGCGGTCTCGGCAATCAATGCATTCTTCGGTCGGGGAACGCTTCGCTATCTCATGCCCGGCAAAGTCGCCGCCGGCCATGCGTGCTTTCGCCTAGACCAGTCGGTGGGCGAGGCAACGCATCGCGCATGCGCACGAGGCCTCAGCTAGTAAATTTATACCTGGAGCGGGGTCTCGGAATACTACGGAAACATCCGAGGGTCGGAGGGTTGTGACTATCGGCAACGCGACGCCCCGGTTCACTCGGATCTAGGCAGTGTCGCCGTCGCACTTGTGACGTTTTCCACTGGCTTTGCGAGGAACGGGATATTTCTTCCAGCTTTCTCGTTTGAAGCCCCGTCTTCCACCATTTGAAAAGAGATCAGCCATGAACACCGATACCCTTAGCGGCGCTGCAACCGACACCAGCGGCAAGATCAAGGAAACCCTTGGCGGCGCGCTCGGTGACAAGTCGCTGCAGAGCGAAGGCGTCGCGGATCAGCTGTCCGGGACGGTTCAGAAGACCGTCGGTCAGGCCAAGGATGTCGTCGAAGAGAATATCCGTCCGCTGGTCGACTATGTCCGCCAGTTTTCCAAGGAGCGCCCGTTCGCCGCAGCAGCGGTTGCCGGCGTCCTCGGGATCGCACTGATTAATACGCTACGCGGCAAGTAAGCAATGGGATGGCGACGGGTGTGCACGGCACCCGTCGCCGCCAAGACCGTTCCGCGTGTTGCGACGGCACCCTATCTCCGTCTTCGGAGCCACGCATGGCGCGTAACACCGACTACGACCTCGATTCAGAATTAGGCGCGATTCCGGCGCACCGCGATCACCGGTCGGAGGACGACTGGGACCAGATCTGGAACACGCCTAGCGCCGGCCATAGCCTGCGCCGCGCGATCAAACCGGGTTTGGCGGTCTTAGCCATCGGCATCGCATGCATAGTGATGCGATCGGGGTGGCGGCGGATGGCATCGCCGCAAACACGGATCATACCCTCTGCCGCAGATATCCACGTCCGTATGCCACCGCCCCGATAACGTAGGGTATCGCTGGCCGCCTGGCTCTCCGGAAGCTGAAGTGTTTTATCTAGAAGATACATTCCTCTCGCGTGCTTGAGTTTCGTCCTGACGGTCAGCGCAAAATGATACGAGTGGCATGCTACTGTGTTGAATTACCTCAGGTTGTAGCCGGCGACGTTGCGGTAAGGCGGACACTCTCCTAAACGTCGGCGGTAACGCGACAACCGACGGGTAGATGGCTTTGACTGACACAACCGATCGCTCGGTCGACGGCGCTCCCAAGATGACGGCGGATGCCGAACGCATCGCTGCCGAGTTGATCGCGCAGGACGTTGGCACCGATCCGTTCGTCGCGGTCGTACGCGCCACGCGGATGCCGATGATCATCACCAATCCGCGATTGCCCGACAACCCGATCGTGTTCACGAATGACGCATTCTGTCGTCTCAGCGGGTATAGTCGTGCCGAGATACTCGGCCGCAACTGTCGATTCCTGCAAGGGCCAGAGACCGATCCCGCGACCGTCGACAAAATCCGTGAGGCAGTGCGGCAGGTCAGGCCGATCGAGATCGACATCCAGAACCACCGCAAGGACGGCGAACGGTTCTGGAACCGCCTGTTGCTGGCACCGGTCTTCGATACCGAAGGCGTGCTCGCATATTTCTTTGCCAGCCAGGTCGACGTGACGATCGAGCGCGAACGGCTGAAGGGGCTCGAATCGAGCAATGCCGCGCTCCTGGCCGAGCTGACCGATCGATTGCGGATGCAGCAGGAGCAGGAGCGGGAACTAGCGTTCACGTTGAAGGCGGCACGCTTCGGCACCTGGAGCCTGGAGATTGCCAGCAAGCAGCTGACGGCTTCCGAGACGTGCAAGGAAATATTCGGCTGGCCCAGCCACGAACCCTTCACCTACGAGGATCGGCTCGAGGCAATCCATCCTGAGGACCGGGCGAAAAGCGTCGCAGAAGTCCGTCGCTGCGTCACGGAAGGTACCGACTACGACGTGGTCTACCGTATCTATCGCCGCGATGGCGAATTGCGCTGGATCGCCTCGCGCGGCCAACCCTTCTTCAATACCGAGGGAGAGGCGTTGCGGATCGCCGGCGTCTCGACCGACATCACCGACCAGCGTCGCGGCGAGACCATGCGCGCGGCGCTCGTCGAACTGAGCGACGTCTTCCGCGATATCGAGCAGCCGGAGGATATCTCGTCCGCGACCGCCAGGATTATCGGCAAGACCATAGACGTCAGCCGCGTCGGTTACGGCGAGATCGACCTGGACTCCGAAACGATCACCATCCTGCGCGACTGGAGTGCACCCAATGTCCAGCCGCTGGTCGGAAGTTTCGCGTTGCGGGATTATGGGTCCTATATCGACGATCTGAAACGCGGCGAGGAAGTCTGTGTCGAGGATTCGCGAACCGATCCGCGGACGCAATCGTCTGCCGTCGCGCTGGAAACGCTGGGCGCGCGTGCGATCATCAACATGCCGATCATGGAAAATGGGCGGCTCGTGGCGATGCTTTACGTCGTCAGCGATCGTACGCGACGCTGGCGTGAAGACGAGGTCGGGTTCGTTCGCGAAGTTGCGGAGCGCACGCGGATCGCGACCGAGCGCCGGCGCACGGAGCAGGAACTCGCGGCGCTCGCCGCGTCGCTGGAACAGCAGGTCGCAGCGCGCACGGGCGAACTCCAGCATGCCGAAGACGCGCTGCGCCAGTCGCAGAAGATGGAGGCGGTCGGCCAGCTCACCGGCGGCGTCGCGCATGACTTCAACAACCTGCTGACCGTCATCCGATCGGCGACCGACCTGCTGAAGCGTCCGGATCTGAGCGCGGAACGTCGCGAACGCTATATCGACGCGATTTCAGACACCGCGGACCGTGCTGCGAAACTGACCGGACAGTTGCTCGCCTTTGCGCGGCGACAGGCACTCAAGCCCGAAGTGATCGATGTCGGCCACAGCCTGCGCGTGATTGCCGATATGCTGGGGACGCTGACCGGATCGCGGATCGTGATCGATATCGATCTGCCCGAAACGCCGCTGTTCACCAGTGTCGATCCCAGCCAACTTGATACCGCTCTGGTAAACATGGCGGTCAACGCACGCGACGCGATGGACGGGGCCGGCAACATCCGGATCGCCGTGCGCCACGCGACGTCGATCCCGCCGGTCCGCTCGCATCCGGCCGTACTCGGACGCTATGTCGCGATTTCGATGACCGATAGCGGGTCGGGGATTGAGCCTGAGAAACTGGAGCGGATCTTCGAGCCGTTCTTCACGACCAAGGGCGTCGGACAGGGTACCGGCCTGGGCCTCAGCCAGGTGTTCGGCTTTGCCAAGCAGTCCGAGGGCGACATCATCGTCGAGAGCCCGCCGGGCGAAGGTGCGACCTTCACGCTCTATCTGCCCGAAGTCGACGAGAGTGACCGGGTCGCCGACGACGATGCGGTCCAGACCCTGGCCGACGGTCACGGAACCTGTGTGCTCGTCGTCGAGGACAACAAGGAAGTCGGGACGTTCACGACCCAGTCCCTCGCCGAACTAGGCTATGTCACGGTCTGGGCCGCCAACGCGCAAGAAGCGCTGGCCGAACTGAGCAAGGACGCCGCGCGCTTCGATATCGTGTTTTCGGACGTGGTGATGCCGGGGATCAACGGCATCGAGCTCGGCAAGGCGATCCGTGCCGAGCATCCGAACCTGCCGGTGGTGCTGACGTCAGGATACAGCAATATCCTCGCACAGGACGGCACGCACGGGTTCGAACTGCTCCACAAACCCTATTCGGTCGAGCAGCTGTCACGCGTGCTGCGCAAGGCGGCAGGCTGGGCCGGTGCCGACAGGACGTCGGGCAGCTCCAAGGAGTAAGGATCGCTGACCGCAATACTCCGGAGGGTTACGCGGTCGCCGGTTCGGTCGGCGTCATCAGTGCCCGGATACGCTGTGCGGTTTCTGGGGTTGCCGGATTATAAACGATCATTCCGAGCTCCGGTCGACCATCGACGGCAAAGGCCGAGAATTCGAGTTCGAGCAGCCCGTGTACCGGGTGATGAAGCCGCTTCAATCCGTCCGCGTGCCGTGCGACGTTGTTATCGCGCCATAAGGCGTCGAATTCGGGGCTGAGCCGCGACAGTTCATTGACCAGTTGTGCGATCTCGGCGCCTGCGCCGGCGCGCGCGGCGTCGGCGCGAAACGCACCGACGACATAGCGGGCGACGTTGAGCCAATCCTCTTGCGCCGCCTTGATGCTCGCATTGGTGAACATCAGCCGCAGGCTGTTGCGCTGGTCGCGGGGCAGCGTCGCATAATCGGTCAGCAGCGTGGCCGCCGCCGTGTTCCACGCGACGACGTCCCAGGTCGGCGTCTTGACGATCGCCGGGCTGTATTCCAGCGCGTCCAGCACGCGCTGCAGTCGCGGCGTGACTTCGTCGGACGCGCGATAGGTCGCTTCGGGCGGATGGCCGAGACCGAGCACGAAAAGGTGCTCGCGCTCCGGCTCGGTCAGCATCAGGCCGCCGGCGATACGGTTCAGTACATCCGCCGACGGCGCGCCGCCCCGACCCTGTTCGAGCCAAGTGTACCAGGTCGGCGAGATGTTCGCGCGCTGGGCGACTTCCTCGCGGCGCAAGCCTGGCGTCCGGCGCCGTCCGCCACCGAACCCGAACGCGGCAGGGTCCATGCGTGCCCTGCGATCACGCAGGAACGTGCCAAGCGCGTTTTCAGTCTCGATAGACATCGCCATCCTGTTGATGATTATACCATGATAACGTCACTACTTTTACAGGTATCGAACTACGCCCAAGTCTTGCCCCGGACAATATCGGAGAGTTCGGATGCGAGTATTTTTGACGGGTGCGACGGGTTTCATCGGGTCGCGTATCGTGCCGGAACTGTTGGGCGCAGGGCATCAGGTTCTGGGTCTTACCCGGTCGGATGCCGGAGCGCGCGGGCTGGAAGCGGCGGGCGCCGAGGTCCATCGCGGCGATCTCGGCGATCTCGACAGCCTGCGTAGCGGGGCTGAGCAGGCGGACGCGGTGATCCACACCGCCTTCGATCACGAATTCACCAACTTCGTCGCGAATTGCGAAAAAGACCGCCGCGTGATCGCCGCGATGGGGGACGTGCTGAAGGGGAGCGATCGGCCCTTGGTCATCACGTCGGGTACCGGGATCGGCGATACCGGCCCAGGCACGCCTGCCCTCGAGTCCGCGTTCAACCTCGATCACCCCAATCCGCGGATCGCGTCGGAAAAGGCGGGGCAGGTGCTGTTGGAAGCGGGCCTCGACGTGCGTGTGATGCGGCTCCCGCAGGTCCACGACACCGTCAAGCAGGGTTTGATCACGCCCTACATCGATATCGCGCGCGAGAAGGGCGTGGTCGCGTATGTCGGTGAGGGCGCCAATCGCTGGCCCGCGGCGCACGTGCTGGATGTCGCGAAGCTCTACGCGCTCGTTCTCGACAAGGGCGAGAAGGGCGCGCGGTATAACGCTGTTGCCGAGCAGGGCGTCAGCGCGCGCGCGATCGCCGAGGTCGTCGCTGCCGGGCTCGGCCTGCCGACGCTATCGTTGACGCAGGAACAGGCGAACGATCATTTCGGCTGGTTCGGCATGTTCGCCTCGCTGGACATGCTGGCCACCAGCGAATGGACGCGCGCGCAACTCGGCTGGAACCCGACCGGGCCGGGGCTGATCGCCGATCTGGAAGCGATGGACTACGCGCCGAGCCTCGTCGCGGCCTGACCGAGCATTCCCGCTGGCGGCAAATTATCGCGTGCCGTCAGCGGGATGCGCCTCGAGCAGATGCCGCTTGCGTCGGTGCGCGGCTTGGGACCATCCTGCGGCATCGTCTATCGGGGGTCTCATGCGTCGTTTCATCACTGCGGTACTGCTCGCCTGCGTCGCTACGCCCGTCCTCGCCAAGTCGGTGGTCGTCGAAGAGGTGTCGCTCGACCGGTTGAGGGCGCTGATGAACGACGGTGCAGCCAGCAGCGTCGACA
Source organism: Sphingomonas sp. HMP9 (assembly GCF_013374115.1). Classification (NCBI taxonomy): domain Bacteria; kingdom Pseudomonadati; phylum Pseudomonadota; class Alphaproteobacteria; order Sphingomonadales; family Sphingomonadaceae; genus Sphingomonas; species Sphingomonas sp. HMP9. The sequence goes on along the minus strand of NZ_AP022673.1, from coordinate 1,437,339 downwards.
TCACCCAGGCCTATCTCGCCCGGATCGCGGCGATGGACCGCAAGGGACCAGCGCTGCACAGCGTCATTGCGGTCAATCCCGATGCGCTTGCACAAGCCCGGGCGCTCGATGCCGAACGCAAGGCGGGGCGTGTGCGCGGTCCGCTGCACGGCATCCCGATCCTCATAAAGGACAATATCGAGACGGCGGATCCGCTGCCGACGACGGCGGGCAGTCTGGCGCTGCGCGATAACATGACCCGCCGGGACGCGCCGATGGTCGCCTATCTGCGGCGCGCGGGAGCGGTCATCCTCGGCAAGACCAATTTGTCGGAATGGGCCAACATCCGATCGACCCATTCGATGAGCGGCTGGAGCGCGGTCGGCGGCCTGGTGCGCAATCCCTATGCGCTAGACCGGACCGCGTGCGGTTCGTCGTCGGGGTCGGGCGCCGCGGTCGCCGCGAGTTTCGCCGCTGCGGCGGTCGGCACCGAAACCGACGGGTCGGTCGTGTGCCCGTCGTCGCTGAACGGGCTGGTCGGCTTCAAGCCGTCAATCGGTCTGGTCAGCCGTACGCACGTCGTACCGATCAGCCACAGCCAGGATACGCCGGGGCCGATGGCGCGCAGCGTGACCGACGTCGCGATCCTGTTGTCGGGCATGGTCGGGGCGGACCCGGCGGACCGCGTGACGGCGCGTGCGGTGACCAAGGATTATGCCGCGGGGCTTTCAGCCGGGGCGCTGTCCGGCATGCGAGTCGGAATCGTCCGGCCCGATGCCATGTCGGCGGATCTCGTCGTCCGCTATAACGCGGCGCTCGACGTGCTTCGTGCAGCGGGCGCCGTGCTGGTCGAGGTGAAGGCGCCAAAGCTGGACGGCTTGGGCGAAGCGGAACTCATGGTCCTGAAAACCGAACTCAAGGCCGACCTGAACGCTTATCTCGCGACCACGCCGCCCGCGGTCGCCACGAAGACTTTAACCGCGGTAATCGCCTTCAATCGCGCGAACGCGGCGACCGAAATGCCGTTCTTCGCGCAGGAACTGTTCGAAGACGCGGACAAGACCAAGGGGCTCGACGATCCCGCGTACAAGACCGCGCGCGCGACATCGCTGCGGCTGGCGGGCGCGCAGGGGATCGACGCGATGCTGCGCAGCGCGCGCGCGCAGATCCTGGTCGAGCCGACCTATGACGCGGCATGGCTGACTGACCCCGTCTACGGCGATACGTATGCGGGGCCGTCCGCGGCGACATTGCCCGCGGTCGCCGGCTACCCGCATCTGACGGTCCCGATAGGTCTCGTTCGGGGCCTGCCCGTCGGCCTGTCCTTCATCGCAACCAGGAACGCCGACGAGACAGTGTTGCGCGCCGGCTATGCGTATGAACAGCGTGCCAAGGCCAGGTCTGCGCCGCAGTATTTGCCGAGCATCGCTGTCGATCGGTGAGGTGCGGGGGGCTTACCCCGCCTTCTTCTTGGTCTCGGGCATGGCGACCAGATAGAGCACCAGCCCGAGGCCGGCGATGGTCGCCAGCGTCAGGAAGCTGACCGTGTAGCCCGACCAGACGATGATCGCGCCGGCGAGCGTGGCCGACAGCGCGGCACCCAGGCCTTGCGCACTGGCGACCGCGCCCTGGCTGACGTTGAAGCGCCCCGTGCCCTTGGTCAGGTCGGCGATCACGACCGGGAACAGCGCCCCGAAGATGCCGGCGCCGATGCCGTCCAGCGCCTGTACGCCGACCAGCCACCACGGATCGTTCGACACGGTGTACAGCGCACCGCGCGCCGCGAGGAACGCGAATGCGACGAGGAAGAGCGGCTTGGTGCCCCATTTCTCCGTATTGCGCCCGACGACGATCGCGACCGGCACCATCACCAGCTGCGCCGCGACGATGCAGGCGGCGGTCAGCGAGGTCGCCTGATCCTTGCCCACGGTGCGTGAGAGCAACTGGCTGACGGACGTCAGCATCGCCGCATTGGCGAGGTGGAACAGGAAGGCGGTGACCGCGAAGATCATCAGCGGCTTGTTCTCGATCAGCGCCTTCCAGCCGCTCGGCTCCTCGCAATCATCCTCGGGTTCGCAATCGAGACCGCGCGCGACCGCATTGTCGATGTCGTCGTTCTCGATCCGCGACGCGGTCACGATGCTCGCAACCGTTAGCGCGCCCATCAGGTAGAAGACGACGACCGGTCCGAACTTCCAGGCCAGCACGCCCGCGAGCGCCGCCGACACCGCGTTGCCCGCGTGATTAAAGGCTTCGTTGCGCCCGACGCGCTTGGCGAACAGCTTCGGGCCGACAAGGCCGAGCGTGATGGCCGAGATCGCCGGCGCGAACACCGCGCCTGCGACCGCCGCGATCGACTGCGTGACCGCGACTGCGGTGAAGCCACTGACGATCGGCAACGAGATGCTGCTGAGCGTCACGAGCAGCGCGGCGATCATGACGATCCGGGGCTTGTTCCTGGCGCGATCGATCAGGCTGCCGGCGGGGGTCTGCGAGATCAGGCCGACGATCCCGGCGATCGTCAGGATCATGCCGACGGTCGCCTCGTTCCAGCCATGCGCCGGGCCGCGCACCGCGAGGAGATAGATTGCGAGATACGGCCCGAGCCCGTCGCGAACGTCGGCAAGGAAGAAGTTCAGCGCATCGAGCGTCCTGGTCGGCGCACCGCCGCGCGGCGACTGTCCGTCTTTCCGGTCGCTCGCGCCTTTAGTCGGGACCGTATCCATCGTGGTTGCCATCGAAAGTTCCTGCAAGTCCGTGTCCGGCACCCGGCGGCGTTCGAGGAACGACGGATGTTGTGTCGCTAAAGCTGCCGGCCGATCGAAAGTTTCGCCGAGGCTTAAATATAGTCTGGTTGCAAATCTCCCATGATCTCAAAAGCTAAACCGAAACTGAACGCGCTGGTTCAGGTTCGAATCATGAATAAAATGTCACGGAACGATGGTCTTCCAGTCTCGCTATGGGCGAACACTCGGCGTCCATCGGGCGCAATACTAAAAGGCTATTGGAATGGCAGGAAGCCTGACCTGGATACACTTTGGCGACCTGCATGTGGACGAAGCAGATGGGTATGAAGGACTGTCGCGGTTTCGCGCGCTGATGGCGGTGGCGCGCGACCATGGCGGCGCTGGCATGAGCGATGCGATCGACTTCGCGCTGTTACCGGGCGACAATGCGAACCACGGAACGCAGGATCAATATGCGCGGATTGCGGCGGCGATGACCGAATGGCCCGGGGCATGGCACGTCCTTGCAGGCGACCATGATTTCGAACCCGGCTGCCTGACGGCGATGCGCGCGATCGCACGCCGGATGGCCCCCTATGCCGAGACGATTGCCGGCTATCGCTGCCTGTTCCTCGACATCGTGTCGGCGGGGAAGGGCGGTCCGGACTTCCGGATCGATCCCGACCAGCGGCTTTGGATCGAACGCGAGTTGAGTGGTGCGACCGTCGCGGGCGAACTGGTGGCGGTGTTCATGCATGCCTATCCCGGCGACCTGCGTGACGATCCCGACGGTGTCGCCGGGCTGTTCGCCGCGCACCGCGTCGCGTTCGTCGATACCGGCCATACCCATTACAACGAGCTGCTGAACGACAGGCGCGTGATCTATGGCGCGACCCGGTCGACCGGCCAGATCGAAGAGGGCGCACCCGGTTTCTCGTTAGTCACGCTCGACGATGGCATACCGAGTTGGCGGTTCCACGCGATCGACGATCCCTGGCCGCTCGTCCAGATCACCAGCCCCGTCGACCGCCGCCTGATGACCGATCCGGCGCGCGCCGACGCGGTGCCCGGCGGCACCGTCGTGGTCCGGGCAAAGATTCTCGGGACGGCGGCGGCGGCCTCGATCTGGATCGACGCGGGCGAGGAGATCGCGATGACCCGGTCTGGCGATATGTCTGCGGTCTGGACAGCGACACTGAGCGGTTTGGCCGATGGTCTTCACCGCATAAGCGTCCGCAGCGGTGCCGGGGAGGATCGCATCGAAATCCTCGTTCGCAACGGCGCGGCAAAACCCAAGCGCAACCCGCCCGTCGCGCTAGGGCGAGACGTGCACGCGGTCGGAGCCTGGCCGGATCGCGGTATCGACGGCGCGCAACGCGGCCCGAACAAGAACGGACTCGACTGGTGATTAACCGCAAGATGCAGCCCGGACGGCGCCCAACGACCCGGACGGTCGCGGCATGAATGGTCATGCCGCGCTAGCGACCTATGCGATTTGGGCGATCTGCTTCGTCGCGACCTTCGGCGTGATCACGCGTCCGTTCAAGCTGCCCGAAGCGGTCTGGGCGGTCGCGGGCGCGGCGGCATTGCTCGCGTTCGGGCTGATGTCGCCCGGTGCCGCGTGGAGCGCGGTGTTGAAGGGTAGCGACGTCTATCTGTTCCTGATCGGCATGATGCTGCTGTCGGAAGTCGCGCGGGAACAGGGGTTGTTCGACTGGGTGGCGGAACACGCCGTCAGGCTGGCGAACGGGTCGACCAGCCGGTTGTTCGCCTTGGTCTTCGGCGTCGGCATCGTCGTCACGACCTTCCTGTCGAACGATGCGACGGCGGTGGTGCTGACGCCTGCCGTCTATGCCGCGGCCAAGAAGGCGAAAGCAAATCCGTTGCCGATGCTGTTCGCGTGCGCGCTGATCGCCAACGCGGCGAGCTTCGTCCTGCCGATCTCGAACCCTGCGAACCTCGTGCTGTACGGCGGCGCGATGCCGTCGCTCGGTGCATGGATGGCGTCGTTCGCGCTCCCGTCCTTGCTGTCGATCGGGGTGACTTTCCTCGTCCTGCGCTGGGTCGAGCGCGAGCGGCTCACGGGGCAGTGCGAGACCGTCGTCGAGACCGGGACACTGTCGCGGGGCGGGAAGATCGCGCTCGGCGGGATCGTCGCGACGGCGGTTCTGTTGATTGCAGCCTCGGCACGGGGCCACGAGTTGGGCCTGCCGACCTGCCTTGCCGGGATCGCGACGATGGCCGCGATCTGTATCGGCGGGCGGACGTCGCCATTGCCCACGCTGCGCTCGGTGTCCTGGGCGGTGCTGCCGCTGGTCGCCGGGCTGTTCGTGCTGGTCGAGGCGCTGGCGAGCACTGGCGTGATCGCGATGCTGGCGAGTCGTCTGGCCGCGGGTGCGGCGCAGTCGCCGTCGACGACCGCGGGCGTCGCGGGAACGATCCTGGCGTTCGGATCGAACCTGATGAACAACCTGCCAGCGGGCCTGATCGCCAGCACCACGCTGCAACAGGCGCACGTCCCGCAGATCGTCACCGACGGCTTGCTGATCGGCGTCGACCTGGGGCCGAACCTGTCGATCACGGGGTCGCTCGCCACCATCCTGTGGCTCACCGCGATCCGCCGTGAGGGCGAGGACGTCGGCTTCTGGCGGTTCCTCAAGGTCGGCGCGGTCGTCATGCCGCCCGCGCTCTTCGCGGCACTTGGCGCGCGATTGCTCGTCGGCTGAGGCACCGCACCGGGTCCGCGAAATTCGCATCACGCGGCGCTTGGCAGACCAGCATCCGGCAGACTATACCGTTCGGTACTGAATACGGATCACGCGGTCGCAACGACACCGCGAGCTGAACTGGAGAGTAGCGATGCCGATACTAGTCAATGGGTCGGCGGTTGCGCTGCCCGACGATCCCCGCGTGTCGCTGCTCGACCTGTTGCGCGAAGGGCTGCATCTCGCGGGTACGAAGAAGGGCTGCAACCAGGGTGCGTGCGGCGCGTGCACGGTGCTGGTCGATGGCGAGCGGATCGTCTCCTGTCTCGCGCTTGCGGTGCAGTATGACGGGCGACAGGTCACCACGATCGAAGGGCTGGCGGACGGCGATACGCTGCACCCGTTGCAGCAGGCGTTCATCGATCATGACGGCTTCCAATGCGGCTATTGCACGCCCGGCCAGATCTGTTCGGCGATCGGCATGGCGGCGGAGGCGAAGCGCGGCGTGCCGAGCCATGTCAGCGCCGATCTCACCGCCGACGTGACGCTGACCCGCGAGGAATTGCAGGAGCGGATGAGCGGCAATCTGTGCCGCTGCGGCGCGCATAACGGGATCATCGACGCGATCCGCCAAACCGTCGAAGCGGAGATGGCGGCATGACCCCCTTTACCTCTGCGCGGGCCGAGGACGCGGCCGATGCGCTGCGGCTCGGGCAGTCGAGCGCGACTGCGTATCTTGGTGGCGGTACCAACCTGGTCGACCTGATCCGCGAGACCGTCGCACGACCGACCGCGCTCATCGACGTGACGGGCCTGTCGCGGGAGATCGAGGAAACCGAGGGCGGCGGGTTGATGATCGGCGCGGCGGTCCGCAACACCGCGCTCGCCGAGCATGTCGCGGTGCGGACGCACTATCCGGTCCTGTCGCGCGCGATCCTGGCCGGCGCATCGGCGCAGATCCGGAACATGGCGACGGTCGGCGGCAATCTGCTGCAGCGGACGCGGTGCACCTATTTCTATGACACCGACGGATCGCGCTGCAACAAGCGCGCGCCGGGATCGGGTTGCGACGCGATCGAAGGGTTCACGCGCGGGCACGCCATTCTCGGTGCGTCGTCGGCGTGCGTCGCCACGCACCCTTCCGACATGTGTGTTGCGCTCGCCGCGCTCGATGCGACGGTGCATTTGCAGGGCAACGGCGGCGCGAGAACGTTGCCGTTCGTCGAGCTTCATCGCCTGCCGGGCGACCATCCCGAGTTCGATACCGTGCTGGAGCCGGGCGAGTTGATCACCGCGATCGAACTGCCGCCAATGAAATTTGCTGCCACCTCGACCTATCGCAAGGTGCGCGACCGCGCGAGCTACGCCTTTGCGCTGGTCTCGATCGCGGCGGCGCTGGAAATCGAGGGCGGCCTCGTCAGGGACGTGCGGATCGCGCTCGGCGGGGTCGCGCACAGGCCGTGGCGCGCGTCGAAGGCGGAGGCTGCGTTGCGGGGCGGTCCCGCGACCGAAGAGGCGTTCCGTGCCGCGGCCATCGCAGAATTGGCGGACGCCGTGCCGCTGCGCGACAACGGCTTCAAGATCGAACTGACCAAGCGCACCCTTGTCGCCGTTCTTGGCGACCTTGCCGGAGCAGCAGCATGAGCATCGTCGATACCGTCAAGGAAACCGCGCAGGGCCTGGTACAGGGCGCGATGAGCAAGCTGGTGCCGCTTGCCCCCGACAGCTGGATTCCGGGCGGCGTGCCCGACCCGCTCATCCGCCAGCAGCACGGGTTGATCGGCACGTCGGTGTCGCGGCTCGACGGTACGCTCAAGGTGCGCGGCGCGGCACCGTTCGCGGCCGAGTTTCCACTGGAAGCCATGGTCTACGCCGCGCTCGCCTATGCGACGATCCCGCGCGGGCGGATCGCTGCGATCGATACCGCTGCGGCCGAGGCTGCGCCGGGCGTCGTGCTGGTGATGACGCATCGCAACGCGCCGCGAATGAACAAGCCGGCGGTGTTCGGGTCTTCGCCGACCGCGGCGGGACCGGCGGACTTGCCGGTGATGCAGGACGACCGTGTCCACTGGAACGGCCAGCCGATCGCTGTGGTGCTGGCGGAGACGCAGGAAGAGGCCGATCACGCGAAATCGCTGATCGTGGCGACCTATGTGGCCGAACCGTCGACGACGTCGCTTGCGGATGCGAAGGCCGCCGGCCCGCAGCCGGGGCTGTTCATGGGCCAGCCGCTGCTGAACGAGATCGGCGATGCGGACGCGATGCTGGCGGCGGCGCCACACTCGGTCGATCACGTCTATCGCACGCCACCGCACACGCATAACGCGATCGAGCCGCATGCAGCGACGATTGCGTGGGTCGGCGAGGACCTAGTGGTTCACGACGCGAGCCAGCTCGTCACCGCAGCCGCACAGACGATCGCGGACGTGTTCGACCTCAAGGCGGGGCAGGTGCGCCTGACCTCGCCGTTCGTCGGGGGTGGGTTCGGCGGCAAATGCCTGTGGGATCACCAGATCCTCGGCGCGGCGGCTGCCAAGCTGGCTGGCCGACCGGTACGGATCACGTTGTCGCGCGAGGGTGTGTACCGGATCGTCGGTGGCCGGACGCTGACCGAGCAGCGGGTCGCGATCGGCGCGGATGCGGATGGTCGCTTCAAGGCGCTGGTCCACACCGGCATCGCCGCGATGACTCCGCACAACAACATGCCCGAGCCGTTCATCCTCGGCACGCGCGGCGGTTATGCCGCGGACAGCTTCAAGCTGTCGGTCGAGACCGTGACGATGAACATGCTCGCCAACACCTTCATGCGCGCACCGGGCGAATCCGTCGGCACCTTCGCGCTGGAATCCGCCATCGACGAACTGGCCATCGAACTCGCGATGGACCCGATAGCGCTGCGCATCCGCAACGAGCCCGACAAGGATCCGACGTCCGGCCTGCCATTCTCGTCGCGGCATATCGTCGAGGCTTGGCGCAGCGGCGCGGAGCGGTTCGGCTGGCACGAGCGTAGCGCCGAGCCCGGCACCCGTCGCGACGGCGAGTGGCTGGTCGGCATGGGCTGCGCAACCGGGACCTATCCCTATTACCGCATGCCGGGTGCCGCCGCGCGGATCACCCTGCGTCGTGATGGTCATGCGCTGGTCGAGGTCGCCGCGCAGGAGATGGGGATGGGCACCGCGACGACGACCGCGATGGTCGCCGCCGACCGGTTGGGGCTGCCGCTCGACCAAGTCTCGATCGGCTATGGCGATTCGATAATTCCCGGTGCAATTCTGGCGGGTGGATCGCAGCAGACCGCCGCGATCGGTGCGGCGGTGATCGCCGCGCATCATGCGCTGGTGGCCGAGCTGCTGAAGCTCGCGGGCAACGACTCGCCTCTTGCCGGACTGTCGCCCGACGAGGTCGGAAGCGAAGATGGCGGGCTGACCAAGCTCGACGATCCGACCCGGCGCGAGAGCTATGTCTCGATCCTTGCGCGGGCACAGCGCGAGAACGTGGTCGTCAGCGAAGAGGCGTCGCAACCGCTCGAATTGATGCACTGGTCGATGCATTCGCACAGTGCGCTGTTCTGCGAGGTCCGCGTCAACGCGGTGACCGGCGAGACTCGCGTCAGCCGCTTCCTGGGCGCGTTCGATTGCGGCCGCATCCTCAATCCCAAGACCGCGCGCAGCCAGTTCCGCGGCGGAATCATCATGGGACTCGGCATGGCGCTGATGGAGGAAACGCAGTTCGACGAGCGCAACGGCCGCATCATGAACCCGAGCCTCGCCGAATATCACATGCCCGTGCACCTCGACGTGCCCGAAATCGACGTGATCTGGACCGACATCGCCGACCCGCACACGCCGATGGGCGCACACGGCGTGGGCGAGATCGGCATAACCGGCGTCGCGGCGGCGGTGGCGAATGCGATCTTCAACGCCACCGGCAAGCGCGTGCGCGACCTGCCGATCACGCTGGACAAGGTGCTGATCTGATCGGAAAGCGTACTACCAGTCTCGCCCGGTATCGACTCTATCGAGCGGCGTGACGGGCTCACCGATCGGGCAGGGAAGGGGTGCGCGATGGCCTTTCGTTTCGTCTCCGCGGCACGCCTTGTCGCGCTGCTCTCGCTCGCCACGCCCGTCGCGGTCTCGGCACAGGACGCGACCGCCAAGCGGCTCGTTCTGATCGATGACGACGTCGTCGGCCTGAACGGTGCGCCCGCGCTGCTGCTTCAGGCGCCCGATGTCGAGGTGCTCGGGATCACCACGACCAGCGGTTCGGTGTGGCGCGATACCGCGACGGCCTATGCGTTGCGGACCGTCGAGATCCTCGGGCGTACCGACGTGCCCGTGGTGCCGGGCGCGACCTACCCGCTGCTCAACACGCAGGAAGCGACCAAGCGGTGGGAGGGGCTGTACGGCCGGCTCGAGTTCAAGGGGCCATGGACCGAACCCGAATCCGCCAGCACGGGCCAGCCGACCCCAGGCATGCCGTCGCCTTCGGTCGTGCCAACCCTGCCTATCGGCGATCCCGTCACGAAACCATCCGGCGAGATCGCCGCCGCGTTCCTGGTCCGGATGGTCCGCGCGCATCCGCACCAGATCACGCTGTTCGCCGCCGGTCCGATGACCAACATCGCGATAGCCCAAAGCCTCGACCCGAGCTTTGCCGCGAACGTGAAGGAACTCGTCTACATGGGCGGCAGCCTTGCTCCGCAGCAGGCGATCGACACGCCCGCCGCTGCCGCGTTCGCGCGCGAGTTCATCAACATGCCGCGCCGCGAGTTCAACATCCGCTGGGATCCCGAGGCGGCGCGGATCATGGCACACGGCGCGTGGCCGAAGGTGACGATGGTCCCGATCGATCCGTCGACCGGGACGCAGTGGACGCGCGGTTTCCTTGAAGACCTGAGGTCCGCGCATACCATGCTTACCGATGCGCTCCAGACCGGCCTCGAACCGGGGTTTCCGATGTGGGACGAGATCGCCGCGATGGTCTGGCTGGCGCCGTCGATCGTTACACGCAGCGAGACGCTCTACATCGATTTCGACACGAGCCAGACCGCCGGATACGGCGATACGCTGTCGTGGCATGACGCGTATCGGCCGCACCTCGGCGAACGCGCGCAAACCGTCGTGCTTCGCGTCGACCGCGGCAAGATCGAAGCGGCGATGCGCGCGCTCTACAGGCGACCGCTGAAGCGCTGACGGTCAGCGTGGCCGCCGCGCCGAGTGGGGCAAAGATGTCGCGGTGCCCGGCAAAAATGCGTCGTACTTAACTGCGCCTATTGCGGCACGTTACAGCGGTGTTACCGATCGGTGACGGATCCGGGTCACACGGATCGACGCCGGAGGATGTTCGAAACCCAAGGGGGGACCATCCATGATTCGCTTGCCCGTTCGTACGTCTGCCATCGCCCGCCTGCTGGCCGCCAGCGCGCCGTTACTGGCCTTTGCCACACCCGCCGTCGCGCAGGTTCAGGCGGCAACGGGACAAGATGTCGGCGATCAAGCCAGTGAGCCGGGCGTCGGCGAGATCGTCGTCACCGCGACCCGCCGCCGCGAATCGTCGAAGGACGTGCCGCTCGCGGTCACCGCGATCAGCGGCGAGAAGCTCGACGTGCTCAATTCGAGCGGCCTCGACATCCGCTTCCTCGCCGGTCGTACGCCGAGCCTCCAGGTCGAATCGTCGTTCGGCCGCACCTTCCCGCGCTTCTACATCCGCGGTCTCGGCAACACCGATTTCGACCCGAACGCCGCGCAACCGGTGTCGGTCGTGTATGACGATGTCGCGCTCGAGAACCCGATGCTGAAGTCGTTCCCGGTCTTCGATCTGCAAAGCGTCGAAGTCCTTCGCGGTCCGCAGGGCACGCTGTTCGGCCGCAACACGCCCGCCGGCGTCGTGAAGATCGATTCCGCCAAGCCGAACCCCGACAAGGTCTCCGGCTACGCGACCGGATCCTGGGCGACGTACAACACCATCAACGGCGAGGCGGCGCTGAACCTGCCGATCGGCAACGGCTTCGCCTTCCGCGCGTCGGGCATCATCCAGTCGCGCGACGATTGGGTGAACAACGATTCGGCGACAGGCAATGCGGATCGCAAGCTCGAAGGCTATCGCGATGTCGCCGGCCGCTTCCAGCTCGGCTATACGAGCAGCAATTTCAACGCGCTGCTGAACGTCCATGTGCGCGACCTTACCGGCTCGCCGCGCATCTTCCGCGCCGGCTTGTTCAAGCCGGGCACCAACGACTTCAACACCGGCTTCGACCCGAAGCACGTCACGCTCGACGGCTATACCAGCCAGAGCCTGACGCAGTGGGGCACGAACCTGCGCCTCGACTATCACCTCGACGGCATCGGCACCTTCTATTCGGTCACGGGCTATGAACAGGCCAAGGTCGAGAGCACCGGCGATGTCGATGGCGGCAACAGCTATCCGTTCACGGGCGGCACGATCGGCGCGATCGGCGTCGGGCTGTTCCCGTCGAACACCGGCGGCCTGACCAAGCCGAAGGAGTTCAGCCAGGAACTGCGCTACGCCAGCGAGGACATGAACGGCATCCGCTTGCAGGGCGGGTTGTATTACTTCCACCAGACGCTGCGCTATCACCAATATGACTATGCGTTCGGTGGCACCGGTTCGCGCGCGACCGATCTGACGCAGGACGTCTTCCACGACAATCGCAACGAGAATTACGGTGCCTTCGCCTCGATCGAGGCCAAGCCGACCGAACTGCTGACGCTACGCGCGGGCGTCCGCTATTCGCACGACTATCGCAACGACCTGGTTACCGCGCCGATCCCTGGCACCGGGATCAGCGACACGCTGCCGGCGCGTGCGGTGGTGCGCGGATCGAACGTCACCTGGGACGCGAGTGCGACCTATGAACTGACGCCTGCGATCAACGTCTATTCGCGGCTCGCGACCGGCTATCAGGGCCCCGCGATCCAGGACCGCGTGACCTTCGGCAGCGTCCAGAGCACTGCGCCCAAGCAGACGACCTTCTCGGGCGAAAGCGGGTTCAAGGGCACGTTGCTCGATCGGAAGGTGAATTTCTCGCTCGACGCCTATTGGTACAGCACGAAGGACCTGCAGATCACCGCCGTCGGCGGCAGCAGCAATTCAGCACGGCTGATCAGCGCGAACAAGGCGATCGGCTACGGCGTCGAAGGCGAGTTCGAGGCACGGCCGCTCCCCGAACTGACGCTGACCGCGAGCGGCAGCTATAACTTCACCGAAATCCGCGATCGGAACATCGGTGTCGGCGTGTGCGCGACCTGCACCGTGCTCGATCCGATCGTGAACGGGTTCGCGGTGATCGACGGCAACGATCTTTCCCAGGCGCCGCGGTGGATCGCCAACTGGACCGCGCGCTACGGGATCCCTCTCGCCAATGGCGGCGAGGTTTATGCCTATACCGACTGGGTCTATCGCAGCCGCATTAACTTCTTCCTGTACGAAGCGATCGAATTCACCGGCAAGTCGTCGCTCGAGGGCGGCCTGAAAATCGGCTACAAATCGCCGCAGGGGTATGAGGTCGGCGCGTTCGTTCGAAACATCACCAACCAGTACCGGAGCATCAGCGCGATCGACTTCAACAACCCGACCGGCATGATCAACGAGCCGCGGATCATCGGCGGTCAGTTCAAGGTTGCGTTCTGAGGATGAAACCGTCGACGCCGTCGCAATACCGATACGCGGGTTGCCGCGTTAGAACGGACAGGATAGCGTGAACGTAGCTCGTCTTCTGGTAAGGAGCGGGACACGCGCTGAGGCGTCCGTCCCGCGATCATCTCGTACGTTAAAAGGATGGGCCGGTGCGTTGGCACCGGCCCAGACAGTCAGTTGCTGTCCGAATTGTCGTCTTCGTGATCGACGATCAGATAAGCAACGCCAGCGACGATGCCGACGCCGATGATGATCGGAATGATGCTCTGACCCGCAAGCTTGCTCGACTTCTTGGCCGACGTGCCTGCACGAACTGCCGGTGCCAGCGAAAGCGACCCCGCCGAGTTCGCGCCTGCGGGTGCTGCGATGGCTGCGACAGGCATTGCCGTCATTGCAATGGCCGAAGCGCCAAGAATCCATGTTTTAATCATAAGTCATTCTCTCATGTACAAGCCGGTTCGGCCGCCCCGCCACAACGGTTTTAACATAGGATGGTTCCTGCGCGTGCAGTGCAGCGCTGGTTCTGCACAATGCACGAGTGACAAATACCCCGTGTCATCAGTCCCGTGACTTGGACGGTTCGCAAAACAACGATTGCGGTGGTTAAGGTACTTCGTGCCACGCCGTTCGCGTCGAACCATATGGAGCCTTCAACCGGGAATGCCCCAATTGGCCTCCTCGCCAGCGGCCTTTGCCGTACGCACGAGGTGCTCGACATAGTTCTGGAAGATCGGCACGGTGAACGTGACCAAGGTCGGCTCACCTTTGGGCTCCTTGAAGGTGAGTACGACGAACCGCTGGCCATCCTCGTCGAGGACAAGGCCGGCCTCCATCGCGCCGGGGCCGCTGGGGGTGATGATCGTCGCTGTCATGTCGGATACTCGTCGGCGGGGATTTCGTCCGTCAGTAGCGTCCCGTGCCGCCGTGTCCATCGCACCATTCTACGATCGGCGCAGGTCGCGTACCTCGGTCCATGTGATCGGTCGATCGCGGCCGGCGCAGGTGATGAACAGATTCTGTGCCTCGGCGTCGTCATATTCGTCGAATGCCTCGACCATCTCTTGCAGCGAGCCGCTCGCCAGGGCGTCTTCAGCGTCTGCCTCGTCGTCGTTGGCAGCGTTTTCCCGCATCAGCCGGGCGGGCATGTTCCACATGGTCTTCAACACGATATCGTCTCCCGGCCCCCGGTAGACGGCGGTCGTGGCCCGTCATCACGTCGCCGTCCAGACCAGTTCGGCTCCATATGCGGTCGCCGTTATTCACCGCACGACGAACCGCAAATCGGACAGGCGATTCCCCCCTTCCGGTGCCATGCCGTACGGTAGCAGCTGGGCAAGTGATCGCCACCGCCGTCTGAACAGGGTCACATAGTCGATTTGCCGCTAGGCCATGGCCCTTAGTGACGATCACTCAGCCAGACCCAACAGCCTGGCAAGGCCATAACCGGCCAAATCGTAAGTGCCCGAAAGAGCGGCGGACTCAATACCAAGCTCTCCCGCCTAGCATCATCGAAAGGTGCCGGTTGCCGCGATGGTTGCCAACCGCGCCGTCGGACACCCGAGTTCTTTCGATCGCGCGACTAATGTTACTAGGTCGAGCGGGCAGGATGCGAGAATGGTGGACCAATCGATGTCGCGCGGTTCAAGGCTGAGCGGACTCCTTGTGTTTCCCGCGGCTGTGACACCTAGCTAGATAAAAATGGCTGAAGCGCCCAACCGTCCCTTGCTTGGGTAAATTGTGCGATGCCCGCCAAGCTTCGTCGAGCGCCGTGGAGTCGACTTCAGGAAATAAGAGACCGGATGGCACAGGGTAGGTAACCCGCTTCCGAACCGTATCCGGATATAGCCCCCGTTCCCTTGAATCGCCTGGAAGATCACGGTCGCGTCGTCTTCCTTGATCCGCTCGCCGATTAGCGACGCGCGCTCGGCGCTGACATAGCCCAGTTGCGTGCTGCGATCGCTGAAGATGGTAACTGCGTTTGCTTCGAACAGGTCGGTCGGCTCGAGGCGGAGCTCGACCAGGTCGTCATGGGCTCAGAGCATGCACTCCATGCGCCTGTTGCTCTTCAATTTGTCGTCGTCGGGACGTCTATGCCGACGATTGAGGTTGCGGGTTCGCCCGCCCTGTCTAGGGCTGCTGCCGAAGCTTGCGTATGAACGCTATCAGCCGAATGGTTAGTTCTCTCTGGTCCAGGGTGACCTGCTGCAGGGCCTGACTAGCCGGTGACTGCCCACCGGGAGACGTGCCGATAGCTCCGCGGATCAACGCTTTAACGTACCGGTCCTTATTAGTGGAACACGTCGACAACGCCTTCACTGCTACGGTAACATCGCTGCCAGAACCAAGACTCTCGACTTGTGCAGATGACTGAAGGCAGCTTTCCCAAGCCGATCGAGCCGAGGATGATGCAGGTGCGTCGCCGGGAGCAAGGGCTAGGATGAGCAGAGTGAGTTTCATTTGAATAGTTTGCCCGAATCGGTCGACCGCGCATAGGCTCTGCTTATGGTACAAGCGCTTAACCTCAAAGGCGCTGTCAGTCGTGCTAGCGTTTTTCGCGCCTCTTGGAGGCCGGGCGACATCATCGACAAGGAGGCGGGTGTCACCGCCGATGACATCGATACGATCCTCAGTTTCGTCGCCGACTTCCCGTCGAGTGACTCATCAAGACCTTCGGATCACCAGAGCGATCGTCGCCGAGCACGGCACGATGATGGCTGATTACCGTATCGCGCGACTGAGCGACGTCTTCCGTAATCATGTAGATGTCGAGGAAGGGTGCGCAGATGCCAGCAATCATGCTGCACGTTTCGAACGGGTATCCGAGGAAGTAGTCGATCGCAGGACGCTCTCCGCGACGATCGCGCCTTTATCCCGTGCGATGGCGGTAGTCGCCACCGGTGGCGCCGCGCCGGCGGTCGCAATGAAGCGCTACATTAGCGCGTGCTCACAGCGCCGATCGCAGCGATCAGGCTCAACAGGGCGATGCAGGCCGGGCATCGAACCTGCTTTCGCTTCGCCCAGATGCGAAGTGGCAGGGGCTGCCGCTCCAGGTGCTCGGACATTCCCCTGCCGGACACCTCGAACATCGCTAAGGTCAGCAGCCTCAGCGTGAACGCAATCGGGTCGGTCATGCGCTGGAACGTCAGGAGCCATGCCGTCGCCGCGGCGTGCTGAGGGTCTCGGCACCATAGGACCATGGGGGCTGAACCGAAGCGGATCGCCTTGGCGCCGCTGACCGTTTCGCCACACATGCGCCACACCGTCACCGGGTGGTTCAGCGTGTCGATCGACCAGTTCCGCCAACTGTCTCGGGCCATCTCGAGCGCGAGCATCGTCGAGATGATGAAGCCAGCATTTTACCCTGCGAGGTTCACGACAACAAGCCACTCGCGCCCGTTGAAGCTGGGTGGCGCGATCGTCATTTGCCGCAGCCGACGGCCTGAACAACATAACTTACATTGTCTTTCGCGGTCCTGCGTCATCAATTCCGCGACCACTCGGGTCCCGAACCTATTGTTTTTCATGATTGGAGTCCTCGTGCCAAGTCAATGTAACGAACGCCAAGTTGAAACCAACATCACTTTGCGTCATTGTTTCACGATCAATATGAGTCGTGCGTAATCCCTAATATTCAGCAGGTTTGTTTCGGGAGCTAGTTTATGTGTATAATTCGACGCATTTTGTGTAACTTAACTGGCGGGCACCGCTTCGTGAAAAGTAATTATTGTCCCGGCAAGCTAACTTGCATTAAGTGCCGAACGCGAACGCCAGACCAAATGTCTGCGGCGCTGGATGAACTTGGAGGGAGAGCGCAGCGCCGTGACGCGGCATCGTCATCCGCGTATCCGTGATAATATGGGTCGACGATCCAAAATGAACATTATTTTAGTCGATTGGTTCAACCACCGCTTTACAGAGCGGGCATATGTTCATCGTCAGCCACTATGAAATGATCATCAAGCTTATCGGTCACTCTCTACCAAGCAGAGATAAGTTTGCGCATACCTATGCCGGGTTACTATTATGGCTGCTGACGGCGATCCTGCTGCGTAAGCCATTGTCGTCGCGCCTGCCGCTCGTGAGTTTGGTAGTCCTTGAAGTCGGCAACGAGGTTATCGACCGTCCGGCCCACGGCGTGTGGCAGTGGCCAGATACGTTGGGCGACGCAGCGGCAACATGGTTTTGGCCGTTCGTGATTGCCGCGTCGCTTCGATATCTACCGTGGTTGTCGACGGTCGAACGATAGAAGTCGGTCCAATAGTAAAGTTTTATTGGTGAGAGTGGACACCGCCTGCTCTGCGGAAGCTTTGGATTATTTCGTATAGCGTGTTTGTGCGGCGCTGCATGATCCGTTGTGGGGATACGCAGCGCCGCCATCCAACGTTGACTTTTAGAGCGAGGCCCGAAGTCATTCCAATCGACGATTGGCCTCGTTACCGGGTCGTGGCTAGACGTCGTGCCGCTTGCCGAACATAGACTTTTTGTGACAATAATAGTCGACGGAGAAGCTCTTGAAATGGGTACGGCACAGGCATTCGCGGTTCGATTCGGAGAGCAACGGCGGCATCTAAACCTGTCCGTTGCTTCATCCGCGGTCCTGCGGAACAACACCGGTCGCTCTCTGGTTGCCGCTGGATGAAGGGCGGGGGGGCGTCGCAACGTCGCCTGTTCTATCCACGGACAATCCATCGATTTCCATCCCCCTGAGACCGTGGCTGTACCGCCTATTGCGGTAGATCAGATTAATATGCGGCAGTGTCGGTCCGATCTGGACGCGTCGTTGGTATGGAATCCAGTAGCGCTGGAGTGTCGCGGCACCGGGTTTGTTCCGCCCACCGCGACATCAGGTCATCGTTTAGTCGGTCTTGCTCGTGCCGCCGCCGTCGTCTGTCGACTTCTATTGACCCTCGGCAACCTTGTCGTCGTCACCTTCGATCGCCTGCTCGTACGCAGCGCTTTCGTCCGCGATGCCAGCGTCGGCGCTCATTTTCGCGGTATCCTTAAAGTTAGCTGTGCTCGGGGCGGTTTGCTTGCCGTCAGTCATGATCCCCTCCTCTGGTGCAACAGTTCGAACGCGCGACGGCCGTGTGCCGGTTTCGGGCCGCCATCCTATCTAACGACAACCTTCGGGAGCATCCACTGATGGGCCCGGCACTCAAGCGGCCGGCTGACTGGCCGGTAGCTATGGCCCGCGAGATGGCGCTCGCTTACACCGACGTGGCTAAAGCGCAGTTGCGTGGAATAGGAACGCCGCGGTACCGTTCGCTTCTGCAAGTGCGGCCCTCGCGGTGCGGCGATTGCCGCCCGCTTATCCTTGGACGCTGCGGTCCGGAGCCTGTTCGCCGCTGCGGAGGATGGCGCGATCGAGTTCGACGGATGGCGTTCGCGCGACTGTCCTCATACGTCCGGCCGATAAGGCTCATTGCCGACAAGGCCCGCTACTATTTCGAGCTCTCAGCCTGGGCGCGACCGACGAAGGATTCGAAGAACGGTAAGCTGACGTCTGCCGTGCGTCATGGCCAAGCGTGCCCGGTGATCTCGACAGCGCTCGGCAGCGACCTGGCGAGGTACACGCGAGGGGCGCCGCGCTGAACTAGGCGCTGCGCGAGTGGCGGACCGGCGAGTTGGGGCAGGGGCGTATCGCCGAGGGCAGCGTCGCCTGGCTCTTCCAGCGGTACCGCGAGCAGGGGCGCTTCACCAAAAACAAGGCGAAGACCCGTAAGGACAACAAGCCCCTCATGGACATGCCGGTCGCGTTCGAGGCGAAGGCCGGCCAGCCGCAGCTCGGTAAGCGCATGGCGTCCAAGGTCGACGCAACGGTCGCGGACAAGCTGTACCAGAAGGATGAGTCCACCAACCGGCTACCTATGCCGAGCGGAGATAAATCCAATTTTGTCGGAAGACCGTGTCGGAACATGTCGGCAGAACGATGCTCGGGCACCGAGAAATCGTTTATCTTCAAGGTGGATGGTGGACGCACTTGGGCTCGAACCAATGGCGCCTATCGGGGACTGTCCGCGAACGTGGACGGTCCCAACCCACGGATAATGTGGCACATTCGCTATTTGTGCTGACCCCTCCCGCAAGGCGCTGAAAAGGGCGCACTTGGTCCGGTAGAGGGGGACTCAACTCATCCCGTTTTTGGTGGCGCTGTTCGACAGCCTATTGATCCACAGAACGGGACCGTCTAGTTATGCGGACAGAACACAAGTGCAACAATCGAGGAACATTAGCCATGACCATCCAGACCCTCGACACCCTCGCGCTCCAGCAGGCCCGTGAGGAAGAAGGCGCTTTCGCCGGGTACTCGAAGTACCTCGAAGGCCAGAACGCCAAGGCGCTGCGCGAAGGATTCGATCGCCGCGCTGACGTTCAGCAGATGATCCGGGGCGCTATCCCGTTGGTGGCCGAAGCCATCAAGGCCTGGGTCGCCACCGCCAGCGGGCAGAAGGGCCGCCCCAGCGCCGCCCTCGCGCCCCTCAAGGAAGTCGATCCCGACGTGATCGCATACGGCGCCCTGTCCAAGACGTTCATGGGCGCCGCCAAGGACCTGCCGCTCACCAGCCTCGCTGCCTCCGTGGGCCGTCTGGTCGAGGTGGAGTGCGAAGCCCTGGCGATCCAGGAGAAGGACCCGAAGGCGGCCAAGCGCTTCCTCCGGCTGGCCGAGGGTGAGGCCAAGGAGTCAGTGAACCGCTCGCGCCACGAGCACCTCACCGCGGACCTGGAGGTCGCCCTGAACTGGACCTCGCGGACCCAGGTGATCGTCGGCTCGGTCATCATCAACTGCGTCCTGACCGCGGTCTCGCCCCTCTTCGAGCGCGGCGTCATCAAGGACTACCGCGGCACCGTTCCCGTGATCGTCCTGACCGACGAGGCGCTGGGCGTCCTGGCCACGATGGCCGAGAGGGCCGCATGGCTCCAGCCGGTCCTCAAGCCGATGGTGACCAAGCCCCGCGCCTGGGAGCGCTTCGACAGCGGCGCGTACCTCTCGCCCAACCTGTCCCGCACGGTCCCGCTGGTGAAGACCTTCAGCCGCGAGCACCAGAAGCTCATCAAGGAGGCGATCAAGTCGGGCGAAGCGGACGAGCTGCTCGTGGGCCTCAACGCCAAGGGCTCCCAGGTCGCCCCGCTGTACCTGATGCACAAATGGACCCAAGGCACCGATCGCCGGTCCATCGTCATCTGGGAAGGGGAGGGCGACGCCGCTGCCTACTTCCAGGTCACTGGCGGCAAGTACGCGACCGTATCGCTCCCCAACGGCGCGAAGGGCTCCGAGGAGACTATCAAGGAATGGTACGAGTGGCTCGACCAGTTCGACAAGATCGTGCTGGTATTCGACGCCGACGACACGGGCCGCGAGTGGGTCAAACGGGCCGCCGCGCTCCTCCCGCCCGGTAAGGCGTTCTGGGGCGAAGTCCCCGGCTACAACGACGCCCGCGAGGCCCTGATCGCAGGAGACACCAAGGCCAGGGGGCAACTCCATGTGCTTCAAGTACCAGACCGACACCGGCCAGCTCGAAGAGTGCGAGTTCCCCGTGGAGCCTGAAGGCGCCGCGCCCCCGACCGGGTTCCAGCCCCGCACGAACCTCGACATCTAACCCAACCACCACAGCGTCCAGCGAGACGCTCCAGGAACACCAATGCCCAACACCCTCTCGCACGATGAGTGCGCGGAGCTGCTTTGTCGCGTCCGTAATCTGACCGACCAGATCACCAAGCTCCGGCGCCTGTCACGTCGGCAACGCTCCCCGCGGTGACCCCGCCCTCGGGCGCTCCGGCTGCAGCCCTCCTGAACTGATGGCCTGCCGCCGGTTCCGTAAGGCTCGGGCGTTCGTCTCAGACCTGCTCACGACCAAGGACGGCGTCACCTACGCGCCGTCTCGGGTCTACTGGTGCCTCGCCGCAGTAACCCAGATTGCCCTGAGCATCTGGAGCACGGTGGACTTGCCCCGATAAAGTGGAGAGGCATTTGCTCAGCGTGACGCAGTTCGTTCGAACTGGGCGGGGCTGATGTAGTCGAGCGCGGAGTGGCGCCGGACGGGGTTGTAGAAGCCGTCGATATAGCGGGCAATGGCCTGTGCGGCTTCGTCGCGGGTATAGAAGACGGTGCGCCAGACGAGCTCGGATTTGATCGTCTTGAAGAACGTCTCGACCATCGCATTATCGTAGCAATTTCCCTTTCCCGACATGGAGATACGGATGCCGTGGCGGCGCAGCTCGGCCTGGTAATCCACCGAACAATATTGACTGCCGCGGTCCGAGTGATGGATGAGCCCTTCAGGCGGACGCCGCATGACGAGGGCCTTGCGCAGCGCGGCGAGCGCCAGATCACGGTGCAGCCGGTCGCCGACGGCCCAACCGATCACACGTCGGGAGAAGAGGTCGATGACCACGGCCAGATAGAGCCATCCCTCCCGCGTCCAGACATACGAGATGTCCACGCCCCACTTCTGGTTGGGTGCCGTTGCAGTAAAATCCTGGTCGATGATATTCGGTGCGATCGGCCAGCTGTGCTCGCTGTCGGTCGTTCGTTTGAACCGGCGTTTCTGCCGGCCCCGTAGGCCGTTCTCACGCATCAGTCGCGCCGTGCGCCTGCGTCCGATGGCGAAGCCATCATCCTGCAACTCGCGTGTCATACGCGGGCTGCCATAGGTGCCGTTCGACAGCGCGAACGCAGAACGGACATGCGCCAGCATCACCATATCGTCGCGTTGACGCCGACTGGCAGGTCGATCTTTCCACGCGAAATAGCCGCTCGGGCTGATGCCGAGCACTTGGCAAAGGCGGTGTACGGGGAAATCCTTCTTCGCCTGATCGACGAGCGCGAACCTCATCGACTTCCCTCCCGGGCGAAAAAAGCGGTCGCCCGCTTCAGTATGTCGCGCTCTTGTCGGAGGATCTCGTTCTCCCGCCGAAGGTGCTTCAACTCGGCAGCCATATCTGCCTGCGGCGCCTCGCCGGGCATCTCCATCAATCGATCACGACGACGGCCGATCCAGCGTACCAGCGTAGACAGGCCAACGCCCAGATCCTCCGCCACCGCACGCTGCGTACGCCCGCTGGTCGCCACCAGCCGGACCGCCTCGTCCTCGAATTCCTTCGTAAATCGTCGCTGCTTCGTCATCGAGTTCACCTTTCATCTCAGGAAAACTCTCCACTTTTCTGAAGCAAGTCCACTTCTGGAGCTTTCCGACTGGGACGGCGTGCGGAACTCGCTGACGATCCCTTCGCAGTACCTTGAGACGATCGACATCTTCACGACTGACGGCACGCTCCGGCTGGTCTCCAAGGACGACTTCTTCTCCCAGTGTCCCACCGGGCGCCCCGAAGTGTTCATCAAGACCGGCAAGTCCTGGATGATTAAGCCGTATCCGGCACCGGGCACCACGGTGTTCCTCCACTACTACGCCGAGACCCTGCCGCTCCTCACGGACGAAGACGAGAACGTCTGGTCCCAGTCGGGCTTCAGCGCCGTGGTGTACGCAGCAGCGGCCCTGGCGGCGAACTACTTCCAGATGGAAGACCAGTACGTCCTCTCGTTCCAGTCGAAGTCCGACAGCCTCGTTGAGGCTATCCTGTCCCAAGACCTTAGCGAGAAGTGGTCGGGCAAAACCAACATGGGCCGCGTCAGCGGCCGAGGCGACTACTAATGAACGACTTCACGAGCACCAGCTTCTACGGTGACGACGAGACCGGCGACCTGCGCGGGCCCAAGGGCGACACGGGCGACACCGGAAAGCAGGGCGACGTCGGCCCACGCGGTGACCAAGGAGAGCGCGGTGACCAAGGAGAGCGCGGCGAGACCGGCCCCCCGGCAACCAACGGCATCGACGGCACTGCTGGCATCGACGGCACTGATGGCAAGAACGCGGCCTATCGCTTCGGCACCTACGCCATCGACGGCATCCAGCCTTCCGAAATCCTCCTCGACCACGTCGTCGCCACCGCCTGCACGATGGGCGCTCAGTTCGCTGGGTCGGTCGCAAGCTGCGGTGCGCCCCCGGAGGGCCTATGGGTCGCTACCGTGGGCCTCAACGGCCTTACGGTCGGCACCATGACAGTTCTCGATACCGGCGTGGCGACGCTTGCCACGAGCAGCCCCAACGCGATCCCGCTGGTCCCTGGCGACGTCGTGTCCCTCACGGCCCCTGAGGAGCCCGACGTCGCGATCGGTCGGGTCCGCATCACATTTACCGGAGAGCTGTAATGGCCACCTATTTTATCGGCGGAGGCGTCGAGAGCTACGTCACGTCACCCGCAGGCGCAGGGGACAGCGAGGGCGCTGTGTCCTTCGAGGGCAGTCAACAGCCCTTCTTCGCGGACTGCATCCCCCGTGATCCTGCATCGGGTGACCGCGTGGCCCTCAACTCGTTCTGGTTCCATGTCGAAGTCGACAACACCGGAGCTGGGGGTCGCAATGGCGTCATCATGTTCAACGAGGCAGACGCCGAGGTCGTTCAGATCAACGGGGAGGGCCAGGACAAGGTTCGGCTGAACATCAAGCGGAACGGCGCATGGGTCCCGATTGGCGACATCGTCGCGACTGGCGCCCCTTATCGTTACGACATCCGCGTCGTGGCCCACCCTTCGGCTGGTCGGCTGTCCTTCTGCGTGAACGGGGTGACGGTTGTGGAGCAGGCAGGGTTGGACACGAGCCAGCTTGCAGGCATCAACCGCATCCGGCTCCAGTCGGCAATCGACGGCAACGCCTCGCGGTACACTCGGTACTCCGGCGCGATCATCGCCACCTACAACACGATCGGTCACACGGTGCGCCTTCGGGTCCCCAATGCCGACGCATCGAACGCGGGCTGGACGGGTAGCTACCGGGACGTAGACGAGGGGACGAACAAAGATGCGGACGCGATCAACACGTCCACGACCGGCGCCACCATCCTGTTCAATGCGAACGCCCTGTCGCCCACGCCTACCGGCAACGTCGTCAAGGCGGTCTCCGTTGCAGCCCGCATCCGCAACGATGGTGGCGCTGTCCCGAGGAACGCGAAGGCGACCCTGAGCATCGGCGGTTCCGTCTACTCGGCTCCCTTCAACTTCAATGTCGGCCCAGGGTACGCTGGCGCTGTCACCGTGTTCGACCGCGACCCCTCGACGGGTCTCGCTTGGGATGGCGTCGGCAACATCAACGTGCCCTTCGGGCTGACCGCGACGGAGTAACCGCATGGCGCTCAAAGTCCCCAAGGCACGCCAGTTCGCAGTCGAAGGGCCCCCTGGGATCATCGTGGTCTACAAGGCCCGCCACAGTGTGGTCGAGGGGTCCCCGTGGCTCCTCTCGGTGGCCAAGGTGCGCCAGTACATCATCGAGGGGCCGCCCCTCACCATCGCTACCGCCGCTCGGCGCCGCGAACTCATCATGCCCTCCTAAAGGCCCCAATGGACGACCCCATCACCTTCCCGCACATCTTGGACCTTCGGGACCGAATGGTGCGTATCGAGACAAAACTCGACGGCCACAACGAGGCCCACGCGGCGATCGACAAAACCTTCGCTTTCCACACGACGCAGATCGCGACATTGGACGCCCAGGTGACGACCAATACCGCTGACATCGCTTCGGCTAAGGTTCGCACTGCGACCCTAGCTGCTGTAGGTGCGGCGGCCTTGGCTATCATCCCGTTCATCGCTGACCACTTTTCGAAGCTGTTTGGCTAACCTATCTTGCCCCAAAAGAGCCTGCATTTATTTGCGGGTTCTTTTTTCGTTCTCGTTGACCCTACCTGATACGCTCCATACCTGTTGACATTCCACACTTGCGGAGTTTAGCGGGATGTGGAGCGTAAGTCCCGTTAGAGGAATATCTCCATGACCGACGACAAGATGACCAAAGGCTTACGCCGCTCAGACCGCTTCCTGACCGCAATCCGTTCTAGCATCGACGACACCATCCCGGTGCAGATCGCCCACACGTTCGTGAAGGTCTGCATGAACCAAGGGAAGGGCGTGGTGGAACTCGCGGACCTGACGGGGGCCAGCAAGTCAACGATGTCTCGGCATCTACTCGATTTGTCGGAAACGCTCCGTACGGGCGCTCCGGGCTACGGGCTCCTCCTGCGGACGGTGGACCCGACCAACCTTCGATCCGTCGTCTACACCCTCACACCTCGGGGCAAACTCTTCAGAAATACACTCGCAGACATTATGGAGGACTAGGCTCATGCCGATCTATGCCGAAAAGAAGGCCGGAGTGCTCACAGGGCGCTTCCGGGTTGAACTGCAACAGGGGCGGGGCCTCCGCTACCGCAAGCGTCACGACACGCTCCTACAGGCCCAGAACGACGAGAAGGCAGTCAAGGCCGCCTGGGGGCGCGGGGAGGGGGCAGACAGCGCCGTTCTCGTTCTCCCGGTCGCTCCGACCCACAGCATCGCTTCGGTCACCAAGACGGCCTCGGGGGCTCTCTGGCGCGGTCAGGTCCAAGAGGACACCGCCTGGGCCCACATGCGCGAGATGGGACTCATCCTGGGCAACGCGGTAGGCCTCGACACGATCAAGACGGTGGACATCGACAAGGTGGCCGACGAGCTGTCGAAGCGGGGCCTCCAGGACTCCTCGGTCAACCGCTACCTCTCGCACCTCCGCTCGTTCCTGGAGTGGGCTACGGACCGCGAGTACATGAGCCGCCCAGCCTTCATGGGCATCAAGTTCTCATGGCGTGCCAAGGTCCCCGGTCGCATCCGCTGGGTGACCCAGAAGGAAGAGCGCGAGATGAAGGCCTACCTGCTCGGCAAGGGCCAGGAGGGCATGTGGAAGCTCATCAAGGTGGCGATCGAGACCGGGTGCCGCCGTGGGGAGCTGATGACCGTCAAGATCGACCAGATCAACGGCGACCGCCTGCACCTCTGGAAGACGAAGACCAACGCGCCCCGCACGGTGCCGATGGCCCCTGAGACGACTGAGATGCTCCGGTCCCTCATCGTGGACGGTTCCATGCCGTCGAAGCGGGGATTGCGCTCCTGGTGGGATCGCATGGCGCTCCGCATGGGCCTGGAGGGCGACGAGGACTTCGTGTTCCACATCTGCCGCCATACGTGCGCGACGCGCCTCGTGGATGCAGGCGTAGACATCCTGGTCATCAAGGAGTGGCTCGGCCACGCTCGGCTCGAAACGACCCAACGGTACGCGCATGTGAAGCCGAAAAACCTCCAAGCCGCCCTGGCGAAGAGGGGGAAGTACCTAGCCGACGACGACTAAAACTGGCCGAAAACCGCCGTTTCTAACGTCCCCCCAGCGTCCCCCTGGGGTGGGGTATATCGCAACTTTAGGGGCCTCCGGGGGTGCCAGAAAATGGCAGTTTTCCGTGAGATGTGGTGGACGCACTTGGGCTCGAACCAAGGACCCGCTGATTAAGAGTCAGCTGCTCTACCAACTGAGCTATGCGTCCATTCCGGGGCGGTTCTTAGTGGCGCCCTGGTGTGGCGCCCCGCTGCTGGAGGCGCGCTGTTAGCAGACTCATCTGAGGCCGCAACCCCCTTTTCGTCGATCCGAGTCCGTTTTCGTCAAAAACGCCGTCTTTTTGCCGATTAGCCCAGATTTTGGGCTTACCAGCCGACCGTCTTGTGGTTCTGGCGATCGATCGACATCAGGATGCCCAGACACAGCAGCACGGTCATCTGCGCCGAGCTGCCGAAGCTGACCAGCGGCAGCGGGATGCCGACGACCGGGGCGAGGCCCATCACCATCATCAGGTTGATCGCGACGTAGAAGAAGATCGTCGTCGCCAGGCCCGCAGCGGTCAGCCGGCCGAAGCGCGTCTGTGCGCGCTGGCCGACCTCGATGCCCCAGCGGATCACCAGCAGGAAGGCGAGGATCAGCAGGCAGCCGCCGACCAGCCCCCATTCCTCCGCCATCGTCGCGAAGACGAAGTCGGTATGACCCTCGGGCAGATAGTCGAGATGGCTCTGCGTGCCCTGGAGGAAGCCCTTGCCCCAGATACCGCCCGAGCCGATCGCGATCTTTGACTGGCTGATGTGATAGCCGGTGCCGAGCGGATCGCTCTCGGGATCGAGGAAGATCAGGATCCGGTTGCGCTGGTAGTCGTGGAGCGCGAAGTTGATCGCCAGCGGGATCGCCACCGCCGCGGCGATCGCGCCGCCCACGAACAGTCGCAACGGCACGCCGGCAAGGAACATGACCGTTGCGCCGCCCGAGCAGATCATCAGCGCGGTGCCGAGATCGGGCTGTTTCATCACGATCGCCGCGGGTACGCCGATCAGCAGCGCCGCGGGCCAGACGCCGCCGAACCGCCGCGTCTCGCCGGGCGGGAGCATGTCGTAGAATTTCGCGACTGCCAGCACGATCGCGGGCTTCATGAACTCGGAGGGCTGCAACCGGATGAACCCGAGATCGAGCCAGCGCTGCGAGCCGCCCGAAACCTTGCCGAGAACCTCGACCGCGATCAGCGACAGCACGATGAGCGTGTAGGCGGGCAGCGCGGCTGCCTTCCAGGCCCGCTCGGGGATGTACGACAGCCCGATCGCGCCCGCGAGCAGCACGAAGAAGCGGATGCCCTGCGACAGCGCCCAGGGGTGCAGCGATCCACCCGCCGAGGAATAGAGCACGACCTGCCCGAAGCAGCCGATCGCGATGACCAGCAGGATCACCATCCACGGCAGCTTGGCGAGCGGTTCGGGGACGATACGGTTCATCGGCTGCGCTCGGTCACGGCTGGCGGTCCCTTGAATCATCCTCGGCGACGGTGGCGCCGGGCGCCGTCAGGGCTTCCTGCGTCGCGTTGGCCATGTCGGTGGCGTTCTCGACCGCTGGCGCGTCGCTGGGCACGATCGCGTCGGTCTTGGTGGCGATCGCCGCGGGCGGCGCGGATTGCGCCTTGCGATAGGCGTCCGCGGTCGCGGCCATCCGCGTCCGGATGTCGCCGCCCCAGGTCGGTTCGACCTCGGCGAGCGATTTCAGCGCGCGCTCGCGGTCGAGCATATAGGTCATGATGTCGCGGCCGATCATCGGCGTGTCGAGATTGCGGACGGTATGGCCGTTATGCTCGAGCACCACCGCGAGCGCATAACGCGGATTGTCGGCGGGGGCGAAACCGATGAACAGCGCATGGTCGCGCATCTTGAACGGCAACTGGCCGTTCTTGAGCACGCCCGAACGCCGCTCCGCCATGGTGATGCGGCGGACCTGCGCGGTGCCGGTCTTGCCTGCGATCGCGACGCCGGGGATCAGTAGTCTGGCCGCGCCGCCGGTGCCGCCCTGGTTGATCACGCCGAACATCGCATCGCGGACGCGCGCGAGATGCTCGGAATCGATCGCGAGGGCAGGGGAGTCGCGGTGGACATGGTCGGCGAGGATGCTCGGTTGCAACGCGCGGCCCGACGCGAGGCGCGCGGCCATCACCGCCAGCTGCAACGGATTGGCGAGCACATAGCCCTGGCCGATCGACGCGTTCAGCGAATCCGCGACGGTCCAGTCGTGCTTGTATTTCTTCAGCTTCCACGCCGGATCGGGCACCGTGCCGTAGCGCTGCGTCGAGAAGGGCAGGTCGAACTTCTGCCCGAGCCCCAGCACGCGCGCGACCGGCGCGATCGCGTTGTAGCCGACCCGCCGCGCCATCTCGTAGAAATAGATGTCGCAGCTCTGCATGATCGCGTTCTTGAGATCGAGCGGGCCGTGACCGCTTTTCTTGTGGCAGTGGAACACGCTGGTCCCGAGCCGCATCGCCCCCGAACAATTGACGCGCGCCAGCGGATCGACGCCTGCGTTCATCAGCGCGAGCCCGTTCATCGGCTTGACCGTCGAGCCCGGCGGATACAGCCCCTGCGTCACCTTGTTCATCAGCGGCACGTGATCGTCGTCGCTGAGCATCTGCCATTCGAGATGGCTGATCCCGTCCGAAAAGCTGTTCGGATCATAGGCCGGCATCGACACCATCGCGAGCATCTCGCCGGTGCGACAGTCGAGCACCACGACCGAGCCCGAATTGGTGCCGAGCCGCCGCGCGGCATACTCCTGCAGCCCGACGTCGATCGTCAGCCGCGCGGTCTTGCCGGGCACGTCGGGCTTGGTCGCGAGTTCGGCGACCAGCTTGCCGCGCGCGGTGACCTCGACGCGCTTGGCGCCCGCGACGCCGCGCAACTCGGTCTCGAGCATCTTTTCGAGCCCGTCCTTGCCGAGCTTGAAGCCGGGCGTGACGAGCAGCGGGTCACGCGTCTTCTTATACTGCTCGGCATTGGGCACACCGACATAGCCGGTCAGATGCGCGACCGCGGCGCCTGCCGGATAACTGCGCGCAAAGCCGCGGGTGGGGGCGACGCCGGGCAGTTCGGGCAGGCGAACGCTGACTGCGGCGAACCGCTCCCAATCGAGATTCTCCGCGACCTGCACGGGCTGGAACCCGGCAGCGTGCTCGAGGTCGATCGCGATCCGCTCGATCTCTTCGGGTGGCAACTGCAGGATGCGACCGAGCAGCGGCAGCACGCGCTCCTTGTCGCGGAGGCGGTCGGGGATGATGTCGACGCGGAAATCGGTGCGGTTGTTGGCGATCGGCACGCCGTGGCGGTCGACGATCCAGCCGCGGCGTGGCGGCAGCAGAGTCATGTTCACGCGGTTGCTCTCGGACAACGCCGTGTAGCGCTCGTTCTGCGCGACCGACAGCCATGCCATGCGGCCCGCGAGCAGCAGCCCGACGGACCCTTGCGCCGCGCCCAGCATCCAGGCCCGGCGCGAGAAGCTGTACGCCTGCGACATCTCGGTGACGATGCGCGTATTCCTCATTCGGCGCCGCGCTTGTTCTGGATCGCCGCGACAATGCGCGCGGCGAGGGGGAACATAAGGATCGTGACGGCGAGTTGCGCGATCATGATCGTGTCGACATGCGCTCCGACCGGGACTGCGATGAAGCGGCCGACGATGATGCACAGTGCGATAAGCCCGCTCGCGATCAGCCAGTCCTGCCAATGGTCGCGGAACGCGAGGCGCTGTTCGATCATGTCGATCGTGACGAACGCGAGCGACCAAAGCAGTACCGAACTGCCGAGCGGCTGCCCGCTGACCAGATCGTCGAAGAAGCCGAGCGGTGCGGCGGCCCAGGGTCGGAATGCGAACCGCGCGAGCAGCCGCCACGCGAGCAGCATGACCAGTCCGAATGGTGGCAGCAACGGGATCGTCGCGACCACCGGGATGATCGTCACCAGCGATCCGGCCATCACCGTCAGCCACGGGATGATCCGCGCGCGGCTCGCGGGCAGCTTGGTCTCGAACGGCTTGTAATCGACGCTGTCGACGACGCGGGGGCGGCTCATTGTTGCGCGACCGGGCGTGGTGGCGGCACGGGCATGAACATCCGCTCGACCAGCGCGAAGTCGAGCGTGTCGGGGTCGGCGAAGGTCCGCGCCATCACCGAATCCGACCCCGCCTTGGTCACGCGCGCGACCGGAACGCCGGGCGCATAGATGCCGCCGGTGCCGGTCGTCACGAACAGGTCGCCCGCGTCGAAACGGACGTTGGTCGCGTTGACCGATCGGATGTCGATCATCCCGTCGCCGCGCCCCGCCGCGATTGCGGGCAGGCCGTCGCGCGTGCGGCGGACGGGGACGATGCTGTCGCCGTCGCTGAGCAACAGGATGCGGGCCGCGTTCGGCCCGGTCTCGACGACGCGCCCGATCAGGCCGTCGGGCCCGCGCACCGGCATGCCGGGCAGCACGCCGCTCCACCGGCCCGCATTGAGCAGCGCGTAGCGCCGGCCGCTCGACGCGCTCGAACTCACCAGGCGTGCGGTCACGACAGGATCGGGCGACCGATCGCGGATCGCCAGCAGGCTGCGCAGGCGGCGATTGTCATAGGCGATCGTCCGCGCGCGCATCAGCAGCGCACGCGTCCGCTCGCGATCGGCGCGCAGCGCGACGTTCTCCTGCTTTACGAAGAAGTAATTGCCGATCGCATCGGGGATGCCCGAGACCGACGACCCGACCGTCGCGAGGCCCGTCGATACCGGCGTCGTCACCCCCGCAACGCCCATCCGCAACGCCGAAAACGCCGGCGGATTGAAGATCGACGCGACGAGCAGCACCAGGCCCACCACCGCTCCAGCGACGGCGAGCACATAGCCCATGAACACACCATATTGCCGTCGCCGGGAAAACCCCGTGCGCCGGTCGCGGGCTGGCGCCATGCGCCTGTCCCCCTGTCTCGGGCGCCGCCGAACCGCGAGGGCCAGATCCCCTGCGACTCGGACGGCGCGATTTCGTGTTCGCGTGTCTTAAAGCAAAAACAACCTGTTAGCCGCTCATCAGCACGCCGCGGAACAACGGATCCTCGAGCGCGCGGCCGGTGCCTAGCGCGACGCAGGTCAGCGGGTCCTCGGCGACCGTCACCGGCAGCCCGGTTTCGTCGCGCAGCACTTCGTCGAGCCCCTGCAGCAACGCACCGCCGCCGGTGAGCACGATGCCTTGGTCGACGATGTCTGCGGCCAGCTCGGGCGCGGTGTTCTCCAGCGCGACGCGGACGCCTTCGACGATCGTCGCGACCGGCTCGCTGAGCGCCTCGGCGATCTGGCCCTGGTTGATCTGGATCTCTTTGGGCACGCCGTTGACGAGATCGCGGCCCTTGATCTGGATGATCATGCCGATGCCGTCGACCGGCGGCTTGGCGATGCCGACCTCCTTCTTGATCCGCTCCGCAGTCGCTTCGCCGATCAGCAGGTTATGGTTGCGTCGGACATAGGAGACGATCGCCTCGTCCATCTTGTCGCCGCCGACGCGGACCGACGTCGTGTAGGCTAGGCCGCGAAGCGACAGCACCGCGACTTCGGTCGTGCCGCCGCCGATATCGACGACCATCGAACCGATCGGCTCGGTGACGGGCATGTCGGCGCCGATCGCCGCCGCCATCGGCTCTTCGATCAGCCAGACCTGCGAGGCACCCGCGTTCGACGCGGCATCGCGGATCGCGCGGCGCTCGACCTTGGTCGAACCCGACGGCACGCAGATCACGATCTCGGGCCAGCGCGCGAACTTGCGGGGCCCGTGCACCTTCTGGATGAAGTACTTGATCATCTGCTCGGCGACGTCGATGTCCGCGATCACGCCGTCGCGAAGCGGGCGGATCGCCTCGATGTTGCCCGGCGTCTTGCCCATCATCATCTTGGCGTCGTCACCGACCGCCTTGACGCGCTTGATCCCGTTGATCGTCTCGACGGCCACCACCGACGGCTCGTTCAGGACGATGCCGCGGCCACGGACGTAGACGACGGTGTTCGCGGTGCCGAGGTCGATCGCCATGTCGTGCGACATGAACTTGAAGAAACGCGAGTAGAAGGCCATTCAATCAGGGTCCCGTAATCCTGGCCGCCGGACGGGCGGCATTTCGCACACATCATCTCGCGGGCCCCGCCGGTGTTTTCGAGCACCGGGTGCCTAATAAGCGGGCGTTTGCGGGTCGCGGGATGCCGTCGCTTGGTCTAGACGCAAACTCATGTCAATACGGCGTCTCCCAGAGCATCTCGTCAATCGCATCGCCGCCGGTGAAGTGGTGGAAAGACCCGCCAGCGCGTTGAAGGAGTTAGTCGAAAACGCGATCGACGCGGGCGCCGGACGCATCGCGATTCTCCTCGTGGAAGGGGGCACGTCGCGGATCGAAGTCGCCGATGACGGCTGCGGAATGACTCCCGCCGACATGGCGCTGGCGCTCGAACGGCATGCCACCTCGAAGCTGCCCGACGAATATATCGAATCGGTCGTGACGCTCGGTTTTCGCGGCGAGGCGTTGCCCTCGATCGCGAGCGTCGCGCGGCTGACGATCGAAAGCCGGATACGGGGCGCGGAGGGCTGGGCGCGGACCGTCGACAATGGCGAAGTCGCGCGCGAAGGCCCCGCCGCGCTCCCGCCCGGCACGCGCGTCGTGGTCGAGGACCTGTTCGCGCGCGTGCCCGCCCGCCGCAAG
The DNA here is from genome assembly GCF_013374115.1 of Sphingomonas sp. HMP9. Lineage (NCBI taxonomy): Bacteria > Pseudomonadati > Pseudomonadota > Alphaproteobacteria > Sphingomonadales > Sphingomonadaceae > Sphingomonas > Sphingomonas sp. HMP9. Next base: position 1,404,364 of record NZ_AP022673.1, on the reverse strand, counting down.
TTCCTGCGTTCGCCGCGCGCCGAATATGCCGCCTGCCTCGACGTCGTCCGTCGCCTCGCGATGGCACGGCCCGATATCGGCTTCACGCTGGAGCATGACGGCCGCCGCGCGCTTTCGGCGGTGCAGGTCGAGGATCGGCCGGGCAGGGTGGCGACGCTCACCGACCGCGCGCTCGCCGACAATTCGGTAGCGATCGATCTCGAACGCGAAGGTCTCCTACTCGGCGGCGTCGCGAGCCTACCGACCTACAACCGCGGCATCGCCGACCATCAATATCTGTTCGTCAACGGCCGGCCCGTGAAGGATCGCCTGCTGATGGGCGCGATCCGTGGCGCCTATGCCGAGATGCTCCCGCGCGACCGCCATGCCGTCGTCGCGCTGTTCCTCGACATCCCGACCGACCAGGTCGACGTCAACGTCCACCCCGCCAAGACCGAAGTCCGCTTCCGTGATCCGGCAATGGTCCGCGGCCTGATCGTCTCGGGCCTCCGCCGCGCGCTCGATGCCGCAGGCCACCGCAGCCAGCGTGCCTCCGACTTCGCGCTGTCGATGTGGCAGCAAGAAAGCTCATCTCCCCCCGGGGGAGGGGAAGGGGCCCGTCCGCAAAGCGGATGGGAAGGTGAGGGCACGCCCCAAAGACTACCGCTAGAAAACCGCCACTACGGCGCCGGCAACGACGCCCGGCCGACGTTTTTCGCCGCTCCCCCGCAGGCAAGAGCCGAGCCCGCCTGGACGCCCCCGCCGCAAACCGCATCCTTCCCGATGGGCGTGGCCAGAGGCCAGGTCGCCAAGACCTACATCGTCGCCGAAGCCGAGGACGGGCTCGTCCTGGTCGACCAGCACGCCGCGCACGAACGCCTCGTCCTCGAACGCATGCGCGCGGCGCTGACCGGCGGGACGATCGCGAGCCAGGCGTTGCTGATCCCCGAGGTCGTCGAGCTCGACGAATCCGCGTGCGACCGTCTCGAAGCGCGCGCCGAAGAACTGTCGGAGTTCGGTCTCGACCTCGAACGCTTCGGCCCGCACGCGATGCTCGTCCGCGCGACGCCGGCGCTGCTCGGCCAAAGTGATCCCAAAGGCCTCGTTACCGACCTCGCCGACGAGCTCGCCGCCTTTGACGAAGCTCTCTCCCTAAAGGAGCGCCTCGACGCGGTGGCCGGGACGATGGCCTGCCACGGTTCCGTCCGCGCCGGCCGCATCCTGTCGGTCCCCGAAATGAACGCCCTGCTCCGCGAAATGGAAATCACGCCGCACTCCGGCCAATGCAACCACGGTCGCCCGACTTGGGTGAAGCTCGCGCACGGCGACATCGAGAAGCTGTTCGGGCGGAAGTAGGGGGGGCAAGGCGACGCGTGGCGTTGGTGGGCGGGTTGCGTCGCTGTCCTGACGGATTAACGGTCACATAGCATTGCGCGCCCGACATGGCCTTTGGCGCCGGTCCGGGGCATGGGTCGGATATGGATGCTCTCTCGTTATTCGGTCTAGCCGCGGTCTCGTTCACCTTGCTATGCTACGCCAAGGAAGCCGGCTCGCACTGGTGGACGCTCGGCTTCGCGTTCGGGTGCGTGCTCGGCTCTATCTACGGTTTCCTCCAGGGCGCGTGGCCGTTCGGGGTGGTCGAGATGATTTGGACGATCGTCTCGTTCCGCCGTTGGCTCAAGATGCGCTACAGTCCAGCGCACGGAGCGGAACCGCTAGCTTGACAGCGCGTTCGCCCGCGCCTACCTGAGCCCTCCCCGACACGACGGTTCCGGCGGCGCTTGTTTGCGTTCGTCGCTATCGTGCGTTTCGGTTCATCGCTAGGAGATGGGCTTCGTGCAGCCATGCCGACGCCCGTGGAGCAGGAGAACCAAGTTCATGGCACGTATCGCGGGTGTTAATATCCCGACCAACAAGCGCGTGGTGATCGCGCTGACTTACATTCACGGCATCGGTTCGACCAAGGCCAAGGAAATCGTCGCGAAGCTCGGCATTGCCGACACCGCACGCGTCCAGGACCTGACCGACCAGGAAGTCCTGCACATCCGCGAGACGATCGACGCCGATCACACCGTCGAAGGCGATCTGCGCCGCCAGACCTCGATGAACATCAAGCGCCTGATGGATCTCGCCTGCTATCGTGGCCTGCGTCATCGCAAGGGCCTCCCGGTCCGCGGCCAGCGCACGCATACCAATGCGCGCACCCGCAAGGGCAAGGCCAAGCCGATTGCCGGCAAGAAGAAGTAATCCACTTTTTCAAGGGATTACTCCGCCGGCGCTGGTCCCAACGGGCCGCCCGGCGTCACGCAGATACAGGTCAGGAAATACACCATGGCACGCGAACCTCAGCGCATTAAGCGGCGCGAGCGCAAGAACATCACCTCTGGCGTCGCTCACGTGAATGCCAGCTTCAACAACACGATGATCACGATCACCGATGCCCAGGGCAACGCGATCTCGTGGTCGTCGGCCGGCGCAATGGGCTTCAAGGGCTCGCGCAAGTCGACTCCGTACGCGGCCCAGGTCGCAGCGGAAGACGCCGGCAAGAAGGCCGCCGAGCACGGCGTCCGCACGATCGAAGTCGAGGTCAAGGGCCCCGGCTCGGGTCGCGAATCGGCACTGCGCGCACTTCAGGCAGTCGGTTTCCAGATCACGTCGATCCGCGACGTGACCTCGATCCCGCACAACGGCGTGCGCCCTTCGAAGCGTCGTCGCGTCTGATTCTCCGCCTCCCGTGCGCGGTTGATCGCGCCGCACGGGTGTATTTTATTGGTCGGCGGACACACCCGTTCGCCGGCCCCCAAATTAGGGGAAGCATGTGTCTGTCAACGCAAAGAACTGGCAGGAACTCAAGAAGCCCAGCGGCCTGGAGAAAAAGGCTGGTGGCGACACCAAGCGCAAGGCGACTTTCATCGCCGAGCCGCTCGAGCGGGGCTTCGGCCTGACGCTCGGCAACGCGCTGCGCCGCGTGTTGCTCTCGTCGCTGCAGGGCGCGGCCGTCACCTCGATCAAGATCGAGAACGTGCTGCATGAGTTCTCGTCTCTGGCAGGCGTCCGCGAGGACGTGACCGACATCGTCCTCAACGTGAAGCAGATCGCGATCCGCATGCAGGGCGAGGGGCCCAAGCGCCTCCAGCTCTCGGCAACGGGTCCGGGTGAAGTCAAGGCCGGCGACATCGCCGTCTCGGGCGACATCGAGATCATGAACAAGGATCTCGTGATCTGCCACCTCGATGAGGGTGCGACGCTCAACATGGAGCTGACCGCCGACATCGGTAAGGGCTATGTCCCCGCAGCCGCCAACCGTCCGGCCGATGCGCCGATCGGTCTGATCCCGGTCGATGCGCTGTACTCGCCGGTGCGGCAGGTATCGTACAAGGTCGACCCGACCCGCGTCGGTCAGGACCTGGATTACGACAAGCTGACGCTGACGATCGAAACCGACGGCACGATCACCCCGGAAGACGCAGTCGGCTATGCCGGTCGCATCCTCCAGGACCAGCTCGCGCTGTTCGTCCACTTCGACGATTCGTCGGTGACGCGTTCGTCGGCCCCGATCGGCCAGGCAGCACCCGCTGCCGGTGGTGCGGAGCCGGCTGGCGACACCCAGCAGATCAACCGGTACCTTCTCAAGAAGGTAGACGAGTTGGAGCTGTCGGTGCGTTCGGCGAACTGCCTCAAGAACGACAACATCATCTATATCGGCGATCTGGTCGGCAAGACCGAGGCCGAGATGCTGCGTACGCCTAACTTCGGTCGCAAATCCTTGAACGAAATCAAGGAAGTGTTGTCGTCGATGGGTCTTCGCCTGGGTATGGAAATCCCGGGCTGGCCACCTGAGAACATCGAAGAGATGGCCAAGAAGCTCGAGCAAGAGATAATGGGGTAAGGCACTCCCGTCCGTCATCCTGACGAAAGTCAGGATCCAGAGTTACGGACGGAACGTGTTTTACCCTGGATCCCAGCTTTCGCTGGGATGACGGATATTCGGGTGGGCCACCGTCCCCACCAGCTCCCGGGTACCTCATACGGCCCCTGAACGAACGAAAAGGTATTAAACATGCGCCATCGCGTAGGCGGCCGTAAGCTTCAGCGGACCTCGGCCCACCGTCTTGCTCTGTTCCGCAACATGAGCGCCGCGCTCATCAAGCACGAGCAGATCACCACCACCGTCGCCAAGGCGAAGGAACTGCGTCCCTACATCGAGAAGCTGATCACGCTCGCGAAGAAGGGTGGCCTGTCCAACCGTCGTCTCGCGCACGGCCGGTTGCTCGACGACGCACAGCTGATCAAGCTGTTCGACGTTCTGGCGACCCGGTATGCGGATCGCAACGGCGGTTACACCCGCGTCATCAAGGCTGGCATCCGCATGTCGGACGCCTCGCCGATGGCCGTCATCGAGTTCGTCGACCGCGACGTCTCGGCGAAGGGCCAGGATTCGGGTCCGGCGATGTCGGACGAGGATTACAACGAAGCGGCCTGAGCCTGTTCTCCTGCGAACGCAGGAGCCTAGGATCACAAGCGCTATCGTCCGTTACCCTGGGTTCCTGCGTTCGCAGGAAAACGGGTGACACTAAAAAGGCCGCGTTTCCCATCCGGGAGGCGCGGCCTCTTTCGTTACGGGTCCCATCCGGCTATGCGCCCGACATGGAGCACCCAGACAGCATTCTCATCGTCGATTTCGGCAGCCAGGTAACCCAGCTGATCGCCCGCCGCGTGCGCGAGGCCGGCGTCTATAGCGAGATCGCCCCCTTCCAGTCGGCCGAGGCCGCGTTCGACCGGATGCAGCCAAAGGGTATTATCCTCTCGGGTGGTCCCGCCTCGGTCACCGCGGAGAATTCCCCACGCGTGCCGCAGCGCTTCTTCGAGGCGGGCATACCGATCCTCGGCATCTGTTACGGTCAGCAGGTCATGTCCGCGCAGCTCGGCGGCAACGTCATCGTCTCGGGCGATGGCGGCGAGTTCGGCAGCGCGTTCATCGAGGTCAAGTCGGCGTGCGCGCTGTTCGACGGCCTCTGGGCGGAGGGCGAGCGCCATCAGGTCTGGATGAGCCACGGCGACAAGGTCGACGCGATCCCGCCGGGCTTCACCCCTGTCGCGACCTCGACTGGCGCGCCCTATGCGATCGTCGCCGACGAGGCGCGGCGCTTCTACGGCGTGCAGTTCCACCCCGAGGTCGTCCACACCCCCGACGGCGGAAAGCTGATCGCGAACTTCGCGCGCCACGTCTGCGGGCTCAGCGGCGACTGGACGATGGCGGAGTTCCGCGAAACCAAGATCGCTGAAATCCGCGCTCAGGTCGGAAAGGGCCGCGTGATCTGCGGCCTGTCGGGCGGCGTCGATTCGGCGGTGGCCGCGGTGCTGATCCACGAGGCGATCGGCGAGCAGCTCACCTGCGTCTATGTCGATCACGGCCTGATGCGTGCGGGCGAGAGCGAGCAGGTCGTCAGCCTCTTCCGCGGCGCCTATAATATCCCGCTGATCCACGTGAACGTTGAGGAGCTTTTCCTGAGCGGCCTCGCCGGGATCACCGACCCCGAGCTGAAGCGCAAGTTCATCGGCAAGACCTTCATCGACGTGTTCGATACCGAGGCGAAGAAGCTCGGCGGTGCGGAGTTTCTCGCGCAGGGGACGCTATATCCCGACGTGATCGAGAGCGTCAGCTTCACTGGCGGTCCGTCGGTGACGATCAAGAGCCACCACAATGTCGGTGGTCTGCCCGAGCGCATGAACATGAAGCTCGTCGAGCCGTTGCGCGAGCTGTTCAAGGACGAGGTCCGCGTGCTGGGTCGTGAGCTGGGGCTCCCCGAGATCTTCGTCGGCCGTCACCCGTTCCCAGGGCCTGGCCTCGCGATCCGCATTCCCGGCGAGGTCACCAAGGAACGTTGCGACATCCTGCGGAAAGCCGACGCGATCTATCTCGAGGAGATCCGCGCGGCGGGGCTGTACGACACGATCTGGCAGGCGTTCGCGGTGCTTCTTCCGGTGCGCAGCGTCGGCGTGATGGGCGATGGCCGCACCTATGACAACGTGCTGGCGCTGCGCGCCGTCACCTCGACCGACGGCATGACCGCGCAGGCGTTCCAGTTCCCCGGCGACTTCCTGCCGCGCGTCGCGACCCGGATCATCAACGAGGTGAAGGGCATCAACCGGGTGACGTACGACTATACGTCGAAGCCGCCCGGCACGATCGAGTGGGAATGATTCGGGGCTATTTTTGGCTATCGCGATCAATCGGCATTGCTGCATCAAGGCACTGAAATAAAAAGATTATCTTACGTTATCTATCGGGGTCAATCGCGGAGCAGCGGTTGGCCCTGGCGTCATGCGTGACGGTATCCGGCAAACTTGCACTTGGCCTAATCTGGCGATACCGTCAGAGGTATTGAAGCCAGTGACGGTATTTTTTCCGCACTAACCCATTGTAAATCAAGCGATAATGTCGGTGAAAATGGCCGAAAATCGCCTGACGGTATTTTGCGTAGAGGAGGTCGGTATGCTCACCGATGTTGCCCTTAAGAACCTGAAACCACGGGAAAAAGCCTACAAGGTCACGGACCGTGACGGCCTTTATGTTCAAGTCTCAACCTCGGGGACATTGACGTTTCGGCTGGACTACCGGCTGCATGGGCGGCGTGAGACGCTGACGCTCGGGAAGTACGGTCCCTCCGGCTTGTCGCTCGCGCGAGCCCGTGAAGCGACGATCGACGCCAAGCGTGCAGTCTTTGAAGGCAGGTCCCCGGCCCAGGAAAAGCAACGCGACAAACGCCGGATCAAGGAGGCGAAGAGCTTCGGTGAATTTGGTGAGCGCTGGTTGGTGAAGGCACCGATGGCGGACAGCACCCGCGCGATGCGGCGTTCGATCTTCGAACGAGAGCTTCTCCCAGTCTGGAAGAATCGGCTGCTGACAGAAATTACGCCGGATGACCTGCGCGCCCACTGCGGTAAGATCGTCGATCGCGGCGCTCCGGCGACTGCGATCCATGTCCGCGACATCCTTAAGCAGATCTGCTGATTCCGAGGCAAGCCGCCCCCTCATTCCGAAATAATGCCGCCCCCTGATTCCGAGAAATAGTCGCCCCCGGATTCCGAGATGATGTCGCCCCCTTGCGGGGTGGGTCGGACCGGGATCGCCGGCAGGGTTATCGTCGCTCCTTTGGGTCTGTCCGAAGGAGTGAATGATGCCGGCGGGAAGGGTGAGTATGCGACGTGTCCGCGAGATGATGAGATACCGGTTCGAACAGGAGCTGGGATACAAGGCGATATCGCTGCGCGTGGGTGCGGTGCCCTCGACGGTGCGGGCGACCTTGAAGCGTGTCGCGGATGCGGGACTGAGATGGCCGCTGGACGAGACGCTCGGCGATGCTGCGCTGGAGGCATCACTTTACCGCGATGCGGGCAAGAAGACCGGCCACCGCCGCTGTCCCGAACCCGACTGGGCGCAAGTTCATCGCGAGCTGAAGCGCAAACATGTCACGCTGCAGGTGTTGTGGGACGAGTATATCGCCGAGCATCCGACCGGCTATCGCTACAGCCGATTCTGCGACCTGTATCGCGGCTGGGCGATGAAGCTGCCGGTTACGATGCGGCAGAACCATGCGCCGGGTGACAAGCTGTTCGTCGATTATGCGGGCGACAAGATCGCGGTGGTGATCGACCGACTGACGGGCGAAGTGCGTGACGCGCATATCTTCGTGGCGGTGCTGGGGGCGTCCAGCCTGACCTATGCCGAGGGAAGCTGGACCGAGACGCTGCCCGACTGGCTGGCGGCGCACACGCGCGCGCTCGCAATGTTCGGCGGTGCGCCGGCGCTGTTCGTGCCCGACAATGCGAAGGTCGCGGTGATCAAGGCTTGTCTTTACGATCCGCAGGTCAACCGCAGCTATGCCGAGATGGCGGCGCATTACGACAGCACGGTGCTGCCGACGCGGCCGCGCCGCCCGCGCGATAAGGCAAAGGTAGAAGCTGCCGTGCTGATCGTCGAGCGCTGGCTGTTCGGACGCCTTCGGCGTCGGATCTTCTACAGCCTGGCCGAACTGAACGCCGCGATCGCCGGGTTGCTTGCCGAGCTGAACGATCGGCGCGTGCTGCGCCGGGTTGGGCAGACGCGTCGTCAGTTGTTCGAAGAGATCGACCGGCCCGCGCTGAAGCCGCTGCCAGCCGAGCCCTATGTCTACGCCGAATGGCGGCGCAGGCGCGCGGGACTCGATTATCACGTCGAGATCGAGCGGCATTATTACTCCGTCCCATACCGCTTCGCACGCGAGCCGATCGAAGCGCGGATCACCGCGGCGACCATCGAGCTGTTCCACAAGGGCGAGCGGATCGCCGCGCACATGCGCGGCTCGGGCAATGGCCGCCATACCACGATCCCGGAGCATATGCCCTCGTCGCACCGGCGCTTTGCCGACTGGACCGTGGAGCGGATCGCGCGCGATGCGACCGCGATCGGGCCATGTACGGCATTGCTGTGCGAGAAGATCCTCGTCGAACGGCGCCATCCCGAGCAGGGCTTCCGGGCCTGTATGGGCATCATGCGCATGACGCGCAGCTTCGGTGCCAAGCGGATCGAAGCGGCTTGTTCGCGCGCGCTCGATATCGGTGCGCTCACCTACGGCTCGGTCAGATCGATCCTCGACAAGAACCTCGACCAGATCCCGTCATCGCCTCCGGTTGAGAGCCCGCCGGTCGATCATCCCAACATCCGGGGCTCACGCTATTATCACTGAAAGGAACACGACGATGCTCGCACATCCGACCCTTGATCGGCTGAACGAAATGGGCCTGGCCGGTATGGCCAGGGCGTTTGACGAACTTGCCACCAATGCCGAAGCGGATCGGCTTACCCATCCCGAATGGCTGGCACTCCTCCTCGACCGCGAATGGGGTGTCCGCCACGATCGCAAGCTTGCCGCCAGGCTGCGGTTCGCCAAGCTGCGCCATCAGGCCTCGCCCGAGGACATCGATTATCGCAAACCCCGCGGGCTCGACCGCGCGCTGGTCGTGAAGCTCGTGGTCGGCGACTGGATCGCCGCACACGACAATCTGGTCATCACCGGACCCACCGGGGTCGGTAAGAGCTGGCTTGCCTGCGCGCTTGGTCACAAGGCCTGCCGCGACGATCGCTCGGTGCTCTATCAGCGCGTCCCCAAGCTGTTCACCAGCCTCGCGCTTGCCCGCGGGGATGGTCGTCACGAACGCTTGCTGCGAAAGCTCGGCGGCGTGCAGCTACTCATCCTCGACGACTGGGGCCTGGAGCCGCTCGACGCACTCGCGCGCCACGATCTGCTCGAGATCCTCGAAGAACGCTACGGGCGGCGCTCGACGATCGTTACCAGCCAGCTGCCCATCGCCAGTTGGCATCAGGTGATCGCGGATCCGACCTATGCCGACGCGATCCTCGATCGCCTCGTCCACAACGCCCATCGGCTCGACCTCGATGGCGATAGCATGCGGCGTGCGAAAACCAGCCAGATCGCTTGACGTAAGCACCGAACGAAACAACAACGATCATTGCCGACAAGGCCCCGCTTCCGGGGGGCGACATCATCTCGGAATCAGGGGGCGCGATCATCTCGGAAACGGGGGGCGACTTCGTCGGAATCAGCAAGCAGATCTACGGGTTTGCGATCTTGCACGGCGAGAAGGTGGCCAATCCGGCCGACGATGTCGGACCCGCCTCGATCGCGACGTTCGTTCCAAAGGACCGTTCGCTGTCGCCGACAGAAATTCGCGTGATGCTCAAGCAGCTCGACCATGTGGCGACGCTGCCAACGATCCGACTCGGGATGCGCCTCTTCCTGCTGACAATGGTGCGCAAGAGCGAGCTGCAGGATGCGGTCTGGGACGAGGTCGACTTCGAGAACGCCGTGTGGACGATCCCCAAGGAGCGCATGAAGCGATCCAAGGCGCATAACTGTTGATTTTCACTGAGAGTTGACCCGGAGTTTTCATCGAGAAGTGACCCGCGTCGAAGGGTTCATGTCATGCCCGCGGGGTTGCGGGTCAAGGTGAGGCTTTGTCCTTTTTCGGTTTGTCGGCCTCGGACCGGACGCGGAACCGGAAGCTGTCGTTGCCGGTCTCGACGATGTGGCAATGGTGGGTAAGGCGGTCGAGGAGCGCGGTTGTCATCTTGGCGTCGCCGAAGACGCCGGCCCATTCGCTGAAGCTGAGGTTCGTGGTGATGATGACGCTGGTCTGCTCGTAGAGTTTGCTGAGCAGGTGGAACAGCATGGCGCCGCCCGAGGAACTGAACGGCAGGTAGCCCAGCTCGTCGAGGACGACGAGATCGAGGCGAAGCAGGCGCTCGGCGAGCTGCCCGGCCTTGTTCATGGCTTTCTCCTGCTCGAGCGCGTTGACCAGGTCGACGGTGGCAAAAAACCGGACCTTCCGGCGCCGGTGCTCGATGGCCTGCACAGCGAGCGCGGTAGCGATGTGCGTCTTGCCGGTGCCGGGGCCACCAATCAGGACGACGTTATCGGCGCCGTCGATGAAATCGCCCTGATGGAGTTGGCGAACCATGGTCTCGTCGACTTCGGCGGAGGTAAAATCGAAGCCGGTCAGATCCTTGTACGCCGGCAGCTTTGCAGCCTTGATCTGGTAGGCGATGGATCTGACTTCGCGCTCCGCCATCTCGGCCTTGAGCAGCTGAGACAGGATGGGAACGGCCGCATCGAAGGCAGGCGCGCCTTGTTCGATGAGGTCGCCTACGGCCTGGGCCATGCCGTACATGCGAAGATCGCGCAGCATGACAACGACCGCGGCGCTGGCGGGATCATGACGCATGGCGCACCTCCTTCATAAGCGTGTCGTAGCGGCCGACATCGGCTTGGGGTTCACGTCGCAGGACGAGCGCCTGTGGGGCATCGATGGGCGTGACGCTGGCGGTCTTGCCGTCGACCAGCCGATGCAGGATGTTGAGAATGTGGGTTTTAGTGGCGACGCCGGCCTCGAGCGCTAGTTCGACCGCGCACAGCACCGCTTGTTCGTCGTGCTGGAGCACCAGTGCCAGGATATCGACCATCTCCCGGTCGCCGCCCGCGTGCTTGAGCAATCGCTCGCGCAATTTCCGAAAGGCGTCGGGCAATTCGGTAAAGGGCGCACCATTTCGCATGGCACCCGGCTTGCGCTGAACCACCGCCAGATAATGGCGCCAGTCGTAGATAGTCCGTCCTGGCGAGCTGTGCGCCCGGTCGATCACCCGGGCGTGCTCGCACACCCTGCGCCCTTCCGCGACCACGACGATGCGCTCAGGGTAGATCCGCAGGCTCACCGGCCGGTTCGCGAAGGAAGCCGGGACGCTGTAACGGTTGCGGTCGAAATGCACGAGGCAGGTCGGCGATACCCGCTTGGTATGTTCGACGAAGCCATCAAACGGGCGCCCCGGTTTCATCAGGTCCGCCACTTCTTGCGCCCATACCTCGGCAACGGTGCCGGGAAGGTTGCCGTGCGGAATCTGTGCCCACTGTGCGATACACTGCTCTTCCAGCCATGCGTTGAGCGCAGCAATGTCGGAAAGTTCGGGCAGTCGCTGCCACAGCCGGCGACGCGCATCCTGGACGTTCTTCTCAACCTGACCTTTCTCCCAGCCCGATGCCGGATTGCAGAATTCGGGTTCGAACAAATAGTGGCTCGCCATCGCCGCGAACCGCGCGTTGACCTGCCGCGCCTTGCCCGTGCCGATACGGTCGACCGCGGTCTTCATGTTGTCGTAGATCCCGCGCCGCGGCACTCCGCCCAGCACCCGAAAGGCATGCTGGTGCGCATCGAACAGCATCTCGTGGGTCTGGAGCGGATACGCTCGCACGATGAACGCCCGGCTGTGCGACAGCTTGGTGTGCGCTGCCTGCAGCTTCACCCGTTCGCCGCCCAGGATGGCCCAGTCCTCGCTCCAGTCGAATTGAAAGGCTTCGCCGGGCATGAACACCAGCGGCACGAACGTGCCCCGGCCCGTCGTCTGCTCCTGGACCTGACGGTCGGCCTTCCACGCCCGGATGAAGGCCGCTACCCGACTGTAGGACCCGTCATAGCCCAGCACGACCAGGTCGGTATGGATCTGCTTGCCCGTACGCCGTTGCTTGCGCGATTTGCCAGCTTCCGTCTTCAACCATCCCGATAGCCGGTCGGCGAACGGATCCAACTTGCTCGGCCGGTCGACCACTTCGAACTTCGGCTCCACCGCGTCCGACCGCAGGTATTTGCGGATCGTGTTACGCGACAGCCCCGTACGTCGGGTTATCTCCCTGATCGACATCCCGTCCCGGAATGCCCAGCGCCGGATCACGCTCAGTAACGCCATGTCTATCACTCCTTGATCCCCCGACAGCCTGCCGGGGTGAGGTTGAGACACGGGTCACTTCTCGGTGGAAATTTATGCCTTCTCCGGGTCAGCTCTCAGTGGAAATCAACAGTGGTTGATCAACAAGCGGCAGTCGCGGTCGGCACCGCGCTCAACCGCTTCGGCAAGTGAAATCGGCCGGGTCGGGTTTCGCTCGACGACCGTAAAGACCTGGGTCTCGGCGCCTGTCGCAGGGTGGGTATAAAGCGTGCGGCGCTCGGTGACGCGGAGCGAGTGCGCCGTGATGGTCTCGACGCCGCGATCATAGACGCCGGCGGCGATCGCACCTTCGATCTTGGCGCGGAGCAAACCTTCGAACACGTCGAAGATTGTGCCTTGCAGGTCGATGGTCAGTGCCAGCATCCGGTTGAGAAATTGCGTGATTGGCGGCAGTTCCTCGCGCAGGGTGCCGTCGCGATCGGTTAGTTTGAGGGCCGTGGCGTCCTCGAACCGTTGCAGCGTACAGCCCGGCACCTTGCCGAGCAGGAGCAGTGTGTAGAGCTGGCGCAAAGCCGCTTTGGCATAGGCGCTTTCGAGGTTGTCTTCGGCACGGAACAGACCCTGTCCGCCGGTCTGCCGCTGTCCTTTGGTAATCGCGCCCAACGTGTCGAGCCGGCGCGCAATGGTCGATAGAAACCGCTTTTCCGCTTTCACGTCGGTCGAGATCGGCCTGAAGATGGGCGGCTGAACCTGGTGGGTGCGATTGGTGCGCCCGAGCCCCTGGATGGCCGTGTCCGCCTTCCAGCCTGCCTCGAGCAAATAGTGAATGCGCAGCCGCCTGTTCCTGGCGCCAAGGTCGGCATGATAGCTCCGGCCCGTGCCACCCGCGTCGGAGAACACGAGGACGCGCTTGTCATCGTCCTGAAACGCAGCGGTCTCCGCCAGGTTGGCGCTGCCCGCACGATTTTCCACGCACAGACGCCGTTCGCCGTCCGCGCCGATGCGGGCGACGACGCGGCGGGACCGTCCGGTGACTTCGGCGACCTGCTCGGTGCCGAACCGCTGGACGATCTGATCGAGCGCGCCTTGCACCGGAGCCAGTGCGCCGAGATGCTCGATGAGACGATCGCGGCGTTCGAGCGCATCGCGGCATTGCACGGGCTGGCCATCGCGCATCACCGGCCGCGAGCACAGGTTACCCTCGCCATCGGTATAGGGTTCGAAGAGCTGGGTTGGGAACGAGTGCGCCAGATAGTCCAGGACATATTCGCGCGGGGTGATGTCGACGGCGATATCGCCCCATTCTTCGGTCGGAATGTCGGCGAGTCTCCGTTCGAGCAAGGCTTCGCCTGTGGAGACGATCTGGACGACGCAGGCGTGACCTTCGGCAAGGTCACGGTCGATCGCCGCGATCAGCGTCGGGGTCTTCATGGCGGTAATCAGGTGATTGAAGAATCGCTGCTTGGCGCTCTCAAAGGCAGACCGCGCTGCGGACTTGGCCTGAGCGTTCAGCGTCTTGGTTCCACCATCCGGCCCAGCACCTGTGATGTTGGAGGCTTCAAGCGCGGCCGACAGATTGTTGTGAATGATCTCGAACGCGCCGGCGTAGGCGTCATAGATGCCGGTTTGCTCGGCTGTCAGCCGGTGTTCGACGATCTCATATTCGACCCCTTCGTAGGACAGCGAGCGAGCGGCATAGAGGCCGAGCGCCTTGAGGTCGCGGGCGAGCACTTCCATCGCGGCGACGCCGCCGGCCTCGATTGCCTGCACGAACTCGGCGCGGCTGGCGAACGGGAAGTCGTCGCCACCCCACAGGCCGAGCCGTTGGGCATAAGCGAGGTTGTGAACCGTCGTCGCGCCGGTCGCCGAGACGTAGAGTACGCGGGCATCGGGAAGCGCATGTTGCAGGCGTAAGCCAGCCTTGCCCTGCTGCGACGCGGCCTGCTCGCCGCGTTCGCCCTTGCCGCCTGCGGCATTCTGCATGGCGTGGGATTCGTCGAACACGATGACCCCGTCGAAATCGGAGCCCAACCAGTCGACGATTTGTCGGACGCGTGAAACCTTCCCCTCGCGTTCGTCGGACCGTAGCGTGGCATAGGTGGTAAAAAGGATGCCTTCCTCCAGTCGGATGGGCGCACCTTGGCGAAAGCGGGAGAGCGGCGTCACCAACAGCCGTTCCTGGCCGAGGGCCGACCAGTCGCGCTGGGCGTCCTCAAGGAGCGCGTCGGATTTCGAGACCCACAGCGCGCGTCGACGGCCCTTTAGCCAATTGTCGAGAATGACGCCGGCGACTTGGCGGCCCTTGCCCGCGCCCGTCCCATCGCCGAGCATGAAGCCTCGGCGAAATCGGACCATGCCGTTGGCATTTTCAGGCGCGGCACTGATCTGGTCGAAGGTTGCATCGACTGTCCAGGCGCCTGCCAACTGGCCATCATGGGCTTCGCCCGCATAGATGACGGTTTCAAGCTGGGCATCGGATAGAAGGCCGGCTTCGACCAGGTCCTCAGGCAGAAGCGGAACATAGCTCGGCTTCGGTGGGCAAACAGAAGCCATGGACGCGGACTGCACGAGCGGCGTCGGATGGGGGCAAGCTCCATCGATGGCCACTGATTGCAGTCCGTAGCCTTCATAGAGAGCCTCGGTGATCCGATCGGCTGCGGGTTGGGACCAGTCCACCACGGAATAGCGCAGCGGCACGGCGGCGGGGTCGATCGATTGCGACGCAGATCGTGCAGGTGACGCAACGGATTTCCGCATAGCCGGCTTTGCGGAGACGCGGCTCGGCGTAAAAGCGGCGCTCATGGGCAGGCGCGCGGGAATCGCATTGTCGACCCAGGCCAGAAGCTCGGTCGTACTGGACGCCATGCCGGGTGTGACGGGGAAGCATGATGGGTCATCGGCCGGGAGACGGTCGATCACGGTCAGGCGCGTTTCGGTCGTTGTACCATGCCGAGCATAGACACGGCCGTCGATCGCGGCGGAGAAGACGATTCGGCCCCGCGCCTGAAGGTCGATAAACGCATCGCGCCATGCTGCATCGTAGGGGGACAGGCTCGCCCCAGTGATGGCGACCAGGCGACCGCCTTCGGCGAGACGGGCCAGGGCGGAGTTGATGTGCCGGAGGGCCGCGTCGGCGACGCGGCCTTCGACCTGCGCGGCGACCGAGAAGGGCGGATTCATGAGGACGACGCTCGGGAGCAGCCCGGCGTCGAGATGGTCATGGATGTGGGCGGCGTCAAACCGGGTGACGACCGTGGTCGAAAAGAGATGACCGAGAAGGTCAGCGCGGGTTTCGCCCAATTCATTAAGCGCCACTTCGGCACCAGCAAGCTCAGCGAAGATGGCAAGCAATCCGGTCCCGGCTGATGGCTCCAGAACAAGATCACCCCGCGTGATCATGGCTGCGCGTGCCGCGACCCATGCAAGGGGCAAGGGCGTCGAGAATTGCTGGAGCGCCTCGCTTTCGATTGAGCGTCGGGTGTGGGTGGGGAGCAGGCCGGCAATCTTGCTGACCACGGCAAGCTGCGAACTGGCCGGACGGCCGCACAGCGCCGGTCCAAATCGGTGCAGGAACGCGATCTGCGCCGCTTCGCACGCCTCATAAGCGTCCTTCCAGGTCCACAGCCCTTGGGCGTCCGATCCGCCAAACGCTGCCTCCATAGTGGTGCGAAGGGCGCGGGCATTGAGCGCCGTGCCCGCGATCAGGGTGGGAAGGAGATCCAGAGCGGCGCGGTGGAGCGCCAGGGCGCGATTGGCCGGCGCGCGGCTTGTCACGGTGAGCGTTGGGGACGCGAGTGCGGTTGATGTCATGGCGGGTCATCCGGGAGAGCAGGAGGAGGGCAAGCCGATCGGCGCTCTCTCTCGACCGCACCGGCTCGCCCCCTCCCGGCCCCCCTCTCACTCTGTTTCGGCAAAGCCGCCGCCATCGGCCGGAGGCAGATAGGCGTCGAACGGATTGCCGGGCGCGAGATGGCCGAACGGCGTGAAGACATAGTCTTCGCCGTCTCGGCCTACGGCGCAAAGGACGTAGCGCAGCTCGCGCGTCTCGGCGTCTAAGCATTCCATCAGGGCCAGATCATCATTGCGGGCGGCCTGTAGCAGGGTCTGGAAATTGCGGGAGGCATGGTCGGGGATCGGCATGGCAAGCTCCTGACAAAGGAAAGGCCCGGCAGAAGGCGGGCCGAAAGGTGGGAATGGAGCGGGGCGGCCGAACGCCGCCCCGCGATTTTCATTCAGCGGCGATGGCGTGCTCAAACCCTGCAGCCGGCTCGGGGTCGGAGGCTCCGGCCTCGTCATCCTCGTCAGCGGTCAGGAAAGCCGGCAGCGCTTCGGGCTCCGATCCGTCCGGTTCGAGCAAGACGGGTTGATCGGTTGCGGTGCGCAACGGCTCCGGCAGCCAGCCTGAACCGGCCAGCAGCCGTTCGGCCTCCTTGGCCATATCGCCCTTCTTGAGGTGCTCGATGAGCTGGGCCTCGCGATCACCCTTGCCGTCGCGAACAGCCTCCAGAATGCGCGGCTTGGTGACGCGGCCGAGGTAGGATTCGACCGTCGGGGTCCAGCCTGCCGCGACCATGTCGAGATCGACGACCTGCGCCAAAGCGTCAGCATGTTTCATCCTGTCGCCCTGGTTCCAGGACTGGTGGACGGCGTTGATGCTGAAGCTGACGCAGTGGGCGAACAGTCCCCCGCGTCGATCCGTATCGAAGGTCGTCAACGTCTGCCACAAGGCACCGGGGTCCTGAGGCAGCTGATCCGACCAGCTCGCATGGCGCGCGGTGATCGCCTGCGCCGACGCTGTGTCGTTGAGGCCAGGCACCTGGTGACCAAAGGCGGAGTGCTTGGCTTCGATCTCCAGGCACGTCGCGGTGCTGAAGCGGTAGAACGTCTTCAACGCGAGGGCATGAAGGACGGCGAGATAGGCCGTGGCGGGGTCGGCACCCACTGCGTTGCGCAATGCCAGCGTCCGATGCGCAGTCAGTTCGGTCATCAGCCGCTCGGGCAGCGGCTTGATGGTGTCGTCATCCTCGTCGATTTCGCCGGCGGGCTGGGCTGCACCGCCGATCGTGATGACGGCGCGCTGGATGCCGGCATCGGGCTCGGAAGGCTCGACGACATCATCCGTATCGCCACGGGTGGCATCCGGCTCGGCTTCTGCTTCGTCCTCCGGTCGCACAAACCCGCGTTCGGTCTTGAGGCTGCCAGAGCTGTCGAGGCTGACAAAGGCGCCCGCCCGCGCGATGTCAGCCGGATCGAACAGCGCCGGTCGGTTCTGGAGATCTTCGAGCGCGGCCTCGATTTCTCCAAGGCGCTGGTCGGCCTCGTCGGGCAGCTCCTCGGCCTCGGCGTAGGTCTCCTCAAGCGCCGCATACTCCTGGCTGAGCGCCTCGTAGGTCGCGTGTTCTTGATCGGTCAGCGAGCTGGTGGAGGGCAAGACGCGGAGTCCGCGCGTGTGTCCGTAATCGAAACCGACGTCGGCGCTGATCCACTTCCAGCCTTCGGCGGCGACGGTCTCCGCAGCCGCCGCGAGTTTTTCTGAGACCAGACGGTCGAGAAGCGCCGGATCCTGAAACCACCCACCGTCATCGGTCTGGAAGAGGTCACGTAAGATGTCGCCGCCTGCGGCTTCATAAGCCTCCGCGCCGATGAAACGTGCACGTCGATCGGAAGCGCGCACGGCGCCTTCGGTCAACATGCGCCGGATCTGATAGGCTTCCTTGTAGGGGTTGCGCGCGAGCGCCTCCCAGACCTGTTCCTGGCGCGCATGGTCGTTGGTGACGGTGAAGGCCATCAGCTGGTCCAGGGTCAATTCGTCCTCGGCGTAGAGGGCGAGCAGCCGGTCGGATACGGACGCCAACTTGAGGCGCTGGCGAACGATGGCCGGCGTGACGAAGAAGCGCGCCGCGATTGCCTCGTCGCCTTGACCCTGTTCGCGCAGGGTCTGGAAGGCACGAAACTGGTCGAGCGGATGCAGCGGCTCACGTTGACTGTTTTCGGCGAGCGAATCCTCCTCGGCCGAGATGTCCGCGCTCTCGCGGATGACGCAGGGCACGGGTGCTGTCCGCGACAGGCGCTTCTGTTTCACGAGCCGTTCGAGCGCACGATAGCGCCGACCTCCGGCCGGCACCTCGAACATGCCGGTTTCATTGCCTTCGGAATCGACGACCGCGCGGACGTTGAGGCTTTGGAGCAGGGTCCGTCGTGCAATGTCCTCGGCAAGATCTTCGATCGAGACGCCGGACTTGATCCGGCGCACATTGGACTGGCTCAGCACGAGCTTGTTGAAGGGGATGTCCCGCGAGGGGGACAGGACGATTTTCTGGGAAGCCTGGGTCATGGGATGTTCTCCGTGACGGGCGGCCGGGAGCCTCTCTCTCGACCCTGACCCGTCACGAAGTCCGTCTCGACCCTCTTACTCTCCTGAACTCCGGCCGAGCTGGCGCGCAGCGGGCGAGGTCACGCCGCTTGCCGATCCTCCTCCCGTGCCGCACTGGGCGCGAAGGCGAGGAGGTAGTCCGCCGCTTTGGAGGCCGCGCTCGCCGCGCGCACGATGGCGCGATTGTCCTCGCGCAGGACGTCGAGCCAGGCGCCGATGTAATCGGCATGGCGCACGGTCGGCGCGATGCCGAGGCTCGCGCAGCAGAAGGCCGACGTCATTTCGGCGACGAGCTCCTCGCGCGAATAGGCCTTCGACCCGAAGCCACCGCTCAGGTCGCGCGCGAGGCGTCCGGGATGGCCCGACCAATGGCCGTTATGCCGATATCGGCATAACGTCCATTATGCCGCCCGCCGGATTATGCCGCATAGCTGTGCAGAACGGCAGATTCTTGCGGCAGAACCACGCCGCATTCCGGCATAATCAAAGGCGTCGCGTCACGGACTTGGTAACGATCGGCCAAGGTGAATTCTTGCCGGACAGCTTTGCAGCGCTCATGATCGGGTAGCATTGGCACCTGAGCGCAAAGCTCTCACCCCAGCTGGCGCGGTTCGTTCATCTCTTCGGCATCCTGAGTGGCTTCATGCACCTCCTCGCGGATGATTTTCGTGGTGATCTCGTGAAGATGCGCGGTGAGTGCGCCGCTCAGTTCTTCGAACTCGGGCCAAAGCGTCATCTGGACGAAGCTGGCCGGGGCACGGATGATAACAGTCTGGCGGTGCATCCGCGTGTAGCGGAAGGGCTTGATGCCATAGCGACGACACAAGGCGGTGAAGAGCTGGCGGGACCATGGATCGGGGATCGAGAATTTGAACTCCTCGACCCGTTCCGTCTTGCTGGCATCCGCGAATTTAAGCCTGATGCGTTCTGCAGCAGCACCGGCCGCTGACTTCTCACCGGCGGTTTTGGCGCCAGCGTAGAGGGCTTCGATCTTGCGCAGCTTGTCGCGGAGTTGGTCTTCGGGCTGCATCAGCGTCAGTGCACCGTCGGCTTCTCGGTGAAGATACCGTCCAGCATCTGGCGGCGCGCGCGCGTGCAGGATAGCACCGCCTCGTGGATCTCTGTCTCCATGATTCGCGTCAGTTCGCGCAAATGCCTGAAGGTTATGTCGAGTTGGTTCCGGTCATCGGCCACAGGGTCGCGGGATACCAGCTCGCAGATCCCTGCCATCATGGCGCGCAGTTCGGCAAGATGGCGGACGGCCTCATGTGCCCGCTCGGGGAGATCGATGGCGTCCTCGCCATTGAACAGCCCTTCGATGAAGCCGTCCAGTTCCTGGATACGAACGAGACCGTGTCGACCCAGATTAGCTGCGGTTGGCTCCGCGGGCATCCGGGTCAGTCGAAACGGCTGACCGCGCTTCTGATGCCGGGTCAGGTCGTTCCAGAGCCCCTGGACCAGCGCATCGAGCAGTTCGTTGACTTCGTCGATACTGTCGAAGGCCGGAAGTTCGCCGCCCCATAGATTCTTGATGACCTGCAATGGCGCGACGGACATCGCGGGGGTTGCGATATTACCCAGGAAACGCGTGCGCACCTCGTGGAACGGCACCGGAGACCGGTGCTTCTCCAGCAGCGCCTGCGCGTTTCTATTGCTCGGTGTCGTGGTCGCCTTCTTCATATCCATCCCGGCAGAACAAAAATCATGATCATCATGCCGTGATCGGACGACGACAGCATATCAATAATCTTGCGGCCGGGGCGGCGGCAAGGGTCGGATCGTGTTTCCACACCGAGGAGCACGCCAAATGCCAAAAATCACCCACGCTTCACTCGACCACCATATTGGGACGTTCATGGTCCGGCTGGCCGCCGAAAATTACAAGCCACGAACGATGAAGACCTATCGGGTCTTGCTGAACCGTCTGGTATCCTTGATCGAGGCAGCCGGGATATCGTTAGCGGATATAGCGGTAGAACGGGCGGCCGATCTGGTCCGCAGCGACGAGCGCAAGCGGCGCGAACCGAACAAGTGCCAGAATATCGCGCGGCGCTTCGTTACCCATCTGATCGAGAGCGGAGTGGTTCCAGCGCCGATCGCGACACCGGGGCAGATCGCTCGTGAAACGTTGCGCTTCGATTACGAAGATTATCTGCTACGGCAACGGGGATTGAGTCCACGCACGATCTATCATTGCTGGCGCTTCGCCGACCGGTTCCTCGACCACCGGTTCAGTGACCGCGAAACGGATCTGGCGGCGATCAGCCCGACTGATGTGGTGTCCTTCCTTCAACATCTGGTCGGTAGAAAGGCACCCTATCGCGACAAGAGCGCCGCCACGCATTTGAGGACGTTCTTCCAATATCTGTTCCAGCGGGGTGTCACGGGAACCAACCTTGCGCTGAGCGTACCGACTGTCGCCCATCGCTGGGATACGAGACTGCCACGCTTCCTGTCGCCGGAGCAGATCGAGGCCCTTCTGGCGTGTGTCCGCGACAATCCGAAACATGGGCTGCGCGATCATGCGATGCTTCTGCTGATGGCCAGGCTCGGGCTGCGGGCGCCTGAGGTGATCGCCGTCCGGCTCGAGGATATCGACTGGCGAGCCGGTGAGTTGTTGGTGCGAGGCAAAGGGCACCGCCATGATCGTCTGCCAATCCCATCGGACGTCGGGGAAGCGGTCGCGCGCTATATCCGCCAGGAGCGTGTATCGGCATCGCGGACATTGTTCGTCTCGTTGCGGGCGCCGAACGGTCCGTTCAAGAATGGCCAGGTCATCAACGATATCCTGAAGGATGCGTTCGCCGCGACCGGTGTTACGCCACCGGGTCCTTACGTAGGATCGCACGTCCTGCGCCACAGCCTGGCGACAAACATGGTGCGCAACGGCGCATCCCTTGATGAGATAGGCGACATGCTGCGGCACCGGTCGCGCGCATCGACGATGATCTATGCGAAGCTCGATATCGACGGCCTCCGGTCGATTGCGAAGCCTTGGCCGACGGCGGGAGAAGCGTGATGACTCTCGCTCATGAACTCGACCGTTATATCAGCGTCAGACGCAGCCTGGGCTATGATCTCGCAACGGCTGAACGGGTACTGCGCCGCTTCGTACAATATGCCGATGGTCAGGGCGCCACTCATGTCACCGTCGATCTGTTCCTGCGCTGGCAGGCGGTGTTCGGCCAGGCCCGGCGTTCGACGTGGGGCGCACGCTTCATCATGGTGCGCCTGTTCAGCCAATGGCTGCATGGCCTGGATGCCGCCCACGAAGTGCTACCCCGTGGCCTGATCCCTTACCGTTATTGTAGAACACACCCCTACATCTTCACCGATGCGCAGATCATCGCCATCGTCGAAGAAGCTGCACGACTTCCCTCGATATACGGCATGCGTGGCTTGACCTGCTCGACCCTGTTCGGGCTGATCGCGGTGACGGGCATGCGGATCAATGAAGCGCTGAGCCTCGACACCGGCGACGTCGATCTCGATACCGGTATCGTCCATATCCGCTTTGGAAAGCTCGGCAAGGAACGCCTGGTTCCCGTTCACGACAGTGCTACCGTGCGGCTGCGCTTCTTTGCTGCGGAAAGGGATCGGTTGCTCGGCAGGACGCCGGTTCCGTTCTTCGTCAAGTGCGACGGAGTACGGCTCGGCGACTGCGGTGCCCGCTATAACTTTGCACAGGTCTGTCAGCGAATCGGCCTGCGCGAGCCTCAGGTCGAGGGGCGCCATGGCCACGGCCCCCGTATCCACGACCTGCGGCACAGCTTTGCCGCGCAAACAATGATCGACTGGTACAGGTCCGGCAAGGATCCCGCACGCGAGATGTTCAAGCTGACCACATTGCTTGGCCATTCCAATCCAGAACACACCTATTGGTACATCGAGGCCGTTCCGGAACTCTTGGAACTCGCGTCATCCCGGATCGCCGACGGTCATGATGGGGAGGTGCGGTCATGACCAGCATGACGTTCGCGGCGCTGCTCCAGCGCTTCTTCACTGACCGCCTTTGCACCCAGATGGAGGCAAGCCATCACACGATCGCGGGATATCGAGACACGTTCCGATTGCTTATCCGCTTTGCGAGCGCACGTTCGGGGAAATCGCCTACGAAGCTCGGCATCGCTGACCTTGACGTACAGGTGATCGGCGACTTCCTCGTCCATATCGAGACATCGAGAGGTAACGGGGCGCGAAGCCGCAACACCCGGCTCGCCGCGATCCGATCCTTCTTCCGTTACGTCGCTATGAACGAACCCGAGTGGTTGCTGCACTGTCAAAGGATCCTCACCCTACCGGACAAACGTTACGTTAAGCGGACGGTCACGTTCCTCGATGGGGCGGAGATTACGGCATTGCTGACCGCGCCCGACCGATCGACCTGGACTGGTCGTCGAGATCACATCCTGTTGCTCGTAGCCGTGCAAACTGGCCTCCGGGCATCGGAGCTGATCGGGCTGCGCTGCAGGGATGTCCAGTTGGGCACCGGTGCGCACATCCGCTGCCTAGGCAAGGGCAGGAAGGAACGTTGCACACCGCTTCGTCGCGATACGGCCAAGGCGTTGCACAACTGGTTGAAGGAACGGCGCGGTGACGATGATGGTGCACTGTTCCCGTCTATCCGCGGCGATCCGCTCTCTCGCGATGCCTTGGAACATCTGGTCCGCAAGCACTGCCTGACCGCCGCGCGTTCATGCCCGAGTTTGGTCGGGAAACGGGTGAGCCCGCATACCCTGCGCCACAGCACGGCGATGGAACTGCTCCATCATGGCGTTGACCAGTCGGTCATCGCACTCTGGCTCGGACACGAATCCGTCGAGACGACGCAAATCTACATCCATGCCGATATGCGGCTCAAGGAAAAAGCATTGGCCAGCGTCGCCACACCCGAAACCCGCCCAGGTCGCTTCCGGCCAGACGACAAACTGCTCGCCTGGCTCGAAGCCCTCTGATTATGCCGACCTGCCGCATGGTTCTGCCGCAAGAATCTGCCGTTCTGCACAGCCATGCGGCATAATCCGGCGGGCGGCATAATGCCCCAGCTCATGCAGGGCCGTGCGATGCCAGTTGATCGGCTCGAAATAGGCCTCGGGCCTGGGGATCTGAATAAAATCGGGACCCGGTGCATAGAAGGCCTTGTCTCCGCCCAGACGCAGGTCGGCGCCGCTGGCACGAATGAGCGCCTCGACCTCTGGCACGATCAGACCTTCGGGAATGGGTGGGGGCGGCGCCGATAGCCCGTCGGGCAAGCCCTCACATTGGGCGACATTGAATACGGTAAAGCGCTTGAGGAAGGGAATGGCGGCTGGATCGTCACCATTGTCCTGTGCCCGGCGACGCTCGTCATCGGGGATGAAGCGATCGGCATAGACGACGGTGGTGCCGTGTTCGCCTTTGCGGACATTGCCGCCCAGCCCCATAGCTTGGCGAAAGGTGAGCCAGCCTTGCGTGGCGAAGCCATGTTGGACCACCGCGCCCCAGAGGATCAGGACGTTGATGCCGGAATAGCCACGATCGGTCGCGGCGTTCCGCGGCATAGCAAGTGGCGCCGATACCGTGCTCGAGCCCCAGGGCTGGACCCAGGGGAGGCGGCCTGCCTCCAGCTCGGCAATAATCTTGGTGGTGATCTCGTCGTAGATGTTCGAGCGCTGGACTCGGGCATGGCCTTTGGAAGCTGGGCGTGTCATCGCGTATCTCCGCGACGGGCCGGCCAGAAAACCTCTCTCGACCTTCAAAACCCGTCACGGCGACAGCCGCAGCCCTCTCCCTCTTATGTGGGCCGGCGGATCCGTCAGCTACCTAGTGACCGACACGCGGACCTGATCAAGCAGGCTCCGCGTCACGGCCAAGACCTGATCGGGCGACATCGCCAAGCCGCCGGTGGCCACCAATTCGGACAGTCCGTGCCGCTTGTATTAGGGGCTGATAGTGGCGATCAGGGCGGCAAGGTCGGGATGCGCTGGTACAAATCCGACCTTCGCGGCTTCGCCGAGGGCCTTGGCGATGTCATGCCGCACCTCGATGCGGCAGCGATCGTCGTCCCATCCCCGCTCAACAAGGAGCGCTTTGAGCCCGAGTTCGAGCGCATAGCCGACATTCTGTAAAAGCGGTTCTCCGCAAAGCCGGGCTTCAGGTTCGGCGACGTGATCGGCCATGACGAGGAAACTCGCGGCGCGTTCGAGCAGATGTGCCTGAAGCGTGGGTTTCGTCGCGTGAGTCTCATTCTGACGGTCAGAGACAACGCATGTTGCTGCGAATGGATTCCACCGTCAGGATTGGTTGTCACCGCGGGGGCGTTGCGGGGTGCTCCCCGCAGAAGGGGTCGGACGAGACGTTCGGCTCGACCGCAGGGGAAGGCATTCCCCCCTCGGACTCAGACCATTCCTGATCGAGGTTCGACGATCAGTTGCCGCCTTCTGGCGCGTGCCGCGCGCGGAGTAGATCGCCGATCGAGCGGCCATGGACGCGGCAGACGGCGATCACCCGGTCGAAAACGATCACGCGGCCACGCCGCCCGCGCCGCGCCTCGCAAGTTACATTCTGACCGAACGCAACCCGCTCGAGGAGCGATTTGGACAGGCGGCCATCAGGGGAGTGAAGTTCGGGCGCGTCAAAGTCCGCCAAGCGCACTTCGATCCAGGTGTTTGGATCGCTGGAATTGCCAACGCACAGCCCGTCGCCGTCACCGACATAGCGGACCGTTCCCGAAAACTGCTGCCCCGGCTGAGATGGCAGGCGACCTTCGCAGGGGTCCGCCCGGGCGGGCGTCGCCATCACCGAGAAGGCAAAGGCGCAGAGGATGAACGCTGGTGGGCTCAGCACACGGCGCGCCGCAATCATGCGGGATCCTCGGGTGCGGGAATCGTCAGGCCATAATCGGCCTTCAGCATGTCGACGATACGAACCAGGGCGCGGTGGATGCTTAGTTCGTTGGCGCCGAATTTGTAGTGGCCGGTGATCAGCGCTTCGGGCTCGAGATCATCGACGCGCGACTTGCGCTTCTCCTCCTTGCCGTCGCGGATGTAGGTGACAGGGTATCGGAATGAGCGTCCTTCGCCCTCCCATAGAGCTATGCCGAAATTTGGGTGACGAGGCGATCAGGCGGCGCGGGTTGATTGGCCGTCGACGACTTCGGTGCCGTCACGGAATGTGACACCAGCGACGACTTTGGGCAACTGGTTCTCGCCCTTCAGCCGGCGCCATTTCCTGGACGCGGCGATGACGAGTTTGAAGACCATGAGGCGTGCCGTCTTTGGTGACAGCGCGCCCTTGGTACGCACCGTCCTGTGGCGCACGGTCGCGAACACGCTCTCGATCGGGTTCGACGTCCGCAGATGGTCCCAGTGCTCGGCGGGGAAGTCGAAGAAGGTGAGCAGCCTCTCGCGATCCTTGGTCAGGCATTCGACGGCCTTGGTGTATTTCGCGCTATATTTCTCGACAAAGACGGCGATCGCCTTCTCCGCCGCTGCGCGCTCAGGCGCGCTATATATCTCGCGCAGGTCAGCTTTTATTGCAGGCTGCACCGACTTGGGCACCTTGTTCAGTACGTTGGCGATCTTGTGCACCCAGCAGCGCTGGTGGCGCGTGCTGGGCCAGACTTCGTCGAGCGCTTTCCAGAAGCCGAGTGCGCCATCGCCCACCGCGATCTCGGGTGCGATTGCGAGGCCGCGCCGTTTCACCTCGACGAGCAGCTCGCGCCAGCTCTGAGCGCTTTCACGGACGCCCACCTGGAAGCCGACCAGTTCCTTCCTGCCCTCAGGCGTGGCGCCGATCAGCACCAGCATGCACTCGGAATGATCCTCCATCCGCGCCTGCAGGTAGACGCCGTCCGCCCACACATACACGTAGCGGCGGGCCGATAGGTCGCGCGCCTGCCAGTGCTCGTATTCGACCTGCCATTCAGCGGTGAGCCGACCGACCACCGCCGGCGAAAGGTTGGGCGCGTCCTTGCCAAGGAGCGCCGTGAGCGCCTCCTGAAAATCGCCGGTCGAAACCCCGCGCAGATACAGCACCGGCAGCAGCGCATCCAGGCTCTTGGTCCGCCGTGCCCAGCGCGGCAGGATTGCCGACGAGAAGCGCACACGCTCCCCTTCCTCGGCCCCCCCGCGATCACGGATCTTCACGCGCGACACCGGCACCGGGCCAATCCCGGTCTGGACCTGACGCTCTGGCCCGTGCCCGTGGCGCACCAGGCGCGACCGTCCATCGGGTAGTCGCAGGTCGTCTCGCGCCGCCAGGAACGCCTCGGCCTCCAGTTCCACCGCCTGCGCAAGCAGCCGGCGAGCTCCGGCACGCAGCACCTCGGTCAACGGATCGTCGACATCATCGGGCTGGCGAAATTGAACGACGTTGGTAGTATCGGTCATGGCGTATCGCTCTCCTTGAGAGGTTCCGGCAGGCTCATCACCCGCCTCGATACGCCGCCTTCAATCCTCCACCGTCACCCATTTTCCAACATAGCTCCCCCCTGGCGGGGGAGGATCGCTGAGCCTTCGCGCGAAATCCTTGGCCAGTGCGCTGGCGATAGCCGCCGGCGCACCGCTCCTGCTCGGAGCGGCGGATCCGCCGGCCTGGACGCGCCCGCAGGCGCCGTTCGCCGTCGCCGGCCCGATCACCTATGTCGGTAGCGAAGGCATCGCGGCCTACCTCATCAACACCAGCGCCGGTGCCATCCTGATCGACGGCACGCTCGCCGAGAATGCCGGCATGATCGAGCGCAACATCGCCGCAGCGGGCGTCCGCCTGCGCGACGTGAAGCTGATCCTCGTTACCCACGCCCATGCCGATCATGCCGCCGGCGTAGCTGCGCTCAAGCGGGCGACCGGCGCGCGCGTCATCGCCGGCACGCGCGACGTCCGCGCCCTCGAAACCGGCGTGCCACCGGGCGAAACCAACTACGGCGTCATCCGCTTCCCGCCCGTCCCCGTCGATCGCGGGGTACGCGATGGCGAGACGGTAACCCTCGGCACCACCACGCTGACCGCGCGGGCAACATCCGGCCACACGCCCGGCTGCACGACCTGGACGATGCGGATCCCCGCCAGGCCGCGTCCGCTCGACGTCGTGTTCCCGTGCAGCGTCAGCGTCGCCGGCAATCGCCTGATCGGCAACCGCGCCTATCCCGGCATCGTCGCCGATTATCGCCGCAGCATCGCGATGCTCGGCACGCTGCACGCCGACATCGTCCTCCCGTCGCACCCCGAACTCGCCGACGTGATCGCCCGCGGCAAGCGCCGTGCGGCTGGGGACATGACCGCGTTTGTCGATCCGACCTTGCTCCCGAAGATCGTGGCGAAGGCCAAGGTCGCGTTCGACACCGATCTCGCCAAGCAGTCACGCTAAACCGAATGCTGGTCTTGTGCGGCATCGCGGTGATCGTCGCGGGGTTCCTGCTCCGGTTCAATCCGCTGCTTGTCGTCGCGGTGTCCGCGCTCGTCACCGGCCTGGCCGCGGGGATCACACCGCTCGCGATCCTCGCTGCGTTCGGGAAAGCGTTTAACGAGAACCGTTACGTGACGGTGATCTACATCGTGCTGCCGGTGATCGGGATGCTGGAACGCCACGGGCTTCAGGAACGCGCAAGGCTCGCGATAGGCAAGCTCCGGGGCGCAACGGTGGGGCGGCTGCTGATCGGCTATCTGCTGTTTCGCCAGCTTACCGCAGCGCTCGGCCTGACCTCGATCGCCGGTCCGGCGCAGACAGTCCGCCCGCTGGTCGCGCCGATGGCAGAGGCCGCTGCCGAAGCGCAAGGCATCGCGCCTGGAGGCGACCGCATCCCGGCCATGGCTGCGGCAACCGATAATATCGGACTTTTCTTCGGCGAAGACATCTTCATCGCGATCGGTTCGATCCTGCTGATGAAGGGCGTGCTGGAGGGCTACGGCATCGTCATCCAGCCGCTTCACCTCTCGATATGGGCGATACCCACCGCGATCGCCGCGTTGCTGATCCACGGCTTCCGCCTCTGGTTGCTTGATCGCCGGCTGGCGCGGGCGCGGTGATCGGCACGGGCTTCATCTACGCCGTCGCAAGCATCATGTTCGCCGCGTTCGCGATCCTGAGTGCTACCGATCGTGCCAACCCGAAACGCTTCGGCAATGCGGCCTTCTACGCGGTGCTGGCGATGAGTTTCGCGTTCGGGAACAGCATCGGCGACGTCGGCAATGGCGTCCTGGTCCTCATTCTCGTCGCGATCGCCGGCTCGGGTGCGGTGGGCCGCGGGGGACGCGCCACTACCACGCCCGACGAACGACGCGACGAAGCCGCCCGGTTCGGTAACCGGATATTCCTGCCCGCGCTGATCATCCCCGCCGCGGCACTGGGCGGTACAGCGCTCTTCCGCGCGGTTCCGAGCCTCGTCGACCCGAAACAGGCAACGCTCGTCGCGCTGACCTGCGGCGTCCTGATCGCGCTGCTCGTCCTGCAGGTCTGGTTTCGCCCTCGCATCGCCACGCCGCTCGCGGAGGGTGTTCGGCTGATGGACGCGATCGGCTGGGCCGCCGTCCTTCCGCAGATGCTCGCCAGCCTTGGCGCCGTCTTCGCGCTCGCCGGCGTCGGCGACGTCGTCGGCAGCCTCGCCGGCCATGCGATCCCGGAGGGCAGCCTGATCGGCGCGGTCCTTGCCTATACGCTCGGCATGGCGCTGTTCACGATGGTCATGGGCAACGCATTCGCCGCGTTCCCGGTGATGGCCGCGGCGATCGGTATCCCGCTGCTCGTGCGCCATTATGGCGGCGACCCGGCGGTCGTGGCGGCGATCGGGATGCTCAGCGGGTTCTGCGGCACGCTGATGACGCCGATGGCGGCGAACTTCAACCTCGTCCCCGCCGCCTTGCTCGAGCTGAAGAACAAGAACGCCGTCATTCGCGCGCAGATACCGACCGCGCTGCCTCTTCTCGCCGTCAACATCGGCTTGCTCTACTGGTTGGGCTTCCGCTGACCTGACGTCCTGATCTTGGTCCCAAGCAGGACCAGCTTGCCATCGATGCCGAACCAGTGCGGCACCCCCGCGGGGATCAGGAAGACGTCGCCGACCGCGAGCTTCCGCGTCGTCCCACCCTCGATCTGGTCGCCTTCGACCAGCCCTGGAAAGCGCAGCTTGGGCGCGACCAGCGTACCGCCCGACACGAGCGTCCCCGAACCCGCCATCACGGTCGCGTATTCGGCCTCGTCCGGATGCACCGCAGGCTTGCCCGGTGCCTTCCAATATTCGAGCGCGGCGCTCGTCCCGTCGGCCTGAACCAGCGGCGCGTAGGCGAACCCTTGCCCCGGCTTCATCGTCTTTTCGAGCGCAACGATCCGCGGGCCGATCTCCGCCGATGCAGCAAAGCTCGTGGGGTCGTTCGCGGTCTGCGCTGGTAGGGCGGAGGCGGCAACGAGCGCAACGGCCAAGGCAAGCAACGGCCGCATCACAGCTTCACCGTCCGACCTTCGCGCACGGACCGGTAGATCGCCTCGACGATCCGCATGTCGCGCAGTCCCTCTTCACCGGAGACGATCGGTTCGCGTCCATCGAGGATGCACTCCGCCAGATGATCGAGCTGCCCCGCGAACTGCGTCTTGCCGGGGCCGGGCGGGGGGCTGGTGATCGCGGTCTCGCGACCGTCGCGGCCGGTCCACATATGGTTACCGTCATAGCGCGTCGCCGGCTCCAGCTCGATGCGTCCCTTGTCGCCCATCAGCAGGATATGGTTTTGGTTGGCGCTGTACATCGACTGGCAGCCGGCGATTGCCCCCGACGGGAATTCGAGCGTCCATTCGATCATGTCCTCGACCTCGCGGAAGCGCGGATCGCGACGGTCGGTGGATTCGCGTGCGGTGACCGCGATCGGCTCCTCGCCGGTCATGTAGCGCGCGGCCTGCAGGCTGTAGATGCCCATGTCCATCAGCGAGCCGCCGCCCGACAGCGCGCGCTTCAGCCGCCATTTGTTCGGATCCCCCTGGACGAAACCGTGTTCCGAACGGACGTAGCGGATCTTGCCCGCCGCACCGGATTTGGCCAGCCGCATCGCCTCCAGGTTGAATGGCTCGAAATGGCAGCGATAGCCGATCATCAGCTTCTTGCCCGCAGTCTTGCACGCGCGGATCATCGCCTCGCATTCGGCGACCGAGATCGCCATCGGCTTCTCGCACATCACGTGCTTGCCGGCCTTGGCGGCGCGGATGGTGTATTCGGCATGCATCGAATTGGGCAGGCAGACATAGACGATGTCGACGTCGGGATTGTCGCGGATGCGGTCGAAATCGGCGTAGGTATAGATCGAACGCTCGGGCACGCCGTATTTGGCTGCGGTCGCTAGCGCCTTGGTCCGGTCGCCGCTGACCAGCGCGGTCACGCGCGAATGCGCGCAATTGGCGAACTGGGGCAGGATCGTCTGCAACCCGTAATAGCCGAGACCGACGACCGCATAGCCAAGCTTTCGATCGGGCGCCGCGCAGGCCACGCCGCTCGACGTGGCGGCCAGCGTCGCCGCGGCGACCAGGAGATCACGCCTGCCAAATTCCATCAGGGTTCCTTTCGAGCGACTGGGGGGATCTTCCTCGATCCACGCGGGATGAGCCAGCCCCCATCGGCGAGCCAGTCCGCGAGCCGATCGGGCCAATGTTGGATCGAGATGCGCTCCGATCGCGTGCCGAGATTGAACGCGTGATCGGTATCGGCGTAGAGGTGCAGCTCGGCCGAAACGCCCGCGCTGCGAAGTTGCGAATAGAGCGTCATCGCCGATGTCGCGCAGCACTGGTCGAGCGACCCTGCAACAAGAAACGCGGGCGGTGCCCCTGCGGGAGCCCTGGCCGGCGTCCCGAGCGGCCCCGGATAGACCAGGATCTGGAAGTCCGGACGTGCGCTCACGCGGTCGATCGCATCCGCCGGCGGCTGGGTCGGCGGTGGGTTGTCCGTGACCAGAGACACGAGTTCGCCGCCTGCCGAAAAGCCCATCACGCCGATCCGGGCAGGATCGATCGCATAGTCGCTCGCGTGCGAACGGACCCACCGGATCGCGCGGCGCAGATCGGCTGCCGCGTCGCGCTCGATTTCGTAAGGCGAGCCGGGATCACGCGCGAGGCGATATTTCAGCACGAACGTCGTGATGCCGTAGCGGTTGAGCGTCTTTGCCGGCACCTCGCCCTCGTTGATCCATACCAGCATGCGGTGACCGCCACCGGGCGCCACGATCACTGCGGCACCGTTGGCATGGCTCGGGGCGGGGCGGTAGATCGTCAGCGATGGGGCGTGGACGTTGCTGACATAGCTGTCCTTCACCGTCTCGGCTTCGGTCCGGCGGGCTTCGGACCCAGGCGCGCCGTTGGGCCAGAGCATGACTATCGGCGCCTGTTGCGCGGCGGCGGGCGCTGCGACCAGCATCAGGGCGAAAGCACCGCGTCGTGACATCAACGATCCTCGAACCGCACACCGGTGCGCTTACTGGCCGCGAGTGTCGGCCATGTCCGCCGGATTGGCTATTACGACCTTCGTCGTGCGTGTTCCGGTGCATCGGCAGCGTCGGCCATCTCGTGTCCGATCCACGCACGCGCTTCGGCGGCGAGCCGATCGGGTGCATCCTCCGCATCGAGCGTTATGGCGCGCTCGTCGGGACCGAGTTCTTCCAAGGTCTCGAGCTGGCTCGCGAGCAGGGTGGCTGGCATGTAATGGTCCGTGCGGTGGACCAGCCGTCTCGCGAGTTCTCCGCTGTCCTTCGTATCGAGGAACACGAACAGCAACGGCATGCCGACCGCCTCCGCCAGGCGATCGCGATAGGCGCGTTTTAACGCCGAACATGCGGCAACGGCGGCGCCATCCGTCCGGGCCGCATCGCCCAACCCTGCCGCGATCCGGTCGAGCCAGGGCCAGCGATCCTGATCGTCGAGCGGCTGGCCCGACCGCATCTTCGCGACGCTCTCGGCGCTATGGAAGGAATCGCCTTCGAGGAAATCGCAGTGAAGGTGTCGCGCAAGCGCGGCCCCCAGCGTCGACTTCCCGCTGCCACTAACGCCCATCACGATGACCGCATAGGGCGGGACGGCAACGCGCGGCGCGTCGTTGGACGGATTTCGGGTGGGTTCGGGGGAAGGAGGCACGGGCTCTCCATAAGCTGGGCGCGGTCGGTTCGTCACCGTCTATCGTCCGTGCACGCGGGATCGCCTACTACGACCTTGGTCGTGATCGCCGAAGGTCGTGTCGGGGATTACCTGCGGTGGAGACGGGCGGACGTCGTCCGGCGCGTTCCACACCAATCTCGGGTGAGCCTGTGAAACTGACACTAGCGATCGCTCTTCTCGGGACGACCGCCCCGGCACTGGCAGCACCGCGTTCGGCCTCGCCCTCCCAGTCTTCGTCGCAATCTTCGTCCCAGTCTTCGTCCCAGTCCGCGTTCGTCATCGCGCCGGCGGATCCGCGTGCGGTAACGGTACGAGGGCGCGGGGACGGTCGCGCCGACGATACCGCTGCGATCCAGGCCGCGATCGATCGCGCGGCAAGCGCGAACGGCGGCGAGGGCATCGTCTTCCTGCCAGCCGGCCGCTACCGCATCTCGCGGACGATCTTCGTCTGGCCTGGCGTGCGCGTGTTCGGGATCGGCAAGACGCGACCCACCATAACGCTGGGCGACGCGACCCCCGGTTTCCAGGCCGGGGTGGCGAACATGCTGTTCTTCACCGGCTCGCGTGCCGACAGTCGCAGCGCACCGCCAAAGGTCCCGGTGCCGCCGCGGACCAGCGTACCGTTCGACACCACCATCGCCGATGCCAATTCTGGGACGTTCTATTCGGCACTCAGCAACGTCGATTTCGAGATCGGCGACGGTAACCCAGCTGCCACTGCGGTCCGGTTCCACTTGGCGCAGCACGCGTATCTCAGCCATGTCGACTTCCATATCGGTTCGGGGCTGGCGGGCGTCTATCAGGTCGGCAATGTCGGGCAGGATCTGCGCTTCTTCGGCGGGCGGTACGGCATCCTCAGCGAGAAGACCTCGCCCGCATGGCAATATACGTTGCTGGATTCGTCCTTCGAAGGCCAGCGCGACGCCGCGATCCGCGAGCATGAGGCCGGGCTGACGCTCCTCAACACCAGCATTCGCAACGTGCCCGTCGGGATCGAGATCGACCGCGGTTATGGCGACTGGCTATGGGGCCGCGATGTCCGGTTCGAGAACGTCTCGGATGCCGCTATCGTCATCAGCAACGAGGACAACGTCTACACGCAGATCGGTTTCCAGAACGCCGTGGCCAACGCCGTGCCGATCTTCGCGCGGTTCCGCGACAGCGGGAAGACCGTGGCCGGTCAGGGGGCGAGATACCGGGTCAAGGCGTTTACCTACGGCCTGACGCTGCCGGGTCTCGGTGCGACCGGAAAGTACGAGACGCGCGTCGACGCCGCGCCGATATCCGCGATGCCCAAGCGTATATCGCCTGCGATCCGGTCGTTGCCGCCCGTCGCGCAATGGTTCGACGTCCGGAGCACGGGTGCGAAGGGTGACGACGCGACCGACGATACCGTCGCGATCCAGCGCGCGATCGACGCGCACCGCGTGGTCTATTTCCCGACCGGCTTCTACCGCGTTTCCGACACGCTGACGCTGCGGCCCGACACGGTGCTAATAGGCCTGCATCCGGACATGACCCAGATCGTGCTTGCCGACGACACGCCCGCCTTTCGCGGCATGGGTCCTGTCAAAGGCCTTATCGAAAGCGCCAAGGGTGGCGCCGCGATCGTCTCCGGCATCGGCCTGACGACCGGCGGCATCAATCCGCGCGCGACCGCGTTGCTATGGAAGGCCGGCGCGGACTCGCTGGTCGACGACGTCCGCTTCCACGGCGGCCATGGCACAAGTCGCGCCGACGGCAGCCGGATCGACCCGTACAACGCAAACCACACCGGCGACGCCGATCCGCGCAAGCTTTGGGACGGGCAATATGCGAGCCTCTCGGTCACCGATGGCGGCGGCGGCACGTTCAGCAACCTGTGGACCCCCAACACCTTCGCTGCCGCCGGCCTCCACGTCTCGAACACCAGCACGCCGGGCCATGTGTATGAGATGTCCGCGGAGCATCACGCGCGCGCCGAGATCGTTCTGGACGGCGTGAAGAACTGGGAGTTCCTCGCGCCGCAGACCGAGGAAGAGGCGGGAGAAAGCCGCAACGCGGTGTCGCTCGAGGTCCGCAATTCGAGCAACATCCTGTTCGCCAACTATCACGCCTACCGCGTCACGCGGTCGCTCCAGCCTGCGCCCTCGGCGGTACGGATCTACAATTCGGACGATATCCGCTTTCGCAACGTGCACGTGAACGGCGAGAGCGGGCTGGCGTTTTGCGATGCGGACGGCTGCGGCACCGATCTCCGCGCGAGCAAATTCCCGTACGAGAACGCGGTCCAGGACATGACCAGCGGGCAGGAGGTCCGCGAGCGCGAGTTTGCGGTGCTGGACGTGAAGCGCCGCGCTACGCCGATCGCCACCGCCACCGCTACCGGTCCGGTCGTTCG
The DNA here is from genome assembly GCF_013374115.1 of Sphingomonas sp. HMP9. NCBI lineage: Bacteria > Pseudomonadati > Pseudomonadota > Alphaproteobacteria > Sphingomonadales > Sphingomonadaceae > Sphingomonas > Sphingomonas sp. HMP9. The sequence continues at coordinate 1,369,255 of NZ_AP022673.1, read as the reverse complement.
CAAGCTGGAAGACGGGTTCTACTCGATTGCAGGCGCTGCGGTAGACGCTAAGGGCAAGCTCTACTTCGTCGAGCACGATACGCATCGTATCTACGGCTGGACGGCGGGCGATGGGCTGTCTGTCGCTGCGGACGCGCCCGTCGCGCCGGTCAATCTCGCGGTCGATCGCTCGGGTACCCTCATGGTGCTATCGTCCGATGGCGCGGCGGGGACGGTCTACAGCATCAAGCCGGGCGACCCCGACAGCATCGCCGTGATCGCTTCCACGCCGGTCGCCGCGCACCGCGATTCTGGGGTGGTGGTGCCGGGGAATTTCTGGGTCAATGGCGAGTTCAATGACCAGATCGATTCGGCGACGTACCGGTTCACGACGCTGGGCGAGATGTTCGTGCGCGACATGGCCGTGCCGAAGCCCCGCGAGTATGTCTCGCCCGACGGGTCGCTGGTGCTGCCCGCCTATCGCACCGTCCAGCAGGGGCCACCCAACCATCTCGGCTGGCGCTTTTCGGACGCCCTCGACACCTATGGCTTCGTGAAGACCAAAATCGGTGAGCGCGTGTTCGTGAGCAACGGCTCCGAAGCCAAGACCTATAGCGGGGTGGTCGGCGCAGGCGGCAGCGTCACCGACCTGAAGCCGTTCGCCAACCGCGGCGGCGAAAGCGTCGCGGTCGGACCGGACGGCCGCGTCTATATCGCCAACGGCCAGGTGTTCGTGCACGACGCCGACGGCCGCGAGACGGCACGGATCGACGTTCCCGCGCGCCCGCTGCAACTGATCTTCGGCGGCACGACCGGACGCACCCTGTTCATCCTGACGCACCACGCGCTCTACGCGGTCGAAACCTGAGCGGGGTTCGTTGCCTCGGCCGAGCCGCTGACGCATGACACCGCCGATAGCAGCGAAGGAACGGGCATGACCGACTGGACCATAACACGACGGTCGGCCCTGACCGCGATGACGGCCACGATCGCCTTCCCGGCGATGGCAGCGGGCGGTGCCAGTCGAATGGTTCGGCTGATCGCCGGCACCTACGCGCGTGAGGGCGGCAAAGGGGTGTACCCGATCGCGTTCGACCCTGGTCGCGACACCTGGCAGGTCGGCACGCCCGTATCCGGCATCGATGACGCCTCGTTCGGAGTGGGTGGCGGTCCGGGCGGCGCGTATTATTTCGTCCGCGAGAAGGCCGCGGGCGAGATTGCGGCCTATGCGCCCGACTGGTCGCACCGCGGCACCGCCGCCACGGCCGGCGCCGACCCGTGTTACGTCACGATCGACCGCGCCAGCGCGTGTCTCGCGGTCGCCAATTATTCGAGCGGCAGCGTCGCGTTCCACCGTCTGGACGCGCGTACCGGTACGCCAGGCGAACCCGTCATCTTCCGCCACACAGGCCACGGCCCCGACAAAGCCCGGCAAGAGGGGCCGCATGCGCACTGGGTCGGCTTCAGCCCCGATCGCCGATGGCTACATTCAGTCGATCTGGGGACCGACACGATCTTCGCCTATCGCTTCGATCCGCAGGCGCGAACGCTGGCCGAGCCGGTCGCTGCGTGGCGTGCGCCGCCGGGCGCAGGGCCGCGCCACCTCGTCCACCATCCACGCCGCCCGCTTGCCTATGTGGTGTGCGAACTGTCCAACGCGGTCATCCTGCTCGACGCGCGCCCGGACGGCAGCTTTACGACCCGCCACACGATCTCGACGCTGCCGTGCGGATACGAGGGCGCGTCGCAGGCCGCGCATATCGCGATCGACCAAACGGGACGACGGCTCTACGTCTCGAACCGCGGGCATGACAGCGTCGCCGTCTTCGCACTCGATGCGTCGGGCGTGCCGAGCCTGCTCCAGCATATCCCCAGCGGCGGCAACTGGCCGCGCTTCCTGCTGGTTCTCGAAGCACAGCGCCGCGTCATGGTCGGCAACGAACGGTCCGGCAATTTGGCGATATTCCGGATCGAACGCGATGGCCGACTGACCGCCACCGGACAGACTGTGACGGTGCCGGGCGCGGTGTTCGTCGGCCAGATCTAGCCTGCGTCCGCGCGTTCAGGGCACCCGGCGTTCGAGCAGCGGCGTCGCCGCCACGTAGCGGGCCTGTTCGACGAACGGTTCAGAGCGCGTCCGGACGTCGACGACCTGGCGCGGAATGACACCCCCCGCGGACGGGGCAGGCGACCACGCCGGCAAGCCCGCTGCGTTCGGATTGCCGGTCTTGACGAAGGCGGTGAAATACCCCTGGAACACCGCCGAAATTTGGCGGTCTTCCGGCGTCCAGGCATAGGCCGGGTTCGTGTCGAGGTTGCCCAGCGCATACTCGATCTCGGCGCTGTGCACTGCCCCGATCGGTGGAACATCGGGGTTGGTGAGCGGCGGCAGCGCGGCCGGGCGGGGATGCGCGAAATGATAATAATAGGTCGGTTGACGCGTCCGACGCTGGAGGTCGAACCACTGCCATGTCGACGCGCCGAGAAACGCGTCGCTCGCCAGCGCCGTCGCTGCGACCGGCACGTCGGCGTCCGTCGTCGCCGGGTACAGTGCGAGTAGTGCATCCGCATCGGCAAAGAGCTTGGCGACGCCCGCGCGATAGTTCGCCACCGTCGGAGGTTGCCCGGCAAGAATGCTCGTCCAGCTGCCCTCCTGCGAGTTCGCGCCAACCAGCAACGGCACGCGCGCCGCGCGCCCGGCCGTGTAGGTATCGATCGGCGGCTCGGTCAGGAACTGTCCGTCGACGATGAAGTCCGCGCGGAATCGCTGCGCACCCTGTGCCGCGAGCAAAGCCTCGGCCGGCATCGCGCGCAGCGCGGCGAGCGACGGCGGCTCCGCGCCAGCCCCAACCCCGGCACTCGCCGCAGCCCCGGCGCCCGCCGCAGCCGTGGTCGCGAACGCGTCGCCGTCCTTCGTCGCCTGCGCGAGCGGCTTTGGACGGAAGGTCGGCGGCAGGACGCCACCGCTCTCGCCGATCGCCCCTCCGAAGTGCGTGCGGGTGAGCGGTGAGGTCATCAGCACGCTGACCGACATCGATCCCGCACTCTCGCCGCCGATCGTGATCCGCGCCGGATCGCCTCCGAAGGCGGTGGCGTTGCGGCGGACCCAGGCGAGCGCCGCAGCCTGATCGAGCAGGCCGTAATTTCCGGCGGAATGCGTCGGTGACTCCGCGGCCAGCGTGCTGGTCGCGAGGAATCCGAACGCGCCGAGCCGATAGTTGATCGTCACGACGACGATGCCCTTCTGCGCCATCGCCGCACCGTCATAGCGCAGTTCCGACCCGTCGCCTGCGATCGCGCCGCCACCGTGGATGTAGAACAGCACGGGCAGCCGCGCGCCCGGTTTCGCACCGGCCGGCGCCCAGACGTTCAGCGTCAGACAATCCTCGCTGATCCCCGGCGAGCGGAACTTCATGTCGGCGAACAGAGGCTGTTGCATACAGCGCGCGCCGAACCGGTCGGCTTTACGCACGCCGGTCCATTGCGCAGCCGGTCGCGGTGGCTGCCACCGCAACGCGCCGATCGGTGCCGCCGCATAGGGGATGCCGAGATACGCATCGACCGGCGTCGCGACGGTCGCAACATGCGTGCCTTCAAGTGCGCCGCTCGCGACTTGCACGCGCTGCGCCGTTGCCGGTGCGGCGAGCAGACCGACCGTCATTCCCCAAGTCGCCAACCGCATATCGTCCTCCGCTGTCGCCTGCGACGATGGTCGCACCTTGTCCGGGATTTGCCAAGGCGGCGCGCGCGGTTCGGCGGCATGCGGCCGGAAACGCGTCGGTGCTCAGCTATTCGAGGAGATACTGTGCCTGGTCAGGCGGCGGCAGAGCCGGCCGCGAGAGCCGGCAGGTCGAGTTCGACCTCGGAAACCACGCGGATCGTCCCGCCGAGCCGCCGATACTGCTCGGCACGGCGATACGCACCGCTGTTGCGCACCGAATAGCTGAACGGCGCGCGCCCGGTGATGACGAGCATCGTCGTGGTGTTGCCGACCGCGGAGACGATACGTCCGCCAAGCGCGGCGATCGCACTTGCAAGCCGCCCGTCACGCGGCTCACCGAGGAGCGCGATACGTTCGCCGCTGAGCGGTCCGGCAGCAGCGGGGCGTGGGGCAGGGCCGGGTTTGCGCGGTGGCATGAGCCATTCGTCGAGCGCGATGCCGGTATGGTCGATCGCCTTGACGATCACCCAGCCGGCGGCGCGCGCATCGCTCAACGCGTCGTGATGCTTGTGCGCGATCCCGAGATATTGCGCGAGGCCGCCCAGTCGGTGGCTCGTCAGATCGGGCCATGCGCGCTGCGCGACGCGGACGCTGTCGAGCCAGACCGTCTCGATCGGGGGGCGGTCATGGATACGGCAGGCGGCGGCGAGTGCGCCCTTGTCGAAATAGGAATGCGCCACCGTCGTCCGGCCCGACAAATGGCCGTCGACGATGCCGTGAATGTCGGCAAAGCACGGTTTACCCGTGACGTGATGCTCCGTGATCCCGTGAATGCGCGTGTTGAAGATGTTGAACTCGTCGCGGGGATCGACCAGCGTCTCATATTCGAAGATCTCGCGGCCGTCGCAAAACCCAACGATCCCGACCTGGCAGATGCTGCTGACGCGCGAGCATGCCGTCTCGACGTCGATGACGACGAAATCGGGTGACAGCATGGCGGCGTCGTCGGGTAGGCTGGCGGGCGTGGGGTCGAGCATTGCAGGTCCATATGTGGCGCCGGGTGCCGTAAGCAACCATCGCCGTCGGAACGATCGCGTGTGGCGGGGCCCCTACTGCGCCGGACGCGGGGCCTGGCGTGCAAGGTCGGGGTAGCGATCGAGGATCGCGCTGGTGACGCCGTTCGTCCAGCCGAAGCCGTCCTGCACCGGATATTCGCCGCCGCCGCCCGGCGTACGTTGCTCGATATTATACTTTTCGAGCATCTTGCCGGTCTCGGCATAGGCCGCACCGACCGTGCCCAGCCAGCGCTTGGCGATATCCCTGGCGAGCAGCGGTTCGCCGTTCGCCTCCAGTCCGGCGATCGCCACCCATTGCAGCGGCGCCCAGCCATTGGGTTCGTCCCATTGCTGCCCGGTGTTCAGCGTGGTCGTCCGCAATCCACCCTCCGCCACCAGCGAGGTGCGCACCGTCGCCGCGACGGCCTTTGCCTGGGCGGGTGACGCAAGGCCGACGAACAGCGGGTGCACCATCGCGGCGTTGACGCTCGCGGTCGGCGTGCGCGTGGACAGGTCCCAGTCGGCGTAGCGTGCGGTATCGGCCTGCCAGAGATAGCGGTCGATCGCGGTCTTCCGCTTGGTCGCCAGCGTCGTGAACGCGGTCGCGCAAGCGCTGTCGTGCGCCGTACGACAGCGTTCGGCGATTCGGCGCTCCATCGCCCATAACAGGCTGTTGAGATCGACGGGTACGATGTCGGTGGTGTGGATCGTCGCCAGCGACCGCGGATCGCGGAGCCAGCGCGAGCTGAAATCCCATCCGCTTTCCGCACCCGCACGCAGGTTGCGTTGCGTGTCCGCTGCGGGCCGGGGCGCCGCCTTGGCCGCGGTCTCGACGTCCTCGGCATAGGATTCGTCCCGCGGCGTATCGCGGTCGTCGTAATAGCGGTTCAGCACGCTGCCATCGGGCATCCGCACCACGCGCAGGCAGGCGGTTCGCCTCGCGAGGCACGTCGTGCCCTTCATCCAGAAGCCATGTTCGGCCCGCAGCGCAGCCAGCCTGCGCTTCGTCACCGCGGGGTCTGTGTTGGTCGAGAGATCGAGCATCAGCGCATAATAAGGCGGCTGCGAGCGGCTGAGATAATAGGTCCGGGTCCCGTTCGGGATATGGCCGTATCGCTCGATCAGGCTGGTGAAATCTTCCAGCATCGACTCCACGAGCGGCTGCTGGCCATCGACCTTCAGCCCGAGCATCGTGAAATAGCTGTCCCAGTAATAGATTTCGCGGAAGCGCCCGCCGGGGACCACATAGGGTGCCGGCAAGGGCAGCGCGGAGCTGCCCGCGACCGGTTCCGCCGGTTGGCGCACGAGCTGCGGCCAGAGCGTGCGCACATGCGTCCTGAGATCGCCCGCGCCGCGATCATTCTCGCCGGGCACGACGAAATTGGCGAGCACGAACGCCTTCAGCGCCGCGGCATCGCGGGGCTTCGCCCGCGCATATTCCGCCATGATCGCCTCCGTCGCCCGCTTGGGTACGGCATCCACGAACGTCTTCCCGTCGGCGAACACATGGCCGTGCTGCACGGCGTCGAACAGCGGTCCGTAAAGGTCGGCGGGCGATCGTACGGACGAGGACGGGGTGGTCTGGGCAGGCGCCATCGTTGCGATCGATGCCAGCGCGGCAAAACGGCAAAGGGCTCTGATCACGTGCGGATTCCCGGTCTGGTCGGCGATCCCGCCGCCATGAGCGGATCCGCCGGACGAGGCAAGCGGCACGCGACTCCGCTCTCGTCCGGTGCGGGGAGGCGTGGCACCACTCGTTGCTGGCAGCGCACGTCACCTCCAGGCTATGACGCAACGGATCTTTCCAAGGCAGCCGACCCAAACCGATGAAAAACCTTCCCTCCCGTTTCCGACGTCTCGACGGCGCGCTCGCCGATCTGCCGCTCGAAGAGCCGATGCTGCTGACCGAACTCGACGGCTTCCTGACCGGCTTGGCGGTCAGCCCCGATACGATCCCGCAGGGCGAGTGGCTCCAGTGCATCTGGGGCTCTGACGACAGCGACAATCCGCCGTTCGACGATCCCGCCGACGTCCGGTGGTTCGTCGATGCGGTGATGGCGCGCTATGCCGAGATCGTCCGCGACCTGACCCGTGGCAAGCCCCAGCCGATCTTCGATATCGACGACCGCAATGGCGACGTGCTCTGGGAGGCCTGGATCGACGGTTTCGCCGAAGCGGTGGCGCTCAGGCCGGACAGCTGGACCGCGATGGGTGACGATACCGATCCCGAGACTGCGGGTGCCGTGGCGCAAATCCTGTCGCTGATCGCGATTGTCGCCAACGAAACCACGCTCGACAGTGTCGAGATCAACGCGGTCGACGCAGACGCACCTGCGCGGATCGTCGCCGCCGTTCTGCAACTCCATGCTGCTCATGCGCGAAATATGGAGGCATCAGCCGGGACGCCGACACCCGCTCCGTCGACGAAGGTCGGCAGGAACGACGCGTGTCCATGCGGCTCGGGCAGGAAATCCAAACGGTGCTGCGGATAAGGCGCGGAAACCGGCAATCGCCTGCGAAGGAAAAGCTGGTGCCCCCGGCGAGATTTGAACACGCGGCCTACGGTTTAGGAAACCGTCGCTCTATCCGGCTGAGCTACGGGGGCATCGGCTGGGGCATTACGCCGGTTGGGTGGGACGATCAAGCTCGGGGCTAGTGTCCGGCCGTACGCCATAGCGTTGCGGCAATGGCGGTAATCGAACCACCGACTGAGTTCGATCAAGGGCGGCGGGTATCGCTTGAATCCCCGCCGCCGCTTGCCGTGCAGTGCTGGCTGTTAGGCCTTGACGTGCTGCGAGATGTACTTGTTCATCTCGAACATCGTGCACTTGTCACGCCCGAAAACCTTCTTCAGCTTCTCGTCCGCGAGGATCTCGCGCTTGTTCTCAGGGTTCTGGAGGTTGTTGGCCTTGATATAGACCCACACCTTGCTGATCACTTCGCTGCGCGGCAGACGGTCGTTGCCGACGATCTCGCCGAGCTCGGGAGAGGGCTGGACGGGGGCGTGGATGCCGCCGGTCTTGGGAGCTGTAGCCATAAGCATTCCTTCCTGTTGCGTGCGTGCGTTGGGCACTGCGCGCGTGGTCACGCCTTGGTGAGCGCGTCCGCCTTGTGCGCTGCCTTGCCGCCCTTGTCACTCTTTACAATGTATTGCGGGTCTTCCTTGGAGGCCCTGACGGTGTGGCTCTTGATCGTTGTGTCGCTGGTCTGTTTCTTTTCGACGGTGCCGTGCGCTTCGCCGCCGTGCGATTTCCAGGTCACCTCGTCGCCCTTCTTCGGATCCTTCATCGCGCCATCTCCTTGATTTGCAACGATCAACCGCGGGAATGCGCGATTGGTTGCATCGGCGGCGGGTTGCGGAGGGGCGAGGCGCGAGGCATCAGGGCGGCAATCAAGGAGACCGACCGATGAAGACCCGCGCCGCCGTTGCGTTCGAGGCAAAAAAACCGCTCGAGATCGTCGAACTCGACCTCGAGGGACCGAAATCCGGCGAAGTTCTCGTCGAAATCATGGCGACGGGCATCTGCCACACCGACGCCTACACGCTCGACGGGCTTGATTCGGAAGGGTTGTTTCCGAGCGTGCTGGGCCATGAAGGCGCCGGCATCGTGCGCGAGATCGGGGCGGGCGTGACCAGCGTCGCGGTCGGCGATCACGTGATCCCGCTCTACACCCCCGAATGTCGCCAGTGTAAGTCGTGCCTCAGCGGCAAGACCAATTTGTGCACCGCGATCCGCGCGACGCAAGGGAAGGGGCTGATGCCCGACGGCACGACGCGGTTCAGCTACAAGGGCCAACCGATCTTCCATTACATGGGCTGCTCGACCTTCTCGAACTTCACCGTGTTGCCCGAGATCGCGGTCGCCAAGATCCGTGAGGACGCGCCGTTCGATACCAGCTGCTATATCGGCTGCGGCGTGACGACGGGGGTCGGCGCGGTCGTGCACACGGCCAAGGTCCAGCCGGGCGATACCGTCGTCGTGTTCGGGCTCGGCGGGATCGGGCTGAACGTGATCCAGGGCGCCAAGCTCGCAGGCGCGGGCATGATCGTCGGCGTCGACATCAACCCCGACCGCGAGGAGTGGGGCCGGCGCTTCGGCATGACGCATTTCGCCAACCCCAAGGATGTGGGCGACATCGTGCCGCATATCATCGCGCTGACCGACGGCGGCGCGGACTATACGTTCGATGCGACCGGCAACACGACGGTGATGCGGCAGGCGCTTGAATGCTGCCATCGCGGCTGGGGCACGTCGATCGTGATCGGCGTGGCCGAGGCGGGCAAGGAAATCTCGACGCGGCCGTTCCAGCTCGTCACCGGGCGCAACTGGCGCGGCACCGCATTCGGCGGCGCGCGGGGGCGGACCGATACGCCCAAGATCGTCGACTGGTACATGAACGGCATGATCGAGATCGACCCGATGATCACGCACCGCCTGACGCTCGACGAGATCAACAAGGGTTTCGACCTGATGCACGCCGGCGAGAGCATCCGCTCCGTCGTGATCTACTGAGGAGCGGCCATGTTCACGCACATCATGCTCGGCGCCGACGATATCGCGGCATCGAAGGCGTTCTACGACGCGGCGCTGGGCGCACTCGGCGTGCCCGATGGCGTCGTCGATGACTGGGGGCGGGTGATCTACGCGCATGACGGGGGCCGATTCCTGCTGACCAAGCCGATCGATGGTCACCCCGCCAGCCACGGGAATGGCAGCACGATGGGGTTCGCGGCGGCCTCGACCGACGCGGCGGATGCGTGGCACGCGGCCGGCCTCGCGCATGGTGGCACCGCCTGCGAGGATCCCCCCGGCGTGCGCGAGGCGACCGGCGGGCGGAAGCTGTATCTGGCGTATCTGCGCGATCCGTCGGGCAACAAGATCTGCGCGCTGCACCGGGTCGCGTGATGGAGACCGTCTCCACCAGCAAGGCCTATGGCGGCGTCCAGGGCGTGTACCGCCACGCCTCGACCGCGACCGGCACCGACATGACCTTCGCGGTCTACGTGCCGCCGCATGACGGCGGCGCGCGGTTGCCGGTGCTGTGGTTCCTGTCGGGGCTGACCTGCACGCATGCCAACGTCATGGACAAGGGCGAGTATCGCCGCGCCTGCGCCGAGCTCGGCGTGATCCTGATCGCGCCCGATACCTCGCCGCGCGGCGACGACGTGCCCGATGACGAGGCGTACGACTTTGGCAAGGGCGCGGGCTTCTACGTCGATGCGACGCAGGAGCCCTGGGCGGCCAATTTCCGGATGCGGTCCTATGTCGAGGACGAACTGCCCGCGCTGATCGCGGCGGAGTTTCCGATGGCGGATATGGGCCGGCAGGGGATCATGGGGCATTCGATGGGCGGGCACGGCGCGCTGACGACCGCGCTGCGCAATCCGGATCGGTTCAGGAGTGTCTCGGCGTTCGCGCCGATCGTGGCGCCGTTGCAGTGCGCCTGGGGCGAGAAGGCGCTTGGCGGGTATCTTGGGCCGGATCGGATGGCTTGGCGGGCGTACGATGCGTGCGCGTTGATCGCGGATGGCGCGCGGGTGGGGGAGATCCTGGTCGACCAGGGCGATGCGGATGGCTTCCTTGCCGAGCAGCTGAAGCCGGCGTTGCTGGCGGAGGCGTGCGCGGCAGCGGGCATCGGGCTGACGCTGCGGATGCAGCCGGGGTATGATCACAGCTACAACTTCATCTCGACGTTCATGGGTGATCATGTCGCCTGGCATGCCGAGCGGTTGGGGTAGCGTCGGGTCTCGTTGAGGGGCTGGAGGGAGCCGTGGCCCGTTTTCCGGTTGCCCCCTCCCACTCCGTCATCCTGACGAAAGTCAGGATCCAGAGCCAAGCAGCGCAGCCTGCGTAACCCTGAATTCTGACGTTCGTCAGGATGACGGGGGGGGCGTGAAAATCCTCTCCCGTCAGGAGGAGGTGGCCGGCTCTTGCCAGACGGAGGGGGAGGGTAGGAAAACCTGTGTTGCGTGTCCTCCCCCTCCGTCGCTTCGCGCTACCTCCCCCTGGCGGGGGAGGATCGTTGGCGGTTTGGACGGTTGCGCTCGACCGCTTCGTCATCCTGACGAAAGTCAGGATCCAGAGCCAAGCAGTGTAGCGTGTGTAACCCTGGATCCTGACTTTCGTCAGGATGACGGGAGGGGCGTGAAATCCTCTCCCGTCAGGAGGAGGTGGCTGGCTCTTGCCAGGCGGAGGGGGAGGGTAGGGAAACCCCCGTTGCGTGTCCTCCCCCTCCGTCGCTTCGCGCTACCTACCCCTGGCGGGGGAGGATCGTTGGCGGTCTGGACGGTTGCGGTCGACCGCTTCGTCATCCTGACGAAAGTCAGGATCCAGAGCCAAGCAGCGTAGCGTGTGTAACCCTGGATCCTGACTTTCGTCAGGATGACGGACTGAGGGGATGCGCGAGCCTTTCCCTCGAGGAGGGCGCAGATGGCGCTTGGTTGCTTTTGGGAATGATTGCGGCGGCGTGAGATCCTCCCCCGCCAGGAGGAGGTGGCTGGCTCTTGCCAGACGGAGGGGGAGGGTAGGGAAACCTGTGTTGCGTGTCCTCCCCCTCCGTCGCTTCGCGCCACCTCCCCCTGGCGGGGGAGGATTGTTGGCGGCTTGGACGGTTGCGCTCGACCGCTTCGTCATCCTGACGAAAGTCAGGATCCAGAGCCAAGCAGCGTAGCGTGTGTAAACCCTGGATCCTGACTTTCGTCAGGATGACGGACTGAGGGGATGCGCGAGCCTTTCCCTCGAGGAGGGCGCAGATGGCGCTTGGTTGCTTTTGGGAATGATTGCGGCGGCGTGAGATCCTCTGCCGTCAGGAGGAGGTGGCTGGCTCTTGCCAGACGGCGGGGGAGGGGAGGGAAACCTGCGTTGCGTGTCCTCCCCCTCCGTCGCTTCGCGCCACCTCCCCCGGGGGGGGGCGTTGGCGGTCTGGACGGTTGCGCCCGCCCGCTTCGTCATCCTGACGAAAGTCAGGATCCAGAGCCAAGCAGTGTAGCGTGTGTAACCCTGAATCCTGACTTTCGTCAGGATGACGGACGGACTGAGGGGACGTGCTAGCCTTTACCTCGAGGAGGACGCAGATGGCGCTTGGTTGCTTTTGGGAATGATTGCGGCAGCGTGAGACCCTCCCCCGGCAGGGGGAGGTGGCTGGCTCTTGCCAGACGGAGGGAGCGGGTAGGGAAACCCCCGTTGCGTGTCCTCCCCCTCCGTCGCTTCGCGCCACCTCCCCCTGGCGGGGGAGGATTGTCAGGGCCGCAGCCCGCAGAGTGTGAGGCTTAGAACTTGAAGCCGGCCGCTACGCCGTAGCGCCGTGGTTCGATCGTGAAGATGTTAGTGAACAGGCCGGCAGACTGATCCGTGACATATTGCCCGGTGATCGCATTGTTGTTGGCGAGGTTCTGCACGAAGCCGCGGACGTAGAAGCGGTCTTCGCGGGCGTTGAGCTGGACCTGCATGTTGACCACGGCATAGCCCGGAATGCGGTCGATCGCGGTGTTGAAGATGCTCGCCGCGAACCCGCCGGTATAGTTGAGGTCGGCACGCGGAACGAGGCTGATGCCGTTGGCGAAGTCGATCGTGTACTGCGCGCCGACCGACCATTTATAGGTCGGCGCCTGGGGCAGGCGGTTGCCGCGGATGTTGGTGGTCACGCCGTCGAGCACCGACACGCCGCTCGCCGCCGCGTTCGCGCCCAGCGCCGAGCAGATGCCGAACGCGCCGGTCGCCCCTACCGTCGGGATCGCGGTCGGCGCGCGTAGCCCGACTGCGCTATTGACCGCCGCGACGTAGCCGTTCGACAGCGCCGCGTTGCCCGCCACGTTGGGCACGACGACGCAGTTCGATGCGTTGGTGATGTCCTTGATGATCACCGCGTCCGCACGCCCGCCCGACACGTCGCGCGGGTTGACCAGGAACTTGTCGCTCGACACCTTCGAATGCAAATAGCTCGCATTCATGTTGACCACGAACGCCGGGATCGGGCTCATGATCGCCTCGGCCTCGACGCCGTAGATATCGGCGTTGACGTTGTCGTTGACCGAGGTGCGCGCGACGATCCGGCTCAGCTGCAGATTCTTGTACTGGTAATAGAAGCCCGTCAGATTGAGCCTGAACTGGCCGCCGCCAAATGTGTTCTTCGAGCCGATCTCGTACGCGTTGACCTGCTCGGGCAGGAACGTGCTGCTGACGTTGAACATCGGCAGGAGCGGCGGGTTGATCCCGCCCGATTTATAGCCGCGCGAATAGGAGGCGTAGAGCAGATTGTTCTCGGTGATCCGGTAGTCGAGCACCGCGCGCCCGGTAAGCCGCGAGAAGCTGACCTGCGCATTGGCGAACTCCTGGCGCCCCGGCAGGTTCGGGTCGAAATCGACCGTGCCGTAGTTCAGACCCTGTTCGATGCCCGTGGCGCCGATCGGCGTCAGCACGTTGAGCGCGAGGTTGCGCGCCTCGTCGGTCTTCTTGTCGTGATTGTAGCGCAAGCCGACGGTCAGCTTCAGCTTGTCGGTGAACTTGAAATAGGTCTCGCCGAAGATCCCGTAGGATTTCAGGCGGAACTCGGTATCGCTGTTGCGATAGAACGGCGTCGACAGGAAATAGCCGTTGCCCGCGGGCAGCCCGAGCCCCGCCGCGTTCGCCGAGCCGAGGATGCCCGAGGCGTAATCGAGCCCGAACGCGTTGACGAAATAATCGGTGTTGGTCGATTTGCTGTCGACATAGATGCCGCCGAGCAGGAAGTTGAACATCCCGTCGAAGCTGCTGTCGAGATGCGCCTCGGCCGAATACTGGCGGTTCTTCTGCCGCGAGCGATCGAAGTCGAGGCTTTGCGGGTAACAGCCGATCGAGTTGCCGCCATAGATGCCGACATTGTTCGGATCGGCCGTGGACTGGCACGCGCCGCCTGCCGGACCGTTGGGGATCAACGTCTGCCGCACCCCGCTGAGGAAGGCGAACGGCGATCCGGTGCGCGCGAGCGCGTTGAGCGTGGCGAGCCCGACATTGTTGGTCAGCGGGTTCTCTACCGCGAGATTATAGTCGGTGCCGCTGTCGACGACGTTGCGCGTATAGCCGCCGGTGAAGTTCAGGCTGACCGGGCCGAAATCATGGAAGATCTTGGCGGTATATTGTTCTTCTTCGGCGAAATAGGTCGGGCTGTAGTCCAGCGATACGGTACGCACGTCGGCGGGATTGACGACGCCGGTATAGGTATCCTGGCCGTACAGGCTCTGGAGGCCGAAGCGCGCGAGCGCGGGGTTGTTGACCGCGAAGAACTCGCTCGAGCTGAGCACGGCGGCGAGCGTCGAATTGCCGTTCGCGGTTTCGTTCGCAAGCCGGTCGGGCAGGCAGCCGAGGATCCCGGTCGGGTCGCGGTGGCACAGCTGTTTCTGCAACCGCGAGCGATCGTCCTTCTCGCGGAAATACGACCCGATCAGGTCGATCCGGGTGGCGCTGGTCGGCTCCCAGGACAGCGTGCCGCGGACCGAATAAAGATCGCGGCCATCGATGTCGCGGCCGTCATACAGGTTCTTGGTATAGCCGTCGCGGTTGAGATAGGTGCCCGCGACTCGGATGCCCAGCGTGTCGGTGAAGGGCAGGTTGAACATCGCCTTTACGCGCTTCGAATCGTAATTGCCGTATTCGAACTCGGCGGCCGAATGGATCCCGGTGAGGTCGGGCTTGGCCGAGATGAAGTTGACCACGCCCGATGTCGCGTTGCGGCCGAACAATGTGCCCTGCGGCCCACGCAGCACTTCGATCCGCTCGAGATCGAAGAACTCGCTCTCGAACAGGCGCGTCGTCACCAGCGGCATGTCGTTGACGTGGATCGCGGTCGCGGTGTCGCAGGTCGCGCCGGTGCACAGATCGCCGATCCCCCGGATCGTGAAGCTCGACGTGGTGAAGTTGGTCTTGGTGAAGGTGATGTTGGGCAGCGACTGCTGGAGCGCGCTCGGGTTGACGATCTGCTGTTTGGCGAGGTTGTCAGCGGTGAAAGCGCTCACAGCAATCGGAACATCCTGCAAACGCTGCGATTGGCGTTGCGCGGTAATCACGATATCCTGCGACGCATAGGCGCTGGCGGGCGTGTCGGCTTGCGTCGTCTGCGTCGAAGGGGCTTCCCGGCCGGGCCCGTTGGTCGGGGCGGTGTTTTCAGCCGATGTCGTGGTGGCAGTCTGTGCCATTGCCGGCGCAATCGACAGGAGTATCATCGCCGATGCGGCGAGCAATTCGAACTTTGCCATGTCAGTCCTCTCCCCGATCGTGCCGGTCTATGCCGATTCACGATTTCGTTTTTCAGGTATGGCGAAGTAACGACCAAAAAAATCAACCGTCAACGCTTTTGAAGTCCCGATTACGGGGATTTACGCCGCGTTGCTGAAATGAAACAGTTGCAAATAAGGACCCATGTTCTGATGTTTGGGTATGCTGATAAAGGGTGTTGCGATGCGGGATGAACTGGATGGGTCCGAGGGGCAGCCGGTCGGCAAGGATATGCTGGGTCCCGACGGCAAGGTGATTGTGCCCGAAGACGTAGCGTCCGCGATCCGTACGCTGATCCGTTGGGCGGGGGACGATCCCACCCGCGAGGGGCTGCTCGACACGCCGCGTCGTGTTGCACGTGCGTGGAAGGAATATTGCGCGGGCTATGGCGATGATCCGGCCCAGCATCTCGACCGCGTGTTCGAGGAAGTCGGCGGCTATGACGAGATCGTGCTGCTCAAGGACATCCCGTTCCAGTCGCATTGCGAGCATCACATGGCGCCGATCATCGGCAAGGCGCACATCGCGTACCTGCCGCGCGACCATGTCGTCGGGATTTCGAAGCTTGCGCGCGTGCTGCACGGCTTCGCTCGGCGGTTGCAGGTGCAGGAGCGGCTGACCGCGGAGGTGGCGGACTGCATCTGGGAAAACCTCAAGCCACAAGGCGTCGCGGTGGTGATCGAGGCGAGCCATGCCTGCATGACGGCGCGCGGCGTGCGGACGCCCGGCGTGACGATGGTTACGAGCCGGATGATGGGCGTGTTCCGCGACGACGAGCGCAGCCGCAAGGAAGTGTTGTCGCTGATGGGGCGCGGCGCTTGATGCGGACCGTGCTGGTCACGGGGGGGGCGAAGCGGCTGGGCGCGGCGATCGTCCGGCGGCTGGCGGCTGACGGGCATGCGGTGGTCGTGCACCAGGGGCACTCGCCGGACGAGGCGGACGCGTTGGTTGGCGAGATCGTCGGCGAGGGCGGGCGTGCCGCGGCGGTCGCGGGCGACCTGGGCGACCTGGCGGCGATCGGCGACCTATTCGCGGCAGCGCGGGGCGCGATCGGCGGACCGATCGACGGGCTGGTAAACTGCGCCTCGCGGTTCGCGTTCGATCGTCCGCCGAGCGTCGATCCGGTGCTGTTTGCCGAGCTGGGCGCGATCAATTGCGGGGCGCCGGTGCTGCTGGCCTCTGCGCTCGCCTCGCAGGACGATGTGACGAAGGGCGCGGTGGTCAATGTGCTCGACCAGAAGGTGGCCAATTTGAACCCGGACTTCTTCTCGTACAGCTGCGGGAAGATCGCGCTTGAGGGGGCGACGACGATGCTCGCGCAGGCGCTGGGACCACGCATTGCGGTCAACGCGGTGTCGCCGGGACTGACGCTGCCGAGTGGCGACCAGAGCGAGGCGGATTTTGCGGCGGTCGCGAGCGACAATCTCCTCAAGCGACCGGTCGGTGCGGAGGCGGTCGCGGACGCGGTCGCGTGGTTGCTGACCGCGCAGGGGGTGACGGGGCAAAATCTGTTCGTCGATTGCGGGCAGCGGTTTTTGACGCGCGATGGCGACGTTATGTTCGAGGGGCGACATGGCTGAGTTCACGACGATCCTCGACGGGCTCGAGGTGATGATGCGGCTCGGGATTCACCCGCATGAGGTGGCGCCGCAGCGCGTGGTCGTCTCGGTCGAGATGACCGTGGTGTATCCCGGGCCGCTCGGCGAGGACGCGATCGGGGAAGTGCTCGATTATGATTTCGTCCGCGCGGGGATCCTGGCGATGGCAGCGGAGCGTCCGTTCGCGTTGCAAGAGACGCTGTGCGAGGCGATCGCCGCGCTTTGCCTGGGTGACGAACGGGTGAGACGGGTCGAGATCGAGACGATGAAGACCGATATCTATCCGGATGCCGCGATCGGGTGTCGGATCGTGCGGCAACGCCTCGTCTAGTCGGGGCGATAGTCCCACGGCCGGGCGCATTTGGTTCCCGTGAGCGGCGCCGATCCTGGAGCCGGTTCGTTCCCTCCCCATATCCCCCCCCATCCGGAGACTTATGGTGAACATTCTCGTCGTCCTAACCTCGCATGCCGATCTCGGCGATACCGGCCGCAAGACCGGCTTCTGGCTCGAGGAGCTTGCCGCGCCCTATTACGTGTTCAAGGATGCCGGCGCGACCATCACGCTCGCCTCGCCCGCCGGTGGCCAGCCACCGCTCGATCCGAGCAGCGCGAAGCCCGACGCGCAGACCGATGCTACGCGCCGGTTCGAAGGGGATACGGAGGCCAGCGCGGCACTCGCCGACACGCGGAAACTTTCCGAGATGCAGATCGCCGACTTCGACGCGGTGTTCTATCCAGGCGGACACGGCCCGCTCTGGGACCTAGCCAACGACAAGGCATCGATCGCGCTGATCGAGTCGACCATCAGCGCGGGAAAGCCCGTCGCGCTGGTCTGTCATGCGCCCGGCGTGCTCCGCGACGTAAAGGCGGCCGATGGCTCGCCGCTGGTGAAGGGGAAGACGGTCACGGGCTTCACCAATACCGAAGAGGCGGCCGTCGGGCTCAGCGATATCGTGCCGTTCCTCGTCGAGGACATGCTCGCGCAGCAGGGTGGCCGTTATTCGAAGACGGCGGACTGGGGCGTGCACGTCGTCGAGGACGGCTTGCTGATCACCGGGCAAAACCCCGCTTCGTCGGAAGAAGCGGCAAAGACGCTGCTGGCTAAGCTCGCCTGAGAGAACGGCCACCGGCTTGACCGGTGGCCGCTCGTTTCGGTGTCAGGCGCGGTTGGCGGCGCTGAGGACGGCGCGGACCGAGGCGGTCGCGATGTCGGTGTCCATGCCGACGCCGAAGACCGTCTTGCCAGCTCCGGTCCGGCATTCGACATAGGCTGCGGCCTGCGCGTCCGCGCCGTGGCCGATCGCGTGCTCGTTATAGTCCACGACGTCGAGCGTCGGGCCGGTCGACTCCGCGATCGCTGCGATCACGCCAGAGATCAGACCGTTGCCGCGGCCCGAGATGGAGCGCTCTTCGCCGTCGATCGCGACGCGACCTATGAAGACACGCTGTCCGGCGGTGCCGCTTTCCTCATAGTCGCGCAATTCGACGCGATCGTCCGCCTGCGGCATGTAGGTCCGCTCGAACAGGCTCCAGATATCCGCCGCGTTCAGTTCCCGGCTGGTCTCGTCGGCATAGGCCTGGACGTGACGGCTGAAATCGGCCTGGAGGCGCTTGGGGAGCTTGAGCCCCTTGTCCTGCTCGATCACCCAGGCGACGCCGCCCTTGCCCGACTGCGAGTTGACGCGGATCACCGCTTCGTAGCTGCGGCCGAGATCGGCGGGGTCGATCGGGAGATAGGGGACCTCCCACAGCGTGTCGTTCTTCGCCTCCTGCGCCGCGAAGCCCTTCTTGATCGCGTCCTGGTGACTGCCCGAGAACGCGGTGAAGACGAGGTCGCCGGCGTAGGGCGTGCGCGGATGGACGGGGATGTTGGTGCAATAGTTTACCGTGTTCACGACGCCGTCGATGTCCGACAGGTCGAGCTTCGGGTCGACGCCCTGCGTGTACATGTTGAGCGCGACGGTCACGAGATCGCAGTTGCCGGTGCGCTCGCCATTGCCGAGCAGACAGCCCTCGACCCGGTCCGCGCCCGCCATCATGCCGAGTTCGGCGGCGGCGACGCCGGTGCCGCGATCGTTATGCGTGTGCAGGCTGATCGCGACCGCGTCACGATTGCGGATGTGGCGGCCGAACCATTCGATCTGGTCGGCATAGATGTTCGGCGTCGCGCACTCGACGGTGGCGGGCAGGTTGAAGATGATCGGGGTGTCGGGCGTCGGCATCAGGACGTCCATCACCGCCTCGCAGACCTCGAGGCTAAAATCGAGTTCGGCGGTCGAGAAGGTCTCGGGGCTGTATTCGAACTGCCAGCGGACGTTCGGCTGCTTGGCCGCTTCGTCGCGCAGCACCTTGGCGCCGTCGATCGCGATCTGCTTCACCTGCGCGCGGTCCATCCCGAACACGATCTTGCGCCACGCCGGGCTGACCGCGTTGTAGAGGTGGACGATCGCGGTCTTCGCGCCGACGAGGCTGGCGAAGCTCGTCTCAATCAGGTCGCGGCGCGACTGTGTCAGCACCTGGATCGATACGTCGTCGGGGATCCGGCCGGTCTTTACCAGGCCGGAGATGAAATCGAATTCGGTCGCGCCGGCGCTTGGGAAGCCGACTTCGATTTCCTTGAGCCCGACCTTGCAGAGCAGGTCGAAGAAACGAGTCTTCTTTTCGGCATCCATCGGATCGATCAGCGCCTGGTTGCCGTCGCGAAGATCGGTCGACAGCCAACGCGGCGGCTTGACGATCGTCTTCGACGGCCATTGGCGATCGGGCAGGTCGATTTGCGGGAAGGGTCGGTACTTGGTCGATGGGTCGCGCAGCATGGCTCGTGTCTCTCGTGATCGGGAGCGTTCGGGTCAGCCCTTAGGCGCGAGGCGCGGGGGCTGGCCACCACGCAAACGATCGGCGCGCCTAAGGGCGCGTAAGTCGAAGCAGCAGGAGGCGACCGTGAGTCATTGCGTCTTTCCTATCGCGCGGACACGCTCAATGTCCAGCGCGATAGGGTACGCATAGGTATTATTGCGCAGCGAAGGCCGCGTTGATCGTCAGGTCGACTTTGTCGGACACTACGGGGGCATAAGCGCCGATGTTGAAATCGCTGCGCTTGATCGAGGTCGTCGCACGGAAGCCGAAGTTCAGCTTCTTGTTCATCGGGTTGTCGCCCGCCCCGACGAACGTCGCCTGCAGCACGACCGGCTTGGTGACGCCCTTGAGCGTGAGGTTACCCGTGATCGTCGCCTTGTCGCCTGTCGCAACGACCTTGGTCGAGACGAACTTGGCGGTCGGGTAGGTCGCGGCGTCGAAGAAGTCCTTCGACTTCAGATGGCCCGCGAATGGTGCCGAGGTGACCGAAAGCTGGTCGATCGCGAACGAGACTTCGACCTTGGTCGCATTCGGCTTGGCCGGGTCGATCATGATGCTGCCGCCAGACGCGCCGAGCTGCCCTTCGAGCATCGAGAAGCCCATGTGGTTGACCTGCCACGTCACCTGCGTGTGGTTGGGGTCGACGGCATAGGTGCCGTCGGCAACGCGGGCCTTGACGGGGGCGCCGGGGACGGCGGCGGTCTGCGCCAATACGGGCGCTGCGGTGAGGGCGAGAATCGTGGCTAGGACTAGGCGCATGGGAGTCTCCTGTTTGATGCGCGATGCTGGCCGAGCGGCTGCGTTGCGTCAAACGGCGTTATGCCAACGCTGTGTTTCGGATTTGGGTCGGTGGGGAGCTTTTGGGGGAAGCCACGCTCGCTGTTGTTCCCCGCGGACGCGGGGGCCCGGCTAAACCACGATCACCGCCCGGAATTTTGGGCCCTCGCCTTCGCGGGGGAACTAGAGTGGCTGGGGGAAGAGGGTAGCGGGAGCGAGATTAGCGAGAGCGAGAGCGAGGGTAGCAGGGAACGGGAGTGGTGTAGGAGGAGTGGCTGTTGATAGGAGCGCTTACCCCCAAAACGCCACCACCCCGGCGAAGGCCGGGGCCCAATTGAGGGGCGGCGGTAACGGAGGATTGTCCTCCTTTACTACGACCTTTTCAATTGGACCTCGGCCTTCGCCGGGGTGGAGTGAAGGGTGTGGGGCAAACCGAAGCATATTCCCCACGCCCGCCCGTCGGCCACGGCGAAGCCGCGCCCTATGGGCGGGCTCCGTCGTGCCGGCCGGTCGATAAAGCCAAGACTGACGAAGTCAGTTCTTGGCTTTATCGACCAGCGCATTCTTCCCGATCCACGGCATCATGCCGCGCAGTTCGCTGCCGATCTTCTCGATCGGATGCGCCAGCGCCTGTTTGCGCGCGGCCTTCAGCTCGGGTTGGCCGGCGCGGTTGTCGAGGATGAAGTTCTTGACGAAGCGGCCCGACTGGATATCCGCCAGCACGCGCTTCATCTCGGCCTTCGTCTCCGACGTGATGATCCGCGGACCCGTGGTGATGTCGCCATATTCGGCGGTGTTCGAGATCGAGTAGCGCATGTTGGCGATGCCGCCCTCATACAGCAGGTCGACGATCAGCTTGGTCTCGTGCAGGCACTCGAAATAGGCCATCTCGGGCGCGTAGCCGGCTTCGGTCAGCGTCTCGAACCCGGCCTGGATCAGGTGGGTGATGCCGCCGCAGAGCACGGCCTGCTCGCCAAACAGGTCGGTCTCGCATTCCTCGCGGAAGTTGGTCTCGATGATGCCCGAACGACCACCGCCGACGCCCGAAGCGTACGCCAGCGCGATGTCGTGCGCGTTGCCTGATTTGTCCTGGTCGATCGCGATCAGGCAGGGCACGCCGCCGCCGCGGACATATTCGCTGCGCACGGTGTGGCCGGGGCCCTTGGGCGCGATCATGATGACGTCGAGATCGGCGCGTGGCTCGATCAGGCCGAAATGCACGTTCAGGCCGTGTGCGAACGCGATCGTCGCACCCTGCTTGAGGTTGTCGTGCAGGTCGGTCGCGTAGATCGCCGCCTGATGCTCGTCGGGCGCGAGGA
Source organism: Sphingomonas sp. HMP9 (assembly GCF_013374115.1). NCBI lineage: Bacteria > Pseudomonadati > Pseudomonadota > Alphaproteobacteria > Sphingomonadales > Sphingomonadaceae > Sphingomonas > Sphingomonas sp. HMP9. The sequence goes on along the minus strand of NZ_AP022673.1, from coordinate 1,347,760 downwards.
TCATGACGATGTCGGCCCAGGCGGCAGCTTCAGCGTTCGACTTGACCGCAAAGCCCGCCTCGATCGCCTTCTTGGCGGTGGCCGAGCCCTCGCGCAGTGCGATCGCGACGTCCTTGACGCCCGAATCGCGGAGGTTCTGCGCATGCGCATGGCCCTGCGAGCCGTAACCGACGATCGCGATCTTCTTGGTCGAGATCAGGTTCAGGTCGGCGTCGCGATCGTAATAGACACGCATTGGAGGAGTCCTTTCAATAGGGAGTGTCCCTCCGCGAAGGCGGAGGTCCAGGCTGGGCTCCCGCCTTCGCGGGAGAACAAAACTTTGGAGAGGGTGTTACGCCGGCTCTTTGCCGCGGGCGATCGCGACGATGCCAGTTCGGGCGACTTCGATCAGACCGACTTCGCCCATGAGTTCGACGAACTTGTCGATCTTGTCGATCCCGCCGGTGACCTCGAACACGAAGCTCGACGTCGTCGCATCGACCACGCGCGCGCGGTAGACGTCAGCGAGCCGCAGCGCCTCGATGCGGTGGTCGCCGGTGCCGCGCACCTTGACCAGCGCCAGCTCGCGTTCGACGTGCGCGCCCTGTGCGGTCAGGTCGGTGACCTTGTGGACGGGGACGAGCCGGTCGAGCTGCGCTAGGATCTGCTCCATCGTCGCGGGCGATGCACTGGTGACGATCGTGATGCGGCTGACCGCCTTGTCGGCGGTGATCTCCGACACGGTCAGGCTCTCGATATTATAGCCGCGCGCGGTGAACAGGCCGGCGATCCGGGCGAGGATGCCCGGCTCGTTGTCGACGATCACGGCGAGCGTATGCCGCTCGGCCTTTTCCTGGGAAATATGCATCAAACCAGCGCCTTCGCTTCGTCGTCCATCGTGCCGGACACTTCGTTCGCCTGCAGGATCATGTCGGTATGCGCCGCGCCGCTCGGGATCATCGGGAAGCAGTTGGTCAGCTGCGACACGCGGCAGTCGACGATCACCGGCCCGTCATGGGCGAGCATATCCGCGATCCCGCTGTCGAGCTGGTCGCGCGTCTCGATCAGGATGCCCTTCCAGCCGTAAGCCTCGCCCAGCTTCACGAAATCGGGCAGCGAATCCGAATAGCTCTCGGCATAGCGGCTCTCATAGGTGAGCTCCTGCCACTGGCGGACCATGCCCATATACTGGTTGTTGAGGATGAAGATCTTCACCGGCAACCGGTATTGCGACGCGGTTGCCAGCTCCTGGATGTTCATCTGGATCGACGCCTCGCCGGCGATGTCGATCACCAGCGCGTTCGGGTTGCCGAGCTGCGCGCCGATCGCGGCGGGCAGGCCGTACCCCATCGTGCCCAGACCGCCGCTGGTCAGCCACTTGTTCGGCTTCTCGAAGCCGAAATGCTGCGCGGCCCACATCTGGTGCTGGCCGACCTCGGTCGTGATGATCGGCGACTGGGCGTGCGTCGCGTCGAACAGCGCCCGGATCGCGCGCTGCGGCATGATCGCGTTCGGGTCGGTCTCGGGGAAGTCGAGACACTTCTTCGCGCGCCACTCGGCGATCCGGCCCTGCCACTCGGTCGTGTCGGGCTTGGGATGCTGGCGGCTCTTCCAGATCCGGATCATGTCCTCGAGCGCATGGCCGACGTCCGCGATGATCCCGAGGTCGACGCGCACGGTCTTGTTCACCGACGAGCGATCGATGTCGATATGGACCTTCCGCGAGTTCGGGCTGAACGCATCCAGCCGCCCCGTCACGCGGTCGTCGAAGCGCGAGCCGAGCGCGACGACGAGGTCGGCCTGGTTCATCGCCATGTTGGCCTCGTACGTGCCGTGCATCCCGAGCATGCCGAGCCATTGCGGACCCGACGCGGGATAGGCGCCGAGGCCCATCAGCGTCGACGTCACCGGCGCGCCGGTGATGCGGACGAGTTCGCACAGCAACTGGCTCGCGGCCGGGCCCGAATTGATGATGCCGCCGCCGGTATACAGGATCGGACGTTCGGCCGCGGCGAGCATGTCGACGAGCTGCTCGATCTGCGACTGGTCGGCCTTCACCTGCGGGCGATAGGTCTTGTGCTGGATCGGACCCGGCTTGGTGTAGCGCGCGGTGGCGACCTGCACGTCCTTGGGAATGTCGACGACCACCGGCCCCGGACGCCCCGAGGTGGCGATGTGGAACGCCTCGTGGATCACACCGCCGAGCTTGGCGGGATCCTTCACGAGGTAGTTGTGCTTCGAGCAATGGCGCGTGATGCCAACGGTATCGGCTTCCTGGAACGCGTCGGTACCGATCAGCGCGGTCGGCACCTGGCCGGTGATCACGACCATCGGGATCGAGTCCATCAGCGCATCGGTGATCCCGGTGACCGCGTTGGTCGCGCCGGGCCCCGATGTCACGAGCACCACGCCGGGCTTGCCGGTCGAGCGGGCATAGCCCTCCGCCGCGTGCGTCGCCGCCTGTTCGTGGCGCACCAGTATGTGCTTGATCCGGCCGCCGTCCGCATTGTGGCGAAACAGCGCGTCGTAGATCGGCAGCACGGCGCCACCCGGATAGCCGAACACGACCTCCACGCCGAGATCGCACAGCGCCTCGATCAGGATATCGGCTCCACTCTTCTCGGTCATCACGTCTATTCCTTTGCGAACGGGCAGCCTTTAGCGCCTCGTGGAGGGGCCGGCTACCGATATAAAAGATGCGTGTCAAACATCATTTGAGCAATATAGTTTCAAATTGCTGCAAGCGCGTTGGAAAATTGAGCGCGTCCGTGCGGGTCCAGGCGGCCGGGGGCTGGTGTCGGAGCCATGTATATTGGCGCTTGGCGTAGCGTCGCGTGGCGAGCGATCCGGCCGCGATCGCGTCGGTCATGGAGGTTTCGCCGCGGACCAGCGCGGCGATCTCGGGGACGCCGATCGCGCGGCGGATCGGCGCGTCCTGCGGGATGTCGGTGCGGGCTAGAAGCGCGGTGACTTCGGCTCGGCTGGTCTCGGCCATCTCGGCGAAGCGCTGGCCGATGCGGGCGTTCAGCCAGTCGCGGTCGGGGATGAGGATCAGTGCGCGGACGTCGAGGCGGTTGCCGATCCCGCCCCCCCGTTCGGTCTGCCAGTCGGCGAGCGTGCGACCAGTGCCGCGGACGACCTCGAGCGCGCGCGCGACGCGCGTCGTGTCGGCCGCGTTGAGCCGCGCGGCGGCGGGCGGATCGAGCAGCGCTAGGGCTGCATGCGCCTCGGCGACGGGAAGCGCGCGGATCTGCTCGCGAAGGTCCGGGGCGATCGCGGGGACGGGGGCGATGCCGTCGAGCAACGTGCGGACATAGAGGCCGGTGCCGCCGACCAGGATCGGCAGTCTGCCCTCGGCAACCGTGGCGTCGATCGCGTGTGTCGCCTCGGCAGCCCAGCGCGCGGCGGAATAGGTCGCGTCGGCGGCGTCGACATGGCCGAACAGGCGGTGCGGGGCGCTCGCCTCCTCTTCGGCCGAGGGGCGCGCGGTGAGGATGCGGAGATCGGCGTAGACCTGCGCGGAATCGGCGTTGATGACGACGCCGTCGTGGCGCGCGGCGATGGCAAGCGCGAGCGCGGACTTGCCGCTCGCGGTCGGCCCTGCGATGAGCGCGACCTTCGGGAGATACGATATGTTCACGGCAACGCTTATAGCCTCGGGCACGCTGACCGCGGGCGATATTTCGACCGCGATGGATCGGTTGCGCGATGCGGGCTGCGCGCCGGGCATCAGCGGCTGGATCGACGAGAGCGAGGCGGCGGACCTGATCTTCGGGATGGCGCCCGATGCGGCGCGGGCTGCTTTAGAGGGCGCGTTCGCCGGCACCGACGTGGTCGTGCAATCGAGCCTCACGCGGACCAAGACGCTGCTGGTCGCGGACATGGATTCGACGATGATCACCGTCGAATGCATCGACGAACTCGCGGATTATGCGGGCATCAAGCCGCAAATCGCGGAGATCACCGAACGCGCGATGGGCGGTGAACTCGATTTCGAGGCGGCGCTCGATGCGCGCGTGGCGCTGCTCAAGGGGCTGGCGGAAAGCGATATCGAACGTTGTCTCGCCGAGCGCGTGACGATCATGCCGGGCGCCAAGCCGCTGGTGCGGACGATCCGGTCGCGCGGGGCGCTGGCGGTGCTGGTGTCGGGCGGCTTCACGCGGTTCGCGGAGCCGGTGGCCAAGGCGATCGGCTTCGATCGCGCGATCGCGAACGTGCTCGAAGTTGCGGGTGGCGTGCTGACGGGGACGGTGACGAAGCCGGTCGTCGGGTCCGCCACGAAGCTGACGACACTCAACGCGGCGATCGCAGAGCGGGGGATCGCGGTGGAGGAGTCGCTCGCGGTGGGTGATGGCGCGAACGATCTGGCGATGATCGAGGCTGCGGGGTTGGGGGTGGCGTATCACGCGAAGCCGATCGTGGCGGCGGCGGCGGCGGCGCGGGTGGATCATGGCGACTTGACGGCGCTGCTCTATGCGCAAGGTATCGCCAAGCGCCACTGGGTCTTGGACTAAAGCCGGTCATCCTTACGAAAGTCAGGTTCCAGAGCCACGGACGCCATGCTGCGTGGCTCTGGATCCTGGATCGAGCCCAAGATGACGATAGAATGATGCGTCAATGCTGGGAATCGGCGTTAGTTCAGGAACGCCGATTAGATGGCCTCAACCCTTGGTTAGCGGCGTACCGCTTGCTTCGCAGACGTACGTCGCGAGTTCCTCGCGCAGCGGCAGGCCCTTGATCGGGCGCAGCGGGCCGTCATGTGCGGTGTTGGTTTCTACCAGCGCGCGGTTCGGGCCGACGCCGAGGACGTGGAACAGGCGGTTGGCGCAATCGGTTTCGGTGCGCGCATAGGCAACCTTGCCGTCATGCTCCTGGCGTAGGATCGCGATGATCGTGCCGCTTGCCGCTTTGCGCTCGCGCAGGAGGAAGTGGCGCGAAGTCGGGTCCGAGGGGGTCGGGATGAGCCGGCCCTTTACCGTCAGTTGCTCCGGCTTGGGCACGGCAACGTCGGTCTCGGCGAGGTTGCGCAGCGAGACACCGTTATCCGCCAATGAGTCGGTATTGGTCGTCGCAGGCTGTTTGCCAGAACACGCGGCCAACAGCGTTGCGCCGGCAAGTGCCAGCGCCAAGGTCTTCGAAATCATGCATCTAGCTCCCGGTCGATGTCGAAACGAAACGACCAGTCGGCCGGTTCGATCCCGTTCGCAGCGCCAGAAGCCCGTTCGTGGCTGACGATGCGCCGGAAAAATCGTCGCACCGGATAGCGTGCAGAGGCCCGGCAGCCCGGATGCTAGCGGGGTTTCTTGTCCACGCTGCGGGTGTCCGGCCGCGCCGATCCCTTGGCTGGGGACGCAGGTTCGCAAATCCGACGATGGGGCTGGCAGGCGATGCCAACGCTTGAGCATCCCTGCACGCTGCCTTTGGTCGGACATGCGCGGCATTGCTGCTGGACGTCGGTGCAGGTCGGCGCGGTCGACAGCAGGGCCAGGGTCAGGAACAGCATCACGAATCCTTTCTGGAATTCAGGTCACGGCGCGACGATGACGCACGGCACGCCTGCCGTCGAACAGGCACGGTTTGCGTCGGCCTTCGAGGCGAAGCCACCCGCCTGGAGGCGCGTTACTGCGCCGACCTTCGCATAATAAGGTTGCGCGCCGCGCAGCTTGCCGCGGACCCTGTTCCACAATGTCTCGGCATTGCCTTGATCGCGGAACGCCCCGAGCTGGATGCGCCAATTGCCCGTGGCGCGCGCGGGCGCGGGTTTTGCCGCGACCGATCTGGCCGGCGCAGCCTTGACGGGAGCCGGCTTCGACTGCGCCTGCTTCGGCACCGGCTCTCGCGTCGGTCCCGGGATACGCGCGGGTAGCGAACTCGGCGGTAGGTTCGCCGGACGCGGCCTGTCCACGGTACGCACAGGAGACGCCGTGGCCTGGTCGGAGAAGCGCGGCCCCGACGAGGAGCGCGGTGGGGCATCCGGCGTCGACTGCAACGCATATTGCTGGGCCAGCGCGGTGCCCTTTTCGCGGTCCGTCGGGGAGATATACTGATCCATCTGCGCCAGCGTCTGCGATGCGGATTGCAACCCGGACGCCGATGCGCGGGACATCAAGGCATAGGCGCGCGGAAAGTCACGCGGCACGCCGTCGCCGTTGAACAACATCGTTCCCAGCACCAGCTGCGCCCGCGGTTCACCGCGCGCGACCGACTTTTGCAGCCAGGGCAGTGCGTCCGACTTCTTGCCCGACTGGAACAGCGCCAGTCCGTAATTGTCCGCGGCTTGAAGATGCCCCTGCAACGCCGCCTTGCGAAACCAGCTTTCGGCGAGCGCGGTGTCGAGCGGTACGCCGCGCCCCAGCTTGTACGCCTGCGCAAGGTTGAACTGCGCATCGGCATCCCCTGCCACCGCGAGAGGCCGCCATTCGGTGACCGCGCGCGGATATTCGCCCTTTGCCCAGGCATCCACGCCGGCCTTCACATCGGCGAACGCTGGCGCGGCAACCAGCATCCCGCCCGCCGCGATCGCACCCACCAGAAGCTTACGCCCAACCGTCATCGCCGTACCCCATGTCGTCTCGTCGCCACCATGCCGCCGTTCGCGGCGCAAGGCAAAGGATGACCGTTCGTTCGGTCCACGCTCGTCCAATGCTAAGTCGTTATGAAGTCGCGTTAACCGCTTCTTCAATCCGACATGGCACTTCGTTCGCGAACACCGGGAGTCGGGATTATGTGCGTTCGAGCGTCTGCATTGAAACAGGGATCACCCCGATGACCACGCGCGCGCTTCTCGTGGGCGGCATCTCCGCGCTCCTGCTCGGCGGTACGATGGTCGGCTGTGCGGCCAACGGTGGCAGCGTCGCCTCGGCCAGCGATCGCAGCGGGGCGCTGGCGGCCAAGGATGCGGCCGCGGATGCGGGCAGGGCGCAGGCTGCGCTCGCCCGGCGCGAAGGCACCGTCGCGATCGGCTATGCAGAGCGTGCGGTGGCATTGGTTTCACAGCGAGCCGACTATCGCATGCTGCTTGGCCAGAGCTATTTGCAGGGCGGGCGATTCGCCTCGGCCGCGCATGCGTTCGCCGATACGCTGCACCTGTCGCCGACCAACGGCAAGGCCGCGCTGAACCTCGCGCTTGCGCAGGTCGCGACCGGCGACTGGCAGGCGGCGCGGCGTACGCTGGAGGCTAACGCTGCGATTATCCCGGCACAGGATCGCGGCCTGGCGCTGTCGCTGGCAGGCGATACCGCGGGCGGGATCGCGCTGCTGACCGAGGTCGCGCGGTCGCCCGAGACGAGCGCCAAGGTTCGGCAGAATCTAGCACTGAGCTTCGCGCTCGCGGGTCGGTGGCAGGAGGCACGCGTGGTCGCGGCGGCGGACATGGCGCCGGCCGACGTCGATACGCGCCTCGAGCAATGGGCGACGTTCGCACAGCCGGCGACGGCGTCGGATCAGGTCGCGAGCCTGCTCGGCGTTCGGGCCGTGGCGGATGCGGGGCAACCCGCGGCGCTGGCACTGAATGCTGCCACGCCGATGACGCCGGGTTCGCCGCAGCAAGCCTTGGCGGTGGCGGATACGGTCTTCGCACCGGCGAACGCTGCTCCAGTGGAGATCGCATCCGCGCCCGTCGCCGGCGTCTCGAAAGTGTCGTTCGGCCAACGGCAGGAAGTCGTCCAGGCGTTGCCCGCGATGATGATCCGTCCCGCGGTCGGGCCCGTCAAGGTCGCGGCCGGTCCCGCGTCGTCAGGACGCGGCATGGCGACCGCGGCCTATGAGGTGAAGGCAAGGGCGACGGGCATTTGGTACGTCCAGCTCGGCGCGTTCGACAGCGCGAGCGTGGCGAAGGACGCCTGGAGCCGCGCCTCGCGCCGGTTCGCGATGCTCGCCGGCCATGCGCCGAACGGCATGACGTTCAAGGCGAAGGGCGAGGATTTCTATCGCCTCTCGGTCGGCGGGTTCAGTCGCTCGGCGGCGAATGCGATGTGCCGCCAATACCGCGCCCAGGGGGGCGCCTGCTTCGTCCGGATGAATGCGGGCGATGCGATGGCGCAATGGGTGCGCAAGCCTGGGATGCAGTTGGCATCGCGGTAGGGGAGGGCTGGCGGTGTTCGTTTCACCGCTTCGATAGACGCCACCCCGGTGCAGGCCGGGGTGGTGCGGCCTTCACCGAACTTCGCGGCCACCCTTCCACACGCGCAGCACGCGGCCCTGCACGGGCAGCCCGTCGAACGGGGTATTCCCGGCCGCGGCCAGGAACGCTTCCCCGACGATCTGCCACGGCGCCTGCTGGTCGAACAGCATCAGGTCGGCAGGCTTGCCCACCTCCAGCGTCCCCGTATCCAAGCCCAGCACGCGCGCCGGGTTACGCGCCAACAGCGCGAACAGCCGCTCCAGCGTGAGCAACGCGTCGCGCACCAGCATCAACGACAGCGGCAACAACGTCTCCGCCCCCGCCATGCCGCTGCTCGAATCGGTGAACGGCAACCGCTTCTCCTCCGGTCCGCGCGGCTCGTGACCCGAACACAACACGTCGATCGTACCGTCGGCGATCGCCTCGAGTGCTGCACGGCGATCGCTTTCGGCCCGCAGTGGCGGTGACAGCAAGGCGAACGACCGGAAATCACTGACCGCGATTTCCGACAGGTGCAGATGCGCGGGCGTGATGCCGCATGTTACGGGTACACCGCGACGTTTCGCGGCGCGGATGAGGTCGAACCCCGCTGCCGTCGTCACCTGGCGGATGTGGATGCGCGCGCCGGTATCCTCGGCGAGCATCAGGTCGCGCGCGATCGCCAGTGCTTCCGCAACCGCAGGCGCGGCGGGCAACCCGAGCCGCGTCGCCGTCTCACCCTCGGTCGCGACCGCGCCAGCCGTCAGTCCGCCGTCCTCGGCATGCGCGATCACCGTCACGTCGAGATCGCGCGCATAGGCCAGCACGCGCCGCATCACGCCGCTGTCGGCGATCCAGTGCTTGCCGGTCCCGACGGCCTTGGCACCTGCCGAAACGCAGATCGCCATCTCGGCGAGATCATGGCCTTCGAGTCCGCGCGTGGCGGCGGCGATCGGGTGGATCCAGAGGTCGGGCTTGCCGATCAACGCGGCGCGCTGGACGATCCCGGGGTCGTCGAGCACCGGCGACTGGTCGGGCATGAGACCGATCCGGACGATCCCGCCAGCGCGGAAGGCGGCGCGGTCGACCTTCGCCACGCCGAGATCGACGATCCCCGGTGCCACGGTCTTGCCTGCGCAGTCGACGATGTCGGCATCGGCCGGAATATCGACGATCCCGGTCGCGACGATCACGCCGTCGCGAACCAGCACATTGCCCTTCGACAGGCCGCCGACCGGGCAGGCGAGCGTCGCGTTGGTGAGTGCGAGGATCATGCCCAGCCCTCCACGCCGCGCGCTCTGCGGGTCAATACGTCGAGGCACGCCATGCGGACGGCCACGCCCATCTCGACCTGCTCGGTGATCGCCGACCGCGCGTGATCGGCGACGGCGGAGTCGATCTCGACGCCGCGGTTCATCGGGCCGGGGTGCATCACCAGCGCGTCGGGCGCTGCCTTCGCCAACCGGTCGAGCGTCAGTCCGTAGCGAAGCCGATACTCGCGTGTGGAGGGCACGTACGCCCCATCCATCCGCTCGTTCTGCAACCGCAGCATCATCACCACGTCCGCACCCTCCAGCGCCGCGTCGAAATCGGTGAACGCGCGCACGCCCATCCGCTCGATCATCGGCGGCATCAGCGTGGAGGGCGCGCAGACGCGCACCTCGGCGGCGAGCGCCGTCAGCGCCAGGATGTTGGATCGCGCGACCCGGCTGTGGAGCAGGTCGCCGCAGATCACGACGCGCTGCCCCGCGATCGAGCCCTTCCGCCGCCGGATGGTCAGCGCATCGAGCAGCGCCTGCGTCGGATGCTCGTGCCGCCCGTCGCCAGCATTCAGCACCGGGCAATCGACCTTGTCTGCGATCAACCGCACCGCGCCCGACGACATGTGCCGGATCACGATCACATCCGCACGCATCGCGTTGAGCGTCATGGCGGTGTCGATCAGCGTCTCGCCCTTCTTCACGCTCGACTGCGCGGCGTGCATGTTGACGACGTCGGCGCCCAGCCGTTTGCCCGCGATCTCGAACGACAGCAATGTGCGCGTGCTGTTCTCGAAGAACGCATTGATCTGCGTGAGGCCGGCAAGCCGCTTGTCGGGCGTGGCGTGCGTGCGGTTTGCGCCGACCCACGTTTCCGCTTCGTCGAGCAGGAACGCGATCTCGTGCGGCTGGAGCCCGTCGATGCCGGTGAGATGCCGGTGCGGGAAGACGGCGCCGCCTTCGATAAGGGTGGCGGGGCGGTGATCTGAGGTTCGCATTAAAGCCGCGGGATAGTGGCCGCGAGGGCAGGGGGCAAGCGTCCCGCCATCCTTCGCGCCGAACCGCATGGTTAACCCGAATTTAGCGCGGCCATGCGATGCCGTCGGCGGACAGGGGGAACGATGTACGAGGCGGGAGCGAAAACGGTAGAGCGCCGATGGTGGGAAACGCCGTGGTTTGCCCTGGTGATAATCCTTTCCGCTGCCGCTCCGCTGCTGTGGCCTGCGCTACCACCCCTTAGCGACCTGCCGGGGCATATGGGCCGCTGGCACATCGCCACGGCGTTGCCGACGTCCCCCGATCTCCAGCATTATTACACCTATCACTGGGCGCTCGTGCCCAATCTCGGCATGGATCTGCTGGTCCCGGCGCTGGCGCGATGGCTCGGCCTCGAACCGGCGACCAAGCTTGCGGTGATCGCCATCCCGATGTTGACCGTCGCTGGACTGCTGTGGACGGCGCGCGAAGTGCACGGTCGGATACCACCGACCGCGATCTTCGCGCTCCCGCTCGCCTACGCATGGCCGTTCCAGTTCGGCTTCGTGAATTTCGCGCTGTCGCAGGCGTTGGCGTTCTGTGCGTTCGCACTGTGGATACGCCTCGGGCGACAGGATCGGTTGCTGCCGAGGGCGGTCCTGTTCATGCCGATCGCCTTCGTGGTGTGGATCGCGCACAGCTTCGGCTGGGGCATGCTCGGACTGATGGCAGCAGCGGCGGAACTGGCGCAGCTACGGCGCGACGGGCGGCGCTGGCTTGCCGCGTTGGTGACGGTGGCGGTTCGCTGCCTGCCGCTGGCGTTGCCATTGATCGTCATGATCGTCTCGGCATTGCAGGCACCTGCCGGGGGCGGGGCGGCCGGGCTGGGTGCGGCCGACTGGTTCGACGGAACGGCCAAGCTGCGCTGGGCGATCTCGATCCTGCGAGATCGCTGGCGGCTGTTCGACGTCGCCTCGGCCATGCTGTTGGTCGCGGTGTTGTACCTTGCGGCACGTAGCCGGAAACTGGGTTTTTCCGCGGTACTCGGTTGGCCGGCGCTCGCATGCCTTGCGGCGTTCGCGATACTGCCGCGACTGATGATGGGCGGCGCCTATGTCGATATGCGGATGGCCCCCGCGGTCGCGATGCTGGCGGTTCTCGCCATCCTGCCGCCAACCGGCGACTTGCGATTCGCGAGAGCGCTGGCGATCGCCGGAACCGCATTCCTGATGCTACGGCTGGTCGGCACGACCGTCAGTTTCGTCGAGCGATCGGGCGAGCAGCAGCGCGAACTCGCCGCGATCGCGCATATTCCGCAGGGAGCTGCAGTCCTGTCGCTGGTCCAGCGACCGTGTGGCAATAGTTGGTCGGATCTGCGACGCGATGCGCTGCCGGGCATGGCGATCGTCCGCCGCGATGTCTTCACCAATGCACAATGGGCGTTGGAGGGGCAGCAACTCCTCCACATCCGTTACGTACAGGCCGCGCCGTACCTTACTGATCCCTCGCAGATCGTGTTGCCGAAGCTGTGCCGCACGTTCGGATCCGATTTCGACGCGGCCATCGCCCGTTTTCCGCGCGACGCGTTTTCGTATGTGTGGACGATCGGCTTTCCGCCCGGCGCGGCGAAGGCTTCCGACTTGCGCGTATCCTGGACCAACGGCGAGTCGACGCTCTACCGGGTGGTGCGCTAGATTTGCGCGGTCACCAGTGCGTCGATCGCGCCCTGGAGGATGTAGGCGGCGGCCATCTTGTCGACGAGTTCGGCCCGCTTGGCGCGGCTGGCGTCCTGTTCGATCAGCGTGCGCGTCACCGCGACGGTCGACCAGCGCTCGTCCTGGAGAAGGATCGGCAGCCCCATGTCCTTGAGGTTCTGCGCGAACGCGCGCGTGGATTGCGAGCGCGGGCTTTCGCTGCCGTCGAGGTTGATCGGCAGGCCGATGACGAGGCCGACGACCTTCTGCGCGGTGATGATCTCGGCGAGTGCAGCCTTGTCCTTCTGGAACTTGGTGCGGCGGATCAGCAGCGCGGGGCTCGCGAAGCTCCAGCCCGCGTCGCACAGCGCGGTGCCGATCGTCTTGGTGCCGACGTCGAGGCCGATCAGCCGGCCGCCATCGGGGAGCGCGTCGCGGAACTGCGCGGCGGAGAGCGTGATCATTGGGCGAAGGCCTTCAGGCGGCGGTTGGCGTCCGCGCGGACGTTCGCCCAGAACAGGCTATAGTCGTAGACGTGGTAGTTGTTGCCCGGCAGCACGTACGGCCCGAGGTTCGGTCCGTCGCCGATCAGCAGGAAGCCGCGGTCGGCGCAGCGCGCGGGCACGCTGCCGACCGCCATCGTCGCGGTCGCGAGATCGGCGGCGGGGACCAATGTGCCGAGGTTGGCGGTCGCGGGCGCGGCGGCGTCGGCGGTGCCGGTCAGCGGGTTGGTGCAGACGATCGGCGTGCCCTTGCGGGGCCGGCCGTCGAACCCGATCGTCGCGTCATAGGCGTCGACGATCAGCGACGGATCGGCGGGCTCGGCGAAACTCTCCCAGGACAGGATGCAGCCGGTCTGATCGGCGGTGCGGCACTCGGGCAGGCCCATGCGCGGCAGATCGGTCGCGCGCGAGACGGGCCAGCCGACGACATAGGCGGCCACGATCCGCGCGCGCAGTTTCGGGTCGGTCGCGATCCGGTCGCGCAGCAGCCGGGTCAGGTGCGCGCCGCCCTGGCTGTGGCCGGCGAGGATGATCGGGCGGGTCGGGCCGACTTCCTTCAGGAAGCGGTCGAACGCCGCAGATACGTCTCCATAGGCGAGCGCGAGCGCGCGTTCGCTCTCGGCGGCGCTGGTCAGGAACGCGCCGAACGTCGCCTGGCGATAGCGCGGCGCCCAGATGTCGCCGGCCTCGTTGAACGCGCTCGCCTGGCCGCGGAGGAAGAGTTCGGCGCGTGCGTTGGTCTCCGGATCGTCGATCGGCGCGTTCCAATGGTCGCGGTTGATGTACGATGTCGGGTGGATGAAGAAGATCGCCGCGCCGGTGCCGCGCTGGCCGGGCGTGTAGCCGGGGGGCGTCCAGAGCGCGGGGTTGCCGGGCGCGTCGGGGCGCGCGAGCCACATGATCTTGCGCGCATAGATGTTGCGCGGGGCTTCGCGCTGCGCCTCGAACGTGGCGCGCGGAACCATCGCCATGCGGATCATGTCGGTCCCGAACAGGCGGTAGGCGAGCAGCGCGGCGATCGCGAGAACGATCATCGCGGCGACGAAATAGAGGAACTTGCGGGCCAAGCGGGACCTTCCGTGCAGGCGGTGTGGCTCCCGTGCCGCAAGCTGGGGACGGTTGCAACGGGCGCGTTCTTGTTCGTCGAGGGAAGCTGTTCCCCCGCGGAGGCGGGGGCCCAGGATCTCGAACGATACCGCCTGTAATCCTGGCTGTAATCCTGGGCCCCCGCCTCCGCGGGGGAACTGGAGGGGGCGGGGTTGCCGCTCCCATCGATCCTCCCCCGCCAGGGGGAGGTGGTTGGCACTTGCCAGACGGAGGGGGAGGACACGGAACGGGCGTTTTCCTTTCCTCCCCCTCCGTCGCTTCGCGCCACCTCCCCCTGGCGGGGGAGGATTGCATCTCGGACGGGAAACATATTGCGCCCCCGCGCCGCACGGTGCTAGCCGAGCGCCATGTCCGTAGATACTGCAACCGTGAAGCGGATCGCGAGCCTTGCGCGCATCGCGATCACCGACGAGGACGCCGCCCGCATGGCGCCGGAACTCGGAAACATCCTTGGCTGGATCGAGATGCTGGGCGAGGTCGATACGACCGGCGTCGAGCCGATGACCGCCGTCATCCCCAACACGCTGCGGTTGCGCGACGACGTCGTCAACGCCGATCCGCTGACCGGCGGCGGCATCCGCGAGCAGGTGCTGGCCAATGCGCCGGTGGCCGAACACGGATTCTTCGCCGTGCCGAAGGTGATCGAATAATGACCGACCTTACTGATCTGGGCGTCGCCGGCATTCGCGACGGTGTGCGCGACGGCTCCTTCAAAGCCCGCGAAGTCGCCGACGCGTTCATCGTAAAAGTCAGCCAAGCCAAGGCGTTGAACGCGTTTCTGGTCGAGACGCCCGAACACGCAATCGCCGCCGCCGCCGCCGCAGACACTGCGCGCGCGGCCGGCGAGACGCTCAAGCCGCTGGCCGGCGTGCCGATCGGCATGAAGGATCTGTTCTGCACGAAGGGTGTCACGACGACCGCGGCGAGCCATATCCTCGAAGGCTTCACGCCGACCTATGAGTCGACCGTCTCGCAGAACCTGTGGGATGCAGGCGCGGGGATGCTCGGCAAGCTGAACATGGACCAGTTCGCGATGGGCTCGTCGAACGAAACGTCGGCGTTCGGCAACGTGATCTCACCGTGGAAGCGCAACGACGGCGGCAACGCCGCGCTCGCGCCGGGCGGGTCGTCGGGTGGCTCCTCGTCGGCGGTCGCCGCGCGGCTGTGCCCCGGTGCGACCGGCACCGACACCGGCGGCTCGATCCGCCAGCCCGCCGCCTTCACCGGCATCTCGGGCATCAAGCCGACCTATGGCCGCTGCTCGCGCTGGGGGACGATCGCGTTCGCCTCGTCGCTCGACCAGGCCGGGCCGATGGCGCGCGACGTGAAGGATTGCGCGATTTTGCTCGAGGCGATGGCCGGGTTCGACGCCAAGGACGGCACCTCGTTGCAGCTCGACGTGCCGAAATGGGAAGCGGGTTTGTCCTCCAATCTCAATGGCCTGCGCGTCGGTATTCCCAAGGAGTATCGCGTCGACGGCATGCCCGAGGAGATCGAGGCGCTCTGGCAGCAGGGCATCGACTGGCTGAAGGATGCCGGCGCGACGATCGTCGAGGTCTCGCTTCCGCACACCAAATACGCACTGCCCGCCTATTACATCATCGCGCCGGCCGAGGCGTCGTCGAACCTCGCGCGCTATGACGGTGTGCGCTACGGCATCCGCGACCTGCCGGCGGGGGCAGGGTTGCAGGACATGTACGCGGCGACGCGCGCCGACGGCTTCGGCCCCGAGGTGAAGCGCCGCATCATGATCGGCACCTATGTGCTGTCGGCCGGCTTCTACGACGCGTACTACACGCAGGCGCAGAAGGTCCGCACCCTCATCGCGCGTGACTTCGAGAAGGCGTGGGAGACGTGCGACGTCCTGCTCACTCCGACCGCACCCTCGGCGGCGTTCGCGCTTGGCGAGAAGTCGGCCGATCCGATCGCGATGTATCTGAACGACGTCTTCACCGTGCCGTCCTCGCTGGCCGGATTGCCCGCGATGTCGGTGCCGGGTGGCCTCGATCACCACGGTCTGCCGCTCGGGTTGCAGATCATCGGCAAGCCGCTCGACGAGCAAGGCGTGCTCAACGCAGGCCTCGCGATCGAACAGCGGGCAGGATTTACGGCGCGGCCGGAGGCTTGGTGGTAATATGAGCGACTATCGTATCCAGGGCGAAACCGGCGAGTGGGAGGTCGTGGTCGGCCTCGAAGTCCATGCGCAGGTGACGTCGAACGCCAAGCTGTTCTCCGGCGCGGCCACTGCGTTTGGCGCGGAGCCGAACACGCAGGTTTCGCTGGTCGATGCGGCGATGCCGGGGATGCTGCCGGTGCCGAACCGCGAATGCATCCGCCAGGCGGTCCGCACCGGCATGGCGATCGAGGCGCAGATCAACAAATGGTCGCGGTTCGACCGGAAGAATTACTTCTACGCTGATTTGCCGCAGGGCTATCAGATCAGCCAGCTCTATCATCCGATCGTCGGCGAAGGCGCGATCGACATCAGCCTTGACGACAAGAACCCTGATGCGGCCGGCAAGCGGATCGGCGTCGAGCGGATCCATGTCGAGCAGGATGCCGGCAAGCTGATGCACGACCAGCATCCGACGCAGAGCTATGTCGATCTCAATCGCTCGGGCGTGGCGCTGATGGAGATCGTGTCGAAGCCCGATCTCGCATCGCCTGCCGAAACAGGGGCTTACCTGCGGAAGCTGCGATCGATCCTGCGCTATGTCGGATCGTGCGACGGCAACATGGAAGAGGGCTCGATGCGCGCCGACGTCAATGTCAGCGTGCGCAAAGAGGGCGACGAACTCGGCACGCGGACCGAAACCAAGAACGTCAATTCGGTGCGCTTCGTGATGGCGGTGGTCGAGCAGGAGGCCAAGCGCCAGGTCGAAGTGCTCGAGGCGGGTGGCAAGATCCAGCAGGAGACGCGGCTCTACGATCCCGATCGCAACGAGACGCGCTCGATGCGGTCGAAGGAAGATGCGCATGATTACCGCTACTTCCCCGATCCCGACCTGTTGCCGCTCGTGCTCGACGATGCGTTCCTCGAGGAATGCCGCGCGTCGCTGCCCGAACTGCCGGATGCGAAGCGCGCGCGGTACGAGGCGCTTGGAATCACCGCGTATCAGGCGACCGTGCTGACTGCCGAGGTCGAAGCGGCGCGCTGGTTCGATGCGTTGCTGGATGCGGGCGTGAAGCCGGCGGCGGCGGCGAACTGGACGACGTCGGAACTGTTCGGCGCGCTTAACCGGACGGGCAAGGATATTTCTAATTCGCCGGTGTCGCCCGCGCAGGCGGCGGAACTGCTCGGGCTGATCGCCGACGGTACGCTGTCGGGGAGCCTTGCCAAGCAGGTGTTCGAGGTGATGCTCGAGACCGGCGACGGCGCGGCGAAGGTCGTGGAGGATCGCGGGTTGAAGCAGACCAGCGATACGGGCGCGATCGAGAAGGTCATCGCTGACGTGATGGCTGCGAACGCGGACAAGGTCGCGGATTATCGTGGCGGGAAGGACAAGCTGTTCGGGTTCTTCGTCGGTCAGACGATGAAGGCGATGGGGGGGAAGGCTAACCCTGCCGTGGTGAACGAGGTGCTGAAGACGGCGCTTGGGGAGTCGGTGGCGCCTTAAAAGGGGGGCCGTACTTTATCCCTTATCCCGCAGATTCTTGTTCTCCCGCGAAGGCGGGAGTCCAGGGTAACGGAGCGTAGCGCTGCTTGATTCCTGGGCCCCCGCGTTCGCGGGGG
The DNA here is from genome assembly GCF_013374115.1 of Sphingomonas sp. HMP9. NCBI lineage: Bacteria > Pseudomonadati > Pseudomonadota > Alphaproteobacteria > Sphingomonadales > Sphingomonadaceae > Sphingomonas > Sphingomonas sp. HMP9. The sequence goes on along the minus strand of NZ_AP022673.1, from coordinate 1,330,409 downwards.
AACGGTCAAGGTGCAGCCCTTTTATCTGCGCCTCCCCGGCCTTCGCCGGGGTGGTGGCAATTGCGAGGGTAGGGGCTAGAGAACGTGCCTAGCCCGCCGTTACGCGCCATCCACCTTCTGCGGATGATGCGGCACCAGGATCAGCACATTTTCTTCGACCCGCCATGACGCGAGGCGCGACAGGAAGTTCATCCCCAGCACGTTGGTATCCCCGAACGCGGGCGACACCACCACTTGCAGATCCCGCGCGACGATCGCGCCCAGTTTTAGCTCGCCGATCTTGCCCGATTGCGCGGGGATCGCGCCATTGGCGGTCTGCAGGACGATCGGCACGACGCTCGGCCGCGCATCGATCCCCGCCGCCGCCGCGGTCTTCGTTGACAGCGCGGTGATCGTCGCGCCGCTGTCGATCAGCAACCGGCGCTCGACCCCATCGATCCGCGCCCGCGCCCAGAAATGCCCGTCGGGCGACATGCGAATCCGCACCTCCCCGCCGACGACCTGCTGGTCGTCGATCCGGAGCAGCTTGGCGATCTTGCCCAGATAGGGATCGAACTGGCTACGCTGGCCGATCGCCACGAATAGCAGCGCGACGAGGGCAAGCGTGATCGCGGTATTTACGAGCGTGCGGATGATCGGAATGCGCTGTGCGACGACCAGCACGAGGACCGCGATGGCGATCGCGCCATAGAGCGTCTGATGCTGGGCGAAATCAGGAAAGGAGAAGATCGGCGGGTCCTTGGGCAATAGAGTGAAACGTGAACATAGTAGCGGCGTCAGGCTGTATCGAGGCTGACCAGTTTTTGCGTCGTGCAGGCGGTCGGCGGCGAGACGGTCGAGAACGGTCCGGGTTGTCGTCGCCCGCGCATGTCGCAGGCGCTATGCCCTGTGCCGCGCGGACCGAAGGGGGGCGAGATATGGCGAAGCACGGTAGCTATGCGGCGATAGCCTTGGCAGGCGCGATCGGGCTGGTCGCGCCCAGCCATGCTGCAATGTTCCCCATCGTGACCGCCGATCGGGACGACCTCGATCGGCTCCGCCTGATGACTCCGTCGGCGTTTCAGGCGCGGACGACGTTGTCCGACGATGCACTCGACAGGGTTGCGACCCTCACCACCACCGACGGGTTCATCGAACACCGGTCGTTCGGTGGTCACGCGCCCGACGACGTGTTCCTGCGGGCGTTCATCGACAAGACGACGGGCCAGGTCAGTTACCAGGTGTATGTGTCGATCCGATATCGCGCCTATACCTGGGCGCACTGGGACAGCGCGACCTACGAAGCGACTGGCGGCCCGCTGTCGGCCCGCGTCGACCGGATCGCGCGGTTGCGGACCGTGTGTCGTCGCGGATGGATCTGTCCCCGATCCGAAACGATCGGCTTGAGAATCGCGGGGTCCGTGCTCAGGCAGCAAGCGGAACGCTATACGCCCGGCGTAATGACGGCATGGCAATTCAAAGTGACGGCAAAGGCGGGCGGCGAGCGCATCCTGATGCTGTCGACCGCGGAGATTGCCGCCATGCTGATGGCGGTCGACGCGTATCGCGCCGGCCACCATCTGCCGCAATCCTGAACGCGCTTTGGCGTCGTTACTGAGCGTCCGCATCCTGGTTCTTGGTTACGCCACCGGTGCCGCCGACGCCGTCGGGGAGCCCTGAGTCTGTAAAGGTTTCAGGCTCGGCGCCGCCGTCGCCGCGTTCGACCGCGTCGGATCGCGACGCTACGGCCTGTTCGATGTCGCTGCGCGTATCCGTGTCACGATCCTCGGGACGCGTATCCGGATCGGTGCCGGCATGCGTGGAAGGCTTGGGGTCGGTCATGATGATCCCTCAGAATTCGGGCTGAATGGGGGCGGGGTCGGTCGAGGGCGGGCCTGGATCGGGATAATCGACGTCTGGGGCGGGCGGGCTGAACTCCGGCGGCGGCGTCGTCGGCTCTGCCGGCTGGCTCGGCGTCGGGAATTCTGCGGGGGGTTGGGTAGCCATGATGCTCTCTCCTTCTTCCGCATCAACGCGTGCGATCACGTGTAGTTGCCCGTCGTGTTGCCATGCGTGCTTGCCCCGGGATACAACGTTGGTATAGACGCGCCCGCTACGGCGATGTCCTGTGCGGGCGTGGCGGAACTGGTAGACGCAGCAGGTTTAGGTCCTGCCATCGCAAGATGTGGGGGTTCGAGTCCCTTCGCCCGCACCACTCCGCCGCTCGGGCGGGGCGACACCCAGACGAATTTTTCCCGAATGCTCTTTTAGACAAAGGCCGGACATGCAGACTGTCGAGACGTTGAACGAGGGCCTCAAGCGCGCCTACACCCTCACCATCACCGCGAAGGATATCGATGCCAAGGTCGATGTCGAGCTGAAGCGCCTCGCGCCGCAGATGAAGATGCCGGGCTTCCGTCCGGGCAAGGTGCCGGCGAACCTCATCCGCAAGATGCACGGCCCGGCGCTGACGCAGGACGCGGTGAACGCCGCGATCCAGGAGGGCGTCCAGACGCTCGTCGCCGAAAGGCAGCTGCGTCCCGCGATGCAGCCTTCGGTCGAGCTGGAAGACGGCTATGACCTCGGCAATGACGCGGTCGTCAAGGTCGAGATGGAAGTCCTGCCGCAGGTGCCGGCACCCGCGATCGACGGCATCAAGCTCGAGCGCCTGACCGTGCCCGTCGCCGACGAGGCGGTCACCGAGCAGCTCCAGAAGTTCGCCGACCAGCAGAAGAAGTGGGACGACGCCGCTGACGACTATGTCGCCAAGATGGGTGACCTCGTCACCGTCGATTTCGTTGGCAAGACCGCCGACGGCGTCGCGTTCGACGGCGGCACGGGCACCGACATGGGCGTCGAGCTCGGCGCGAGTCGCCTGATCCCCGGCTTCGAGGACCAGCTCGTCGGCGTGAAGACCGGCGACGACAAGGTCCTGAACGTGACCTTCCCTGAGGAGTATCAGGAGAAGTCGCTTGCGGGGCAGCCGGCGACGTTCGACATCACCGTCAAGTCGGTGAAGACCGCGGGCGAGAGCGCGATCGACGAGGATCTCGCGAAGTCGCTGGGTCTCGAGAGCCTCGAGCAGCTCACGGGCTTGCTCAAGGGTCAGATCGAGCAGGAGCATAACGGTCTCACGCGCACGCACATGAAGCGCAAGCTGCTCGACCAGCTCGCCGAGGGTCACGACTTCGAGGTTCCGCCGTCGATGGTGGAAGCCGAGTTCAACCAGATCTGGTCGCAGCTCCAGCACGAAGCCACGCACGAAGCCGATCCCGAGGCCGCAATGGCCGAGATGGAAGGCGAGCGCGACGATTACCGCAAGATCGCCGAGCGTCGCGTGCGCCTCGGCCTGCTGCTGTCCGAGATCGGTCAGGCGAACGGCGTCGAGGTGTCCAACCAGGAAATGCAGCGTCTGCTCGCCCAGGCTGCGCAGCAGTATCCGGCCGAGCAGCGCCAGCAGTTCATGCAGTACATCCAGCAGGAGCCGATGGCGGCCGCCCAGCTGCGCGCACCGCTGTACGAGGACAAGGTCGTCGACTTCCTGTTCGAGAAAGCCGAGATTACCGATCGCGAAGCGACGCGTGAGGAGCTCGAGGCTGCGATCGAAAGCGAGGACGGGTTCGCCAGCGGCACGCACACGCATGATCACGACAACCACAAGCCGAAGAAGAAGGCTGCCGCCAAAAAGGCCAAGCCTGCTTCTGACGAGGCTGCTGCGGACGAGACCATGACGGACGAGGCACAGGCTTCGGACACGGCGGACGATGCCAAGCCTGCGAAGAAGGCGCCTGCCAAGAAGAAGGCGGCACCGGTCGAGGCAGAGACCGCGGTGACCGAATCGTCGCCGGTTGCAGCTGAGAATGCCGAGGGCACCGAAGCTGCCGATGCACCGGTGAAGAAGCCGCGGGCGAAGAAGGCACCCACCAAGACGGAGGCGTAAAGGCTTCTTCCGTCATGCCGGGCGCGTCCCGGCATCCACTAGTCCGCATGCTCTCAAGCCGATGAGTATGCGGGGCGGTGGACCCCGGACGAGGTCCTGGGTGACGGAGCGGGTCAAGATTGGTGCTCCATCAAACTACCTCCCCGGCGGAGGCCAGGGCCCAGTTGGAAAGGTAGCTGTAACGACGCGCAAAGCTTCGTTATGGACCTTCCCGAACTGGACCCCGGCCTCCGCCGGGGACGTGCGTTTTGGGATGGTTTCGGTGACTGAAGTTTTGCCCGCTGTTCGATCTTCGATACCGTCGCCAACTGCGCAGGGCAGGGCATGATCGAACCTCGAATCGCCGTCCTGCTGCCGTGCTACAACGAGGAGGCAGCGATCGCGCAGACGGTGGCGGGGTTCCGCGCCGCGCTGCCCGGCGCCACCCTCTACGTCTACGACAACAACAGCGCCGATCGGACGGTTGATGTCGCACGCGCGGCAGGCGCCGTGGTGCGTACCGAGCGAATCCAGGGCAAGGGCGCGGTCGTCCGGCGGATGTTCGCGGACATCGATGCCGATATCTACGTGATGGCCGATGGCGACGCGACCTATGACGCGGCCTCCGCGCCGGCTTTGGTGGCGCGCGTGCTCGACGAACAGCTGGACATGGTCGTCGGCTCGCGGATCAGCCAGGTTCAGGAAAGCTATCGGCGCGGGCACCGGTTCGGCAACGCGCTGCTGACGGGGATGCTCGCGCGGCTGTTCGGGCGCAGCTTCACCGATATCCTGTCGGGCTACCGCGTGTTCTCACGGCGGTTCGTGAAGAGCTTTCCGTCGTTGTCGGCGGGGTTCGAGATCGAGACGGAGATCAGCGTCCATGCGCTCGAGCTGAAGATGCCGATCGGCGAGGTCGAGACGCCGTATTATGCGCGGCCCGAGGGGTCCGAATCGAAGCTTAGCACCTATGGCGACGGGTGGCGGATCCTGCGGACGATCGTGACGCTGTACCGGATCGAGCGGCCGCTCTGGTTCTTCGGGGTCATTGGTGGGGCGTTTGCGGTGCTGGCGCTGGTTCTCGGCATCCCGCTGGTGCTGACCTATATCGAGATCCACCAGGTCCCGCGCTTCCCGACCGCGATCCTGATCACCGGGCTGGGTATCTTCGCAGCGCTGAACGTCTTTACCGGCCTCATCCTAGATACCGTCGTCCGCGGTCGTCGCGAAGTACGGCGGCTGGCCTATCTCGCCTATCCCGCCCCCGGAGTCTGACTCGCTCGCTTCTCCTGTAATCCTCCCCCGCAAGGGGGAGGTGGCTGGCGTTAGCCAGACGGAGGGGGAGGTAAGGGAAACCGCTGTCCCGTGTCGGCCCCCTCCGTCGCCTTCGGCGCCACCTCCCCCTGGCGGGGGAGGATCGTTGGGCTTGCGCCTGGGGCGGCTTCTCCCCGGTGGGGCGGAGGTGGGCAGGGCTTGAACTCCCCGTTGCGAGCGCCGATGTTGGCGGTTCACTGGGGCATAAGAGAGATTTCCATGCACAATCCGTTCGAGACCGGCGACTTTGCTAGCCCATTGGCCAGCGCCGGACTCGGCCTGCAGCAGACGCAAGCAGGCCTGGTTCCCATCGTCATCGAGCAGTCGAACCGCGGCGAGCGTTCGTTCGACATCTTCTCGCGCCTGCTCCGCGAGCGCATCATCTTCGTGACCGGTGGCGTCGAGGACGGCATGGCCTCGCTCATTACCGCACAGCTGCTCTTCCTCGAGTCCGAGAACCCGAAGAAGGATATCTTCATGTACATCAACTCGCCGGGCGGCGTCGTAACGGCGGGCATGGCGATCCACGACACGATGCGGTACATTCGCCCGCGCGTCGGCACGGTGTGCATCGGCCAGGCCGCGTCGATGGGCAGTTTCCTGCTCGCGAGCGGCGAGCCCGGCATGCGCGTCGCGATGACCAATGCGCGGATCATGATCCATCAGCCATCGGGCGGCGCTCAGGGCATGGCCAGCGACATCGAGATCCAGGCGCGCGAAATCCTGCGGATTCGCAAGCGTATGAACGAGCTGTACGCGCAATATACCGGCCAGCCGATCGAAGAGATCGAGCGCCGGATGGACCGCGATACGTTCCTCGAAGCGAACGAGGCGAAGGATTTCGGCCTGGTCGACGAAGTGTTCGACAAGCGTCCGGCACCGGCTGACGATACCGCGAAACCCGCTTGAGCGGGGCCGGCACGGGGCGAATCGTACGTCCCGCCGGTTTATTTGATTGTAGGAACTCCGGGGTACGTTACGGTAGCGGCCCCGGAAACGGCACGTGCACCGACATGCGCGAGAGGTGATTGAATGACGAAGCTGAGCGGTGGCGACTCGAAGAGCACCCTCTATTGCTCGTTCTGCGGCAAGTCGCAGCACGAGGTCCGCAAGTTGATCGCCGGGCCGACGGTCTTCATCTGCGACGAGTGCGTCGAGCTATGCAACGACATCATCCGTGAGGAGACGAAGTCGGCACTGGTGTCCAAGAAGGACGGCGGTGTGCCGACTCCGCAGGAGATCTGCGACGTCCTCGACGATTATGTGATCGGCCAGAAGCGCGCCAAGCGCGTCCTGTCGGTGGCGGTGCACAATCACTACAAGCGGCTCAACCACGGCGCCAAGGGTGCAGATGTCGAGTTGTCCAAGTCGAACATCCTGCTCGTCGGGCCGACGGGTTGCGGCAAGACTTTGCTCGCGCAGACGCTCGCCCGCATCCTCGACGTGCCGTTCACGATGGCCGATGCTACGACGCTGACCGAGGCCGGCTATGTCGGCGAGGATGTCGAGAACATCATCCTCAAGCTGCTCCAGGCCTCCGACTATAACGTTGAGCGGGCGCAGCGCGGGATCGTCTATATCGACGAGATCGACAAGATCAGCCGCAAGGCCGAGAACCCCTCGATCACGCGCGACGTGTCAGGCGAGGGCGTGCAGCAGGCGCTGCTCAAGCTGATGGAGGGCACCACCGCCTCGGTGCCGCCACAGGGTGGCCGCAAGCATCCGCAGCAGGAATTCCTGCAGGTGGACACGACCAACATCCTGTTCATCTGCGGCGGTGCGTTTTCGGGTCTCGAGAAGATCATCGGCGATCGCTTGCAGGGCAAGTCGATCGGCTTCGGCGCGTATGTCGCCGGACCGGACGAGCGCAAGACGGGCGAGACGTTGAAGTCTGTCGAGCCCGAGGATCTGCTGAAGTTCGGCCTTATCCCCGAGTTCGTCGGTCGCTTGCCGGTGATCGCGACGCTCGAGGATCTCGATGTCGACGCGCTGGTGAAGATCCTGAAGGAGCCTAAGAACGCGCTGGTCAAGCAGTACCAGAAGCTGTTCGAGATGGAGGACGTCGCGCTCGGTTTCACCGACGACGCCTTGGTCTCGGTCGCCAAAAAGGGCATCGAACGCAAGACCGGTGCGCGCGGGCTTCGCTCGATCCTGGAGAGCATCCTGCTCGACACGATGTTCGACCTGCCCGGCATGGACGGCGTCGACGAGGTGATGATCGACAAGGACGTGATAGAAGGCCGCAAGGAACCGATCCGCGTCTATGCCGAGAAGAAGAAGGCCGGCGACGCGGCGTAACGCTCGAGCGGTTTACGATTGGGGAGGGCGTCGAGCGATCGGCGCCCTTTTCGTTTGGGGCGCGAACTCGCCGATCAAACCCCCGTCCGTCATCCTGACGAAAGTTATGACCCAGGGTACTGAGCGTAGGCGCGTTTGGCTCTGGATCCTGACTTTCGTCAGGATGACGATGGGGATGTGGTGGCGCGCGCGTGTCCTAGTCGCCCCTTGTGCCTAGACGAGGAAGAGCGGCGACGTGGCGTGACGGCCTGTCGTTTCGAGATTCGGGAAGGGCGTTGGGCGATCGTGGCCCTTTTTTCGTTCGGGGCGAAACTCGCCGTTCGACCCCCCTTCCGTCATTTTGACGAAAGTCAGGACCCAGGGTACCGAGCGCCGGTCTTTCTGGCTCTGGGTCCTGACTTTCGTCAGGATGACGGCGGGGATAGGGGTGGCGCACACGTGCCCTATCGGCTTCCCTGGCGAGAAGACGAAGACTGGCGACGTGGCGTAACGGCCTGTGGGTTTGGGGAAGGGCTTTGGACGATCCGCGCTGCGTTTTGTTTGGGGAGCGAGCCCATTCGTAGACCCCCGTCCGTCATCCTGACGAAAGTCAGGATCCAGGGTACCAATCGCAGGCCTGTTTGGCTCTAGATCCTGACTCTTGTCAGGATGACGGTGGAGGGTGGGGTGTTGCGACGCATCCTCCCTCCCCTTGGAAGGGCGGGGACGGGTTTGCCGCTAGGATTGCGCGGTTAGCAGCCGAAGCCGCTCATAGTCCTTCGGACGCCCGAACAGCGTGAGCATCTCGGCCAGTTCCTGCCGGTCGGGCACATAGACGGTGGCCCCTTCGACTAAGATCGGCACGCGCGTTCTCGGAGCCACCTCGGTCCACGCCGCCGCGGTCGCGACATGGAACCCGGCCATGATCTCGACCACCAGTGGCGGGGCCGTCCACTGGCCGAACACCGCCGACCGGAACATCGCGCTCCCTGCATCTTTCGCCGGACCGACCCCCAGTCGCGCCATCACGCGCCGGGCATCCTCGACGCTCGTCAGCACATCGACGTCGCCGACCGTGACCAACGCCACGCCGTGAAGCGCGACCGCCGCGCTGGAAATCACCCACCATGGATCGCGCGCGTTGCGCATCGCCTGCGCCACCATGACGAGCGTTTGGCGGAGATCGGGGGGCAGCATCCGGCCAATCTACCCGAACCCGGCCCCCGCACAATCGCCCTACCCGGACCCTTATCGGTCGTCGCGCATTCGTTGGGTGAGTGAAACGAGGGAGCATGCATGACGATCGAAGTGGCCGACCGCCAGAACGACCATGTGGCAGAAACGATGCCCGACCGGCTGGCGCTTCCGATCTGGACGCTCGTCGCGCCGGGTCTGGGGCTTGTCGCGGTTCTCGTGGGGTTGGCCAAGATGGGTGCGCTGGGCACCGCCGCCGCGGTGATCGTGCTGATCGGCAGCGTGCTGGCGGCGGTGCATCATGCCGAGGTGATAGCGCACAAGGTCGGCGAGCCGTTCGGTACGCTCGTCCTTGCGATCGCGGTTACGGTGATCGAGGTGTCGCTGATCGTCTCTCTGATGCTCTCGAACGCGGGCGATGCGACCACGCTGGCGCGCGACACCGTGTTCGCGGCGATCATGATCATCCTGAATTTCATCATCGGCCTATGCCTGCTCGCGGGCGCGGTGCGGCATCACGAGCAACGCTTCACGCTGAAGGGCATGACCGCCGCGCTTGGCGTGCTCGCGGCGATGGCGGTGCTGTTGCTGGTGCTGCCGAACTACACCTCGTCGACCTCGGGTCCGACCTATGCGGCGTCGCAACTGATGTTCGTCGCGGTCGTCTCGCTGATCCTCTACGGGACATTCGTGCTGGTGCAGACGGTGCGCCACCGCGACTATTTCCTGCCCTCGACCGACGACAAGGACGATCATGCCGCGCCGCCGTCGCGTCGCGCGACGGGGATCGCATTCGCCGCGCTGCTCGTGGCGCTCGTCTCGGTGGTGCTACTTGCCAAGACGTTGTCGCCGACAATCGAGGCGGCAGTGCTCGGAGCCGGCCTGCCGCTGACCGTGGTCGGCGTGGTGATCGCCGCGCTGGTACTCGCGCCCGAGAGCCTGGCCGCGTACAAGTCGGCACGTCGCAACCGGTTGCAGACGAGTCTCAACCTCGCGCTTGGTTCTGCATTGGCGACGATCGGGCTGACAATCCCCAGCGTGGCGATCGTGTCGCTGGTCCTCGACCTGCCGCTCGCGCTGGGGATCGACGCGAAGAGCATGACGCTACTCGCGCTGTCGCTGTTCGTCGCCACGCTGTCGCTGGGCACGGGGCGGACGACCGTCTTGCAGGGCGTCGTCCATCTCGTGATCTTCGCCGCCTATCTGTTCACGACCGTGGTGCCGTGACGCGTCAGGGGCCCTGCGTCGCCAGATAGGCGATGACGTCGGCGCGGTCTTTCGGGTCGGGGAGGCCTGCGAACGCCATCGTCGTGCCGGGGACCATCCGGCGCGGGTTGGCGAGCCATTGGTCCATCCGCTTGGCGTCCCACGTTCCGCCGAGTGCCTTCAGCCCGGCGGTATAGGCAAAGCGTGGGCGGCGCTCGCCGATCGGTCCGCCCAGTACGCCGTAGAGGTTGGGGCCATCGGTATCGCCCGCATAGCGCCCGATCGTGTGACATGCGGTGCAGCGGCGGAAGACGCGTTCGCCGTGCGCGATCTGGCTGGTCGAGGCCGCGTCCGGCGCCGCGCCGCATCCGGCGAGCGCCAGTGCTAGCAAGGGCCAGCCCGTGACCTTCATGGTCTCTGGCGAGCCGCCAAGGCGAGGCCCGCGGCGATCTGCACCACCGCGTAGAGACGCCGACGGCCGGGGCGGTCGACGAAGGGCGATACCAGCTTTTCCGTGCCCAGCGCGTCGGCCTTCCAGAGATCGACGTGGCGACGCGGCTGGAGCAGGCCGATCAGGCCGTCGCCGACCATGAAGATCGCGGCCATCTCTGCCGCGCGGGAAATCCACGGGCCGTTCTCCTGCGAACGCAGGAGCCCAGGAGTCGCGGGCGGTGTTTCTTGGAACCCTGGGCCCCCGCCTTCGCGGGGGAACGGCGGCGTGGTCATTGTGGCTTGCCCTTTGCGGCTTGCGCGGCTTTCCAGGCGGCTACGTCTTCGAGTGCGATGCTGCGGCGGAGGACCAGCGCGTCCGGGTCGATCACCACATGCGCCCTCCCCGGGACCGACAGGCTCGCCTTCCCGCCGGTCATCGGCAGCGTCCGCGTCTTGCCGTCGAACTGCACCTGAACCGGCAGCGGGAACGCGCCGTTGCCCGGCACCTTCCACGCCAACGTCAGCATGTTTCCGGTCCGGGTCTCGACCAGGTCGGGGAGGGCTGCCTGGCGGAGATACACGTCGAAGAACCAGCCATACTCCTTCCCCGTTACCTTGCGGACGAGCGCTTCATACTCCTTTGTCGATCCGAATCGCGGCGTAAAATTACCCGGCTTGGGATCCGTGCGGCCGTACACCGCCAGCCGCGTGACATCGAAGAACGCCTTGTCGCCGATCAGGGCGCGCAGCGTGTGGAGCATCCACGAGCCCTTATAGTAGATGTCCTGCCCCGCGCCGCCCTTGTCGAGTTCGTACACCTCTTCCTCGGTGGTGATGCGCTGTTGCGTGATGGGCTTCAGGTTCATGATCGAGGTGCGCTCGCCCTGCATCATCGCCGCATAGCGCGCGCGCCCCTCGCGCCACTGGCCATAGAGCGGCTGCATGTACGTGCCGTATCCCTCGTGCAGCCAGTAATCGTCCCAGTTCGCCGCGGTCAGCTGATTGCCGAACCACTCATGCGCGAACTCGTGCTGGAACAGCCAGTCGAACCCTTCCGGCGCCTTGGCATAGTCGTTGCCGTAGGCGTTGATGGTCTGGTGCTCCATGCCCTTGTGCGGAGTCTCGACAACGCCGAGCTTCTCGTCGCCGAACGGGTAGGGGCCGATCAGCGATTCGAAGAAGTCGAGCGTCGGCGCGAATTCGGCGAACAGCTTTTGCGCCTGCGCCTTCTCGCCGGGCAGGTACCAGTAATACATCGGGATGCTGTTGCCGTAGCGGCTCCTGTAGGTGCCGCTGATTTCCTCATACGGCCCGACGTTCAGCGCGACGCCGTAGGTGTTGGGATGCTTGGCGCGCCAGTTCCACGTCGTCCGGCCGTCCGTCAGCGTGTCGACGCCGAGCAGCACGCCGTTCGATGGTGCCTTCAATCCCTTCGGCACGGTGATGTGAAGCGTGACCAACGCGGGTTTGCCGGTCGGGAAATCGAGGCACGGCCAGAACAGGTCGCAGCCATAGCCTTCCGCGGTCGTCGCGAACCACGTCCGGCCATCGGGCGTCTTCGACCAGACCATCCCGTCGTCCCAAGGCGCCTTCACCGCGACATGCGGCGTGCCGCCATAGGTGATCTTCGCAGTGACCTTGCCGCCGGCCGCGACCGGCTTGGGGAGCGTGATCGTCAAGCGGCCCTCGGGATTGCTCCACGCCGTCGGCGCGAGCGGCACGCCGTCGATCGCGATCGCGCTGACCGGCAAATTGCGATCGAGGTCGATCGGCAGGCGGGTGAGGGGGGCCTTTGCGGTGAAGACCAACGTGGCGACGCCGTTCAAGCTTTCCGTCTCGGGCAGCACCTCGAACGCAAGGTCCGCGCTGTCGAACGTGAGCGCGGTCTGCTCGGGTGTCAGCACGCCGCCGGACCGCTGCGTCTGCGCGGTGATCGCCGGTTCGCCCTTCTTGGGAAGCGGGGCGGCGGCGAGAAGCGCGGTGGCACTGGCGGCAAGGAGAAGGCGGGAGATCATGTCCGGCATTGTCGCGCTTGGGCGGCGCGCATACAAGTGCGATCCAGCATCTTCGGTTCTCCTGCGAACGCAGGAGCCTAGGGTCTCAAACGCTGCAGCCCGTTACCCTGGACTCCTGCGTTCGCAGGAGAACTGCTAGGCTCGGGTAACGCACCAAAACCCCTAACCACCGCCAACCGATTGATGGACGCCGTATCCTCACCATATAAGCGGTAGATTATGCCCCCATGCAGGCACCCACCGGAGCGTTCATGACCCAGTACCCCGTCCTTCCCCTTCGCGACATCGTCGTCTTCCCGCACATGATCGTGCCGCTGTTTGTCGGTCGCGATAAGTCCGTTGCCGCGCTCGAAGCGGCAATGGCTGCGGACAAGGAGATCTACCTCGTCGCGCAGGTCGATCCCGCCGAGGACGATCCCGCGCGTGACGACCTGTACTCGATGGGGGTCACCGCGACCGTCCTGCAGCTGTTGAAGCTGCCCGATGGCACTGTCCGGGTGCTCGTCGAGGGCAAGCAGCGCGCGACGCTGGAGACGCTGGACGAGAGCGGCGAGTTTCTCACCGCGACGGTCGAGCCGGTCGCCGATGCCGAGGTCGAGGGTGCCGAAGTCACCGCGCTGATGCGCTCGGTGGTCGACCAGTTCGAGAATTACGCCAAGCTCAACCGCAAGCTCGCGTCCGAGACCGCGGTGCAGATGTCGGAGATCGAGGACGCGTCGAAGCTGTCCGACGCGGTCGTCGCCAACATCGCGATCAAGGTTGCCGAGAAGCAGGCGATGCTGGTCGAGACCAACCCGTCCAAGCGTCTCGAAATGGCGATGACGGCGATGGAGGGCGAGTTGGGCGTCCTGCAGGTCGAGAAGAAGATCAAGAGCCGCGTCAAGCGCCAGATGGAGAAGACGCAGCGCGAATATTATCTCAACGAGCAGTTGAAGGCGATCCAGCGCGAGCTCGGCAACGAGGATGGCGAGGGCGAAGGCGACGAGATCGCCGAGCTGACGCAGAAGATCGCGACGCTCAAGATGAGCAAGGAAGCGCGCGGCAAGGCAACCGCCGAGCTCAAGAAGCTCAAGACGATGGCGCCGATGAGCGCCGAGGCGACCGTCGTGCGCAATTATCTCGACGTGCTGCTCGGTCTCCCCTGGGGCAAGAAGTCGAAGATCAAGAAGGACATCGCCGCCGCACAGGTGACGCTGGACGAGGATCATTACGCGCTCGAGAAGGTCAAGGACCGGATCGTCGAGTATCTCGCGGTGCAGGCCCGTACCAACAAACTGAAGGGGCCGATCCTGTGCCTCGTCGGCCCTCCCGGTGTCGGCAAGACCTCGCTCGGCAAGTCGATCGCGAAGGCGACGGGGCGCGAGTTTATCCGCCAGTCGCTTGGCGGCGTGCGCGACGAAGCCGAGATCCGTGGCCATCGCCGCACCTATATCGGCTCGCTGCCGGGCAAGATCGTGACGAACCTGAAAAAGGCCGGCACGTCGAACCCGTTGTTCTTGCTCGACGAGATCGACAAGCTCGGCCAGGATTTCCGGGGCGATCCGGCGTCTGCGCTTTTGGAAGTTCTCGACCCGGAGCAGAACGGCAAGTTCCAGGACCATTATCTTGAGGTCGATATCGACCTGTCGGACGTGATGTTCGTGTGCACCGCGAACTCGCTGAACCTGCCACAGGCGCTGCTCGATCGCATGGAGATCATCCGACTGGAGGGCTATACCGAGGACGAGAAGGTCGAGATCGCCGAGCGCCATCTGGTCGAGAAGCAGATCGAGGCGCACGGTCTGAAGCCGGGCGAGTTCACGCTGACTCAGGAGGGGCTTCGCACGCTCATCCAGCAATATACGCGTGAGGCGGGCGTCCGTACGCTCGAGCGCGAGATCGCCAAGCTGTGCCGCAAGGCGTTGCGCCAGATCCTCGAGAACAAGACGACCAGCGTTACGATCACGCCCGAGAATGTCGGTGAGTATGCCGGCGTGCAGAAATATCGTCATGGCCTCGGCGAGACCGAGAATCAGATCGGTGCGGCCACCGGGCTCGCCTGGACCGAGGTCGGCGGCGAGTTGCTGACGATCGAGAGCGTGACGGTCGCGGGCAAGGGGCAGGCCAAGCTCACCGGCAAGCTCGGCGACGTGATGAAGGAATCGATCGAGACCGCGTTCAGCTTCGTCAAGGCACGTGCGCCGAGCTACGGGATCAAGCCGAGCCTGTTCGCGCGCAAGGATATCCATATCCATCTGCCCGAGGGCGCGGTGCCGAAGGATGGCCCGTCGGCAGGGATCGGCATGGTCACGTCGATCGTCTCGACGCTGACCGGCGTGCCGATCCGACGCGAGGTGGCGATGACTGGCGAGGTCACGCTGCGCGGCCGCGTTCTGCCGATCGGTGGCCTCAAGGAGAAGCTGCTGGCCGCTCTTCGCGGAGGTATCGAGACGGTGCTGATCCCGGCGGAGAACGAGAAGGACCTCGCGGAGATCCCGGCGAACATCAAGGCGGGGCTGAAGATCATCCCTGTCAGCCATGTCGACGAGGTGCTGCGTCTGGCGCTGACCGAGCCGCTCGAGGCGATCGAGTGGACCGATGCGGATGAGCTTGCGGCATTGCCGCCGGCGCCGATCGCGCCGGTCGGGGGTAGCCTTCACCACTGATCCATGTTTGGATCGTAAGCGATGAAGCGGCGGTTTCGTTTGACAGCAGACGGAGCCGCCGCATTATTGCGCGCTGACTGCGGTCGCGAGTCCATCGCGGCCGATTCGAGTTTTTCCCGGGGGATACACATGAACAAGCAGGAGCTTATCGCAACGGTCGCTGATACGTCCGGGCTCGTAAAGGCCGACGCGATCAAGGCGGTCGAGGCGGTATTCGAGGCGATCGAGGCATCGCTGAAGAAGGGCGACGAGGTTCGCCTGGTCGGGTTCGGCACGTTCTCGATCTCGAAGCGCAAGGCGTCGACCGGCCGCAATCCCCGCACCGGCGAACCCATGACGATCAAGGCCTCTACCCAGCCGAAGTTCAAGGCCGGCAAGGGGCTAAAGGACGCGGTCAACTAAGCCTGAACGGCGTATAATCCTCCCCCGCCAGGGGGGAGGTGTCTGGCGCATGCCAAACGGAAGGGGCGGTACGCGATACCCTGCGGTCCGTGTCCTCCCCACCCGTCGCCTTCGGCGCCACCTCCCCCTGGCGGGGGAGGATCGAGGTGATGACCACTAAAGGGCTGGACAGGCGGCCGTCCCATGCCTAAAGGCCCGCTTCCGAACGAGTTTCGGGCGCGTAGCTCAGCGGTAGAGCACACCCTTCACACGGGTGGGGTCACAGGTTCAATCCCTGTCGCGCCCACCAGATTTACGCCGGTTTCTTCGCAGAAGAGGCCGGCGTTTCTGTATGTGCCGTGCGTCAGGCGTCGCGACTTTTGCGGGCGCGTTGTTCCAGATACCCCGTCATCCTGAATTCCCGATACGCTGGCATCCTGAGTTCCCAATACTACGTCATCCTGACGAAAGTCAGGATCCAGAGCCGCACGGGATCGCGGCCAATTACTCTGGATCCTGACTTTCGTCAGGATGACGGATCACGGGTGCGGGTGGCGGGTGAGGGGTGACGGATGACGCGTGACGGCGTGTTCCGATCTTGTCCTCGACGCAGATCATGACACTTTGTTCATTAGGTCCGTTCGTTCGATCGAACTAAACACCGCCGCGTGGTTCAGTCCCGACTCCTAGATATCGCGATCAGCGAATTCGGTGCCAAGGGCCTAGAGGGCGCCAGCACGCGCGGAATCGCCGCGGCGGCGGGCACCGCGATGTCGTCGATCACCTATCATTACGGCGGCAAGGAGGGCTTGTATCTCGCCGCCGCCGACCGGATCGCCGAGCGCATGTCCGCGGTGATGGGCGATCCGCTCGAACTCGCGCACGAGATCGCCACCGATGACGCAGAGGGTGCGCGCGCGCAGATCCACCGCATCCTCGGTCGGCTCGCGGACAAGATGGCCAGCGCGGAGAGCGCTGACTGGACGCTGTTCGTCCTGCGCGAACAGATGAACCCGGGCGAGGCGTTCGAGCGGATCTACAGCGGCGTGATGGGCCAGATGGTCCGCAAGCTCGGCGACCTGGTCTGCATCGCGACAGGGCACGCCAAGGTCCGCGCGGCACGGATCGCGACGATCACCTTGATGGGGCAGGTCATTACGCTGCGGGCGAACCGCGCGACGTGCCTCAAACTGCTCGAGCGCGACACGCTCGAGGCTTCCGACATTCTCGATATCAAAGCGCGGATCGACGCCAATATCGACGCCATCCTCGATTCGATGCGTGCTGAAGAACAGGGCCAGGCATGACCGACCAGACGAACCATTCCGACACCGACCATGACGACGAGGACCGCAAGCGCGATCCGAACGGCGAGGACCAACAGTCCGAGACCGAACAGCAGGATGAGTCCGAGGAGTCCGACGACGACAAGAAGCCGTCGGTGTTCCAGAAGCCGCTGTTCTGGATCATCCTCGTCATCGTCGTCGGCGGTCTCATTATCGGCGGCCTGCTGTACTGGCTGCACGCGCGGCAGTTCGAATCGACCGACGACGCGTTCGTCGACACGCACATCGTCCGGCTTGCGCCACAGGTCGCGGGCACGCTGGTGCAGGTCGCCGATATCGACAACCGCCATGTCGAGGCCGGCCGGCTGCTCGCGGTGATCAAGGCGTCGGGTCGCGACGCACAGGTCGCCGAGGCGCAGGCCAACGAGCAGCAGTCGCGCGCACAGTTCGCGCAGGCACAGGCGCAGGTTACCGCCGCCGAGGCGCAGCGCCAGCAGGCCGCGGCCCAGGCTCGTGTTCCGATGGCGGCCGCGGTCAAGGCGCAGCAGGATCTTGCGCGCTACGAGGCGTTGCTGCGGCTCGATCCGAGCGCGGTCGCAGGCCAGCAGCTCGACCAGGCACGCGCCACCGCCCGCCAGACCGCCGCGGATGCAGCACAAGCCCGCGAGCAGATCGATACCGCGACCGCACAGATCACGGTCGCGCGGAAGCAGGTCGGCGCGGCGGAATCAGTGATCGATGCCAAGCGCGCGCTGGTCGACCAGGCGAACGTCAGCATCAGCGACCTCCGCCTGACCGCGCCGGTCGCGGGGCAGGTGGTCAATCGCTCGGTCAATATCGGCTCCTATGTCGCGCCGGGCACGCAGTTGATGGCGATCGTCCCCGACAAGATGTGGGTCACTGCGAACTTCAAGGAAACGCAGCTCACGCTCATGAAGATCGGCCAGCCCGTCGACATCCACGTCGACGCGTATCCGGGAATCGAGTTCAAGGGGCACGTGGATTCCATCCAGCGCGGCGCAGGCCAGGCGTTCGCGCTCCTCCCACCACAGAATGCCACCGGGAATTACGTGAAGGTCGTCCAGCGCGTCCCCGTGCGGATCGTGTTCGACGTGAAGAACGGGCCCGACCCGAAGCGCTATCCGATCGGCCCCGGCATGTCGGTGGTGCCGACCGTCAAGGTCCGCTGAGGTGGCGAAGGCCGCTAAGGTCGACGCGGGCGGCGGCCATAGCTGGTCGCCGAGCCGGTCGGCGGCGGGCAAGCACAGCCCGTGGCTGATCGTCGCGATCATCTCGATCCCGACCTTCATGGAGGTGCTCGACACCTCGATCGCCAACGTCGCGCTCGATCATATCTCGGGTGGGCTGTCGATCACCACCGACCAGGCGACGTGGGTGCTGACCAGCTATCTCGTCGCCAACGCGATCGTCATCCCGATCTCGGGCTGGCTGTCCGACGCGATCGGGCGGAAGCGCTATTTCCTGCTGTCGATCGCACTGTTCACGTTTGCTTCCCTCCTATGCGGCCTGGCGCCGAACATCGGGACGCTCGTCGTCGCTCGCGTGCTGCAGGGGATAGGCGGCGGCGGGTTAGCGCCGGTCGAGCAATCGATCCTCGCCGATACGTTTCCGCCCAAGCAACGCGGCATGGCGTTCGCCGCGTTCGCGATCGTCGTTGTCGTCGGCCCCGTGCTCGGGCCGACGCTCGGCGGGTACATCGTCGAATATTCGAGCTGGCACTGGGTGTTCCTGATCAACGTGCCCGTCGGCATCCTCGCCTGGTTCCTGGTCGAGGCATTGGTCGACGAGCCGGACCAGGTGAAGAAGGACCGTGACGAGCGCTTCAAGAACGGCCTGACGATCGACTATGTCGGCGTCGCGCTGGTGGCGCTTGGGCTGGGCTTCCTCGAACTCACCTTCGATCGCGGCGAGCGCGAGGACTGGTTCGCCAGCGGCTTCATCGTGATGTCGGCGATCATCGCCGCGGTGTCGCTGATCAGCCTCGTCGTCTGGGAACTTAACCACAAGGACCCGGTGATCGATCTCAAGCTGATGAAGAACCGCAACTTCGCGCTGACGATCGGCGTGATGGGCGTCACCGGCATGATCCTGTTCGGCACGACGCAGCTGATCCCGCAGATGCTGCAACAGGTGCTCGGCTACAGCTCGCTCGACGCCGGCCTGGCGCTCACCGCGGGCGGCCTCGCGACGCTCGTCATGGTACCGTTCGCAGGGCGGTTGAGCGGTCTAGTCGACGTCCGTTTCCTCCTGTTCCCGGCATTGCTGGTACAGGCGTTCGCGCTGTGGAACATGAGCCACCTGACCGCCGACATCGCGTTTTCCGATGCGGCGTTCGCGCGGCTGTTCCAGGCGATGGCGCTGCCGTTCCTGTTCGTGCCGATCAACGCGATCGCCTATGTTGGCCTCAAGCAAACGCAGACCGCGCAGGCGTCGAGTCTGCTTAACGTCTCGCGCAATCTCGGGGGCACGATCGGCATCTGCTTCGCGCAGACGCAGCTTGCCGGTGGGTTGCAGCGGCATCAGTCGGAGTTGACCCAGACGCTCAATCCACTCGATCCGAACTACAACGACTGGATGCAGAAGGCGGCGGGCGCGTTTGCGGGGCAGGGCGATCCCTCCACCACGCCGCTTGCGGTCCTCTACAGCCAGATGCAGCGGCAGGCGACGATGCTCGCCTTCCTCGACGTGTTCCGCGCGATGATGGTGGTCGTGCTGGTCGTCGCGCCACTGGTTCTATTCATGCGCTCCGGCAAGACCGGCGGCGCCCCCTCGGGAGGGATGCATTGATGCGTGCGCGGTTCATGGTGGTTGCGGTTGCGGCCCTGCTCGCGGGGTGCACCGTCGGCCCGAATTACGTCGCGCCCGAAATGGCCGTGCCGCCCGCGTTCGTCGGGCCGCAAGCCACGGTCGGCGCGACCGTCGATCCGGCACGCTGGTGGTCGGCGTTCGGCGATCCGCAACTCGACGGCCTTGTCGAGCGCGCGCTTAAGGGCAATCCGGACATCGCCATTGCCGCCTCCCGCGTGCGCCAGGCGCGACTGCAGGAGATCGTTGCGCGGTCCCAGGGGCTGCCCAGCGTCAACGCGAGCGCAAGCCCGAGCCATATCGAGTTCAGCAAGAACGCCGGCCTCTCGTCGATCGCGCGCGCGTTCAGCGGTGGCACGGGGGCGGGCGGCACCGGCTCGACCGGTGGTATCGCATTGCCCGGCAGTGGGATCACGACCTATTCCGTCGGGTTCGACGCTAGCTGGGAGCTCGACCTGTTCGGCGGCGTCCGACGCAGCACCGAGGGTGCGCGGGCGCGGACCGAGGCGGCGGTCTGGTCGAAGCGCGACGCGGCGGTCACACTCGCCGCCGAAGTCGCGCAGGCCTATTTCGCGTTGCGGCTCGACCAGGCGCAGCTTGCGACGATCGAGGGCGAGATCGCCAACCAGCAACGCGCGCTGACGATCGCGGGCAACATCGCCAAGGTCGGCCTCGTCCCGCCGATCGACGTCACGCGCCAGCGCGCCTCGATCACCTCGACGCAGGCGCGCGCCGAGCCGGTCCGCGCCGATGTCGATGTCCGCATGCACGCGCTGGCGATCCTACTCGGTGAGCCGCCCGCGACGTTGATGACCGAACTCGCCGCGCCGTCGGTCGTACCGCTTGGTGTACCGGCGATCCCGGCGGGCCTGCCCTCCGAGCTGTTGCGTCGTCGGCCTGACGTCCGTGCGGCCGAGCGCGACCTGGCTGCCTCGACCGCGGATATTGGCGTGGCGGTCGCGGACATGTATCCCAAGTTCAGCCTGACCGGCATGAGCCAGCTGATCTCGACTGCGCTCGGCAATCTGTTCTCGGGCGACAGCCTCCAGCTGACCGCAAGCGGCGCGGCAGAGTTTCCGTTGCTCGACTGGGGCCGGCGCAAGTCGACCGTGAATTCACGCGAGGAGGATCGCGAGCAGGCGTATCTCCGCTATCGCTCGACAGTGTTGCAAGCGTTGCGCGATGTCGAGGATCCGCTTGCGCAGATCGCCGCCGAACGGCGTCGCAATGCAGCGTTGCAGCGCGCTGTGGTCGATGCGCAGAGCAGCGCGAACGCCGCGGAGTCGCAGTACCGCACCGGGTTCGTGGCACAGGATACGCTGCTGAATGCCCAGACGGACGTGCTGGCCGCGCGCGAGCAGCGTGTCGCGAGCGATGCGCAGCTGCGCCAGCTGACGGTAGCGCTGTTCAAGGCGTTGGGGGGCGGTTGGGAGCAGGCGGAGTAGGGGTCGCTCTCGACCCGTCCGTCATCGCCACTCAACTGTTCGCCCGCGAAGGCGGGAGAACAGTCTGGGCTCCCGCCTTCGCGGGAGAACAAGGACGTTGGGGAACTGGTTCTGCTGGCGCCACCCCGGCGAAGGCCGGGGTCCAGTTGGGATACATCGCCCGTTGAGCGCTGCGCGTCACTACCGCGACCTTTCCAACTGGACCCCGGCCTTCGCCGGGGTGGCGTTCTCAGTTGGGCAAGCCGCTTGTAACGTCGCCGTAGCGGGGCGGCATCATGACCGCCCCATTTATCACTTCTTCTTGTTCTTCCGCGCCGCATATTTCGCGTCACGGATCGCCTTCTTCTCGGCGTCGGTCAGCTCGACCTTGGCTTCGGCCTCGCGCTTCTTTTCAGCAGCGGCCTCGGCCTCGGCCTTCTTCGCCGCCTTGGCCTCGTCCTCTGCAGCACGCTTGGCGGCGCGCTTCTCGCGCTCGGCCAATTCCTTGGCTTCGCGCGCGGCAAGGCGTTCGGCGACGACGGCTTCGTCGATCGGCGGCTTGGCACGAAGCGCTTCGAGCGCCTTCTGCTTGGCGGCGGCTGCGCTGCTCGTGCGGTCCTGGAAACTGGGGTCCTTGAAAGAGGCCATTGTCGTCGAATAATCCTGTAATGATGGTCTGGCGTCCGAACGCAGGGATGCGCCAGAGGTCTTGGGAGCGGTGACGCTGGGTGCGCCTGTAAATCATCGCGCGCCGGATCGGAAGAGATGTGTTCGATAGCGCGGTTTTCAACCCGCGACTGCGCATGGCCCCATCGTTAGTCATCGAACCGTCATATCATCGTCATGCAAGCGTAACTGAAATCGCATCGCGGCGTCATCTGTCCAGCCTAACCGCCATGTGACGGTCGACAGGGGGGAGCCTGGGTCGATCCGAACAAACAACGGTACGACTCGGGAGTCCTTCGCATGACCAGCTTTACTCGCCTCGGCACGATCCTGCTGACCGGCACGGCCTGCCTCGCACTCACCGCGTGCGGCGGTGCCGACGACGTCGCTTCGCCAGGCGCGGGCACGGTGATCATCACCCCGCCGGCAACGCCGACCCCGACGCCGTCCACGCCGACGCCGACTCCATCGGCGATCACCGCCGCTCAGTTCGCCTCGACCTCGGGTGGTATCGCAAGCGGTGCGATCACGATCAGCGCCGACGAGCAGCTCGCGATCGTCAACGCCGGCACCAACAACAACGTCAGCGGCACCAACGTCCTGACCGGCATCTACCCGACCGCCGCGACGTCCGCCACGACCGCGACCGATCCGTCGTCGCTGAACGCGTTCTTCACCAGCACGAACTTCGTCGGCGCGCTGAACGGCCCGACCGACACCGCGTTCCAGGGCTGGACCTGCAACTCGACTTCGGCACAGTTCGGCGGCAGCACGACCGCCAGCTGCACCGCGGTTCCTGCCGTCGGCGCTGGTGGCTCCGCCGCAGCGTGCCCGACCGGCACGATCGACGACGGCCTGGTCCAGACGTTCCGCGCCTGCCGCCTGCCGACCGTTATCTCGTCCAGCCTGACGCTGCCGAAGATCGCCGGCGTATTCTATCGCCTGCGCGGCCAGACCGAAGTCGGCGCCGATGTCGGCACGACTGGTGCGGACACCGGCGTCACGCTGACGATCGCGCCGGGCGTGGTGGTCGCTGCGGACTCGACCGAAGTCACTGCCGACCTCCTGCTCGTCAACCGCGGGTCGAAGATCAGCGCCGTCGGTACGCGCGATGCGCCGATCATCTTCACGTCGCAGCAGAACCTGACCGCCAACGGCGTCAGCGATGCGACGCAGGGCCAGTGGGGCGGGATCATCCTGCTCGGCCGCGCCCCCGTCGCGGTCTGCGCGACCGGTACCGGTCCGAACAATGCGGGCGGCACCAGCACGACCTGCCAGCAGGCGATCGAAGGCGTCACCGGTCGCTTCTACGGTGGCCCGACCGCCGCGGACAACAGCGGCACGATGCAGTATGTCCAGATCCGCTACAGCGGCATCGCGATCAGCGACGGCAACGAGCTTCAGGGCCTGACGCTGGGCGGCACCGGTTCGGGCACGACGATCGATCACGTCCAGAGCCACAACTCGGCCGATGACGGCATCGAGATCTTCGGCGGCACCACGAACATCAAGTATTTCGCGGTCACCGGCGCGGACGACGACGGCTACGATATCGACAACGGGTATCGCGGTTTCATGCAGTTCATCATCGCCGCACAGCGCCTGCTGGGTGCAACCGCCGACTCGTTCTCGACCGAGATCGACTCGAACGGTGCCGAGGACCTGCTGCCGCGTACCTTCGGTCAGTATTCGAACTTCACGTTCCTGCAGACCGCACTTGCGCCGGCCGCGATCCGCCAGCGTGGTGGCTCGGACATGCGCTTCATCAACGGCATCGTGAAGACGCCGGCGACGGTCGCCTGCCTCAACCTGATCGCGCAGGAAGCCAGCCAGGCCGATCGCTCGACGATCCGCGCCGCCGATGCTGCGAAGCAGGACCAGGGTCCGCCGATCTTCACGTCGGTCTACTTCAACTGCAACGGCCGGTAACGGTTCGCAGTCGTCCCCTTAGTCGGCCGCCTCGCCAACTGTGGCGGTCGATGATGTGAGCAGCGATGCCGGGGTGGTTCGACGACCGCCCCGGCATTTGCCCATAGACTCCTGATCTGGATATTCGGCCATGCAAACGCGCTTCGGCTATGCCACCTTACTTCTCCTGACCTCGCAGCTGGTCGCGCCCGCGGTGCTCGCCCAAACGGGTGGCGCCGCACCGGCTCCGGCCGCATCGCCACCCGCCTCGACGGCGCAGACCGGTCCGACCTCGACGCCGGTAGACACATCGGCGCCTCAGGCTGCCGGTGCAGAGGCCGCCGGTGCGCAGGCCGAAGTGTCGACGCCAGGCTATGATCCCAATGGTGGCGAGGACATCGTCGTCGTCGGCCGCAACATCCCGAACTTCGTCCGCGCGACTCCGCAGGTCGTGTCGATCCTGTCGACCGAGGACATCGCGCGCACCGGCGAAGGCGACATCGCCGGCGCGCTGTCGCGCGTCACCGGTCTCAGCATCGTCGGCAACGGCTTCGTCTACGTTCGCGGCCTTGGCGATCGCTATTCGTCGTCGCTGCTGAACGGTTCGCCACTGCCGAGCCCCGAGCCGCTGCGTCGTTCGGTCCCGCTCGACATCTTCCCGACCACGATCGTCGGGTCGGCGCTGGTCCAGAAGACCTATTCGGTGAACTATCCCGGCGAATTCGGCGGCGGCGTGATCAACCTCACGACCAAGGCGATCCCGGACAAGAACTTCCTGTCGTTCGGCGGCTCGGTCTCGGCCGATACCGCGACGACCAGCGAACTCGGCTACACCTATTACGGCGGCGACGCCGACTGGATCGGTTTCGACGACGGCACGCGGAAAGTGCCGAGCTTCATCAAGAACGCGCCGAGCGGCACCGGCAATATCTCGGCCGCACAGGCCGCGACGCTCAGCAACGCCTCGACCTCGCTGCTCCAGCGCAACAACCAGCTGCCCGCCAATTTCTCGGGCGAGATCAGCGGCGGTTCGGTGTTCGACATCGGTTCGGGCCGTCTCGGCGTTATCGCCTCGGTCAGCGCGAGCAACACCTTCCGCACTCGCAGCATCACGCAGCAGGATTCGGTTACCAACGAGGGTCTGCTCCGCAACGATTTCCAGACGTTGCTGACTGACAACCGGATCGTCGCCAACGCGCTGATCGGCGTCGGCTACGAGTTTGGCGAGAACAGCATCAAGCTAACCAACGTCTATATCCACGACACGTTGAAGCAGGCGCGCGGATCGGCCGCGACCACCTACAACAACTCGAGCGGCCTGCGTTTCCAGCAGAACACCAACTGGTTCGAACGCCAGCTGTTCGAGAGCCAGCTGGTCGGTGCGTTCAAGCCGATCGACGCGCTGACGCTCGACGTCCGCGGCGCCTATGCCAATTCGAAGCGTAATGCGCCGTACGAACGCCAGTTCGACTATCTCTGCTCGAACACCACCACGACCGGGCAGCCGATCACCGTGCAGGAGTCGAACGGCACCGGCGGCGCGCAGTGCAACGGTGCGTATCAGGTGACGCAGCGCTTCTCGCCGTTCGCATCGATCATCTTCAGCGAACTGAAGGAAGACCTCTACAGCGGGCAGGCAGATGCCGCGTACAAGCTGTCGACCGAACGGCCGATGACGCTGTCGACCGGCTATTTCTACTCGGATACGAAGCGGACGTCGTCGCGTCTGCAGTTCAATTACCAGACGCCGCGCGGGGGTGGCACCGCGCCGGGCTATCCGTACAATCTGCTTCGGCCGGATTACCTGCTGGCGATCGATACCAACGATCCGCTGAACTCGCTCGAATTGCAGTTCAACACCCCGCTCGGCGCGTATCAGTATGACGCGTCGCTGCGGATCCATGCGGGCTACGTCCAGGCCGAGGCCGAGGCGACCGACGGTGTTCGCGCGACGATCGGTGTGCGCTACGAGACGGCGGACGAGCGGGTTACCCCGATCGGCACGACGGCGACGCGGCTGAAGAACGACTATTTCCTGCCGGCCTCGACGCTGACCTGGAACTTCGCGCCCGACATGCAGCTTCGCGCCAGCGCGTCGAAGACGATCTCGCGCCCACAGTTCCGCGAGCTCGCACCGCAGCAGTTCCGCGATCCCGAATCGGATCGCCTGTTCTTCGGTAACCCGCTGCTCCGCGATACCAAGCTCTACAATCTCGATGCGCGTTACGAATGGTTCTTCGCACGCGATCAGCGCTTCACGCTCGGCGCGTTCTACAAGCGGATTGACAAGCCGATCGAGCAGGTCGGGTTCTACACCGGCGCGGACGATCGTCTCCAGACCGGCTTCACCAACCTGCCCAAGGCCAAGCTGTACGGCGGCGAGGTTGAGTTCCAGAAGTACGTGCCGCTCGACACGCTCGGCAGCGACTTCTTCGCGACGCGCCGCCTGCTGTTCATTGCCAACTACACCTATACGCAGTCGTCGATCACGGTGGACGGGACCTGCGTTCCGAACGTCGTCGACCAGACCACCAAGGTGGCGGGTTGCCAGACCGGGTTCGCGCCAGCGACGGGCAATTTCCGCGACGGCGCGCCGCTCACCGGCCAGTCGGATCACCTGGTCAATGTCCAGCTCGGGCTGGAGGATACCAAGTCGCTGTCGCAGATCACGTTGCTGTTCAACTACGCCAGCGACCGCGTGACCAACCGCGGCCCGTCGAACCTCGGTGGCACGGGCTTCCTGCCCGACATCATCGAGAAGCCCGGCATCCGCCTCGACCTCGTCGCCCGCCAGGGTGTCGAACTGCGCGGCGCGAAGTTCGAGGTGAAGGCCGAGGCGCGCAACCTTACCAAGACGCGCTTTACCGAGGGCCAGACGTTCGAGAACGGCAACCAGGTATACATCAACCGGTATAATCTGGGTCAGGTGTTCACGCTGGGGATCAGCACGACGTTCTGAGGACAGGGGCGAGAAGGGAACCTCCCCGGCGAACGCCGCGAAGCAATCCTCCCCCGCATGGGGAAGGTGGCGCCGAAGGCGACGGAGGGGAGGGCACGGAACAGCGGTTTCCCTTTCCGCCCCCTCCGTCAGGCAAGTGCCTGCCACCTCCCCCTTGCGGGGGAGGATTGTAGCGGGCGACATGCTGTCACCTCAGCCCCAGGGCTTTTCCCGAAACCATTTGGTGATCACGTATTTGACCCCCGACCGCACCTTCATCCCGTGATGCAGCGTCGCCGGGTTCATGCTGCCGTCTGCCCGCCTGTTGTTCCACGCGAGCAGCTTGCCCGTCTCGGGCTGAACGATCTTGTCGATCGCCTTGAACCGCGTGGCGCCGCCCGCGTCCGGCTGGTTGAGGTAGATCATCACGGTCCAGGTGCGATTGCCCGCGACCCCGCAATAGCGCTGATAATCGACGCCGGTCGGCTCGAAATAATCGGTGTGACCCTTGAACTCCTGCCCGACTGCGTAGCGCTGCCCCTGGAGCGGTTCGCCGTGCACCGGGTCGAGGCCGGTGAGTGCGGCGATCCGGCGCTCGACCTCGATCGCCACGGGATCAAGCGGAGACAGGTCGCCCGTCTCGCTCGTCCGATAGCTCGCATCGCCGTTCGAATCGGAAATCGTCGACGGCCGCCGGACGGCATCGATCCGCGCGATCAACGCCGCGCACAGGTCCGGCGGCAGGAAGTCCTTGCGCACGAACAGATCGAGCTTGGCACTCGGCACCCGCTGCACGCCGGGTACCGACAATCGCGCGATGACCGGTTCGGGGGGCAGGCCGGAGCCGCAGGACGGGAGAAGATCGGACATGCGGCCTTCTGCCAACCCCCGCGCCGGAGCGCTACCCCATCGGAATGTGGGCCATTGATGCGCAAGCCATTGACGCGGAATTGTAACATGGCATGCCTACGCGACGAGATGCGGGAAAATGGGGTGGGTCGCGGATGCGATTGAAGCTGGACGCGCGGGCGCGCCGTATCTTGCGGCGTATGCCGGTCGTGAATGTCTATACTGTAGTCGAACTCGCGCTGCTTGCCGGGCTGGCGGTGCAGTGCGCGCGGCTGGCGTGGACGGTCGTGACGCCGATCACGCCACTCGGCGACTGGCGCCCGGCCACGCCGGTGGTGGTCGGGTCGCCTGCCGATATCCTGCGCGGTTTCGATCCGTTTTTCCGCCTTGGCGGAGTCGCGGGAGCGCCCGCTACCGTCACGTCGCTGCAATTGACCCTGTTCGGCACGCGGATGGACGAGGCGATGGGCCGCAGCTCCGCGATTATCGCCGGTCCTGACGGCGTCCAGCAGAGCGTTGCAGTCGGTGACGAGATCCAGCCTGGCGTGCGCCTCAAGGCGGTTGCGTTCGACCATGTCACGATCGACCGCGGTGGCGCCGACGAAGACCTGTTCCTCGATCAATCGGGATCCGTCACGCCGGTCGTTCCGGGCGCGGCGCCGGCCGGTGCAACCGCGGCGGCTGCGCCGGTCGTCGGGATCCCCGTCGCGCAGTTGCGCAGCGAGATCGGCTTCATCCCGCGGATCGACGGCGGGCGCATCAGCGGGCTCACGGTCCGGTCGCAGGGTTCGGGCAACGCGTTTCGCTCGGCAGGCCTCAAGGATGGTGATGTCGTCACGTCGATCGGCGGGCGGCCCGTTTCCGGCCCCGGCGATCTCGACCGTATCGCCAAGGATTTCGCGGGCGGCGGCAACGTCCCCATCACCGTAGAACGCGGCCAGGATACCCTGCCGCTCGCCATCACGATCGCGCCCCCTAAATGAAAAAACTGTTTCTCGGTCCGGTCGTCGCGCTCGCGCTGGCGGCAGGCGTCCATGCGCAGACCACGCTCAACGTCCGCGACGCCGACATCCGCGCGTTCATCGCGGACGCCGCCAAGGTCACCGGGCGCACGTTCATTATCGACAACCGCGTCGCCGGCAAGGTGACGGTGGTCACCGATCGCCCGCTCAGCCGCTCCGAATATTTCGAGATATTCCTATCGACGTTGCGCGCCAACGGCCTTGTCGCGGTGCCGACATCGGGCGGTGCGTTCCGCGTCCAGCCGCTCGACAACGCCGCCTCGCAGCCGAGCCGGATCGGCGTGGCGGGTGCCGCGCGCAACAGCTACGTCACCGAGATCATCCGCCTCCGCGCAATCGACGCGCAGTCCGCGGTCGAGACGGTGCGCCCGCTGGTCAGCGCGCAGGGCTCGGTCAGCGCGAACCGCGGCGGCAACAGCCTCGTCGTGGTCGATTTCGCCGACAACATCCGCCGCATCCGCGAGGTCCTCCGCCGGATCGACACCGACACGTCCTCCACGCGCGTCGTGGCGCTCAAGAACGCCAGCGCGAAGGAGATCGCCACTGCGCTTCAGGGCCTGATCGGCGCCGGTACGGGCGGCGGTCAAGGCGGGCAGGGCGGGGGCGCCGCCTCCGGCCCGAGCGCCTCCGTGGTCGCGGTCGAGGGCTCGAACGCGGTTGCGCTGCGCGGCGATCCGACCACCGTCGCCCGCCTTGCGCAGGTCGCCGCCGATCTGGACCAGAAGGCGCGCAATGGCACCGAGATCAAGGTCGTGTTCCTGGAGAACGCCGATGCCGAACAGTTGCTGCCGGTATTGCAGGAACTCGTCGGCCAGACGCCGACGCAGCCCGTGCAGACCGCGTTGTCGCGCTCGAACTTCGGATCGAGCAGCACCAACGGGGCGTCCGGCGGACAATCGAACTTCTCGCAGCCTCAGGTTCCGCAGTCCAGGCCGTCGCCGAGCGGCGGGGGCGGTGGATCGGGGCAGGCCGCGATCACTGCGGCGGGCGGCAAGACCGCCGCGGTCGTCACGCGCTTTGCCGGCGCCAACGCGATCGTCATCGCCGCGCCCGCCGAGATCCAGCGCCAGCTGAACGAGGTCGTCCGCCAGCTCGATACGCGCCGCGAACAGGTGCTGGTCGAGGCGATCGTCGCCGAAGTGTCCGACACGACCGCGCGCACGCTCGGCGCGCAGTTCATCGTCGGCGATCCCAGCGGCGGCGCGTTCGGTGCGTCGACCTTCTCGAACTCCGCGCCCAACATCCTGCAGATCGCCGGCGCGATCGGCGCGCGCTCGATCGGCGGAAACGGCACGACGGTGGTCGCGCCGGACGGCACGCGCACCGAAACGAACACGCCCAATGCGGCAGCGGACGCGCTGCAGCAATCGGCTATCCAGTCGATTCTCGCCGCGACCGGCGGGTTTGGCGGGTTCGGCGGCAAGATCGGCAGCACGTTCTTCGGCGCGATCATCAACGCGGTGAAGAGCGACACGACCTCGAACCTGCTCCAGGTCCCGCACCTCGTCACGCTCGACAATCAGGAGGCGCACAGCTTGGTCGGGCAGGAAATCCCGATCACCACGGGGCAGGCGCTCAGCGCCAATTTCGACAACGCCTTCCGCACCACGCAGCGCCAGAATGTCGGGATCGAGCTGACCGTACGGCCGCAGGTCAACTCGAGCGGCACTGTGAAGCTCAACCTGCGTCTCGAAGTCAGCTCGATCGCGGGGCCGGTATCGAGCGACAATAGCGACCTGATCCTCAACAAGCGCGAGGTCGAGACCGTCCGTACCGTCGACGACGGTCAGATCGCGGTCATCAGTGGCCTGCTCGACGACAATGAACGCCGCACGATCGAGAAGATTCCGCTGCTCGGCGACATTCCCGTGCTCGGCCATCTGTTCACGTCAAAGGCCAAGCAGCGGTCCAAGACCAACCTGATGATCTTCATCCGCCCGACCATCCTGCGCACCGCGGAAGACAGTCGGAAGCTGACCGAGCAGCGTTATGGCTATGTCCGCCTGCAACAGGGCTTGCAGGAGCCGGGGGCGGAGCCGTCGATCGACCAGCTCGTCCGCGATTACATGGGGGCCGCACCGCCGATCCCGTCGGCGCCGATTCCCGGCAGCATCGAGGACCCCCGGATCGCGGTGCCGGTGCGTACCTCGACGATGGTCGTGCGGCCGAAGAAATGATCATCCGCGAAGGCTTCCCGGCTAATCTCGTCACCCCCCCGGCGGAGGCCGGGGCCCAATTGGGCGAACCCCTCGACTCGATCGAGCCCGTTGCCCAAATGGACCCCAGCCTTCGCCGGGGGGGGGACTCAACGGTGGCCGACCTTCCCCAGATCACCATCCCCTACGCCTTCGCGCGCAAGTTCGGCGTCGTCGTCGACCATACCGACACCGACGCGCACCTGACGATCGCGATGCGCGCCGGCGCGGACCCCAAGGTCCTGCTCGAACTCCGCCGCTATCTCGGTCGGCCGTTCGATGTCGGCTTCGTCGAACAGATCGCCTTCGATCGCCTCCTCTCGAACGTCTACGCGATGGACGGCCAGGCCAATGCGCTCGCCGCGGTCGGGATGGGCGACGAGCTCGACCTGCTCGCCGGCGACATGCCGACTGCGGAGGATCTGCTCGACACCGCCGACGACGCCCCCGCGATCCGGCTCATCAACGGCATCATCGCCGACGCCGCGCGCAACGGCGTGTCCGACATCCATATCGAGCCGTATGAGAGCGGCCTGGTCGTCCGCATGCGGATCGACGGCGTGCTACGCGAGACGCTGCGCATGCCCCCCAACGTCGCGCCCGTCGTGGTCAGCCGCATCAAGGTCATGGCGCGGCTCGACATCGCCGAGCGCCGTGTGCCGCAGGACGGCCGCATGGGGCTGACGCTGGGCGGCAAGCTGCTCGACGTCCGCGTCTCGACGCTGCCGAGTCGCGCCGGCGAACGCGTGGTGCTGCGTATCCTCGACAAGGAGAATGCCGGCATCGACCTCGAAGCGCTCGGCCTGCCGCCCGCGTTGTTCGCGCTGCTCAACGAAGCGCTGAGCGAACCCAACGGCATCATCCTCGTCACCGGGCCCACCGGTTCGGGCAAGACCACCTCGCTCTATGCGGCGCTGCGTCTGCTCAACGACGGCAGCCGCAACATCCTGACCGTCGAGGATCCGGTCGAGTATGCGGTCGACGGCGTCGGCCAGACGCAGGTGAACCCGAAGGTCGGGCTGACCTTCGCGGCGGGGCTGCGCGCGATCCTGCGCCAGGATCCCGACGTCGTCATGGTCGGCGAAATCCGCGACCGCGAGACCGCCGAGATCGCTGTGCAGGCGTCGCTGACGGGGCATCTCGTGCTGTCGACGGTTCACACCAACGACGCGATCGGCGCGATCACGCGCATGCGCGACATGAAGGTTGAGAGCTTCCTGCTCGCGTCCACGCTCCGCGCGGTGATCGCGCAACGCCTCGTCCGCCGGCTATGCCCCACCTGTCGCAAGGCCGTGCCCGCTTCTGATACGGTCGCGCCGCTGCTCGGCATCGCCCCGGACGCAGTGGTCTACGTCGCGCAAGGCTGCGAGGACTGCAACCAGACCGGCTACAAGGGCCGCATTGGCGTGTTCGAGGCGGTCCGCATCGACGACACGATCCGCCGGCTGATCAACACCGACGGGCACGAGTCCGAGATCACCGCGCACGCCTTCGCAAAGTCGCCGAACCTCGCGCAGTCGGCGCGCGATCTGGTCCTGTCGGGGCAGACGACGGCTGAAGAAGCTGTCCGCGTCTCGCGCCGCGACACCACCGAAGTCGCACCGGAAGTGGCGGAGGCATGATGCCACCACAAATTCCCGTTCGTTTCGAGCGAAGTCGAGAAACCACTGTCCCCGCGCGTGGTGCCCGTTTCTCGACTGCGCTCGAAACGAACGGAATATCTGTGCCATCGGGTCTTCCGCATGGCTGACTTCGATTATCTCGCGATCGATACGAAGGGCGCCGAACGCCGCGGTCACGTCGCCGCTACGGACATCGACGTCGCGCGCGCGACGCTCGACGCGCGCAAGCTGTACGTCGTCAAGATCACCCCTGGCGCCCCGCCACAGGCAACCAAGGGCCGCCCGCTCTTCGGTCTCCAGCTCGGCACGCCGAAGATGTCGGGGAAGAACCTCACGCTGTTCACGCGCCAGCTCGCCACGCTCAACCGCGTCTCGCCGCTCGAGGAATCGCTCCGCACCATCACCCGCCAGACCGAGCAGGACAGCGTCCGCGCGATCGTCCAGCACGTCCATGCCGGCGTCGTCGAGGGCCGCCGCCTCGCCGACGCGATGGCGCGCGAGCCGAAAAGCTTCCCGCCGCTCTACCGCGCGATGGTGTCGGCGGGCGAAAGCTCGGGTTCGCTGCCGACGATCCTCGACCGGCTCGCCGCTTTGCTCGAACGCCAGGCCGAGATCCGCGGCAAGCTGATCACCGCGCTCGCCTATCCCGCAATCCTCGCGCTGGTCGCGCTGGGCGTCGTCACCGCGCTGATGATGTTTGTCGTCCCGCAGGTGGTCGAGCAGTTCGACACGGTCGGGCAGCAGCTCCCGCTGCTGACGCGGATGGTCATGGCATTCTCGGCATTTCTGGTCGGCTATTGGTGGGTGATGCTGCTGGTCGTCGGGCTCGCCGCGCTGGGCGGGTGGCAGGCGCTCAAGGACCCGACGATCCGGCTCGCCTTCGACGGCTGGCTGCTCCGTATCCCGCTGCTCGGGCGGCTGCTGCGCGATCTTCACGCGGCGCGCATGGCGCGCACGCTGGGCACGATGGTCGCCAGCCGCCTGCCGCTGCTCGACGGGCTCAACCTCACCGCGAGCACGATCCACAATCGCCGGCTGCGGCTTGCCTCGGACCAGATCGTCGAGGCGATCCGCGGCGGCGGCAGCCTGTCCGCCGCGATGCGTCGCGCGGGCGTCTTCCCGCCGCTGCTGACCTATCTCGCAGCATCGGGCGAAGCGGCCGGTCGCCTCGACGAGATGCTCGAGCGCGCCGCCGACTATCTCGAACGCGAATTCGACCGCTTCACCGCCACCGCACTGTCGCTGCTCGAACCGCTGATCATCGTCGTGATGGGCGGCATCGTCGCGACGATCGTGCTATCCATCCTGCTCCCGATCCTCCAGCTCAACACGCTGGCAGGCCAATGAGGTTTCGTATGCGTCCGGAAGAGAAAAAGAAGCGTCGTGAAGCGGGTTTCACGCTTGTCGAGCTGATGGTGGTGATCGTCATCATCGGGCTGCTCGCGACCATCGTCGCGCTCAACGTGCTGCCCTCGGGCGACACCGCGCGGATCCAGAAGGCGAAGGCCGACATCGCGCAGATCGAGGGCGGGCTGGAGCTCTACAAGCTCCAGAACATGACCTTCCCCAACACCACGCAGGGGCTGAACGCGCTGGTCTCGGCACCCGCCGGTCTCACCGATCCCTCGCGCTACCAGCGTGGCGGGTATCTCAAGAAGCTGCCGAACGACCCCTGGGGTCGCCCATATCTCTATGCCTCGCCCGGCGCACACGGAGAGGCCGACGTCTGGACTTTCGGGGCGGACGGCAAGGAAGGCGGCGAGGGGATCGATGCCGATATCGGCAGCTGGCAATAGGCGTGAGCGCGGCTTCACGCTGGTCGAGCTGATGGTCGTCGTCACGATCATCGGCCTTGCCTCTGCGGTCGCCATGCTGGTCATGCCGGACCCGCGCGGCCGCGTGCTGGACGAGGCAACGCGCTTTGCCTTGCGCGCGCGCGCCGCGCATGATTCGGCGATCGTCGAGGCGCGTCCAGTCAGCGTCTGGATCAGTGGTGGTGGCTATGGGTTCGACCGGCGGCTGGCCGGCGGCTGGACACCGATCGCGGAGAAACCGATGCGGGTCGAGCGCTGGAACGACGGCACCAGGGCGAGTATCGGCGACACCAGCGGTCGCCTGCGCGTCACGTTCGACCCGACCGGCCTGGTCGATCGGCCTGCCGAGATCCGGCTCGACCGCGGCGGGGTGGCGGCGACCGTCCACATCGACGCAGACGGCAGCGTGCGCGCCGATGCGGGCTGAGCCGCCCCCTGGCGAACGGGGTTTCACCCTCATCGAGATCATGGTCGCGCTGGCCGTGTTCAGCTTGGCGGCGATGGCGCTCGTGCGTCTGGAGAGCGCGACGATTCGCGGCGCCTCGATCCTCGACGAGACGCTGGTCGCGCAGATGGTCGCGCGCAACGTCGCGATCGACGCTGTCTCCAGCGCGCAGCCACCGACGGCAGGCCGGACCACGGGTGTCGAGACGAACGGCGGCCAGGCCTGGACATGGACGCGGCAGGTCAGCGCGCTCGGCGGATCGAGCGTACTGCGGATCGACGTTGCCGTCGCGGACCGGACCGGCACGCAACTCGGCCGCCTGACGATGGTGCGACCGGCACCCCGGATGGTCATGTGACGCATGCGAAAACCGAAGCCGGTTTCACGCTCGTCGAAGTCATGGTCTCGCTCATGATCTTCGGCATGATCGCGGCGGCGGGTGTCGCGATCCTGTCGTTCAGCGTGAAGGCGCAGAGCGCGACCGGCGCCAAGCTGGACGACATCAGCGCGCTGACCCGGACCGTGTCGATACTGTCCGCCGATCTCGCCCAGGCGTCGAATCGCTCCAGCCGCGACGAGGGCGGTACCAGCGTTCCCGCGTTCATCGGCGAGAGCGGGTCGGGCGTGACGCCGATGCTGCGCCTCGTCCGTGCAGGGTGGAGCAATATCGACGGCGCGGCGCGGTCCAGCATGCAGAAGGTCGCC
Source organism: Sphingomonas sp. HMP9 (assembly GCF_013374115.1). Classification (NCBI taxonomy): domain Bacteria; kingdom Pseudomonadati; phylum Pseudomonadota; class Alphaproteobacteria; order Sphingomonadales; family Sphingomonadaceae; genus Sphingomonas; species Sphingomonas sp. HMP9. Next base: position 1,295,350 of record NZ_AP022673.1, on the reverse strand, counting down.
TACCGCGTCGATGGGGGGACGCTCCAGCGGATCGCCTATCCGATGGTCGACGGCGCGCAACCGCTGCCGCCTGCGGCGTTGCTCGCAAAGGTTCGTCAGGTCGGACTGCGTTATCGTATCGCCGGCGCCTGGAGCGATCGCTGGGACGGCGCGAGTGGCAGGCCGCTGCCCGACGCGATGGAACTGCGCGTCCAGCGCGAAGACGGGACCGAGTTCCGCCAGATGTTCCTCGTCGGCACAAGCTATATCCCGGCGCCATCCGACGGAAGTGGTCCCGCCACCACGCCACCGCCGGGTACTCCGGCCACACCTCCGGGACAGGAGACGCCCGGTGCGCGCACCTGATTTCGGACTCCGACGTGGGCGAGAACGGGGTGCGGCGCTGCTGACCGTGCTCATGCTCGTCGCGATCATTGCGGTGATGGCCGGCGCCGCCTTGGAGAAACTCCGGCTGTCGACCCGGCTCGCGAGCAACGCCGCGACCGGCGAGCAGGCGCGTGCCTATGCGCTGGCGGCGGAGACGATGGCGCTGACCCGCGTCTCCAACCTGCTCGCGCCAAAGCCGAGCCGAGTCACGTTGGCCGGCGGCTGGAGCAACACGCCGTTCGGCCTGCCGGTGCCGGGTGGCTTCGCTACGGCGCGGGTGCGTGACGGTGCCAACTGCTTCAACCTAAATTCCCTCGTCGGCATGACGACGCCGGGCGTGTACGTCGCGCGCGGCGAGGTGCGACCGCAGTTCGTCCGGCTCATGCGGTTGCTCGACGTGCCGGTCCAGGTCGCCGAACAGGTCGCAGCGGGCACGACGGACTGGATCGACAGCGACCAGGATCAGCAGCCGATGGGCGCGGAGGACGGCGCGTATCTGGGTCGCGATCCGGCGTATCGCACCGCCGGCACGCTGATGAGCGACCCCAGCGAACTGCGCGCGATCGCCGGCATGACGCCCGAAATCTACGCGAAGATCCGGCCGTGGATCTGCACGCTGCCGTTCGCCAGGCCCGCGCCGATCAACGTGAACACGCTGCTTCCCGAACAGAGCGTGCTGTTGGCGATGATGTATCCCGATACGCTGTCGGTTGGAGGCGCCCAGCAATTGCTGCTGCGTCGACCGGTGCAGGGCTATGCGACCTTCGACGAGATGCAGAAGGGCGCGTCGCTGCTCGGCGCCGCCAATATCGCGCCTGGCGTTGACGCGCAGGTGCTGTCGACGTGGTTCACGCTCGATATCGACGTGACGCTGGGGTCGACGCAAATGCAGGAACGTGCGCTGATCGACGCGAACCGGCTTCCCGCGCAGCTCGTATCACGGCAATGGGGCGAGCCATCATGACGACTTTGCTGTTCCTTCCCGCCGGCGAGACCGGATATCGCTGGATGCGCGTCGTCGATGCGCGCGTCGTTGGGGAGGGGGCGGGTATCCCCGACCTCGCCGCGGACGACGAGACGATCGCGGTGGCGCCAGCCGATGCCGTGACATTGCATTGGGCGGAGCTGCCCTCGCGATCGGCGGCGCAGGCGACGGCAGCCGCGCGTATTCTGGCGAGCGAGGCGAGCGCGTCGCCGCTTGCCGAGCTGCATGTCGCGGTCGGTGACGAAGGCGCGAGCGACAGGCCGATCGGCGTGGTCGGTGCCGCGACGATGCGCGACTGGCTGCGGATGCTGGCTCAAGCCGGCGTCGATCCGGTCGCGGTCATTCCCGCACCGATGCTCCTCCCGCGCCCCCAGGAGGGGTATGCGCGCGCAGATCTTGCCGGAAGCGGCGTAGTGCGCGGTACGTCGAGCGGGTTCGCCGACGAGGCGCGGCTGACCGAACTGGTGACCAGCGGCATTGCGCCGACGACCATCGACCGCGACACGTTGGAGGCCGCGATCGTCACCGCCGCCATGTCGCCGCCGCTCGACCTGCGGCAGGGACCGTTCGCTCGACGGCGACGGTTTGCGATCGACTGGGGGTTGATCCGGCGACTGGCGGTGCTGTCGCTGACGATCCTTGCCGTCACGCTTGCCATCTCGCTCGTGCGGATCGCCAAATATAGTTTCGGCGCGGATGCCCTGGAAGCCGAGGCCAACACGGTCGCCGTCACGGGCCTGCCGCGCGGCGAGACGGTGGTCGACGCTAGTCGCCAGCTCGACGAACGCCTGTCGCGCGTTCGAGGGCCAGGGCTCGGCTTCACCACCACGACCGCGGCGGTCTTCGCGGCGGTGCGCGCGACGCCCGGCACCGAAGTCACGGCGCTCGATTTCCAGGCGAACGGCGACTTGCGCCTGTCGGTGGCGGTCGAGCGGGAAGCGCTGGCGACCGACCTGAAGCGCGCGCTCGAAGTCGCAGGCTTCTCGGTCCGCGCTGGCGTGTTCCAGGCCGCCGCCGGTCGCGTGACCGGCGAACTCACGATTAGTCCAGCATCGGGGAGCGGACGATGACCGGACTGAGGACGTGGTTCGAAGGGCGCTCGCTCCGGGAGCGGCGGCTGTTGCTGGTCATGGCCGCGCTCGCAGTGCTGACCTTGCTGTGGGCGGTAATCATCCGTCCGGTCGGCGATGGCCTGTCGAGCGCGCGTGAGCGGCATGCCGACGCGGTGACGCGGCTCGGCGAGACGCGGGCCCAGGTCGCGACGTTGCGGGATATACAGCGGACGCGCGCGACGCCCTTGACCGGTACGTTGGCCGACGTCGTGCGCGCCGAGGCGGACCAGGCCGGTTTCGCGCTGGCCTCGCTCGATCAGGACGGGGCGAGCCGGGTGCGGGTCGGCATCCAGTCGGCGCGTCCTGCTGCACTGACGGCGTGGCTCGCGCGGCTCGAGCGGCTCGGGATCCTCGTCGATTCGGTGGCGATGACCGACAAGGACGACAAGACCGTCGCCGTCGCGCTCACGTTGAAGGCGCGCGCGGCATGAGGCGGATCCGACTGCGCACCGGGCCTGCCGCGCTGTTCGGCGGGATGCTGCTGATCGCGCTGATCGTCTTCCTGCCGATGCGCGCGGTGCTCGGTTGGGTCGGCGTCGGTGACGAAGGGCTCGTCGCGCGGCGCGTGTCGGGGACGATCTGGGGCGCGACGCTGACCGAAGCACGGTTCGGCGATCTCGCACTGGGCGACCTTCACGCCAGGCTGTCGCCTCTGCCCCTGCTGGTCGGCCGTGCGACGATCGTCTTCGCCGGTCCCGAAACACTGTCCGCCAAACCCATTCGCGGATCGGCAAGCGTCAGCCGTCACGGCTTCGGCGTCGATCACATGACCGCCACCGTCGCCACCGGTCGCGTTTTTGCACCGGTCCCCGTTGCCGCGCTCGATCTCGACGACGTGTCGGTCCGCTTCCGCGACGGCCAGTGCGAGGCCGCCGAGGGTCGCGTCCGTGCGACGCTGGCAGGCGACGTCGGCGGGATCACCCTGCCGCAGTCGGTAAGTGGCACCGCGCGCTGCGACGGCACTTCGTTACTGCTGCCGTTGGCGAGCCAAGCGGGGACGGAAAGCATCGCGCTCAGGATCGAAGGCGCAGGCACCTACCGCGCCGAATTGTCGCTGCGCCCCTCCGACCCGCTGGCTGTGCAAAAGCTCGAACAGGCCGGGTTCGTGGCGGGACCAAATGGGTACCGGCTCGCGATCGAAGGACGTTTTTGACAGATTTGTGCAAGTCGGCGGTTGACGGATGGCGACGACCCCCGCTAGGGGCGACGCCTACGCGGCGGTCGTAGTTCAATTGGTTAGAGCGTCGGCTTGTGATGCCGGATGTTGCGGGTTCAAGTCCCGTCGGTCGCCCCATTATTTCGTTATTTTCGACAAGCCCCTGCAATGCGGGCGCTTTGGGCTGGTAAAACCCCCGAGAAAATAATATTTCGCTTCCCGGTAATTTTATTCTCCTCAGGAGCCGGCGATGACAGCGGTTTGGGACCTTCCCGATTTCGACGACCACGAGGGCGTTCATGCCTTCACCAATCCCGAATCGGGCCTGCGTGCGGTAATCGCGCTCCACTCGACCAAGCTCGGGCCGGCGGCGGGCGGCACGCGGTTCTGGCATTATGCCGATAACGGTCGCGCGGTGACCGACGCGCTGCGCCTGTCGCGCGGCATGAGCTTCAAGAACGCGATGGCGGGCCTGGAACTCGGCGGCGGTAAGGGCGTGGTCCTCGCGGCCAAGCCCGGCGACATCGTCACTACGGCACAGCTCGAGGCGTTTGGCCGCGCGGTCGATTCGCTCGGCGGGCGCTATGTGACGGCGGAAGACGTCGGCATGTCCGAAGAGCGGATGAAGGTGATCGCGACGCAGACGCGCTACGTCTCCGGCCTGCCGGTCGCGAGCGGCGCTGCGGGTGGCGATCCCGGGCCGTACACCGCGCTCGGCATCTATCTCGGCGTGAAGGCGGCGGCACAGCGTGGGCTGGGCGCGACCGACATGAAGGGCGTGCGCGTCGCGATCCAGGGCGTCGGTTCGGTCGGCGGCGGGCTTGCGCGGCTGCTCGCCAAGGACGGCGCAGTGCTGACGTTGGCCGATGTCGACGAGGCGCGCGCGCAGAAGCTCGCCGCTGAACTTGGCGCGACCGCGGTTGCCGCCGAGGCGGTCCTGACGACTGAGGCGGATATCTTCAGCCCGAACGCGCTCGGCGCGATCCTGACCGAGATGTCGATCGCCGCGCTGAAGACAAAGGTGGTCGCGGGCGGCGCGAACAACCAGCTGAGCGTCCGCGAGGATGGCGGGCGGTTGCACGATCGTGGCATCCTGTACGCGCCGGATTACGTGATCAACGCAGGCGGGATCATCAACGTTGGGCTGGAGTATCTGGGTCACGGCGACGAGGCCGAGGTCAAGGCGCGGATCGCGCGCATTCCGGAGCGCCTGATCGAAGTCTGGAACGAAAGCGACCGCACCGGCCAGCCGGCGTCGGACGTGGCGGATTCGATCGCAAAGCGCCTCATCGGCCGCTGAGCCGGGCAACCTTTCTTCCTGTTGAGCGGTGGTGCTTCGCTCACCTCCGTCATCCTGACGAAAGTCAGGATGACGGCATGCAGGGGACGAGGGCATTCCTATCTCCCGCGGGGAGAGTGGCTTAAGTCCGAGGTGACAGCCTCGCCATGTTGCCATAATGGCTGTCCCCAGTGGCCACCCTACACGCCTTCGCAAACCCCGCGCGCTTCCTGAAGATCGCCAAGCCGTTGACACCCGCGCTCTTCTGGGCCGGCGTCGTGCTCGTTGCGATCGGCTGCTGGGCGGGCCTGACGCAAACCCCGCCCGACTACCTCCAGGGCGAGACCGTCCGCATCCTCTACATCCACGTCCCCGCCGCATGGCTCGGCATGGGCGGATGGAGCGGGATCGCGATCTCCAGCATCATGTTCCTCGTCTGGCGGCATCCGCTCGCCAGCGTCGCCGCACGCGCGATTGCGCTGCCCGGTGCGGTGTTCGCCGCGCTCTGCCTGATGACCGGGTCGATCTGGGGGCGGCCGACCTGGGGAACGTGGTGGCAATGGGATGGGCGGCTGACCTCGATGCTGCTGCTGTTCTTCGTCTATCTCGGCTACATGGCGCTCGCGAAGGCCGATGCCGACCGGGGCGGCGATGGCCGCGTGCCGGCGCTGTACGGGGTCGCCGGATCGGTGCTGCTGCCGATCATCCGCTATTCGGTGGTGTGGTGGAACACGCTGCACCAGGGGCCGAGCATCGGCCTCACGCAATCGACGATCGCGGGTTCGATCTTGTGGCCGCTGCCGATCATGCTCGCTGGGTTCACGTTCGTGTTCGCGGGCATCGTGCTGATGCGGATGCGGACAATGCTGGCAGTCGCGAAGACCGAAGCCCGTATGCGCAGGATGGCCAGATCATGAACCCCTGGCCGTTCGTGACTGCTGCATACGTGGTGACGCTGGGGGGCGGCGCGATTATCGCGCTGCTGAGCTATCTGGCGATGCGGAAGGCGGAGAAGTGAAGGCCAAGCATCAACGCCTGACGTTGGCGCTGCTGGCGCTCGGCGCGGTTGTCGTTGCGGGGCTGCTCGCGTTGTCGGCACTCAAGGATCAGGCTGCGTTCTTCTACGCGCCGTCCGACGTGCGCCGCGACGGCCTGCCGCTCGGTCGCGCGGTCCGGCTCGGCGGGATGGTCGAAGGCGGTTCGGTCCAGCGCGCCACGGACGGCATCACCGTGCATTTCGTCGTCACCGACGGGCAGGCGACCACGCCAGTCGTCTTCGCCGGCATCGTCCCCGACCTGTTCCGCGAGAAATCGGGCGTCGTCGCCGAAGGCCAGTTCCGGCCGAACGGCAGCTTCGTTGCGTCGAACCTGCTCGCCAAGCACGACGAGAAATACATGCCGCCGGAGATGGCCGGCAAGATGCACGAGACCAAGTCCCTCGAACCGGACGCGAAACAGTGATCGCCGAAGCAGGTCTCGCCGCACTCTGGTTCGCAGGCGCGCTGGCGGCGTTACAACTGGTCATGGCGGCGATCGGCATCGCGCGCGGTCGCGACGATGTTGCTGCGGCGGTGCGGCCGGTGGCGATTGTCCAGGGCTTGCTGGCATTGCTGGCAATGGCGCTGCTGATCGAGCTGTTCCTCGACTCCGACATGTCGGTCAAGTTGGTCGTCGAGAACAGCCATTCCGCCAAGCCCTGGCTCTACAAATTCGCCGGCGCATGGGGGAACCACGAAGGTTCGATGCTGCTCTGGGTGACGATCCTCGGGCTCGCCGGCGGTGCGGTCGCGATCTTCGAACGCTCGTTGCCCGAACGCACGCTGACCGCCACGCTTGGCGCACAGGCGACGATCGCGCTCGGCTTCTACGCGTTCCTGCTCTTCTCCTCGAACCCGTTCGCGCGGCTCAATCCGGCTGCTCCCGACGGGCTCGGGCTCAACCCGCTGCTGCAGGACCCCGGCTTGGCGTTCCATCCGCCGACGCTCTACACGGGGTATGTCGGCCTTTCGGTCGCGTTCTCGTTCGCGGTCGGCGCGCTGGTCACCCGCGACGTCGGGCCGGCGTTCGCCAAGGCGATGCGGCCCTGGGTGCTGATCGCATGGATATTCCTGACGCTCGGCATCACCGCGGGCAGTTACTGGGCGTATTACGAGCTCGGCTGGGGCGGCTGGTGGTTTTGGGATCCGGTCGAGAACGCGTCGCTGATGCCGTGGCTCGCCGCCACCGCCTTGCTCCATTCGGTGACGGTGCTCGCGACCCGCGATGGCTTGCGCGCCTGGACGATCATGCTGGCGGTCGTCGCGTTCTCGATGTCGATGATCGGCACGTTCCTGGTGCGCTCGGGCATCCTGACGAGCGTCCATGCGTTCGCGGTCGATCCGGAGCGCGGCGCCTTCATCCTCGCCCTGCTCGCCATCTACATCGGCGGCGCGCTCGCGTTGTTCGCCGCGCGGATCGGCACCGTCCGCGCGGGCACGACCTTCGATCCGGTCAGCCGCGAGGGCGGTCTCGTCGCGAATAACCTGCTGTTGTCGGTGATCCTCGGGATCGTCCTGATCGGCACGCTCTACCCGATCGTCGCGGCGAGCTTCGGCGTACAGCTCTCGGTCGGCCCGCCGTTCTTCAACAAGGCGGCAGGGCCGATCGCGCTGCTGCTGGTTGCCGTGATGGCGGTCGGGCCGTTGCTGCGCTGGCGGCGTGACGACGCGAAGGCGGTGCTCGGCCGTGTGATGCTGCCGATCGGCGCTACGGTGGTTGCGGCGATCGCTTTGCTGTTCGTCTGGCCAGGTGTGCTCCCGTGGGCAGGGTTGTCGCTCGCCGCCGGTCTGGCGGTCGCCAGCGTCGCGCCCTTGTGGAAACGCAACCTCCGGCGCACGCCGCTGTTCACCTATGGCATGGTCATCGCGCATCTCGGGATCGCGGTCAGCCTCGCCGGAATGGCATCGGACAGCGCGTTCACCAAGGAGACGCTGGTCGCGGTACGCGCGGGCGAACCGGCGCGCGTCGGGCCCTATACCGTCACACTCGACGGCATCTCGCCGGTGATCGGGGAGAACTGGTCGGCCCTGGAAGCGCGGCTGACCGCAACCCGAGGCAGCAGCGCGAGCATCCTCCGCCCGCAGCTCCGGTTCTTCGCCAACCCGCCGACCAGCACCAACGAATCGGCGATCCTGACCGTGCTCGATGGCCAGCTCTATACCGTCCTCGGCCAGCCGGACGGGCAGGGGCGGTGGCAGCTCCGGCTCTGGTGGAAACCGTTCGTGACGCTCATCTGGTTCGGCGGCGTGCTGATCGCGCTGGGTGGCGCGCTGTCGCTGCTCGGCCGCGTCAGGCGTGAACGGCGTACCGCGATGCGGACGCACTGGGCATGAAGCGGCTCGCACTCTGGGCGCCGCTGGCGATCTTCGCATTGCTGTTCGCGGTGGTCGCGAGCGGGCTGTTCCGGCCCGCCGAGAAAACCGTTCGTTCGGCGATGGTCGGCAAGCCGCTCCCCGATTTTGCGTTGCCAGCGATGGTTCCGGGCAAGCCGGGCCTGACCAGCGCGTCGTTCCGACAGGGCAAGCCGCGGTTGCTTAACGTCTTCGCCAGCTGGTGCATTCCTTGCATCGCCGAGGTTCCGCAGTTGATGGGCCTGAAGGCGATGGGCGTCCCGATCGATGCGATCGCGATCCGTGACACTGCGCCGGCGATCGCGGGCTTCCTCCGCCGCAACGGCGATCCGTACGAGCGGATCGGCAGCGACAAAGCGAGCCAGGTTCAGCTGGCGCTGGGCTCGTCGGGCGTGCCCGAGACGTTCGTGATCGACGGTCGCGGGATCGTCGTGAAGCAGATCATCGGCGATATCCGGCCCGAAAATGTGGCTGAGATCGCCCAGGCCGTGAAGGATGCGCGGTGAGCAGGCGTCACCTAGTACCCCTTCCGCTTGCGGGAGGGGTTAGGGGAGGAGCTTCTTCTCGCTTACCGAGCGCGCGTTTGCGTCATGCCCTCCCCCGACCCTTGCCGCGAGCGGGAGGGGAGTTTCTTGCGGCGCTGTTGCTCTGCATTGCGCCAGCCGCAGCGCAGCCCGTCACCCCGCCCGCCCATTACGCGAACGTCCAGCTCGCCGACCCCGCCAAGGAAGCCTCCGCGCGCGCGCTTATGGAAACGTTGCGGTGCCTTGTCTGCCAGGGGCAGTCGATCGCGGACAGCGATGCCGACATGGCCGCCGACATGCGCGCGCTCGTCCGCCAACGGATCGAGCGGGGGGAGAAGCCCGCCTCGATCCGCGATTGGCTGGTGTCGCGCTACGGGGACTATGTGACCTATGATCCGCCCTTGTCGGGACTGACATGGCCGTTGTGGTTCGCGCCGATCCTGCTTTTGGCAATCGGTGCCTGGATCGCGCGGTCGAGTTTTCGCCGGAAGGTGCGCTGATGGGATATGTGTGGCTGGCCGCGATCGGTGCGGGGGCATTTGCGCTGCTCGCGGTGTTGAAGGTGAACCGCGTTCTTTGGACGATGGTCGCTGCGGCACTCATGCTCGGCGCAGCGGGGTATGCGTGGCAGGGGCAGCCGGGGCTTGCCGGCCATGACGTGTCGACCGGGCCGGCGCCCACGCCCGACGATGGCGCGATGCTCGAACTGCGCGACCAGATGCTGGAGCGGTATACGGGCGCAGCGGCGTATCTGGTCGCAGCGGACGCAATGACCCGGATCGGCGAACGACGGGCGGCTGTTCAGGTGTTGATAGGTGGCATCCGTGTCGCGCCAAAGAGCCTGGTGTTGTGGACGGGGCTCGCCAACGCGCTAGCCGCGCATGACGGCAATCAGGTCTCGCCGCCGGCATTGTTCGCGTACCAGCAGGCAATGCGGCTGGCGCCGAAGCATCCTGCACCGCCGTTTTTCCTGGGCTTGGCCTATGTCAGGGCAGGGGAGTTCGCGACCGCGCGGCCGTATTGGGCGAAGGCGCTGGCGCTGACGCCAGCCAGTATTTCGTACCGCGGTGAAATAGCCACGCGGCTCGCGTTACTGGACCGGTTCCTGGCGATGCAAGATGCAGGAGCGGTTCAACAATAACTCCGCCATCCCGGGAGTAATTCAGGACCCAGAACCAAACTCATTATGCTGAGTGGCTCGGGATCCTGATTTTGCTAGATTGGCGGAGAAAGGGAGCCGGAGGGATTACTGCCCCCGGCCGGTCTTTCCCTGAAGTTCGTCGATTTTAAGCGACGCATCGGCTTTCGTCAGCGACTCGTCGAATTCCTCATGCGCTTCCTCGGACAGCGTCTTGAGGTAGCTCGCCTGTGCACCGGTCATCTTCTCATCACCGGTAGTCCAGTCGTGCGGATCCTTCTCGGCGTTCGAGAACGGTTCGGACTTGGGGTTCGGGGTGTCGGACATTGGAAATTCCTTTCCCCTGTCCAACACGCATGTTCCGTATCCGTTCCCGATCAGCCAACCCAAGCTTCGTAAGGTAAACCTAGATCATCCGCGACCGCCTTGTAGGCGATCTTGCCCTTGTAGACGTTCAGCCCGTTGGCGAGATGCGCATCGGCCTTCATCGCCGCTTCGGCTCCCAGATTGGCGAGCTTCAACGCGAACGGCAACGTCGCGTTGTTCAGCGCGAATGCCGAGGTACGCGCGACCGCGCCGGGCATGTTGGCGACGCAGTAATGGATGACGCCGTCGACCTCGAACACCGGGTCCTCATGCGTTGTGGCGTGCGACGTCTCGAAGCACCCGCCCTGGTCGATCGCAATGTCGACCAGCACCGAACCGCGCTTCATCGTCTTGAGCATCTCGCGCGTGACGAGCTTGGGTGCAGCGGCACCAGGGACCAGCACGGCACCGATGACGAGATGCGCGTTCTTCACCCCCGCGGCGATCGCCGCCTTGGAGGCATAGGCGGTCTTGATCTGGCTTGAGAAGAACATGTCGAGCTCGGCAAGGCGATCGTTCGAGATGTCGTAGATCGTCACGTCGGCGCGCATGCCGACCGCCATCTGCGCGGCGTTGACGCCCGACACGCCGCCACCGAGGATCGCGACCTTCGCCGGCGCGACACCGGGAACGCCGCCGAGCAAGACGCCCCGTCCGCCCTGTTCCTTCTCCAAATAATGCGCGCCGACCTGTACCGACATGCGGCCCGCGACTTCCGACATCGGCTTGAGCAGCGGTAGGCCGCGGCGATGGTCGGTGACCGTCTCGTAGGCGATGCAGGTCGCGCCCGACTTCATCAGGCCCTCGGCCTGCGGCTTGTCGGCGGCGAGGTGGAGATAGGTGAAGAGCAGATGGCGTGGTTCGAGCATCGCGATCTCACCCGGCTGCGGCTCCTTGACCTTCACGATCATGTCCGCGCCCGCGAACACCGCAGCTGCGGTCGGCAGGATGGTCGCACCCGCGTCGACATAATCCTGGTCCTCGAAATCGATCCCCGAGCCGGCCTGCGTCTCGACCACAACCTCGTGACCGGCCGCGACCAGCTCGGCGACCGAAGGCGGCGTCAGGCCGACGCGATATTCGTGATTCTTGATTTCCTTGGGGACACCGACGCGCATTGATTCCACTCCATTATCGTTTGCGCGATAGTAGCTCGCCTTGGACGGGAAGGGTTCGCAAACTCGTGGCGGTAGCGTAGCGGAACTGCACGATGATTGCATCTATCGCAGCGAAAACGGGATTATCTTGAGCATCACGATCGAGCGCAGGATTTTGGACCTGCTTGCCGCCAATTCCGACCTGACGAGCGCCGAACTTGGCGATGCGGTCGGTCTTTCCGCGAGCGCCGCGCATCGCCGCGTCGCGCAGCTTCGCGATAGCGGTGCGATCACCGGCTATCGTGCCGTGTTGTCGAGGGCTGCGCGCGGCGACCCGAGCATCGTCCTGGTCAACGTGACGCTGCGCGACCAGCGCAAGGAAACGATGGCGGCGTTCGAGGCGGAAATCGTCGATTGCCCGCAGGTCGTACAATGCTTCCTGATGAGCGGGGAGGCGGATTACATGCTCCATGTCGAGATCCGCGACGGCGAGACGTTCGAGCGCATCCACCGCGAGACGCTGTCGCAACTCCCCGGTGTCACGCGTCTAGCGTCGCATTTCGTCATCCGTGAAGTCGTCACCCGTTGAAGTTTTCCTGCGAACGCAGGAATCCAGGATCAAGAGCGGTATCGCCCGTTACCCTGGGCTCCTGCGTGCGCAGGAGAACAGGCGTGATCAGCCCCGGTTAATCCACGCTAATCGTCCCGCCGTTGCCGCCCTCTGCCCCCCATGCTAAATGCGCGCGCTTGGGGCACAGGGTGAAATCGGAAATTCGATGATGATTGCTGCACTTCCGGGTCGATTCACCGTCCAGTGAGCGTCGATCAGACCGCCGCGGCCTCGACCGTGCCACCCGCCAGTCTCGATCCCGAGACGGGGCATCATCACTCGGACGGCATGCTGAAGCTCGCCTTCGGCGCAATCGGTATCGTCTTCGGCGATATCGGCACCAGCCCGCTCTACGCCTTCCGCGAAACCTTCGCCGGCCATCACAAGCTCGCGCTCGACGCGGCGCACATCATGGGCGTTATCAGCCTGATGTTCTGGTCGATGATGATCGTCGTGACGGTCAAATACGTCATCATCATCATGCGTGCCGACAACAAGGGCGAGGGCGGCAGTCTCGCGCTGCTGGCGCTCGTCTCGGGCAAGACCAAGACGCGGCGCTGGAGCAAGGGCATCATCCTGCTCGGTGTATTTGCGACCGCTTTGTTCTACGGCGACAGCATGATTACCCCTGCGGTGTCGGTCCTGTCTGCGGTCGAGGGCCTCGCCGTCGCCGCGCCGGCGTTTGCGGGGCTGGTGCTGCCGATCGTGATCGTGATCCTGATCGGGCTGTTCTGGGTCCAGAAGAGCGGCACGGCGCGGATCGGCCTCGTGTTCGGGCCGATCATGCTGGTGTATTTCAGCGTCATCGCGGTGCTGGGCATCCTCAGTATCATCCAGACCCCCGGGGTGCTCTGGGCGCTGTCGCCGCATTACGCCGTCGAGTTCTTCATCATCGATCCCGAGCGCGCCTTCCTGGCGTTGGGCTCGGTCGTGCTCGCGGTCACCGGTGCCGAGGCGCTGTATGCGGACATGGGCCATTTCGGGCGCAAGCCGATCGGCATCTCGTGGCTGTTCTTCGTGCTGCCCGCGCTGATCTTGAACTATATGGGGCAGGGCGCGCTGCTGTCCCGCGACGGCCAGGCCGCACTCGTCAGCCCGTTCTACAATCTCGCGCCCGAAAGCCTCCAGCTCCCGCTCGTCATCCTCGCGACGATGGCCGCGGTGATCGCGTCGCAGGCGGTGATCTCCGGTGCGTTCTCGGTGACCCAGCAGGCGATCCAGCTCGGCTTCATCCCGCGGCTTCGCATCGAACACACCAGCGCGTCGACCGAGGGGCAGATCTACATCCCGCTCGTCAACGGTGCGCTGATGGTGATGGTGATCCTGCTCGTGCTGTTCTTCCGCACCTCGTCGAACCTGACGAGCGCGTATGGCATCGCGGTGACCGGCGCGATGTTTATCGACACCTGTCTGCTCGGCGTCGTGCTGTTCCGCCTTTGGAACTGGCCGAAGATCGCGGCGATCCCCCTGCTGGCGATCTTCTTCACGGTCGATGGCGCCTATTTCGCGGCGAACCTGACCAAGGTGCCTGCCGGCGGTTGGTTCCCGCTGCTGGTCGGCTTCATCATCTTCACCTTCCTGACGACCTGGTCGAAGGGGCGGCAGCTGATGATCGACCGGATGCATGAGGCCGCGATGCCGATCAAGGTGTTCATCGGCTCGGCCGCCAGTTCGGCGTCGCGCGTACCCGGCACCGCGGTGTTCATGACCTCGACCGCGGACGGCGTGCCGCACGCGCTGCTCCACAACCTCAAGCACAACAAGGTGCTGCACGAGCGGGTGATCCTGCTGACCGTCAAGATCGTCAGCCAGCCTTATTGGCCCGCCAACGACCGTGCGGTCCGCGAGGAGCTCGGCAGCGGCTTCCACCGCCTCGTGCTGCGCTATGGCTTCATGGAGGATGCCGATGTGCCAGCAGCGTTGCGCCAGGTCCATAACTGCGGCGCGGACTTCAAGATGATGGACACCAGCTTCTTCCTGTCGCGCCAGACGCTGCTCGCGTCGGACAAGCCCGGCATGATGATCTGGCGCGAAAAGCTGTTCGCGTGGATGCTGCGCAACGCCGAAAGCGCGATGGAGTTCTTCCGCCTGCCGACCAACCGCGTGGTCGAACTCGGTAGCCAGATCGAGATCTGATGGCGTATTCGGTCCATCCCGTTCCGCTCCGCGCGTTCGGCACACCTCACAGTCGTACAGGCGCACCTCCCCGGCGGAGGCCGGGGCCCAATTGGAAAGGTTGCAGTAACGAAGCGCAACCTGCGCCATCGACGTTTCCCAATTGGACCCCGGCCTCCGCCGGGGCGGTGTCTTTATGACGACGGCCATGACCGAAGTGGCACCGATTATCGTCACGGCCCTGTTCGGCCGGAAAGACACCGCGTTCTTCGATGCGATGCGCCGCGAGCACTTCCCGCCCGAGCGCAACCAGCTCGATGCGCATCTGACGCTGTTCCATCACCTGCCACCGTCGGGGCTCGACGAGCTGAAGCACCGTCTCAACCAGGAGACGCGCGGCATTCGCGCGCCGCAGGCCCGCGTCGGCGGCCTCATGTCGCTCGGCCGCGGAGTCGCCTACCGGATCGAGTCCCCCGATCTGGTCGGCATCCGCGCGCGGCTCGCCGACGCGTTCACCGGCATGCTCACCCCGCAGGACGCCGGCGGCTGGCGCGCGCACGTCACGATCCAGAACAAGGTCAGCCCGCAGGTGGCCAAACTCCTGCTCGGCAATCTGCAGCGCGATTTCGCCCCGAAGGACGTCGAAATCGCCGGTCTTGGCGCGTGGTGGTACCGCGGCGGACCGTGGGAAGCGATTTCCCGGCACATGTTCGCTTGACCGCCTCGAAACCGCTTCCTATAGGCCGCGCCTCGCAGGGAAGAACGCTTCCCTGACGGACGGTACGGCGAAGTAGCTCAGTTGGTTAGAGCACGGGAATCATAATCCTGGGGTCGGGGGTTCAAGTCCCTCCTTCGCTACCATTTCGGACGGTGCGCACGGCGTCCCCAGTCCGCATCTTCAGACCGACATATCCGATCACCGAGTGCGGGAAACTCGTCTTCGCAATCCGAAACTGTGGTTCTATTGCCATACGTTAATGGTCAGCCTTCTTGTCGCGCTTTTGGTGCGTGTGGGCGGTCGGCGGTACGGGAGAGACGAGTATGCGTGACAAACGCCCTGATGGGATCACCGATTACACGGGACCGGCCGGCGGCTGGGGCGCGCTCAAGGCCGTCGCCGTATCGCTGAAGGCGCAGCAGATCGTCGTCCGCGGTGGCCAGACGCTGCTCAAGTCGAACCAGCCCGACGGCTTCGATTGCCCGAGCTGTGCATGGCCTGACCCCAAACATACCTCGTCGTTCGAATTCTGCGAGAATGGCGCGAAGGCCGTAGCCTGGGAGTCCACCGCGAAGACGATCGGCTCGGACTTCTTCGCCAAGCATAGCGTGTCGGACATCTGGAAGCAGAGCGATCACTGGATCGAGGACCAGGGCCGCGTGACCGAGCCGCTTCGCTACAATGCCGCGACGGATCATTATGAGGTCGTGAGCTGGGCGGACGCGATGCGCGAGATCGGCGCAGGCCTCGCCGCCGTGCCCGACCCCAATCAGTCCGAATTCTACACCTCGGGGCGCTGCTCGAACGAGGCCGCGTTCCTGTTCCAGCTGTTCGTCCGGATGTACGGCACCAACAATTTCCCCGATTGCTCGAACATGTGCCACGAGGCGACCTCGGTCGGCCTCCCCAAGTCGATCGGGATCGGCAAAGGGACTGTCAGCCTCGAGGATTTCGATCACGCCGACCTGATCCTGTCGATCGGCCACAACCCCGGCACCAACCATCCGCGGATGATGGCGACCTTGCGCGAAGTGTCCAAGCGCGGCGGCAAGATCATCGTATTCAACCCGCTCAAGGAACGCTCGCTCGAACGCTTCGAATCACCGCAATCGGTGGTCGAGATGGCGACGATGTCGGCGACGCCGATCGCGACCAGCTATTATCAGGTGAAGGTCGGCGGCGACGCGGCGGCGCTGAAGGGCATCGCCAAGGCGTTGCTCGCGCTCGACGAGGCGGCCAAGGCGTCGGGTACCGAACCCGCGTTCGATCACGCGTTCATTGCCGAGCATACCGCCGGGCTGGACGACTATATCGCCGATCTCGCGATCAGCGAATGGGTGGATATCGAGCAGGCAAGCGGTCTGACGCGCAGTGATCTCGAACAGGTCGCGCAGATCTATGCAGCGTCAAAGGCGACGATCTGCTGCTACGGCATGGGCGTCACGCAGCACCGCACGGGCACCAGCAACGTGCAGCAGATCGCGAACCTTATGCTTTTGCGCGGCAACATGGGCCGCCCCGGCGCGGGTATCTGCCCCTTGCGCGGTCATAGCAACGTGCAGGGCGACCGCACCGTCGGCATCACCGAGCGGCCGATGACGATGCTGCTCGACAACATGCGCGACGTGTTCGGGTTCGAGCCGCCGCGCGAGCATGGCCATTCGGTCGTCGAGAGCATCGCCGCGATGCGCGACGGCAAGGCCAAGGCGATCGTCTGCCTCGGCGGCAATCTCGCCATCGCCTCGTCCGACCCGCAGGCGTGCGCGGAGGGCTTCCGCAACCTCGATCTCGCGGTTCACATCACGACCAAGCTCAACCGCACGCAGTTGCTGATGGCGAAGGCGACCTATGTGCTGCCGTGTCTCGGCCGCACCGAACTCGACATGCAGGCGACTGGCCAGCAGGCGGTGACGGTCGAGGATTCGATGTCGATGGTCCACGCCTCGCGCGGCTTCCTCATGCCGCCCGGTGAGAATGTGAAGTCGGAGATCTGGATCGTCGGCGAGATTGCCAAGGCGACGTTCGCCGCCAAGGGCCATGCGCCGGTCGCGATCGACTGGGACGCCTATGTCGGCGACTACAGCCTGATCCGCGACAAGATCGAGGCGGTCTTCCCCGCCTTTGCCGATTACAACGCGCGGATCCGCAAGCCGGGCGGTTTCCACCTCCCCAATTCGGCGGCGATGCGCGAGTGGAACACGGAGAGCGGCAAGGCGAACTTCATCGTCACCGCCGGCATCGAGCAGGACGAGACCGCGGGCGATCCGGACGTGCTGCGGCTCACGACGCTGCGCGCGCACGATCAGTACAACACCACCGTCTACAGCCTCGACGATCGCTATCGCGGCGTCTTCGGGCGGCGGGACGTGCTGTTCATGAACGAGCGCGACATGGCGCGGCTCGGGCACAAGGAAGGCGATGTCGTTGATATCGCGACGGCCCTCCAGTTCGCCCGGCCCGACCGCGTCGTCCAGAAGCTGATGCTGGTGCGCTATGCGCTGCCTGACGGCTGCGTCGCCTCCTATTACCCCGAGACGCAGCCGTTGATCGCGCTCGAGGACCATGATCCGCAGAGTTTCACCCCGTCCTACAAATCCATCCCGGTGACCGTCCGTCCCGCCGCCGCCGACATGGGGTCGGATCGCGGCGTAGTACGCGCGGGCATCGTCGGCCACGAGAGCAAAGTACACGCATGAGCACCGGTTATTCGTCGACGATCGACACCTATGCGACCCTCGCGGCGACCAAGGCGGAGGCGCTGCGGCGCTCTCCCGGTGGCTTCTTCGCCGGCGCGATCCTCGCCGGCACCTACATCGGCATCGCGATGATCCTAGCGCTCAGCACGGGCTCGGGGCTCGAGCCCGGCGTCCGCCCGCTGGTGATGGGCGCGACCTTCGGGCTCGGGCTGATCCTGACCGTGTTCGCCGGGGCCGAACTGTTCACTGGTTATGTGATGTACCTGGGCTTCGGTCTGGCGAAGCGGACCGTCAGCGTCGCCGATGCCCTGAAGCTCATCCTCGTCGTCTGGATTGGCAACCTGGTCGGCGGGATCATCTTGTCGGTCATCTTTGCCGCCGGCGGTGGCGGGGCGATCTATGCGAACGCCGACACGATGTTCCATGCCTATGTCCAGCACAAGGTCGAGGCCAGCACGGTCGCGTTGCTGGCGCGCGCGATCCTGTGCAACTGGCTCGTCTGCCTGGCGATCTGGACAGCCGCGCGGATGACCGGCGACGCTGCCAAGTGCATCGCGATGGCGTGGATCCTGCTGGCGTTCGTCGCGGCCGGGTTCGAGCATTCGGTCGCCAACATGACGGCGCTGACGCTGGGCCTGCTCGTCCCGCATTCGTCGATCGATATTTTCGGGATGATCCGCAATCTCGCGATCGTCAGTCTCGGCAACATCATTGGCGGGCTGGTGTTCGTCGTCGGCGGCTATCTCGCCGCCGCAAAGACCGACGCGGTTCTCGCCGCGAAGTAAGCGTCGCTTTGCCTGGCCGCACCGCTTGCGGCTAGGCGAAGACGTTCCACGGATCGTTGACGACCAGGATCGCGTCGCTGCGGGCGAGCGCGAGCAAGGTAAGGCCGTGCTCGCGCGCATGATCGATCGCCAGGCTGGTCGGCGCGGAAATGCCAACCAGCATCGGCGTGCCGGCGATCAGCGCCTTGTCGACCATCTCGAAGCTGATCCGCGAGGTAACGAGGATGAAGCCGTCGATCGGCTCGGCGGTGATCGCCAGCCCGCCGATGAGCTTGTCGAGCGCGTTGTGGCGCCCGACGTCTTCATAGGCGGCAACGATCCGGCCTTCACGATCGCACGCGGCCGCCGCATGAATGGCGCCCGTAGCGGCGTTGAGAGGTTGATGCGCGCGCAGCCCACCGAGTGCGGCAAACAGCGCGTTCACAGGCGTGTCGGGCTTTGGCGGCGTCCTGGGGACGGGTTTGCGGAGCTGTTCGAGCCCCGAGATCCCGCATAGCCCGCAGCTCGTGTCGCTGGTGCGGTGGCGGACGCGGTCGTGGATCCGCCCCTTGCACCGATCGGACAGCCCGACGCGGACGATCCAGCCCGCCTCCGCCTCGAAGATATCGATGTCGCGTACGTCGTCGGCGCTGTCGGCGAGCCGCTCGGTCAGCAGGAATCCGGTCGTGAATTCGGCCAGATCGGCAGGCGTCATCATCATGACCGCATAGCCAAGCCCGTCGATCTCGATCGCAACGGGGACCTCGACCGCGATCGCGCGTTCGCCCGCGGTGATCGAGTCAGGCCGCAGGATCTTGACCGTTTGCGTGCGCGAAGTCGTCATAGGGTATCGAGGTCCTGCGGCGTATTGACGTTCGGGATCGGCGCCCCCGCCGGGATCGGACAAGCGCCGATCGCGTCCGCCCACCCCCGCACCGAACGGCGCGGCACGGTCTCGATATGGGTCAGCAGGGTCTCGAGCAACCGTGTCTCCCAATGCCCGAGAACCGGCGCATCGGGGCAATAGGCCGACGCCCTGCGCGCCAACGCCATCAGCAACCCCTCGGGCAGGTAAGGCATGTCGCAAGCGATCGTCAGCACGGAGGTGAAGCCCAGCCCGGCGGCATGGTCGAGCGCGCCGGCGATGCCGCCCAGGGGCCCGAGGCCCGGACCGGGCCTGTCGGGGATAGTCCCGTCCCGCCCGGCGATCACCGCGCGCTCGACATGCGGCGCCAACAAAGTGCGCGCATGCTCCGCCAGCGCGCGCCCGTGCAACACCGCCTGCGCCTTGTCGGACCCGAAGCGCGACGACTGCCCGCCGGCGAGCACGACGCCGAGGATGCGCTGGCCGCTCAGCGGGTCTTCTCGATCCGCACCGGCACCGATTTCGCGGCTGGAACATGGCTTTCGCGCGCGTGATGCGCGACCGGCATCAGCAGGTTGCACTCGGGGTAATAGGCCCCCAGGCAGCCCTCGGGGATCGAATATTCGACCACGCGCAGCTTGTTCAGCCGACGATCCGAATTGCCGCCTGCGTCGCCGACCAGATCAACGTCATCACCATCGGTGATGCCCATGCGGATCATGTCGCTGCGGTTCATGAACACAATGTCGCGCGTGCCCTTCACGCCGCGGAATCGGTCGTGATAGCCATAGACGGTCGTGTTGAACTGGTCGTTCGACCGTAGCGTCATCAGGCGGAAACGCCCCTCGGCTTCCTCGAACCCGGTCACGTTGAGTGCCTGCGGGATGTTGATCTCCGCCTTGCCGCTCTCCGTCTTCCACTCGCGATGTGCCGCCGGTACGCCCTTCCAGAAGCCGCCGGGCGTGAACATCTGCGCGTTGAAGTCCTTGAACAGCTCCGGATACGTTACCTCGATCGCATCGCGAACGCGCGCATAGTCGCGCACCCACGCATCCCAATCGAGCTTCGGATTGGGAGCAAGCGTGGCCTTGGCGATCCCGGCAACGATCGCCGGCTCGGACAGCAGCGTCTCGGCCGCGGGCGTCGCCTTGCCCTTCGAGCCGTAGATCTGGCTGAACGAATCCTCGATCGACACGCTCTGCGGGCCGGTGCCCTGCATGTCGGTCTCGATCCGGCCGAGGCAGGGGAGCAGGTACGAAGTCTCGCCGGGCAGCAAATGCGAGCGGTTGAGCTTGGTCGCGATGTGGACGGTGAGGTCGAGCCCGCGCCATTTCGGCTCCATCCGCGCATGATCGGGGATCGCGCGTACGAAATTGCCGCCAAGACCGATGAACGCCTGCGCGGTGCCGTCCAGGACCGCCTCGCACGCTTCGACCGTGTCCCAGCCCTTTTCGCGAGGCGGCTCGAAGCCATATTGCTCGGCCAACAGATCGAGCGGCGCGAGTTCGGGCTTTTCGGTGATCCCGACGGTACGCTGGCCCTGCACGTTCGAATGGCCGCGGACCGGGCCCATGCCCGCGCCAGGCTTGCCGATGTTGCCGCGCAGCAGCATCAGGTTGACGACCATATGGACGTTGTCGATTCCGCCGACATGCTGCGTCAGCCCCATGCCGTACACCGCGATCACCGCCTTCGACTTGGCATAGACCTTCGCCGCCGCCTCGATCTCGGTGCGGGCCAGGCCGCTTTCATGCTCGATCGTGGCCCAGTCGGTGCTGCGCGCAACATCGGCGAACGCCTCGAACCCGGTAGTGTGCTCGGCGAGAAATGCGTGGTCGAGCACCGGCAGGCCGTTGATGCGCTTCGCATTGTCGTCGGCTTCGATCAGGTATTTGCACATCCCCATGATCGCGCCGACGTCGCCGCCGGTCTTCAGCTGGTGATATTGCGAGGCGATCGGCGTGGATTTGCCCGTCACCATCTCGATCGGATTCTGCGGATCCTGGAATTTCTCCAGCCCGCGCTCCTTGAGCGGATTGAACACGGCGATCTCGACGCCGCGCTTCGCGCAGTCGCGCAGCGGATGCAGGAACCGCGGGCTGTTCACGCCGGGGTTTTGCCCAAAGTAGAAGATCGCGTCGCACTTCTCATAGTCCGACAGGTGGATCGTCCCCACCGCCGAGCCGATCGCCGACTTCAGTCCGACCGACGTCGTTTCGTGGCACATGTTCGAGCTGTCGGGCAGGTTCTGGCTGCCGTACATCCGCGCGAGCAGGCTATACATGTACGACGTCTCGAGGCTGGCACGGCCCGAGGCGTAGAAGATGACCTTGGTCGGATCATAGGTCTTCAGCTTGGCGCCGATCCCGGCGAACGCCTCGTCCCAGCTGCACGCGGCATATTTGTCCGTCGCCGCATCGTATTTCAGCGGGTGCGTAAGGCGTCCGGCCTGTTCGAGATCATAATCCTTCCAGCCGATCAGCTCGCTGACGGTATGCTGTTCGAAGAAGGCGGGCGTGACGCGGAACGAGGTCAGCTCCCACGCGGTCGCCTTCGCGCCATTCTCACAGAATTCAGCGACATGCGGGTGCGCCGGCTTACCCCAGGCGCAGCTGACGCACGCAAAGCCGTCGGGCTTGTTCTGGCGGGCGAGCTCGCGGATCACCTCGGGCCCGACCTTCTCGCGCGCGGATATCTCTACCAGCGACTTCATCGATCCCCAGCCGCCTGCTGGTGCCGTGTAGTTCTCGATCTCTACGGTCCGGTCGTCGCTCATGGTCATCTCCGCTTTTGTACCCGAACGAAGCGGCAAAGCTTTCGATGCAAGGCCAACAGATTTACCGACGGTTCAAATCCGGGTGCCGATCGCCTAGATGGGGTTGGAATCTCCAAGGAATCACGATGACGACGCATACCACCCGCATGCTTATCCTCGGCTCGGGCCCGGCCGGCCTCTCCGCCGCGATCTATGGCGCGCGGGCCGGCATGGCGCCGATCGTCGTGCAGGGCATCCAGCCCGGCGGCCAATTGACCACGACGACCGACGTCGAGAACTACCCCGGCTTCAAGGACGTGATCCAGGGCCCGTGGCTAATGGAGCAGATGCAGGCGCAGGCTGAGCATGTCGGCACGCGAATGATGTGGGACACGATCGTGAAGGTCGACCTCACCAGCCGCCCGTTCCGCCTGATCGGCGACAGCGGCGACGTCTATGAGGGCGACACGCTGGTGATCGCGACGGGCGCGCAGGCCAAGTGGCTCGGCATCGACAGTGAGGAGCCGATGAAGGGCAAGGGCGTCAGCGCCTGCGCGACCTGCGACGGCTTTTTCTACCGCGGCAAGAAGGTCGCGGTGATCGGCGGCGGCAACACCGCGGTCGAGGAAGCGCTCTACCTCACCAACCATTCGCCCGACGTGACGCTGATCCACCGCCGCGATTCGCTGCGGTCGGAGAAGATCCTCCAGGAGCGCCTGTTCGCGCACAAGGGCGTGACGGTGCTCTGGAACAAGGACGTCCGCGAGTTCGTCGATGGCGGCGGCAATGCCGGGCTGGTCGCGCTCGAGCTCGAGGACACGGTGACGGGCGAGCGCTCGCGCCTCGCGGTCGATGGCGGGTTCGTCGCGATCGGCCATCATCCGGCGACCGAGCTGTTCCGCGGGCACCTCGAACTTGATTCGGACGGCTATATCGCGGTCGAGACCGGTTCGACCCGCACCAACGTCGAGGGCGTGTTCGCGTGCGGCGACGTCGCGGACAAGGTGTACCGCCAGGCGGTGACCGCGGCGGGGACGGGCTGCATGGCAGCGCTAGACGCCGAGCGCTTCCTTGCGGCCGCCGAGTTCGCCGAGCTGGCCGAAGCCGCCGAGTAACACTGACTTACGCCGTCATCCTGACGTTCGTCAGGACGACCCTTCCACCGTCAACCTGACTAAAGTCAGGATCCAGAGTTCCAGACGATAACGCTCATGGCTCTGGATCCTGACGTTCGTCAGGATGACGGATAGTTATTGCCGCGCAATGGCGGCGGCGATCACGGCATGAAGCGCGGCTGCGTTCTCCGCCCCGGCAAAGCTGTGGGACGCCGTCTCCAGTCGCGTCACGCTTGCACCGCCGCGATACTCCGCGGCAAACGCGATCGCGGTTGCATCGCCGCTCGCAAGAATGATCGCGACGTCGTCGCGCCAGTCGTCAAGCGCAGTCAGCACCCGGGTCGCCAGGGGCGCCTGTTCCTCGGCTTTCGTGGCAGTAATCCGTCTCAAGCCTCTGATAAGCTTCGTCACGCTGACCTGTCCTCTGATGGCACGTCGCCAAGTTCCAGGATCGCGCAACCGATCGACGTAACGCGCGCGGATGGCGGCGGCGGGGGGGAGGTCGTCGATCGGTTCGATGACCCAGGGATTGGCGAGGACGATCCGATCGATCCCCGCCGATCGCCCGAACAGCGCAAGCGTGCTAGCCGCATCGCAGTTGCCGAAACCGACGACGCGCGTGACATGCGGTGCTGCGTTGCGAAACGCAGTCGCAGCCGCGACCACGTCGGGTTGGGCGCTGAGAAATCCGCGATTATCACCCGTCGAATCGCCGACACCGCGACGGTCGTAGCGGAATACTGGCGTGCCCGTAGCGGCGAGCCTCTGGGCGAGATCCGCCATTCCGCGATGCGCGCCGCTACGGATCTCGTTGCCGCCGGATACGATGAGCAGCCCCGTCGTCCCGTCCGCCTCGTCCAGCGTGGCGGCGAGCGTCTCACCCTCGCACACGACCGCGACGAACCGCCTCATGCTGCGATCCAGTGCGCGATATCGGCAGCAAGCTTCTGGGCGAGCTCTATATTGTTATCCGGTTCGGATCGACGCCAAAGCGGCGCGCCGGGATAGGTCGCGTCGGCCACCCGCGGATCCGTCTCGAGGCGTATGATCCGGCATCGTCCATCACCCCGTGGCACGGCGTCTCGCAACGCGGCGAGCCGCTCGGGGGACAGGCGATTGCCCGCATATTCGCCTTCGGGTTTGCCGGCCGCGGCCCGCGCGCGTTCGAGGTCTCGGACGAGTTCCTCGCCGGATTGCGGTGAAAGTTGCCAGCGACCGGCCAGCGTCGCATCGCCGTCAAGCAAAGCGCCGCTTCTTATCGAAAGTGCATAGGTATCAACGCCAAGCTGCTGTGCCAGCCCGATATAGGCTTGGCGCTGGTCGGAGACTGTCGCGTCGGCGGTGGCGACAATACTTTCGCCGGTGCCGGGAAAGTCGGGGAGGACGCTGCCGATTCCATACCCGGCGAGCGCGCGCAGGATCGTGCACGCGAACTGCCGCGTCCGGTTCGCTTCCTCGAACAGCGGCAGCGCGGCGAGAACGATCGGGCCGGTATCGGGGCCGAACCGCAGCATCGCCTCGCGCCCGCCCGCCCAGTCATAGTGTTGGAAGCGGAGGCCGGTCATCCCGGCAGAGGCTAGACCAGCGCCTTGGTCGCGGCAAACTGGACGAGCGCACCGAACGTCTCGAGCATCTCGCCGTCGATCTCGTCGTCCTCGATCAGGATGCCGAGCCGGTCCTCGAGTTCGGTCAGCACGCTGGCCACCGCCATCGAATCGAGTTCGGGCAGCGCGCCGAACAGCGGCGTGTCGGGCGTGAACGCGGCGACTCGGTCGGCGCTGAGGCCGAGGATATCGGCAAGGACGGCGCGTACCGTCGTTTCGACTTGGGAAGTACCTTCGAAGATCACGAGCATCGCCTGAACGGTTACGAACCCGGCCCCGCTAGCGTGTGGGGGTGAATTCGGCAACGGCTTGGCGCTATTAGGGACGGATGATCGTGCTCGACCCCGTTCCGTACCCCATCGACCATCTTGCGCTGCGTGGCGCCGCCGACGCCGTCGCGCTGATCGACAAGGCCGGCGTGATGACGTTTGCCGAACTCGAGACGGGCGTCGGGGCGCTGGCAGGGTGGCTTGCTGGCCGAGGGCTCATCGCAGGCGACCGGGTTGCGACGTGGCTGCCGAAGACGCGAGTCGCCTGCCTGATGCCGCTCGCTGTGGCGCGGGCGGGGCTGGCGCATGTGCCGATAAATCCGCTGCTGCGGCGGGCACAGGTTGCGCATATCCTGGGTGATAGTGGTGCCCGGTTGCTGGTGACACAGGAAGCGCGGGCAGCTACGTTGGACGGTAGCGACGTGCCGATCGGGTGCGCGATCGTGGAGGAGGCCGACCTCCGTCTGCTGCTCTCGCGAGGGAATGCGATGATGGGGCCGTCCGATGCGGCCACCGACAGCCTAGCCGCGATCCTCTATACGTCCGGGTCCACCGGCCGGCCGAAGGGCGTGATGCTCAGCCATGCGAATCTGTGGCTTGGCGCGATTTCCGTCGCGCAGTATCTGAGGCTGGAGCCCGAAGACCGGGTGCTCGGCGTGCTGCCGCTGTCGTTCGACTATGGCCAGAACCAGCTCTTCTCGACATGGGCGGCGGGGGCGTCGGTGGCGCCGCTCGACTATCTGGTTGCGCGCGACGTCGTGAAGGCGGTCGAGCGGGTCGGGGCAACGACGCTGGCGGGCGTGCCGCCCTTGTGGATGCAGTTGCTGGAGGCGGACTGGCCAGCAGAGACCGCGGCGCGGTTGAAGCGGCTGACCAACTCGGGGGGCGCACTGACGCCCCGGCTGGTGCGCGGCCTGCGCGAGAGGTTTCCGGCGGCGGACGTGTACGCGATGTACGGGCTGACCGAGGCCTTCCGGTCGACCTATCTCGACCCGGCGCTCATCGACACGCACCCCGATGCGATGGGGCGAGCCATCCCGTTTGCCGAGGTTTCGGTCGTGAAGCCGAACGGGATGCGCGCGGCGCAGGGTGAGGCGGGGGAATTGGTGCATGCGGGGCCTCTCGTCGCGCAGGGCTATTGGCAGGACGTTGAGCGGACCGCGCAACGGTTTCGGCCTGCACCCAACGGAGTAGGAATGGCGGTGTGGTCGGGGGATACCGTGATCGAGGGAGAGGATGGGTTGTTGCGGTTCGTCGGGCGAGACGACGAGATGATCAAGAGCGCGGGTAACCGGATCAGTCCGCTCGAGATCGAGGAAGCGGTGCTGGCGGGGGGAGAGGCTCGGGAGGCGGTCGCGGTCGGCGTGCCGGACGAGCGGCTGGGGCAGGCGATCGTGGTGATGCTGGCCGGCGACGCGAATGGCGAGGCGACGTTGCGGGCGCGGCTGCGGACGGCGTTGCCGAGCTTCATGCAACCGTGTGCATATCTCTGGCGAGACGAATTGCCGCGTAATGCCAATGGGAAACTCGACAGGTCTGCTATCGCGTCCGAGATAAGGAACACGGAGGGGGATGCATCATGAAACCGATGGGTGCTCTTCCGCTCGAGTTTGCCAAGCAATCGGGACCGCTGGTACTCGGCGGACGGACGGCTGACGACTGGGCCGCGCACGCCGGTGACACACCGCTGTTCGTCTACGACATGGCAATCGTCACCGCCCGTATCGCCCGTTTTCGCGCGGCGATGCCGGCCATCGACCTTCATTACGCGATCAAGGCGAATCCGCATGCCGACCTGCTCGCTGCGATAGCGCCGCTGGTCGACGGTCTCGACGTCGCCTCGTCGGGCGAACTCGAAAAGGCCATGACGGTCAAACCCGCCGGGTCGATCAGTTTCGCGGGGCCAGGCAAGCGCGACGACGAACTCGCGGCGGCGATCACCGCCGGCGCGACGCTGAACGTCGAATCGGAAGGCGAGGCTGCGCGGGCTTTCGCGATCGGCGATCGGCTCGGCCTCACGCCGCGGATGGCGGTACGCGTGAATCCCGATATCGAACTGCGCGGCTCGGGCATGCGGATGGGGGGGCGCGCGTCGCCGTTCGGGGTAGATGCCGTGCGTGCCGCGGCACTCGTGAGGGCGATCGTCGCGGCCGGTGCGGACTGGCGTGGGTTTCATATCTATGCGGGCAGCCAGGCACTCGATGCCGGCGCGATCGTCGAGACGCAGGCCGCGACGATCGCGCTTGCGGCGCGGTTGGCGGAAGAGGCGGGCGTGCCGCCTCCGCTCGTCAATCTCGGCGGCGGTTTCGGCGTGCCGTATTTTTCGGGAGACGTGGCGCTCGAGGTCGAACGGGTCGGCGAGGCGCTGGCGGAGGCCCTCGGGGCGCGTCCGGCGATCCTGGGTGAAACGCGGTTTGCGATCGAGCTCGGCCGCTGGCTCGTGGCGGAGGCGGGCGTGTACCTGACCCGCGTCATCGACGTGAAGCAGAGCCAGGGCGAGACCTTCGTCGTCGTCGACGGCGGCCTTAACCACCAGCTTGCCGCCAGCGGCAATTTCGGCACCGTAGTGCGCCGCAACTATCCGCTGGCTGTCGCCGCGCGCATGGGCGACGCACCGACCGAAACCGTGTCCGTGGTCGGTCCGCTCTGTACGCCGCTCGACCGCCTCGGCGACAAGATCGCGTTGCCACCGGTCGAAGTCGGTGATCTCATCGCGATCTTCATGGCCGGTGCCTACGGGGCCAGCGCAAGCCCGACCGCATTTCTCGGGCATCCTCCGGCGTCCGAGATCGTTACTCGTTTATAAGGCGCAGTTGCAGTGCCTTGGCGGGGCATGGTTACGGGGCGCTCCTAACGCTATCTTCACCTGTTACTTGCATAGCGAAGGCTGAGTTTGCCGCCCGTCGGGCAACCGATGGACGGTGCGGCGCCAGGAGAAAGTTACCCATGCGTTCCGGATCTGTATCGAAATCCCTGCTGACCCTAGGCCTTGCCGCGACCACGCTCGGCGCGTGCACGACCGGCAGCACGCCCCCGGCATTGCCGCCCGCCTCGTTCGTCGCGAAGCAGGAATTGCCGGGCGAGGAATATGTGATCGGACCGCTCGATCAGCTCAATATCTTCGTCTGGCGCAATCCCGAGCTGTCTTCGAAGGTCCAGGTGCGTCCCGACGGCCGGATCACCACGCCGCTGATCAACGACATGCCCGCGGTCGGCAAGACGCCCGCGATGCTCAGCGACGACATCAAGAAGGCGCTGGGGGCGTATATCAAGGACCCGATCGTCTCGGTGATCGTCGAGAATTTCAGCGGCACCTACAGCCAGCAGGTCCGCATCGTCGGTGCGACCGAGAAGCCGGCGTCGATCCCGTACCGCGCGAACATGACGCTGCTCGACGGGATGATCGCGGTCGGCGGTCTCAGCCAGTATGCGGCGGGCAACAAGGCGCGGCTGGTGCGCTACGATCGCACGACCGGCAAGCAGACCGAGTTCGGTTTGCAGATCAACAACCTGCTCAAGAAGGGCGATTCGTCGGCCAACGTCCGCCTCGCGCCGGGCGACGTGATCATCATCCCCGAATCGATGTTCTGAGGCACGCGGGATGAACGGGATCTACGACGAGGTGCGGATCGCGCTTCACGCGATCTGGACGCGGCGCTGGCTGGCGCTCGGCGTGGCATGGGGCGTGTGCGTGCTCGGCTGGCTGGTCGTGTCGCAGATCCCGAGCCGCTACGATTCGACCGCGCGCGTGTTCGTGCAGATGCAGACGATCCTGCCGTCGAACATGGACGGCGTGCCGCAGAGCGTGCCGATGACCGTCGATACGATCCGCACCACGCTGATCTCGGCGGTGAACCTCGAAAAGGTCGTGCGCGGTACTGATCTTGCGAACACCGTGTCGAGCGACCGCGATGTCGCCGACCGGGTCGCGGCGCTGGCCCCGAACATCAAGATCGCGTCGCAGCAGGATAACCTGTTTCAGATCACGACCAGCGCGGCGACGCCGAAGCTCGCGCGGCAGATCACGCAGAAGCTGATCGACCTGTTCGTCGAGCAGAACCTGGCGGGCGATCGCTCGAAGACGACGCAGAGCCTGACCTTCCTCGACCAGCAGCTCGCCTCGCGGCAAAAGCAGCTCGCCGATGCCGAGGCCAAGCGTGCCGACTTCCAGAATCGCTATCTGGGCGCGCTGCCCGGTACGGGTTCGGTCAGCGACCGGATCGGTGCGGCGCGGTCGCAGATGTCGCAGGTCGACGGCGATCTTGCCGCCGCGCAGTCGAGCCTTGCCGCGGTGCAGGGCCAGATGGCCGGAACCCCGGCAACGGTCCCCGGTACCGGCGGTGTCGCAGGCGCGGCGGGCCCGGCGCGCGCGCGGCTCCAGGCGATCCAGGGCCAGCTCGCTGATGCGCGCGCACGTGGCTATACCGAGAACCATCCCGACGTGGTCGCGCTGAAGAGCCAGCTCGCGTCGGCGACAGCGGCGGCGCGCAGCGAGCCGCTGGCGGGTGGCAGTGCGGGCGGCAGCGCGCAGAACCCGCTCTATGCCTCGCTCCAGTCGATGGTGGCGGATCGCACGGCCACGGTCGCCTCGCTGCGGATGCGGCGGAGCCAGTTGCAGGGCGACCTCGACCTGCTCAACTCGAAGCTGTCGGGCGATCCGGAGGTTGCCGCCGAGCAGGGTTCGATCGATCGCGACTATCAGGTGCTCAAGGACCAGTATGACGAGCTGCTGAAGCAGCGCGAGCAGACCGCGATCGTCGGCCAGGCACAGTCGCAGACCGATCACGTCAAGTTCAGCGTGATCGATCCGCCGACGATGCCGAGCAAGCCGAGCGCGCCGAACAGATTGCTGCTACTCACGGGGGTTCTGATCGCGGGACTCGCGGCGGGGATCGGTGCGGCCTTCGCGATGGGGAAGCTTCGGACCACGTTCGCGACGACCGCGCGACTCGAAAAGGCGGCAGGCATGCCGGTGATCGGCTCGATCGGTGAAGTGGTGACGCGCGTGCAATCCGGCCAGCGTCGCGCAAAGTTGAAGATGTTCCTGGGCGGCACGGCCGCGCTGGGCGCTGCGTATGTCCTGTTGCTGGGGGTCGAGATCCTCCAGCGCGGTCTGGCGGCATAGGGGATGACCGTGACGAAGCCTGATCGCGAACCCTCGCTGCTCGAACGAGCGGCCAAGGTGTATGATTTCAATGCGCACGCCCGGTTGCGCGGTACCGTCGTGCCGACTCCGCCACAGGTCGAGACGCCCGCGGCCGTAACGCCCGTGGTCGAGACGCCGGAGATCGATCCGCCAATGCCCGAGACGGCATTTGACGAGATACCGTCCGCGTCGCCGGTCTCCGCAGCGGAGGCCGAGCCGTCGGACGCGTTCGTCGACCCGACCTTCCTCGCGATCCCCGAGGAACTGCGCGCGCCGATCGGCGACGAGTTTCCCGACGAATTCTACCTGCCCGACGAATCGTCCGACACCGCGCGGATCGATCGCGGGATGCTGGCGGCGAGCGGCATGATCGTCCCCGGGGCGCCGGTCGGCCCGCTTGCCGAGGAGTTCCGCCTCATCAAGCGGCAGTTGCTGATCACCGGCGCACGTATCGCGGAGGGCGGGAGCGCCGACAAGGCACGCATGATCCTGGTCTGCTCGGCGCGTCCCGGCGACGGCAAGACGTTCTGTGCGATCAATCTCGCGCTGTCGATCGCGGCCGAGCGCGATACCGAAGTGCTGCTGGTCGATGCCGACGTCGCCAAGCCCGATGTCGTCGCGCAGCTTGGCCTGACGGATGGCCCGGGCCTGCTCGATGCGCTCGGCGATACGCGGATCGACGTCGAGGACCTCGTCATCCAGACCGACGTGCCGCATCTTTCGATCCTGCCCGCCGGGTCCAAGACCAGTATGGACACCGAACTGCTCGCCAGCGCACGGACCAAATCCGTGATCGCGCGCCTGCTCGAAACCAATCCGCGACGCATCGTGATCTTCGATTCGCCGCCTGCACTGGCGGCCTCGCCGGCGTCGGTGCTGGCGATGCGGGTAGGGCAGGTGATGCTCGTCGTCCGCGCCGACCACACGCCCGAGAACGAACTGCGGGCTGCGGTGAACCTGCTCGACGGATGCGAGCATATCCAGCTCGTGCTGAACGCCGTGTCGTTCGTCCAGGGCGGTGCGCGGTTCGGCAGCTATTACGGGCATGCAGCGTCGTGATGCGGACACCCCACACCAGGTCGAAGGCCCGGACGCTGGCGTTGGTCGTCGGCGGTTGCGTGCTTGCGACTCTGCCCGCCACGCCCGTCGTCGCGCAGACCGCTCCGGCCGCGCAACCCGCGCAACCCGCGCGCCGCGTGACGATCAATCCGTATGTCGAGGCAAGTCAGACGCTGTCCGCCGACCTCAACGGCGGCGACGTGCTGACCTATACCAGCCTTGCCGCCGGCGTCGACGCGGCGGTCCAGACGCAACGCATTACCGGGCAGGTCAGCTATCGGTACGAGCATCGTTTCGGCTGGGGCGAACGGCTCGGCGACGACGACATCCATTCCGGCCTCGCGCGCGTCGATGCGCGCATCACGCCGAGCCTCACGCTCGAAGGCGCCGGGATCGCCACCCGGTCGCGGTCCGACATCCGTGGGGCCGCACCCGGCATCCTCGTCGGCAACGTCAGCAACGTCAGCCAGATCTATTCGGTCTATGCCGGCCCCAGCTTCACCAGCATCGCCGGCCCGGTGACGCTGAACGCGAACTATCGGCTGGGTTATACCAAGGTCGACACCCCGACGTTCGGCGATGCCGGCCTGGGCGGGCAGCGGCTCGATTATTACGATGATTCGATCGGCAACACCGTGACGGCCAGCGCCTCGGTACGCCCCGGCGCGATCGCTCCCTTCGGCGTCACCGTCAGCGGCGCGTATGATCGTGAGACCGCCAGCCAGCTGAAACAGCGTTACGAGGGCTATTACGGCCGCGGCGACATCCTCCAGCCGATCTCGCCCTATGTCGCGCTCACCGCCGGCGTCGGTTACGAGAAGATCGAGACGAGCCAGAAGGATGCGGTCGTCGACGCGACCGGCACGCCCGTGCTCGATCGCGACGGCCGCTTCGTCACCAACGCGGCATCGCCGCGTCGCGTCGCCTATCGGACCGACGGCATCTACTACGACGCGGGCGTGGTCTGGCGTCCCAATCGCCGCACCTCGGTCGAGGGGCATGTCGGGCGCCGCTACGGATCGCTCAGCTATACCGGCACCGCCACCTATCAGGCGTCGCAATCGGTCGGGCTCGCGGTCAACGTGTATGACGGCGTGCAGACGTTCGGCCGTCAGCTTCGGACCGGCATCGGCAATCTCCCGACCAGCTTCCTGACGGGCAACCAGCAGGGCTTCGGCCAGCAGTTCAACGGCTGCGTGTTCGGCGCCAGCGGTGCGCAACCGGGCGGCTGCCTCAACGACGTGTTCCAGTCGATCTCGACCGCGAGCTACCGCGCCCGCGGGATCGACGGCGTGATCAGCGCGACGCGCGGACGTTCCACCTGGGGCGGGGGTATCGGCTATGCAAACCGCAAGCTCTACGCGCCGCGGCTGGCCCCCGGGCTGGTCGTCGCCGGCCTCGACGACGAAAGCTATTACGGCCAGCTATTCTACACCCGTAAGCTGACCCAGGTCTCCGGTGTCAGCGCCGACCTGTTCGTCAACTTTTACGACAGCGGCGTCGACGATATCACCGGCGATACCGGCGTCTGGTCCTATGGCGGGACGGGCACATATTTTCACAATTTCGGGCGTCTCGGCACCACCGCGTCGCTCGGGCTTTACAGCTTCAAGGTCGGTGACCTCGACAGCGACTGGTCGGCGCAGGCGCTGGTCGGTGCGCGGTACCAGTTCTGAAGGCGAACAGCAGATGTACGACGAACATTACGGACTGACGGGACGGCCCTTCCAGCTTACCCCCGATCCCAAATTCTGGTTCGAGACCGCCACTCACCGCAAGGCGATGGCGTATCTCGGCTATGGCCTGGCGCAGGGCGAGGGCTTCATCGTCATCACCGGCGATATCGGTGCGGGCAAGACGACGCTCGTCGGCCACCTGATGGACACGATCGACCATCAGCGGCTGAACGCGATCAAGCTCGTGTCGACCGCGATCGAGGCCGACGATCTGTTGCGGATCGTCGCCACCGACCTGCAGGTCGAGCCGGCGGGGTTGAGCAAGGCCGAACTGCTCACCGCGATCGAGCGCGGGCTGCACGCGGTCGCGCGCACCGGCAAGCGGACTCTGCTGATCGTCGACGAGGCTCAGGCACTGCCCGTGGATGCGCTCGAAGAACTGCGGATGCTGTCGAACTTCCAGGCCGGCGGCCATGCGCTGTTGCAGATCGTCCTGCTTGGCCAGCCCGAGTTCCGCGATCGTCTGCACGGCTCGGAGCGCCTCGAACAGCTTCGCCAGCGCGTGATCGCGATCCACCATCTCGACCCGATGGAGGAGAATGAGGTTTCCGACTATATCGCGCACCGCCTGACGGTGGTCGGCTGGACGGGGAATCCCGATTTCACCGAGGACGCGTTCGCGGCGTTCTTTACCGGGTCGGCCGGCGTGCCCCGCCGCCTGAACCAGCTGGCCGGACGCGTGATGCTGCACGCTGCGATCGACGAGCTCACGGTGATCGACGGTGACGCGGTCCGGGCCGTCCAGCGCGATCTGGAGGGCGACCTGCCGATGCTCGCCCATGACCGGGGGAAGGGCGCTCCTAGCGCGCACGAACCGCGCGAACCCGCCGCGACGCCGCGTGACGAGGTGCCGCGCACCGACCCCGCGATCGAGGAGCGGCTCGTCGAACTCGAGGCGCGCGTGGAGATGCAGGACAAGGCGCTCCGTCGCGTGCTGACGTTGCTGGTCGACTGGGTCGAGAGCGACAACGACAAGCCGGAATACGCACCGATCCGTGGCGTGGCCGCCTGGCATGATGCTGCCTGACATGCGCGTACTCGATGGCTCCGTCACCGCTGGCCCCATCATCACTGGGCCTGTTATCAATGGCATGTCTGTTGATGTTGAGGATTGGTTCCAGGTCGGCGCGTTCGAAAACGTCATCGACAAGGCCGATTGGGACACACTTCAGCCGCGCGTCGAGGCCAACACCGACGCGGTTCTTGCGCTGTTCGCCGAGCGCGGTACGAAAGCGACGTTCTTCACGCTGGGCTGGGTCGCGCACCGCTATCCCGCGCTGATCCGCCGGATCGTCGATGCCGGCCATGAGATTGCCAGTCACGGCTGGGACCACCAGCGCGTCTTCACGATGACGCCGGAGGTCTTCCGCGCCGACCTTGCGCGCGCTCGGACGGCGATCGAGGACGCGGCGGGGGCGAAGGTCACCGGCTATCGCGCACCGAGCTTCTCGATCGACCAGCGTACGCCTTGGGCGCATGTCGAACTCGCCGAGGCGGGCTATGCCTATTCCTCCAGCGTCGCGCCGGTGAAGCATGATCATTACGGCTGGCTGGACGCGCCGCGCTACGGGTTCAAGCCGCTCGCCGACAGCGCGTTGATCGAAGTCCCCGTGACGGTCGCCAAGTTCGGCGAGCGCAAGCTCGCCACCGGCGGCGGGTTCTTTCGCCTGCTCCCCGCGGCGATCACCGATCTCGCGGTTCGCCAGGTCAATCGCGAAGACCGCCCGGCGATGTTCTACTTCCATCCGTGGGAAATCGACCCTGCGCAGCCGCGTGTCGCGGCGGCACCGATGCGCTCGAAGATCCGCCATTATTCGCGGCTGGGCGCGATGGCGGGCAAGTTGCGCGGACTCCTCGGTCGCCACGCATGGGGCAGGGTCGATACGGTCGTTGCACGCGAAGCGGCGCGGCTGGCGTGACCGCGCCGATGCCCGTCGGCGTGCGCGAGGCGGACCTTCGCGATCCGAACGAGCATGCGCGGATCACGGCGTTCGTCGAGGCGACGGATGGCGCGACGCCGTTTCACCTGCCGGCCTGGAGCCGGGCGGTGCAGGACGGATGCGGCCAGCGCGCCCATTATCTGGTTGCGGAGCGCGACGGCGCCATCGTCGGCGTGCTTCCCCTGACAGAGATGCGCTCAGCCCTGTTCGGACGCGCGCTCGTCTCGACCGGGTTCGGGGTCGATGGCGGCGTCTTGGGCGGTGCCGTCGAGGCGCTGTCGGCGGGGGCGTGGACCTTGGCCTTGCAGATCGGCTGCCCCTCGGTCGAGCTACGCGGAGGTCCCGCGCCGAGCGGTTGGGACAGCGACGACACCAGCTATCTGGGCTTCGTGCGCGATCTGGCGGCCGACGACGATGCGGAACTGCTCGCAATCCCCCGAAAACAGCGTGCCGAAGTCCGTCGCGCGCTCGGCTTCGACCTTGAGGTCGTCATTGGCAACGATCGCAAGCTGCTGGCCGAGCATTACCGGGTCTATGCGGAATCCGTCCGCAACCTCGGCACGCCGGTTTTTCCCGCGAAGCTTTTCCGTAGCGTTGCGAGCGTGATGGATGCCGATGTTCTCACGGTTCGGCATCGGGGCAGGGCCGTGGCAAGCGTCCTCAGCCTGTATTTCGGCGGCACCGTCTATCCCTATTGGGGTGGTGGGACCGATGCGGCCCGCGGCTTGCGCGCCAATGATCGGATGTATTTCGCACTGATGACGCATGCGCGCGCCCGCGGGTGTACACGGTTCGACTTTGGCCGTTCGAAGACCGGCACGGGTGCGGCGGCGTTCAAGAAGAACTGGGGCTTCACGCCCGAACCGCGTGTCTATGCCAAGCGCAGCAACGGGCCGGCGCGCGACGTGAACCCGCTCAATCCCAAATACGCGCTGATGGTGCGGACGTGGAAGACGCTTCCCCTCTGGGCGGCCAATGCAGCAGGACCATGGATCTCCCGAGGCCTGGGGTGAGCCTGTTATTCCTGGCGCACCGCGTCCCCTTTCCGCCCGACCGCGGCGACAAGATCCGCAGCTTTCACATCCTCCAGTATCTGGCGAAGCGCACGCCGGTGCATCTGGTGGCGTTTGCCGACGACGCCGCCGACCTGGATCTGCCGCCGGTGTTCACCGATATGCTGGCGAGCTGCGCGATCCTGCCACGCGGCAAGTCGCAGAAACGGGCTGCGGTGGAGGCACTCGCGTCTGGGAAACCAGTATCGCTGGCTGCCTTCGCGAGCGCTGCGATGCAGGCGGCCGTCGCTCGCGTGTTGCCCGAAGTCCGTGCTGTCTACTGTTTCTCCGGACAGATGGCGCAGTATCTGCCGCTGGACGGTCCGCCGGTGGTCATGGATTTCGTCGACGTCGACTCCGCCAAGTTCGCGGGTTTCGCCGATGACGCGCGGGGGCCGATGCGCTGGATGATGCGCCGCGAGGCACGCCTGCTGGGCGCGTTCGAGCGGGAGGTCGCGGGCAGAGTGTCGGCCAGCTTATTCGTCAGCGAGGCGGAGGCGGCGCTGTTCCGCGCCGGCGGCGCGATCGGGCGCGTGCTCGCGGTCGAGAACGGGATCGATTCGGCAACGTTCGATCCTGCTACAAGCTCCCTCGACCCAAGCCACCACCCCGGCCCAGGCCAGGGCCCAATTGGAGAAGTCGCAGTAGCGGCGCGCAATCCTTCGTTGTCTACGTTCCCCAATCGGGCCCCGGCCTGCGCCGGGGGGGAGCAGCATGACTTACCCCTCATCGTCTTCACCGGCCAGATGGACTACCGTCCCAACATCGACGCGGTGACGTGGTTCGCACGCGATATCCTCCCACTTGTCCGCTACCGCCATCCCGCCCGTTTCGCGATCGTCGGCCGTGCACCAACCGCGGCCGTGCGCGCTCTGGCGAGCGATCACGTCACGGTTACCGGCGCGGTCGACGACGTCCGAGGCTGGCTCGCCGCTGCGAACGTCTGCGTCGCCCCGCTCAAACTCGCGCGCGGCATCCAGAACAAGGTGCTCGAGGCGATGGCGATGGCCCGCCCGGTCGTCGCGTCCGCCGACGCGGCGCAGGGCATCGACCATGCCGACACGATCCGCGTCGCCACCACCGCGCAGGACTTCGCAGACCGCATCTGCGATCTGCTCAAAGCTCCCGACGTCGCTGCAACGCTCGGCCAGTCGGCGCGGACGCAGGTGATTCGCCGCTACGGCTGGGACGCACGTCTTGCACCGCTGGACGCGCTGCTCGGCCTGCCGGCATGACGCCGTGGCGCCGTCACGGCCTTGCGCTCGCGGTGGTCGCGGTGCTGATCCTGCTGACCTTCCGACGTGACGTCGCCGATCTCGCGCATATCTGGTGGACGAGCACCACCTTCGGTCACTGCCTCTTCATCGGCCCCGTGATCGCATGGCTCGTCTGGCAACGCCGCGCCGAGCTGGCCCGACTGACCCCGACCGGCTGGTGGCCCGGCCTCGCACTGGTCGCGGCCGGTGGGTTCGGCTGGCTGATGGGCGATGCCGCCTCCGTCGGCTTCGCGCGTCAACTCGGGCTCGTCATGATGCTGCAGGGCGCGATCCTCACTATCCTCGGCCCCAATGTCGCGCGCGGGCTGCTCTTTCCGCTCGCCTATGCGGTCTTCCTGGTGCCGTTCGGCGAAGGCATCGAACCGCCGCTGCAAACCGTGACGGTCGCGATCGTCATGCCGCTGCTGCACCTGGTCGGCGTGCCCGCGGTCGTCGACGGCGTGCTGATCCACGCCGGCCGCTATTATTTCGAGGTGGCAGAGGCCTGTTCGGGGGCGAAGTTCGTCATCGCGATGGTCGCGTTCGGCGTGCTCGTCGCCAATCTCTGTTTCGTGTCGCGGCGCCGCCGCGCGGTGTTCCTCGCGGTGTCGGTCGTCGTTCCCGTCATCGCCAACGGTTTCCGCGCGTTCGGCACGATCTGGGCAGCGGACCTCACTTCGGTCGAGGCTGCGACCGGGCTCGACCATATCGTCTATGGCTGGATATTCTTCGCGCTCGTCATGGCAGGCGTGCTGGCGATCGGCTGGCGCTGGTTCGATCGCGCGCCCGACGACCCCGCTTTCGACCCCGCGCGTCTCCAGGCCATACCGCGCCACCGGACCGATTTCGCCATCGCCACCGCGTTGGTGCTCGCTACGGTCGCGGCCTTCCCCGCCTGGAGCGCTGCGATCGCCGGTCGCGCCCAGCTACTCCCTGCGCATATCGACCTCCCCGAGATCGCCGGCTGGCACCGCGTCCCCGTCAGTAGGCGCGCGCCGTGGACGTCCTATTATCCCGGCGCGGACCATTATCTGTTCGGCCGCTACGCCGATGCTTCGGGTGCGCAGGTCGACATGAGCATCGCGGTCTTCGGCAGCCAGCACGAAGGCAAGGAACTGATCGCCTATGGTACCGGCGTTCTGCGCGAGGAGGATCGCTGGGTCCGCGTCGCCGATCTGCCGAATATCGACGGCGGCAGCGTCATGCGGATCACGGCGCCCGGCCCCGTAGAGCGGATCGTCGCGACGTGGTACCGGGTCGGCGACACGACCACGCAGGACGAAACGCTGGTGAAGATCGAGACGATGAAGGCGCGACTGCTCGGCGGCCCACAACGCGCGGTGGCGATCCACCTGTCGGTCGAAGGTGGCGATCCGCGACCGATCGCGCGCTTCCTCGGTGCGCTCGGACCCATCGCGCCGGTCGCCGATCACGCTGCGGGGATGCGCTAGATGTGCGGCATCGCCGGGATCTTCCACCCCGGGACTCCCAAGCCGGTCGACCCCAACCGCGTCCACGCGATGCTCGCCGCGCTGTCGCACCGGGGTCCCGACGGCGACGGCATCTGGACCGCGCCCGGTGTCGGCCTGGGCCATCGCCGCCTGTCGATCATCGACCTCGAAGGCTCGCCGCAGCCGATGTCCGACGGCAGCCTGACGATCACCTATAATGGCGAAGTGTATAACTTTGCCGAACTGCGCGACGAACTGACCAGCAAGGGCGCGATCTTCCGCACGGCCGGCGACACCGAAGTCCTGCTGCACGCGTGGCGCGCCTGGGGGCCGTCGATGCTCGACCGGCTGAACGGGATGTTCGCCTTCGCGATCCACGATACTGTCGCGCACACGCTGTTCCTCGCGCGCGACCGGATGGGCGTGAAGCCGCTCCATTATGTCGAGCTGGCCGACGGATCGCTGGCGTTCGCGTCCGAATTGAAGGGTCTGCTGGCGCATCCGCAACTCCGGCGGGTTCCCGATCTGGGCGCTGTCGAGGATTACCTCGCCTTCGGGTACGTCCCCGACGACGCCTGCATGGTCGCAGGGGTGAAGAAGCTGGCGGCAGGCCATTTTCTGCTGGTCGAGCGCGGCAGGTCGGTCCCGCAGCCGCGCAAATGGTGGGATATCGACTTCTCGAATCGCGCGACCGGTTCCACCAAGGCGCTGGGCGAGGAACTGGTCGACCGGATGCGTGCGGGGGTGCGATCGAGGATGGTCGCCGACGTGCCGCTCGGCGCGTTCCTGTCGGGCGGGGTCGACAGCTCTGCGGTCGTCGCCCTGATGGCCGAGGCGAGCCCGAGGGCGGTCCGCACCTGTACGATCGGGTTCGACGAGGCCGGGCACGACGAGCGTAGCTATGCCGACACGGTCGCGCGTCGCTTTGCCACCGATCACCGCGAACGCGTCGTCCAGTCGGGCGATTTCGGGCTGATCGACACGCTGGTCGCGAGCTTTGACGAACCCTTTGCCGACGCGTCTGCGCTCGCCACCTATCAGGTCTGCGCGCTGGCCCGCGAGAGCGTTACCGTCGCGCTGTCGGGGGACGGGGCGGACGAAGCCCTCGCCGGATACCGCCGCTACAAGTTCCAGTCGGTCGAGGAGCGCGTCCGCGGCCTGCTGCCCTCGCATCTCCGCGCCGACGTCTTCGGAACGCTCGGTCGCTGGTATCCCAAGGCCGACTGGGCGCCGCGGCCGTTGCGCGCGAAATCGACGCTGCTCGCACTCGCGCAGGGCGGTGGCGAGGCCTATGCCCGCTCGGTCGGCGTCACCACGCCGGAACTCCGCGCGCAATTGTTCAACGCCGGCGCTCGCGCAAAGCTCGGTGGATACCGCGCGGAAGACCGCTATGTCGCGACGATGGCGAATGCGCCCGCGCGCGACGCGATCGACCGTGCGCAATATGCCGACGTCAAGCATTGGCTGCCAGGCGATATCCTGACCAAGGTCGACCGCACCAGCATGGCGGTCGGCCTCGAAGCGCGAGAGCCGCTGCTCGATCACCGCCTTGTCGAATTCTGCGCCACCCTGCCGGCCGCCATGCGGTTACGGCACGGCGAGGGCAAATGGCTGATGAAAAAGGCGATGGAGCCGTATCTGCCGCGCGAGATCCTCTATCGGCAGAAAATGGGCTTCGTGACGCCGATCAGCGCCTGGTTCCGCGGCGCTTTGGCAGGCGAGGCGACCGCACTGGCCAAGTCGCGCATGCTGGGTGAGACAGGGTGGTTCGACATGGCGACGATCGCGCGGATCGCCGACGAGCACCGCATGGGCCGTGCGGAACACGGCAGGACCTTGTGGCAGTTCGTGATGCTCGAACGCGCGATGAAGCGGATGTTCGGGTAGGGGCTTAAGTATCCTCCCCCGCCAGGGGGAGGTGGCACCGAAGGTGACGGAGGGGGCGGACACGGAACCGACGTTCCCCTTTCCGCCCCTCCGTCTGGCAAGGGCCAGCCACCTCCCCCTGGCGGGGGAGGATAGGGCCTCAGAACAACCCTTCGATCAAACCCTCGTCATTGAGCCGGATGGCCTCGGCGGCGGGAACGCGCGGCAGGCCCGGCATCGTCATGATCTCGCCGCAGATCGCCACCACGAACCCGGCACCCGCCGCCAGGCGGACTTCGCGTACCGGCACGATATGCCCGGTCGGCGCGCCGAGCAGGGCAGGGTCCGTCGAGAAGCTGTACTGCGTCTTGGCAAGGCAGACGGGCAGGTGGCCGTAGCCGGCATCCTCCCAACGCTTCAACTGCGCGAGCACGCTCGGCTCGGCGACGGCGTGCTCGGCGCGGTAGATGCGGCGGGCGACGGTATCGATCTTGTCGAACAGCGAGAGTTCGTCGCCATAGATCGGCGCGAACCCAACGCCGCGCGTGTCGCAAAGCTCGGCGACCGCATCGGCCAGTTCGACCGCCCCGGCACCGCCCTCGGCCCAATGCCGGCAGAGGATCGCGCGCGAGCGGTGCTGCGCGGCGGCCTCAACGATCGCGGCGATTTCGGCGTCGCTGTCCGTGTAGAAATGGTTGATTGCGACGACTGCGGGCACGCCGAACTGGCGGATATTCTCAATGTGCCGGACGAGATTGACCGCGCCGCGTTGCACGGCCTCGACGTCTTCACGCCCCAGGTCAGCCTTCGCAACGCCGCCGTTCATCTTCAGCGCGCGCGCCGTCGCAACGATCACCACGGCATCGGGCGCTAGCCCAGCCTGGCGGCATTTGATGTCGAAGAACTTCTCCGCGCCAAGGTCCGCACCGAAGCCCGCCTCGGTCACGACGTAATCGCCGAGCGACAGCGCCGCCCGGGTCGCGATCACCGAGTTGCAGCCATGCGCGATGTTCGCGAACGGCCCGCCGTGCAGGAACGCGGGCGTGCCCTCCAGCGACTGGACGAGGTTGGGCTTGATCGCCTCCGCCAGCAACACGGCCATCGCGCCGTCGGCTTTCAGGTCGCGCGCGGTGATCGGCGTGCGGTCTCGGGTATAGGCGACGACGATATCGCCGAGCCGCCGCTCCATGTCCGCGAGGTCGTCAGCAAGGCACAGGATCGCCATCACTTCGGAGGCAACGGTGATGTCGAACCCCGATTCGCGGGGGTAGCCGTTGGCCACTCCACCGATCGACTGGACGATGTCGCGCAGTGCACGGTCGTTCATGTCGAGCACGCGGCGCCAGACCACGCGGCGTACGTCGATCTGGAGCGCATTGCCCCAGTGGATATGGTTGTCGATCATCGCCGCCAGCAAATTATGGGCTGCCGTGATCGCGTGGAAATCACCCGTGAAATGAAGGTTGATGTCCTCCATCGGCGCGACCTGCGCACGACCGCCGCCCGTCGCGCCACCCTTGGTTCCAAAGCACGGCCCCAATGAGGGTTCGCGAAGGGCGAGGACGGCTTTGCGCCCGGTATGGCGCAGCGCGTCGGCGAGGCCGATCGAAGTCGTGGTTTTACCTTCGCCCGCCGGGGTCGGATTGATCGCGGTGACGAGGATGAGCTTACCGTTCGCCGTCGACGTGCGCGCGTTCAGCCATTCGAGCGAGATCTTCGCCTTGTACCGACCGTAAGGCTCGATCGCGTCGTCGGGAATGCGCAGGCTGTCCGCGATGGCGACGATGGGGCGCAGGGCGACGCTGCGGGCGATGGCGATATCGGTTTCCATGCGCTCCGACCTAGCGGGGCCGGGGACAGCTTTCCAGACCGTTGGATAGCCCGGACGCAGAACGGCGTCCGCTTTTCAAGGCGGGCGCCGTCTGTAGTGGGTAAACAATCAAACGGTGCGTGATTACATTGTCTGCAGTTCGGTGATGTGCGTCTGGACGACCGGCGCGATCCCGGCCGCGACCGTCTTCAGCCCTGCCACGGTACCCTTGTCCGCATAGCCCTGCTGCAACGTCAGAGCCTTGGCATGCGCTGCCTTCTGCTGCGTCACGTACAGGCGATCGCGCGCCGTACCCTTTGCCGCACGAAGCGCCGCGACGTTCTTCGCGCCCATCGGATCGAGCTTCGGCGGTGCGACCTTGACGTTCGCAGCCATCGCCGCGGCCTTCACGTCCTCCGTGCTCTTGGTGTGATCCGTGATCATCATCTGCGCGAAGCTCTTGAGCTTCGGATTGGTGGTCGTCTCGAGCAGGATCTGGCTCGACGTCTTCTCGTACAGGTCGCCGGCGCCGGCCTTCATCACATAGGTCGATGCGGGCATCGGCGCCTGGGCCGATACAGCGGCGATCGGCAGCGCGATCAGGGCGGCGGCAGTCAA
Organism: Sphingomonas sp. HMP9; assembly: GCF_013374115.1. Classification (NCBI taxonomy): domain Bacteria; kingdom Pseudomonadati; phylum Pseudomonadota; class Alphaproteobacteria; order Sphingomonadales; family Sphingomonadaceae; genus Sphingomonas; species Sphingomonas sp. HMP9. The sequence continues at coordinate 1,252,493 of NZ_AP022673.1, read as the reverse complement.
AAATCGTGTCATGGTCTTCTCTCCTGTTGAACTTGTCGTTCAGTCGTTCAGTCGTTCGCGGTGCCGGGTTCCGCCATCTTGCGGTGCATCTCGGCGAGTACGGCGTTGGGCGTGACGTTGGCGACCGCGGACTGGATCTTGTTCTTCCAGCCCGACACGACGGCCGCCTTGCCGGACATGAGGGCGTCCCAGCCGTCCTTGGCGACGTCTGCCGGGTCGCTCTTCTTCGGGTCCGTTCCGACATCGGTGTCGAGCATGTGCGCGCGGTCGAAGAACTCGGTATCGACCGGGCCGGGCATCAGGTTGGTCAGCGTGACGCCGTCCGCATCCTTGATCTCGTTCTGGATCGCCGCGACGAAGCTGTCGACGAAACTCTTCGTGCCGTTATACACCGCCTGGAACGCGCCGGGTATGTAGCCTGCGATCGACCCGGTCACGAGCACCTTGCCGGCGTTCCGCGCGACCATCGGCGGCAGGATCTTCTGCAACAGATACGCGGTGCCGACGACGTTGGTATCGACGACCTTGCGCCACTCCGCCAGATCCTGGTCGAGAAACGCCTGGCCGAGCCCGCGCCCGGCATTCGCGCAGACCAGATCGACCGTCCGGCCGTTGGTCGCTGCCAGAAGTTCGTCGACGCCCGCGATCGTCGACAGATCGGCCTGTAGCGCCTGCACGTCGGTGCCGAACTGCTTGAAGTCCTGCGCGGCAGCATCGATCAGCGGCTCGTCCGCCACGACGAGAATGTCGTAGCCATCCTTTGCCGCAAGCGTGGCGAGTTCGAAGCCGATGCCCGTCGAGGCACCGGTAATGATTGCGAATTTATCAGCCATGTCAGCGATCCTCAATTGAAGCCGGGCTTCAGCACGACTTTCGTCACTTCGTTCTGGTTGTTCTTGAACATGTCATAGCCCTTGGGCGCGTCCTCCAAATCCATCCGGTGCGAGATCAGGAAGGTCGTATCGATCTTGCCCTCCATGATCGCGTTGAGCAGCGCGGGCATGTAGTGCTGGACGTGCGTCTGGCCGGTCTTGAGCGTCAGCCCCTTCTCCATGAGCGCACCGAGCGGGAACTTGTCGATGAACCCGCCATAGACCGCCGGCATGGAAACGCGCCCGCCCTTGCGACACGCGATGATCGCCTGCCGGATCGAATGCGCGCGATCCGTGCCGAGGAAAGTCGAGGCCTTGATCTGGTCGAGGACATTGTCGACGAAGAAGCCGTGCGCCTCCAGTCCAACGCTGTCGATTACCGCGTCCGGGCCGATCCCGCCGGTCATGACCATCAACGCTTCGTAGACCGCGCTCTCCTCATAATTGATCGTCTCGGCACCGAACTTCTTCGCAAGCTCAAGCCGATGCGGAAAGTGGTCGATCGCGATGACCCGCTCGGCGCCCATCAGGAACGCAGACTGGACCGCGAACAACCCGACCGGGCCGCAACCCCAGACCGCGACCGTATCGCCGGGCTCGATTTGCGCGTTCTCCGCCGCCATCCAGCCAGTCGGCAGGATGTCGGAGAGGAACAGAACCTTCTCGTCATCGACACCGTCGGGGATCACGATCGGCCCAACGTCGCTGAACGGTACGCGGACATATTCGGCCTGGCCGCCAGCATAGCCGCCGGTCATGTGGCTATAGCCGAACAGCCCCGACATCGGCTGGCCGTAAAGCTCTTGCGCGATGTCCTGATTGTCCGCGGGAAGGCCGTTGTCGCAGGCCGAATATTGATGCTTGCCGCAGTGGTAGCAGCTGCCGCATGCGATCGTGAACGGGACGACGACCTTCTGGCCCTTCTTCAGCGTCGACTTGGCGCCAACTTCGACGACTTCGCCCATGAACTCGTGGCCGAGAATGTCGCCGGCCTGCATCGTCGGGATATAGCCATCGTACAGATGCAGGTCCGAGCCGCAGATCGCGGTCGCCGTGACCTTGATGATGCAATCGCGTTGATTGACGATCTCGGGATCGTCGACCGTATCGACGCGGACGTCGTGCTTACCGTGCCATGCCAGAGCGCGCATCAGACGAGTTCCTCTTCATGCTGCTTGCGGTTCATCGCCGCGGTCGCGATCTCGCCGGTTTCCATCAACTGCTTGAACCGACGCAGGTCCCGGCGCGCCTGGATCGCGGGCTCGCGCTGGAACATCTTGGCGATCAGCTTGCCGATCACGCCGCCCGGTGGATCGTACAGAATCGTTGCGGTGACGACCGTGCCGCGCGCACCGGCATCGCGGAACTCGACCCGGCCGCTGTTCGCGACGTCGGCGCCCTCTTCGGACGACCATGCGATGAAGCTGTCCGTCGCCTCGTCGGTGATCGCCGACGTCCATTCATAGGATTTGCCGGCCGGACCCTTGACCACCCAGTGCGAGCGACGCTGGTCGAGGACCTCGATGCGTTCGACATTCTCCATGAACGTCGGCAGGTTCGCGAAGTCCCGGAAATAGGCGAACAGTTCGCCAACTGGGCGATTGATCGTGACAGCCCGGGCAACGATGCTGTTTCCCTTGCCGTCGGCCAGATCTTGGGTCGCGTCGACGACGGCGTCGCTACGCTTGGACGTGCTTAGCGGCGCATCATCTCTTGGATCGCTTTCAGTCATCATCGTCTCCTGTCTGCGAGATCTGTTAACCTTGGCAGAAGACCTATGTTCCACCGCTTTGGCATCGAATTGCGCAGGCTTGATATCGATCAGGACATTATGAGTGGGTGGCGGTTGCCTCGTGTCACGAAGTTTACAGCATATCATCGTGTGTCGCGGGTTCGTTACACGAACACGCCATTATCGGGACGTTTTGGCCCCTTAGGGATGTAAACATACCTACACGACGATCATCGCAGCAGCAGACGAGGATCGCCCGTGACCTACCAGACCCACATCACCCAATTGACCAACCTGATCGCCGATCAGAACGGCACGTGGGACGCGATCTCGCCTGAGTCCGTTGCCCGCATGCGGCTCCAGAACCGGTTCACCACCGGGCTCGACATCGCGCGTTACACCGCGGCAATCATGCGCAAGGACATGGCGGCTTATGACGCGAACCCGGCCAACTACACGCAGTCGCTGGGTTGCTGGCACGGCTTCATCGCGCAGCAGAAGATGATCAGCATCAAGAAGCATTTCGGCACGACCGATCGCCGGTATCTCTATCTGTCCGGGTGGATGGTCGCGGCGATGCGCAGCGAGTTCGGCCCGCTGCCCGACCAGTCGATGCACGAGAAGACCAGCGTTCCCGCGCTGATCGAGGAGCTCTATACGTTCTTGCGCCAAGCCGATGCGCGCGAACTCGGCATGATGTTCCGCGATGTCGATGCGGCCCGCGCCGCCGGCAACGAGATCGAGGAGAAGCGCCTGCTCAACGCGATCGAGAACCACCAGACGCACGTCGTCCCCATCATCGCCGACATCGACGCGGGCTTCGGCAACGCCGAGGCGACATACCTGCTCGCGCGGAAAATGATCGAGGCGGGGGCGTGCGCGCTCCAGATCGAGAACCAGGTGAGCGACGAGAAGCAGTGCGGTCATCAGGACGGCAAGGTCACCGTGCCGCACGAGGACTTCCTCGCGAAGGTCCGCGCGTGCCGCTACGCGTTCCTCGAACTCGGCGTCGAGGACGGCATCATCGTCACGCGCACCGACTCGCTGGGCGCAGGGCTTACCAAGCAGATTGCGGTCAGCAAGGCAGCGGGCGATCTGGGCGACCAGTATAACTCGTATTTGGATTGTGAGGAGATCGATCCGACCACCGCGCAGAACGGCGACGTCATCCTCAACCGCGACGGCAAGCTGTTGCGACCGAAGCGCCTGCCGTCGAACCTGTTCCAGTTCCGTGCGGGGACGGGCGAGGATCGCTGCGTCATGGATTGCATCGCATCGCTACAGAACGGCGCCGACCTGCTGTGGATCGAGACCGAGAAGCCGCACATCGAACAGATCGCCGGCATGGTCGACCGCATCCGCGAGGTCGTGCCGAACGCCAAGCTCGTGTACAACAACTCGCCGTCGTTCAACTGGACACTGAACTTCCGCCAGCAGGTGTTCGATGCCTGGTCGGCGGCGGGTGAGGACGTCTCGGCCTATGATCGCGCGCGGTTGATGAGCGTCGATTACGACGGGACCAAACTGGCCGACGAAGCCGACGAACGCATCCGCACCTTTCAGGCGGACTCGGCCAAGCGCGCGGGGATCTTCCACCACCTCATCACGTTGCCGACCTATCACACCGCGGCGCTCAGCACCGACAATCTCGCCAAGGAGTATTTCGGCGACGCTGGAATGCTCGGCTATGTGAAGGGCGTCCAGCGCAAGGAAATCCGCGAGGGCATCGCCTGCGTGAAACACCAGAACATGTCCGGCTCCGACCTCGGCGACGATCACAAGGAGTATTTTGCCGGCGAAGCTGCACTGAAGGCCGGCGGCGCGCACAATACGATGAACCAGTTCGCCGCGTGATGCCCAAGCCGGAGCGAAAGCTCCGGCGCGGACCTGGCATCACGCCCCGCCGGCGGGGCCAGCAGCCCCGTCCGACGACGCGGCTTTGCCGCGGCGCGTGTTTGGCGGGAAACCTGGGGAACGAGATCACATCCTTCCGGGCTTGAGTCGTGGCCTTGCTGCTAGATCAGGACAACGATGCGCCGCCTAAATCAGTAACGTGCCCCAATTGGACCCCGGCCTTCGCCGGGGAGGTGCGTGGTGGGTATGGCGCGATCCGATCTCCGTGCGAGCCTATCGGCGGCTCGCCACGGCGAAAACAGAAGGCAACCCGGCCGTCTTCTTGCAATCCTCCCCCGCCAGGGGGAGGTGTCGCCGAAGGTGACGGAAGGGGGAGGACACGGAACGTTCGTTTCCCGTTCCTCCCCCTCCGTCTGGCAAGAGCCAGCCACCCCCCCCCTGGCGGGGGAGGATCGGTGGCAGGGCGGACCCTAGTTCGCCTGGCTCACCCGGTCCGCCGCAGCGGTCGCTGCCAACGGCTCCGCCAGCGCCGTCTCCCCAAGCGACGCCAGCACCGCCGCCGCCAACGCATCCAATCCGTACGGCTTCTCCAGCATGATCGCATCGGTCTGGTCGGCGACGGACGCCGTGTCGCCGGTCGCGAAGACGATTCCCACACCGGGCCGCAGCACCCTGGCGGTGCGTGCGAAGTCGGGCCCCGAAATCCCCGGGAGGTTCACATCCGTCACCAGCGCGTCGATCGGCACAGTCTGGAGCGCGGTCATCGCGTCTTCCGCGCTCGCCGCGTCGACCACGACGAAGCCGCTGGCTTGCAGCATCTCGGCGGTGTTCGCGCGGATCATCTCGTCGTCCTCGACCAGCAGCACCATGCGGCGCGCCGATGCATCCAGTCGCCGCTCCGCGTCGACGCGCGCATCGCGCGCAACCGTGGCGGCAGCCGAGTCGCTACGCTGCCGGTTGGCCAGCACGTCGCGAAATTTCCGTGCCAGGGCTTCGCGCGAATATGGCTTCGACAACAGGTCGATGCCGGCATCGAGCTTGCCGCCATGGACGATCGAGTTCTCGGTATAGCCCGACGTGAACAGCACGGCGAGGTTTGGCAGGCGTTCCTTGGCCTTGCGCGCAAGTTCCGGACTTTTCAGCGTTCCGGGCATCACAACGTCGGTGAACAGGATGTCGATCGGCACGCCGCTCTCGACAACGTTCAGCGCACTGGCCGCGTCGACCGACTTCAGGACGCTGTAGCCGAGGTCGGTCAGCAGTTCGACGACGGTCGCGCGGACCTCGTCATCATCCTCGACGACGAGCACCGTCTCCGTGCCGCCGCAAATCGGACCGGCATCGGCGACGACTTCGACATCTTCGCTTTCCATCGCGCGTGGCAGATAGAGCTTGATCGTCGTGCCTTCGCCGACTTCCGAATAGATCTTAACATGGCCGCCGGATTGTTTGACGAAGCCGTAGACCATCGACAGGCTTAGGCCTGACCCCTTGCCCTCGCTCTTGGTCGAGAAGAACGGTTCGAACACCTGCTCGATGATCTCGGGGCTCATGCCGCTGCCGGTATCGGACACCGCGAGCAGGACGTACTGCCCGGCCTCGACCTCGTCGTGGCTGCGCGCATAGCTGTCGTCGAGATGCGCGTTGCCGAGTTCGATGGTAAGCTTGCCCTGGCCCTCCATCGCATCGCGCGCGTTGATCGCGAGGTTGAGGAGCGCGTTCTCGATCTGCGCGGGGTCGATGAAGGTGTTCCACAGACCACCGCCGACCACGGTCTCGATCTCGACGCCCTCGCCGATCGCGCGGCGCAGCATGTCGTCCATCCCGCGGACGAAGCGCGTGACGTTGACCACCTTCGGCTCGAGCGCCTGGCGACGCCCGAACGCGAGCAGTTGCGAGGCGAGCTTCGACCCGCGCGTGACGCCGGCCATCGCGTTGGCGACCCAGCGCTCGGCGCGCTCGTTGCCGGCAAGGTTCTTGCCCAGCAGCTGGAGATTGCCCGACACGACCTGGAGCAGATTGTTGAAGTCGTGCGCGACGCCGCCGGTGAGTTTGCCGACGGTCTCCATCTTCTGCGATTGCGCGAGCTTGGCTTCGGCCTGGCGGCGCTCGCCGATCTCGGCGATGACGCGTGCCTCCAATGTCTCGTTGAGCTGGCGGAGCTGATCCTCGGCACGTTCGCGGTGACGGACCTGACGGGCGAGTGCTTCGGCTTGCTCGCGCAAGGCCGCTTCGGCGGCGCGCTGATGCGTGATGTCGGTGTGGACGCCGACCCATTCGATCACCTCGCCGGCCGCGTCGAGGATCGGCAGGCTGCGGACCGCGAAGGTGCGCCAGGTACCGCAATGGCGGCGGACGCGGTGTTCGAACACGAACATCGACTTGTTCAGGACGGCCGCGGTCCATGCCTTGATCGTCGATGCGACATCGTCGGGATGGATCGCATCGGCCCAGCCGAAATTCTGGTATGCGTCGATCGACTGACCGGTGAGCGTCGCCCAGCCGGGTTGCTCGCCGATCATCCGGCCGTCCGGGCTGTTCGTCCAGAGCACGCCGTGGACCGCGTCCATCGCGGTGCGGAAGCGGCCGTTGCTGATTCCGAGTGCGGCTTCGCGTTCGGCGCGTTCCTCGACGTCGATGCCGAGGATGTAGATGCCGGGAATCGAGCCGTCCGCCTGGACATGGGGGACATAGCGGAATTCGGAGCGACGCGGGCGGCCATCGCGGTGCGGGAACACGGTTTGCGCGATGAAGCTTTCGCCGGCCAATGCGCGATCGAACGAGGCGCGGCGATCCTGGTAGACCGCGTCGCCGAGCACCTCGCGGACGGACTTGCCGATCATCGACTCCGGCGCCACGCCAAGCCACTCGTCGTACTGCGCGTTGGCGAGACGGTAGATGTGGTCGCGGTCGACGTACGAGATGAGCATCGGCACGGCGTCGGTGACGTGGCGAAGTTCGGCTTCGCTGGCGGCGAGGCGGTGCTCGGCTTCGACCCGGCCGCTATTGTCGACCATCGTGCACAGGACACCGCCGACGGAACTGCCGGCCTGGTAGACGGGCGTGTAGAACAGGTCGAGCGTCAGCGTTTCCGGGCCGTCGGGGCGCTGGAACAGGATCGGCTGGTCGCGGTACGCCACGGTCTCGCCGCGGAAGCCCGAGTCGAGCACCGCACGGTTCCAGTCCCAAACTTCGGGAAACGCGGTCGCAACCGGGCTGCCAAGCGCGGCGGGATGGCGGTCCCCAGCGACCGCACGATAGCTGTCATTGTAGAGCATGATGTGGTCCGCCCCCCACATCACCACCTTCGCGACGGGTGAATTGAGGATGTTGGCGAGCGTGACCCGGAGTTCGGCGGGCCAGGAATCGATCGGCCCCAGCGAGGTCGCGCTCCAGTCGCGCTGTCGGACCAGCATCCCGCATTCGCCGCCACCGATCAGGATTTCGGCAGGCTTTGGCAAGGTGCCCCGCTCGCGCATCTGTTCGAGCGCGGCGCGGACGATCGTGGCCGCGTCGCCATGTCCTGCGTCGGTGAATTCGTCGATGTAGCTGCCGAGATCGGATGGCAGGGAAATGGTGCGCGACGAGGTGGGCGACGAGCCTGATTTTGTCATGTCGGACTAGTGGGTTTGTGGTGCCCGCGTGTCAATGATTACGCATGGTTGGGGGAGGGGAGAACGATCCTCCCCCGCCAGGGGGAGGTGGCTGGCATCGCTAGACGGAGCTCCGTGTCCTCCCCCTCCGTCGCCTTCGGCGTCACCCCCCCTGGCGGGGGGAGAAATATGGTGACGGCGGTGGCGCGGCCACGGGGGGGATGTTTCCCCGCGAAGGGGGGTGCCGTACGAAAGCTTCCTCCGTTATCACGCCGAGTCGATCAGCCTTCGGTACGCGGCAGGCCGAGCGGGTTGTCGTGCTTGACTGCCTTGGGCAGCAGCGCATCGGGCAGGTCCTGATAGCAGACGGGACGCAGGAAGCGCTCGATCGCCGCCGTGCCGACCGAGGTCGTGCGCGGATCGGAGGTGGCGGGGAAGGGGCCGCCATGAACCATCGCCGGGGCGACCTCGACGCCGGTCGGCCAGCCGTTCGCTAGAATGCGACCGGCCTTCCGCTCGAGAACGGGCACGAACGTCGCGGCCTCGGCGTAATCGCCTTCGTCGATCTGCAGCGTGATCGTCAGCTGGCCCTCGACCTGTTCGAGAACCTGGCGGACCTCGGCAAGATCGGCGCAGCGGACGATGATCGACGCCGCACCGAACACTTCGTGCGACAGCGCCGGGTCGGCGACGAACGCCTTGCCGGTGGTCGAGAACAGCGCGGCGCGACCGCGATTTGCGCCCTCGGCCTCGGTGCCGCGTGCGAGCGTCTCGACCGCGTCGTTACCGGCAAGCGCCGCGACGCCTTCGTCGTAGCTCGCGTGGATGCCGGGGGTCAGCATGACCTGTGGCGCGGCTTCGGCCAGTGCGGCGGCAGCGGCTTCGACGAAGGTATCGAGATCAGGGCCGTCGACCGCGACGACGATGCCGGGGTTCGTGCAGAACTGACCCGAGCCCATCGTCAGCGAACCGACATAGGCCTTGCCGAGCGCGTCGCCGCGCGCCGCGAGGGCGGCGGGGAACAGGATCACCGGATTGACGCTGCTCATCTCGGCATAGACCGGGATCGGCTCGGGGCGGGCCGCGGCGAGTGCGACCAGCGCCAGGCCACCGCCACGCGAGCCGGTGAAGCCGACGGCCTTGATGCGCGCGTCCTTGACGAGCGCTGCGCCGAGTTCGTTCGCCGGACCCTGGACGAGCGAGAACACGCCCTCGGGCAGGCTGCACTTGGCGACCGCGGCCTGGATCGCCTTGCCGACCATCACCGACGTGCCGGGATGCGCGGGATGCCCCTTGACGACGACCGGGCAACCGGCGGCAAGCGCGGAGGCGGTGTCGCCGCCTGCGACCGAGAAGGCGAGCGGGAAGTTCGAGGCGCCGAACACCGCGACCGGGCCGACCGCGATCCGACGCTGGCGCAGATCGGCGCGGGGGGCGGGCTTACGATCGGGCTGGGCTTCGTCGATGATGACCGATGCCCAGGTGCCGGCGCGGAGATGTTTGGCGAACAGGCGAAGCTGGCCGGTGGTGCGACCGCGTTCGCCTTCGAGGCGTGGCCGGGGCAGGCCGCTTTCCTGAATCGCGCGCGCAACCAGGGGTTCGTGGATCGCCTCGATCTCGTCGGCGATCGTCTCGAGGAAAGTCGCGCGGGTCTCGGGGTCGGTTTCGCGGAAGATATCGAAGGCGGCTTCGGCAAGCGTGCACGCCTCAGCGACGTCGGCTTCGCTCGATACCGCGAAGGCGGGCTCGATCTTCGCGTCCGTCGACGGATCGATCGCCAGGAAGGTGACGTCGCTGCTGACGGCGCGCGCGCCGATCGGGAAGGTACCGTCCATGTCAGTTCTCCAAATCAAATCGAAAGACGCGCCGACCAGAGCGGCGGTGCGTCGGGAAATCGTTGGCCAAAATGCGCGTCGGCCATCCAGGTCGCGCCATCAGGCCCGAACCGCGGATCCAATGTGGTGTGCCTGCGGATCACGGTCCAGGGCCTGGCCGCGGTTGCGAAACGGCAATGTGACATCGAGCGTGACATCGATGTCAGGCCTGAAGCGCACGGACGGATCAGATCGTGGTGCACGCGCTCGTCCCCCCATACGACATATGCCGCTGCGTGTAGGGCCTGACTGACGTCTGGCTCGCATGCGACGGCACACCGTAGTTGTCCGACTAATCGTGGGAGCGATAACACGCAAGAGCGAACAGCTGTGAACGATGTTCTCTGAGTATACGACCACGTCGATCAAGATTGCATGCTGATAATGTTGCGATATCCTGCTAAAAAGCGTGACATGAGCCTCGCCACGCGCAAGCCGCGCAACACTTCGGGCCGCAGAAGCGGTGCGCCTACCATTTCAGACGTCGCGGTTCTCGCAGGCGTTTCCCCGATGACCGTCTCGCGCGTCATCAATGGCGAGGCCAAGGTCCGGGAGGCGACGCGCGAGGCGGTCAACACCGCGATCGACACGCTGCGATACGCACCCAACCGTGCCGCACGCAGCCTGGCCGGCGGCGGTCAGATGCGGATCGGCCTACTCTACAGCAACCCGAGCGCGGCGTATCTGAGCGAATTCCTGGTCGGCAGCCTTGAACAGGCGAGCCGCAGCGACGTGCAGTTGATCGTCGAGAAATGCGACATCGGCGATCACGAGATCGAGGTGGCACGGCACATGATCGAAAGCGGGATCGACGGCGTCATCCTGCCCCCGCCGCTCTGCGATTCGCGCGCGGTGCTCGATGTGCTGACGGAAGCCGGCGTGCCGACCGTGGTCGTCGCGACCGGATCGCCGCCGGATGGGTCGGCCGCCGTGACGATCGACGACTTCGAAGCCGCGCGCGCGATGACCGAGCATCTTGTGAAACTCGGCCATTCGCGGATCGGTTTCATCATCGGCAACCCGAACCAGACCGCGAGCCGCCTGCGTCACGAGGGGTATCTCGCGGCAATCGCTGATGCCGGTCTCGCGCCCGACGAGTCGTTGGTGGTCGGTGGGCTGTTCACCTATCGCTCCGGCCTCGATGGTGCCGAGCTGCTGCTCGATGCGAAAAACCCGCCCACCGCGATCTTCGCGAGCAACGACGACATGGCGGCGGCAAGCGTTGCGGTCGCGCATCGTCGCGGTCTCGACGTGCCGGGCGATCTGACGGTATGCGGGTTCGACGATAGTGCGCTCGCGACGACGATCTGGCCCGAACTGACGACGATCCACCAGCCGATCGCCGATATGTCGCGCGCAGCGGTGGAACTGCTGGTCTCCGCGATCTTCAATCGCCGCGGCGGCGGCAAGGATGCAAACGGTCACGTCGTCCTTGAGTACACGCTGGTGCGCCGTCAGTCCGATGCCGCGCCGCGCCGTCGACCACCCTCGCGCGTTTAACCTTAGCATCGACTGGCGCTTGACCGACTGACGACCGCCGCGGTAGCGCTCCCATCGAATAATTGAGCGGCGTTCAGGAGAGTTTGCAGTGGACCGTGTACCGGTGAAGCCATTCCGATCGCGCGATTGGTTCGCCGATCCCGCCCGATCGGACATGACCGCGCTCTATCTCGAACGCTTCATGAATTACGGGCTGACCCCCGCGGAGCTGCGCTCGGGGCGGCCGATCATCGGCATCGCGCAGTCGGGCAGCGACCTTTCCCCCTGCAACCGCATCCATCTCGAACTCGCCAAGCGGACGCGTGACGGCATCCGCGACGCCGGCGGCATTGCGATGGAGTTTCCGGTTCACCCGATCTTCGAGAATTGCCGGCGGCCGACCGCGGCGCTCGATCGCAACCTTGCCTATCTCGGGCTAGTCGAGACGCTCTACGGCTATCCGATCGATGCCGTGGTTCTGACCACCGGCTGCGACAAGACCACGCCATCGGGCATCATGGCGGCGTCGACCGTCGATATCCCGGCGATCGTGCTGTCGGGCGGGCCGATGCTCGACGGCTGGCACGACGGCGAACTGGTCGGCTCGGGAACGGTGATCTGGCGCAGTCGGCGCAAGCTCGCGGCGGGCGAGATCGACGAGGAGGAGTTCCTGAACCGCGCTACCGACAGTGCGCCGTCCGCTGGGCATTGCAACACGATGGGCACCGCCTCGACGATGAACGCGGTCGCCGAGGCCCTGGGGTTGTCGTTGACAGGCTGCGCGGCAATCCCGGCGCCCTATCGCGAGCGCGGGCAGATGGCGTACGAGACCGGCCGGCGGATCGTCGAGATGGCGTACGAGGATCTGCGGCCGTCCAAAATTCTCACGCGCGAGAGCTTCCTGAACGCGATTCGGGTTGTCAGCGCGATCGGTGGGTCGAGCAACGCGCAGCCGCATATCATGGCGATGGCGCAGCACGCCGGCGTCACGCTGTACCCGGAGGACTGGTCCGATCACGGCTACGACCTGCCGTTGCTGGTCAACATGCAGCCAGCGGGCAAGTATCTCGGCGAGCGCTTTCACCGTGCGGGTGGCGTGCCCGCGGTGCTGCACGAACTGATCGCGGGCGGGAAGCTCGACACGTCATGTCTCACCGTCACGGGGCGGTCCATCGGCGAGAACATCGCGGGCCGCGAGACGCGCGACCGAGAGATGATCAAGCCGTTCGATGCGCCGATGATGGAGCGGGCGGGGTTCCTCGTGCTCAAGGGCAATTTGTTCGACTTCGGGATCATGAAGACGTCGGTGATCTCGCCGGCGTTCCGTGCGCGGTATTTGTCGACGCCGGGGGCCGAGGATCGATTCGAGGCGCGGGCGATCGTGTTCGAGGGTTCGGACGATTATCACCACCGGATCAACGATCCTGCGCTGGAGATCGACGAGGGCTGTATCCTCGTCATCCGTGGGGCAGGGCCGATCGGGTGGCCGGGCTCGGCGGAGGTCGTTAACATGCAGCCGCCCGACGCGCTGATCCAGCGCGGCGTGCTGGCGCTGCCGACGCTCGGCGACGGGCGGCAGTCGGGGACGTCGGACAGTCCTTCAATCCTGAACGTGTCGCCCGAAAGTGCAGTCGGCGGCGGCCTGTCCTGGATCCGGACGGGCGACGTGGTGCGGATCGATCTGGTTGCGGGGACGTGCGACGCGCTCGTCGAACCGGACGAGATCGTGCGGCGCAAGGGCGAGGGGCTGCCTCCGGTGCCCGAGAGCCATACGCCATGGGAAGAACTATACCGCGAGAAGACCGGGCAACTCGCCGAGGGCGGCGTGCTGGACTTCGCCGTGAAGTATCGCGGGATTTCGGCGAAGACGCCTCGGCATAATCACTAAGGTTCGGGGGGGCGGGGCTTGATGCCTCGCCACCATATGGCTGATCGTCACGTCACGTCACGCGGTCGGGCGCCCAGAAAGTTTGAGCCCTTCGATACGCTCGCAACGGTCAGCCAATATGGTTTATCGTCTCTGCGGGAATGACGGATGAGGTGGCGCAAGACCGCCCGAAAGGCTGCGGCCCTCGCTCGCTGCTGATCCGAACGATCGCATCTCCCAAGCGTATGTCTTGCATGAGTTTTCGGCACGAACGTGTCCCGCACGCATGTGGCGCACGTGCCGTTCTGCACACGTCCGTGTCACACGCGACTGTCACCCCTCGTGTCCATCCCAATCACGCCCCCCTCACGCCCATCATCCCAGCGAATGCTGGGATATCACCATGGGGCAAGCGTAGCGCGCCACGTCAAAGACCCCAGCTTTCGCTGGGGTGACGGTCATGGGCGGGAGTGACGAAGAACGGGATCAGGGTCGGATGATGCTGAAGGCGACCGAGAGGGGCGGCTGAGCGCCTGAAAGCACGGTGTCGTGGACCGGCACCATCACCCAAAGCACCTCCCCGGCGGAGGCCGGGGCCCAGTTGGGGAACGTTGCTAAAGGAGAAACGCCCGCCATTGCGGCGGCCTTTCCACCTCAGTCCCGGCCTTCGCTGGGGTAACGCTTAGAAACTGGTTTCGCTGGCCTTCCGATCTAGCCACGCGGCAGGGAAGGTCGGCATGACGCGCTACTATCGCCGGACCCCGACCGAAATCGCGGTCCGGCGGTCAACATCATCCCACCATGTCTTCCAGCTCGCGGCCGCGCGTTTCCGACACCATCTTCCAGACGAAGAAGAACGAGACGAACGCGGACAGTGCGTAGAAGCCGTAGGTGACCGACAGGCCGAGCGAGATCGCCATCGTCGGGAAGCTCACCGAGATCGTGAAGTTGGCGAACCACTGCGCGAAGCCCGCGACGGCCAGACCCGAACCACGGATCTGCGTCGGGAACATCTCGCCGAGCATCACCCACATGATCGGGCCCCAGCTCAGGTTGAAGAACACGACATACGCATTGGCCGCGACCAACGCGATCAGGCCGTTGCGATCCGACAAATGCAGCGAACCCTCGACGATCGCGCCGCTGGCAAAGCAGATCGCGACGATCGCCAGCGCGACGGTCATGCCGGCCGAACCGATCAGCAGGAGCGGCTTGCGGCCGATCTTGTCGACCAGCGCGACGGTGAGCAGGCAGGCGATGATCGACAGCGATCCCGACAGGATGTTGATGAGCAGCGCGTCGCTCTCGCTGAAGCCGACCGACTGCCACAACACCGAGCCGTAGTAGAACACGATGTTGATGCCGACGAACTGCTGGAAAATCGCGAGGCCGATGCCGGTCCAGACGATCGGGCGGATCTTGCCACTCGCCTTGTCGATCAGGTCGGACAGCTTGGGGCGGTGCGCATCGACCGACAGCGAGCCGCGGATCTCCGCCACCTTGCGCGTGGCTTCGGCGGCACCGAACAGGCGCGTGAGAACGACCTGCGCCTCGTCGTACCGGCCCTTGAGGACCAGGAAGCGCGGGCTTTCGGGAATCAGGAACAGCGTGACGAGGTAGATCGCGGCCGGGATGACCTGCATCCAGAACATCCAGCGCCATGCCGGATAATCGAGCCAGAACAACGCGGTCGAGGAGCCGGCGATGCGGGCGAGATACCAGTTGGCGATGAACGCGCCGGTCAGGCCGGTGATGATCATGATCTGCTGCACGCTCGAAAGCCGGCCTCGCACGTTGGCGGGGACGACTTCGGAGATGTAGACCGGCGCGAGCACGCTGGCGGCACCGATGCCGAGGCCACCGACGATGCGCGCGAGCACGAACATCGTCGCCGAGGTCGCGGCGCCCGCGCCGAGCGCGCTGACGATGAACAGCACCGCAGCGATCATCATGACGTTGCGACGGCCGAGATTGTCGGCGAGTCGCCCGGCCATGAACGCACCGACCGACGAACCGATCAGGATCGCGCCGACCGTGAAACCGGTGCCGAGCGACGACAACGCGAACGTGCTCTCGAGGCCCGCCTGCGTGCCGTTGATGACGCCTGAGTCATAGCCGAACATGAACCCGCCGATGGTCGCGACGATGACGATCATCGCGATCAGGGCTCGGTTCACTTGGGGCGCGGAATCTGCCGCTAATGTCATTGGTTTTCCTCTCCGTGACGACGCTCTGACGGCGGCGTTTGTCGTGAAATTGGTGGGCGTTACAGGGTGATGGGATCGACCGGCACGCCGGGTACGGCGACGCGGAAGGTGAACAGGTTCCCGGCCAGCGGCTGGGCTGCGCGCGCGTCGTCGTCGAGGCCCTTGGCGGCGGTCGTCGCATAGGCGGTACGACCGTCGGGGCCACCAAGCGCGATCTTGGTGATGTTCGAGACCGGGAAGTGGACGATGTCGGTGCAGCTGCCGTCCGGCGCGAACCGGCGTGCCGCCCAGCCGCCGAAGAACCCGACCCACACGCCGCCCTCGGAATCACAGATCGCGCCATCGGGGTGGCCATCGTCGGGGCCGATCGTCAGGAAAAGGCGCGGCTCGCCGACATTGCCGGCGGCGTCGATCGGATAGGCATGGATGCGCTTGCCCAGCGTGTCGACCGCATACAGCGTGCTGCCGTCGGGCGAGATCGCGGGGCCGTTGGTGATCGCCACGGGCGGGATGTCCGTCTTGGTCAGTTCGCCGCCATGCCAGTGATAGACATGGCCGGTGTCTTCGGACTCGGCATTGTCCATCGTTCCGAACCAGATTCGGCCCGTGGGATCACGCGCGGCGTCGTTGAGGCGGTTGCCAGGCGTTTCTGCGTGGACCGTCGCGATCTTGTCGAACGTGCCGGCCGCCGGATCGAACCGGTGAAGGCCTCCGCGAACCCCGGCGAGGAAGGCGCCGTCGTCGGCAGGGATCACCCAGCCGGTCTGGTCGGGCGCGTCCCAGGTGTCCAGCGTGCCCGTCGCCGGATCGAAGCGGTGAATATGCGGCGCCTTGATATCGACAAACCAGAGCGCTGCGTCGCGCGCGACCCAGATGGGACCTTCGCCGAGCGTCGCGCCGACGTCGCAGATGCTCTGCGCGGTGATCGCGACAGGGAGCTCGCGGCTCATCTCAGCGCCACCCGGCATCGACGAAATAGTCGTGGCCGGTGCACATCCGCGCATCGTCCGAGGCCAGGAACAGGACCAGCGCGGCGACGTCCGCAGGCTGGACACGGGTCTTTAGGCATTGCGCCGCGATGATCTCGGCCTCGCCTTCGGGCGTGTACCATTTCAGCTGGCGCGGCGTCTCGACGTTGCCGGGGACGATCGTGTTGACGCGAATGCCGTCGCCGCCAAGATCGCGCGCCATCGCGCGGGTCATGCCCTCGATGCCGGCCTTGGCGGTCTGGTAGATCAGCAGTTCGGGCAAGGCGAGATGCCATGAGATCGAACCGAAGTTCAGGATGACGCCGCCGCCGGCGCGCTTCATCGACGGCACGACGGCCTGCCCGGTAAAGAACAGGTGGCGCAGGTTCGTCGCCATCCGCTCGTCCCAATAGGCGGGCGTGATCTCCTCGATCGTGTGGCGATCGTCGTTGGCCGCGTTGTTGATCAGCACGTCGATCCCGCCGAGGCGATCCTCGATCGTCGCGACCGTCGTCTTCAGCGCCTCGATATCGCGCAGGTCGAGCGGCAGGAAGATCGGCGCGGTCGCGACGTCGGGCGTCAGCGTTTCGATCAACGTCTCCGCCGCGTCCTTGGCCATGTCGACGAATGCGACATGCGCACCCTGGCGGGCGAACGCCTCGACCAGACCGGCACCGATCCCCGACGCGCCACCGGTGATCAGGACACGCTTGCCCTTCAGGCTTGGATAGATCGCCGTCTGGTCGGCCATTTCGGTCTTCTGCAACACGCGTTACGCCCCTTGATTCTTGGTATGTCCGAGCAGGCCCCGGCTGGCGAGATTGCGCATCAGGTCGCCAATCCCATAGTTCCAAGGTGCGGCGTCCTTCGACGTCGTCACCGGATTGACCAGCGCGCCCAGCTTCGGGTTGGAAATCGTCACGACGTCGCCGACCGCATGCGTGAAGCCACGACCCGGCTCGTCGCGGTCCTGTGTCGGCGCGAACAACGTGCCGAGGAACAGCACGAAACCGTCGGGATACTGATGCTCGCTCATCGCCTGGCGGACGAGTTCCTCGGGATCGCGGCTGATCTGGTCCATCGAGCTGCTGCCTTCGAGGCGGTAGCCGTCCGCGCCTTCGATCGTCAGCGCGATCTGCGCGGCGCGAACATCGTCCATGCCGAAACTTTCGTCGAACAGGCGGATGAACGGCCCGATCGAGCAGGACGCGTTATTGTCCTTGGCCTTGCCGAGCAGGAGCGCGGAACGCCCCTCGAAATCGCGCAGGTTGACGTCGTTGCCGAGCGCTGCGCCGACCGTCTTGCCGGACCTGTCGACGACGAGCACCACCTCCGGTTCGGGGTTGTTCCAGGTGGAGTCGGAGCGGATGCCGATCTCGCCACCCCAGCCGATCGTCGACAGCGTCGGACCCTTGGTGAAGATCTCCGCGTCGGGGCCGATCGCGACCTCGAGATATTGCGACCACATGCCGTCTTCGATCAGCGCAGCCTTCAGCGCGGCCGCCTCGGAGGAGCCGGGCACGACCGAGCGGATGCTGCCACCAACACGCTCTTCGAGTCGGGCGCGCACCGCGGTTGCGGCTGAGGCGTCGCCGCGGGCGCGCTCCTCGATCACGCGCTCGAGTGCCGACACCGCGAAGGTGACACCCGATGCCTTGACGACGTGCAGGTCGATGGGACTCAACAGCCGCGTCTTCGCATCGGCTGCGGGGGAAAGGTGCAGCGCGTCCAGATGGCCGAGATCGGTGCCGGCGGTGGTATCGAAATTTCCGCCCGCGATCAGATCGGCGACCGTCGGGGCGATAGCGGACATGTCATACACGCGACCGCTCTGCACGATCACCGGGGTGGGGCCTTCGCCTAGGTCGACTCGACCAAGCAACGCCGCCTGTTCCCAATCGGCGGGCAATGCCCACGCCGATGCGAATGCGATCTCCACGATGTAATCCCCTCCAGACTTGTTAGCGGTACCGTATTCTGCGTAGCGACAGCGTCAAGCCCTCAATCGCAACGCTGTCCCCCCAACGAATTAGCGTCACTATGTTCGATACCAGTAAATCTACATTATTCGTCTTACAAATGAAAAGTCACAGTTTGCCTGTATGGTAATGCTGTCGATCGATCAGGCCGGTCCGGGCAAGGTCTGTTGCGGCCCAGCCGCCATGACCAATGATATCGGTATCATAATCGCTGCTGACGCGTGCCGAGCGCTAGCTGGCCGCGTTTAAGCCCGACCTCGCCGGACTCGGACGGCAGGCGGCGACCGCGATCAGTACAGGTGGCACGGTAGGCTGTCGGGAATTGGCGCGCCCGGAGGGGTTCGAACCCCCGACCGAGGAGGTAGAAGCTCCTTGCTCTATCCAGCTGAGCTACGGGCGCGCGCTGCGGCGACGACTAGCGCGGATTGTGCAGGCTTGGAACCTCGATCATAACGCCGGTCATGGATATTCATACGGATCACGCGCAGGGGCCTGAGCCGGTTACGGCAAGCGCGGTCGGCGGCGTGCAGTTTCGCTATTTCGATTTCGTGATGGCGGCGTTCGTCACGATCCTGTTGCTGTCGAACGTGATCGGTGCGGGCAAGCGCGCGGTCATCGACCTGCCGTTCATCGGTGCTTGGCCGTTTGGCGCTGGCATTCTGTTCTTTCCGGTCAGCTACGTGATCGGAGACGTCCTGACCGAAGTCTATGGCTATGCGTATGCGCGACGCTGCATCTGGGCGGGGTTCGGCGCGATGCTGTTCATGGTGTTCATGTCCGCGGTCGTTGTCGCGCTGCCGCCCGACGCCGGGTGGACGGGGCAGGCGGCGTATGAGTCCGTATTCGGACAGGTGCCGCGGATCGTATTCGCCTCGATCTGTGCCTTCTGGGTCGGCGAATTCGCCAACAGCTTCGTGCTCGCGCGGATGAAGATCTGGACCAGGGGGCGCATGCTATGGACGCGCACGATCGGCAGCACGGTCGTCGGGCAGGCGTTCGACAGCCTGATCTTTTACCCGCTCGCTTTCTACGGCGCGCCGGATTGGCCGGTCGAGGCGATGCTGATGGTGATGGTCAGCCAGTTCCTGCTCAAAGTGTCGTGGGAGGTGTTGCTCACGCCGCTGACCTATCTGGTGGTCGGGTGGCTCAAGCGCGCCGAGGGGGTCGACGTGTATGACGAGGGGACGGACTTCTCGCCGTTCCGGACTCGGGTTTGAGTCTCGCGCCCCATCCGTTCTCCCGCGAAGGCGGGAGTCCAGGGTTACGAGCGCTGCGGGTGGTATCCTGGGCCCCCGCTTTCGCGGGGGGAACGGGTAAGGGTTAGGCGCCCACCGCTTCCATCAGACCCTCGAACAGGCGTCGGCCATCGGTACCGCCGTGCGCGGCCTCGACGCGCCGCTCGGGATGCGGCATCATGCCCAGTACGTTGCCCTTGTCGTTGACCAGGCCCGCGATGTTGCGCGCCGAGCCGTTGACGCTTTCAGCATAGCGAAACGCGACGCGGCCTTCGCCTTCGAGACGGTCGAGCGTCTCGGTATCGGCGAAATAATTGCCGTCATGATGCGCGACCGGGAAGGACACGCGCTCGCCGGCCTTGTAGCCCGCCGTGAAGGTCGACTGCGCGGTCTCGACGGTCAGCGCGACGTCGCGGCAGACGAAGTTCAGCCCCTCGTTGCGCATCAGCGCGCCGGGGAGCAGCCCCGCCTCGGTCAGCACCTGGAAGCCGTTGCAGATGCCGAGCACGGGCAGGCCCTTGCTGGCCTGTTCGACGACCGCACGCATGATCGGCGATCGTGCCGCGATCGCGCCCGAGCGGAGGTAATCGCCGTACGAGAAGCCACCGGGCACCGCGACCAGCCCGACGTCCGCCGGCAGGTCCGCATCAGCGTGCCAGACCATGCGCGGCTTGACGCCGGTCACCGCCTCCAGCGCGACGGCGATGTCGCGGTCGCAGTTGGAGCCGGGGAAGACGATGACCGCAGTCTTCATGACAATACCGCCTTCATGCCCGCTCGACCCGGTAGTTCTCGATCACCGTATTGGCGAGCAGCTTGCGGCACATGCCGTCGATCGTCGCGTCGTCGGTATCGTCGGCGACTTCCATCTCGATCAGCTTACCCTGGCGGACGTCCTGCACGCCCTCGAAGCCGAGGCTGCCCAGCGCATGGTGGATTGCCCGGCCCTGTGGATCGAGTACGCCGGGCTTCAATGTCACGAAAACCTTGAGTTTCATTTACTTGCCCCGGTTCTTGCGATGCTTTTCGAGGTCGAGGACGGCGTTGTCCGCACCTTCGGGCAACAGGCCAAGGCGGCGTGCAACCTCCTGATAGGCCTCGACTTCGCCGCCGAGATCGCGACGGAAGCGATCCTTGTCCATCTTCTCGTTGGTTTCCATGTCCCACAGGCGGCAGCCATCGGGGCTGATCTCGTCGGCGAGGATGATGCGACCAAAGTCGTTGTCGAAGATGCGACCGAATTCGAGCTTGAAGTCGACGAGGCGGATGCCGACGCCGGCGAACAGCCCGCACAGGAAATCGTTCACGCGGATCGCGAGGTCGGCGATGTCGTGCATCTCCTCCTGGCTCGCCCAGCCGAACGCGGCGATGTGCTCGTCGGAGATCATCGGATCGCCGAGCGCATCGTCCTTATAGTAATATTCGATGATCGTGCGGGGCAGCTTGGTGCCCTCCTCGATCCCGAGGCGGGTCGAGATCGAGCCGGCGGCGACGTTGCGCACGACGACCTCGATCGGGACGATCTCGACCTGGCGGATCAGCTGCTCGCGCATGTTGAGCCGGCGGATGAAGTGCGTCGGCACGCCGATATGATCGAGCAGCGTAAAGATGTGCTCGGAAATCCGGTTGTTGAGCACGCCCTTGCCGTTGATCGTGCCCTTTTTCTGGGCATTGAACGCGGTCGCGTCGTCCTTGAAATACTGGATCAGCGTGCCCGGCTCGGGACCCTCATAGAGGATCTTGGCCTTGCCTTCGTAGATCTGGCGGCGGCGAGCCATGCGCGGTCCCCTGGAAATCAAGCGGTGAAAATCGAGCGGCCCCGGCCTACGCGAAAAGCATCGCGAAGCCGAGGCCGGAATAGGCCGCGCCTATAGGCGAAGGGTGCGGGGGGTGCAATCGCGGCGCATGACGGCCCCCTGAAAACTGCCCACCGCCTTCATTGCGACGTCATCGCTGGGACGTCACCGCTGAGAGGGGGACGACATGGCGTCACGGTTCGTCGCGAGCGGTCCGCTGAGTCGACGATCGACGCGCGCGGACAATTTCGTCCACCAACGCTGGATCCAGCGCCGCCAAACCAGGACGCCCAGCAAGATCACGACCAGCGGCGGACCGAGTGCGGCCAAGACCCAGAGCAGTGCCGTGACGGTCAGGCCGATCGAGCCCAGCGCGGTGTCGCCGGCGTCTCGCAGACGATCGACCAGGCCTGTCCCCCGTCCTGTCGTATAGTCGAACGACATCGGCGTGTTGGCGAGGCTGTCGCGCTGTCCGGCTGCGGTCGCAGCCGCCGTCGTGGCCTGACCCAGCGCCATCGCCTGTTGCTGGCGGAGTTCGGCCCGTTCGCGAGGGGATAGATCGATGCGTGCCAGCTCGCGGTCGATCCGAGCGCGTTCGGTCGCGACGTCCGTCCGCTCGGTTGCGGTCGCCGCTGCGGCCGTAGCGACATCGGTTCCACTGATATCAGCACCCGTCAACGTCGCGCCGACGCTCTCCGCTTGCTTCACGCCAGCTCGACCAAAAGCGCGTGCCAAGGGGGCGGCGATCTTGACCGACAGGCTTGCGCTGACGTCACCTTGTTGCCCGACCGTGTAACGCAATCCCGTTATGCGGCAGCGTGTTGCGCCAAGGCGTTCGCAGGAACGGGCATGCTCCTCCTGAAGATCCGAGATCCGGGACGAGGGAAGTGCCAGGTCATAGCTATAGTCGAATGCGACTCCAGCAACAGAATTGCCTGCAATATCAGGCTCTCCCGCGCTGCTTTCAGGGCCCTTGCTGCACCCCGCCAAGGATAACGCGATAACGCCGGTCACAAACCACTTCATCGATAGTCTCCCGTAATCGATCGAAACACTATCGATTAGCTAGGATATACCGTCAAGCGTGCTCAGGTCACGGCGAGCCGTTGCGCGTAGACGGGGTCGCGCCAGCGTTCGGATTCTATCGTCTCGCGCACTATCTCGCCTGCACGCCAAACGTCCTCATGGCTCAGGTACAAGGGTGTCAGGCCCAAACGAAGGATGTCGGGGTCGCGGAAGTCGCCGACGACGCCGCGCGCTATGAGGGCTTGCGTGAGTTCATAGGCGTGCGAGTGGCGGAAGCTGATATGGCTGCCGCGTTTGGCCGGATCGCGGGGGCTGACACAAGCGAGGCCCAGCGCATCGCCGGCGGCGGCCAGGATATCGAAGAGTGCCGCGCTCTTTTTGGCAACGGCATGCTGGTCGATGTCGACCCAGAGATCGAGCGCGGTCTCCAGTGCGGCGGTCGAGAGCATCGCAGGCGTGCCGGCGAGCCAGCGTTTCATACCGGGCGCGGGGCGGTAGGCATCCTCGAACGCGAACGGCGCGGCGTGGCCCATCCAGCCGGACAACGGGCTGGCCAATGCGTCCTGCCAGCGATTGGCGACGTAGAGGAACGCAGGCGCGCCGGGCCCGCCGTTGAGGTATTTATAGGTGCAGCCGACCGCGAGATCGGCATTCGCGCCGTTTAGGTCGATGGGAACTGCTCCGATGCTGTGGCTCAAGTCCCAGAGCATCATTGCGCCGACATCGTGCGCGCGTGTTGTCCAGGCGGCCATGTCGAAGCGGTCGCTTGTCTTGTAGTGGACGTGCGTGAGCAGAAGCACCGCAACGTCGTCGTCGAGCGCGTCGGCGAGGTCTTCGCGCGCGACCACCTTCAGTCGCGCGCCGGGGACGCAGGCGACTGCACCTTCCGCGATGTGCAGGTCGGTCGGGAAGTTGCCGGCTTCGCTGAGGACCGTATGGCGGTTCGGGGTGCTGCGCAGAGCGGCGACCAATGCCTTGAACAGATGCGTCGAGGTCGTGTCGCCGATGATGACCTCGTCCGCGGCCGCACCGATCAGGGGTGCGATCTTGGCGCCGATCCGTTGGGGCGCATCGATCCAGCCTTCGTTCCAGCTGCGGATGAGCCGCTCGCCCCATTGCCGCGTGGCGACGTCGGCGAGCGCGGCTGGGGTCGCCTTGGGGAGCGCGCCGAGTGAGTTGCCGTCGAGATAGATCACGCCGTCGGGAAGGGCGAACCGGTTGCGGTACCCGGCGAGCGGGTCGGTCGCGTCGAGCAGGCGAGCGTCTTCGAGGGTCACTTGGTTTTCCCGAAATAGGACAGGATCAGGTGCTTGGCGTCGGCCCATGCGGGCGTCTCAGGCGCGATCAGTTCGACATGGCCGGTCGCGGGGATGGTGTGGAGCATGGCGGTGTCACCCACCGCCTTGGCCTTGGCCACATAGTCGGTGGCCATGACGAAGGGGATGATCCGGTCCTCGCGGCCATTGATCAGGTCCTGCTTCACGCCGAGCGGCAGGAGGCGCGGGACCGAGGTGTCGGCATACACGTCCGGATGCTGCGGGGTGGGCGTACCGACGAGCTTCGCGACGACGTCGGTGCCGCAGCCATTGTCCGCGTTTGCAGCCGTGGCTTCGAGATCGGGCAGGCCGCCAAGGCTGATGACGTGGCGGATGCGGACCGGGTGCGCCGTGGAGAGCGCGCTCGACGCGGCGAGCTTCCGGCGGGCGGCGAGCCATAAGGCCAGGTGGCCGCCCGCCGAATGGCCGATCGCGAGCACGCGGCGCGTGTCGAGGTTGAACCTCTTCGCGTTGACGGCGAGTTGGTCGGTAGCCATCGCCGCGTCGGCGAACGTGCCGGGATAGCCGCCGCCGATGCGATCGACGCCGCGATAGTCGATGTTCCAGACCGCGATGCCGGCGTTGCGAAGGTCGTCGGCGATCCAGTTCATCAGGCTGCGATCGGCGATGCTAGTCGTCCAGCAACCGCCATGGACCATCACTACCACCGGGACCGGTCCCCTGGCCTTGCCCTTGGGCAGCCAGACATCGACCTTCTGCATCTGGTCGGTGCCATAGTCGACGGTCGCATCGGGCACCGGTTTCGGCCGCTTGGTCAGGTCTGGCCATGTTAGCAGCTTGGGCGGTGGGGCTGTGGAATTTTGCGCCACGACTGGCGTGGACAGAGCGGCGAACGCGAGAAAGGCAAGGCGGATCATTGCGTTGGTGTAGCGGGCGGGATCGGCCGCGTCATGCGGGCATATCGCCCCGCCTGCGCGCGCGGGGGACGCGCTGCACGTTCATGCTTTGATCGTTTCGTTTCTGACTGCTATCGCTGGCGGCAATGGCCACCGATTTCAAAGACCCGTTCGACTCCATCGTCGATGCCCCGTTCGACAGCGCGTTGTCCGAGCGGTACCTCGTCTATGCGCTATCGACGATCACCGCGCGGTCGCTCCCCGATGTCCGCGACGGGATGAAGCCGGTGCATCGGCGCCTTCTTTGGGCGATGCGACTGCTCAAGCTCGACCCGGCGCAGGGGTACAAGAAGTGCGCGCGCGTCGTCGGCGACGTGATCGGTAAGTACCATCCACATGGCGACCAGTCGGTTTATGACGCGATGGTCCGCTTGGCGCAGTCGTTCGCGATGCGCTACCCGCTGGTCGACGGGCAGGGCAATTTCGGCAACATCGACGGCGATAACGCGGCCGCCTATCGCTATACTGAGGCGCGGCTGACTCAGGTCGCGATCGACCTGATGGACGGGCTCGACGAGGACGCGGTCGCGTATCGCCCGACCTATAATGGCGAGGATCACGAGCCCGAGCTGTTCCCGGGGCTGTTCCCCAATCTGCTGGCGAACGGTGCGAGCGGCATCGCCGTCGGGATGGCGACGAGCATCCCGCCGCACAACGCCGCCGAGTTGCTTGAGGCGGCGATCGTGTTGATCGATACGCCCGACGCGGACGATGCGGCGATCCTGGAGCATGTGAAGGGCCCCGACTTCCCGACCGGTGGTCTGGTCGTCGATCCGCCCGCGGTGATCCGCGAATCCTATGCGACCGGGCGCGGTGGCTTTCGCGTACGAGCGCGCTGGGAGACCGAGCGCGAAAAGGGCGGCGGCTGGCAGTTGATCGTCACCGAAATCCCGTACGGCGTGCAGAAGGGCAAGCTGATCGAGCAGATCGCCGATCTAATCAACGCCAAGCGGCTGCCGATCCTTGCCGATGTGCGCGACGAATCGGATACCGAGATCCGTATCGTGCTCGAGCCGCGCAGCCGCACGGTCGATCCGCAGATCCTGATGGACGGGCTGTTCCGGCTGACCGACCTCGAAACGCGGGTGAGCCTCAACCTCAACGTGCTCGACAAGGATCGCACGCCGCGCGTGATGTCCCTGCGCGAAGCGCTGGCGGCGTGGGTCGATCACCAGTTCGTGGTGCTGCGCCGGCGGACCGAGCATCGGCTCGCCAAGATCGCCGACCGGGTCGAACTGCTCGACGGCTATCTGATCGCGTATCTGAACCTCGACCGCGTGATCGAGATCATCCGCACCGAGGATGAGCCTAAGAAGGTGATGATCGCCGAGTTCGCGCTGACCGATCGCCAGGCCGAGGCGATCCTGAACATGCGGCTGCGCAGCCTGCGGCGGCTCGAAGAGTTCGAGATCAAGACCGAGCGCGACAAGCTCGACAAGGAGCAGGCGACGCTCGCCGCGCTGCTGGCCGACCCGAAGAAGCAGCGCGCGCGGATGAAGCGCGACATGGCCAAGATCCGCGATCGCTATGGGCTGGAGACGGTGCTCGGCAAGCGCCGGACGACGATCGAGGAACATGCGCCGACGCGCGACATCCCGTTGGAAGCGATGATCGAGCGCGAGCCGATCACCGTGATCCTGTCGCAGCGCGGCTGGATCCGGGCGATGAAGGGGCACAACGACCTGGCGAGCCTGGAGGCGTTGAAGTTCAAGGAAGGCGATGGCCCTGCCTTCGCGTTCCATGCGCAGACGACCGACAAGCTGTTGCTCGCGGCCGAAAACGGGCGGTTCTACACGCTGGCGGCGGACAAGCTGCCGGGCGGGCGCGGCTTCGGCGAGCCGGTGCGCGCGATGATCGACCTCGACGGCAGCGTCGGCATCGTCGCGCTACTGCCCGCGAGCCGGCATCCGAAACTGCTGGTGGTGGCGACCGACGGCCGTGGCTTCTCGGTGAGCAGCGCCGAAGTGATCGCCGAGACGCGCAAGGGCAAGACCGTGATGACCCCGCGGCCGGGAGCGCAGCTGAAGATCGTCCGCCCGATCGGCCCCAACGACGATTACGTCGCGGCGATCGGCGACAACCGCAAGATGCTCGTGTTTCCGCTGGCCGAGCTGGTCGAGATGACGCGCGGGCAGGGGCTGCAGTTGCAGCGCTACAGGGATGGCGGGCTGGCGGATGCGATCACGTTCGTGTTCGCGGACGGGTTGAGTTGGGCGATGGGCGGGGGTACCGGGCGGACCCGGACCGAATCGGACCTGGGGCCATGGCGCGCGGCGCGCGGTGCTGCGGGCCGGATGCCGCCGACCGGCTTCCCGCGCGACAATCGGTTCGGATAATGGATGAGAAAGACCCCATAAAGGGTCCTTCAGAGCCTCTTAACGAACGCGCGGTACCGGGGGGGATGCCATTGCCCGCCCTCGAAGAGACTGCAAGGCCGATCGTGACGAGCGATATGGTTGCGCGCGGGCTCGAACTCGTGCCGATCCCCGCCGTCCACGTCGTGTTGAACGCCGGGCAGTTCGAGCTGTTGGCCATGAACCGTGCCTATCGTCTGGCGGGGTTCGGCGTCGTTGCCGAGCGCTCGCCGATGATCGTCGAACTCGGCGATCAGATCCGCGCGTTTCTTGCGTCGCAGCAAACGCGGTCCGATTTCGACTGGGTCATGGGCGACGAGATCGACTGTCGACACTATCGCGTCACGATCGCGCGATCGGATCCCGGGTTTCGCGATCGGTGTACGGTGAGCTTCATCGACCTGACCTCGCAGGTGCAGACCGAGCGCAGTCTGCGCCGCGAGATGACGACCGACAGCCTGACGGGTCTGCTGAACCGCGACGGGTTTGCAGACCTGATCGAGGAGATCGAGGATCATGCGGCGAGCGCGGTGCTGGCGATCGATCTCGATCGGTTCGGCCGGCTCAATTCGTGCCTGGGCTCGCTGGCGGGCGACGAACTGCTCATCACCGTCGCGCGTCGGATCAAGGGTGCGCTGCGCGGGCGGGACACGCTGGCGCGGATCGGTGGCGATCAATTCGGTATCCTGATGTCGATCGATAATGATCGGGAGGAGGCGCAGGGGCTGGCCGATCGGATCCACCGGACGCTGACGACGCCGTTCCGGTTGACCGATTACGAGATCAGCGTCGAGTGCTCGGTCGGCATCGCCTTTGGCGCGGACGAGTCCGGCGACAGCGTCGAGCTCGTCCGCCACGCGCAGTTCGCGGTCAAGCGTGCGAAGGTCAGCGGTCGCGCCGAATTCTACCAGGTCCAGGATTTCGCGATCGCTCGCGCCCAATTCGGCATGGAGACCGCGCTGCGACGCGCGATCGAGCACCGCGACCTGCGGCTGGCGTATCAACCGATCTGCGATCTCGCGACTGGTCGGATCGTCTCGTTCGAGGCCTTGGCGCGCTGGACCGACCAGGACGGGCATGAACATTCGCCGACCGAATTCATCGCCGTTGCCGAGGAGTCGGGACTGATCGTGCCCCTGGGTCGATGGGCGATCGAGGAGGCGGCGCACACGCTGGCGCGCTGGGATGCCGCGAGTGGCGGGCCATGCGGCGTGAGGCTGGCGGTGAACCTCTCGGCGATCCAGCTGCAGCGCGATGCGATCGCGCCGGTGCTACAGGCCGCGCTCGACTCGACGGGGCTGGCCGGAAACCGTTTCACGCTCGAGCTCACCGAAAGCGCGATCGTGTCGGACCCCGACCGGATAGCGGTTACGATGCACGCGCTGAAGGCGCTTGGCACGAACCTGGCCATGGACGACTTCGGCACCGGCTATTCGAATCTGGCCTCCCTCCAGAAGCTGCCGATCGACATCCTCAAGATCGATCGCAGCTTCGTGACCGGGATGCTGGCGGACCGCGACAAGGTGTCGATCGTCCGGGCGATCCTGAGCCTGGCGCAGGCGCTCGGGATGCGGACGACGGCCGAGGGGATCGAAACGAACGAGCTCGCGCAGACCCTGGCGGCTTTGGGTTGTACGTATGGGCAGGGGTATTTCTACGCGCGGCCGCTTGAGGCGGATGCGGCGTATGCGATGATCCAGCCCGGCGTTACACCGAACTAGGCGGAGACGGCGGCCACCAGTGCGTCGGCGATGGCTGCCACGCGTCCCGCGTCGGGAAACCCCTCCTTGATCCACTGCGTCTCGACCCGGCGCAGCATTGCCGCGACATCCGGACCTTTGCGAAGTCCGCGTTCGACCAGCGCCCCCCCGGAGAACGGAAACGCGGGCGGCGTCCAGTCCTTGATGGCAGATACGTCCGCGCCCGCGATGAACAGGCGGTCGATCGCTCCGGGCACGCCGACGCGATAGGCCAGTGCGCGCGGACCTTCTTCACCGGGGCCGGCGGTGGCGGCAATCAGACGTTTGCGGTCGAGATTGGATAGCTTCAGTCGCGCGCCGACCGCTTCGGCCGCAGCAGGCGCGATCGCCATGGCAAGCCGACGGATCGGGTCCGGCGCGATACCGGCGTCCGTCTCGCGTTCGGCCAGGAGGCCAAGACGCGCGGCTCCCGCAGCGTCGATCTCGGGCAGCACCGCGCGGAAGATGCCGCGCTCGACCATCAGTGCCACGACCGGGACCGCGTTGGCGGCGACCAGCAGCTTGAGCACTTCGCTAGCGATGCGTTCGCGGGAAAGCGCCATCAGGTCGTTGGCACGCGCGGTACACGCGTCGAGGCCTGCCGCGTCGATCGTCGTGCCGAACCGTGCGTGGAAGCGGAAGAAGCGGAGAATCCGCAGATGATCCTCGGCAATCCGCTGCAACGGGTCGCCGATGAAGCGGACGCGCCGTGCCGCGAGATCGTCGAGGCCACCGAAATAGTCGAAGATCTCGCCCGTTGCCGGATCGGCATAGAGTGCGTTCATCGTGAAGTCGCGTCGTGCCGCGTCCTCGCGCCAGTCGTCGGTATAGGCGATGATCGCGTGACGACCGTCGGTCGAGACGTCGCGACGCAGGGTCGTCACCTCGATCGGACCCGCGGCGGTGACGGCTGTGATGGTGCCGTGCGCGAGGCCGGTCGGAACCGCCTTGATCCGGGCGTCCTGCAGACGTTCGATCACCTCCTGCGGGGGCAGGCGGGTGGCGATGTCGACATCGGCGACGTCGATCCCGAGCAACGTATCGCGTACCGCGCCGCCGACGAAGCGCGATTCGCCGTCGCCACCTGCGCCACCTGCGCCGAGCACCTTGGTCAGTGCGTCGAGGCCCTCGCGGTCGCGCCACGATGCGCCGGGGAGTATCAAGACCATCTCAGGCGACGCGCGAGGTTGACGATCATCGCGGCGGTCGCGCCCCAGATGCGGCGCTCGTTCCACATGATCTCGTAATAATGCCGGTCGTGGCCCTGCCATTCGAGCGTCGCCTCGACATGGTTCGCGTCGTCGAGCAGGAATGCGAGCGGGACCTCGAAGACGCTGGCGACTTCGGCTTCGCTAGGCGTAAAGACCAGGTCCGGGGGGATGATACCGATCACCGGCGTCACCTGGAACCCGGTGACGGTACGGTAGCTGTCGGCCTCGCCGATCACCCGAACCTGATCGCGCGGCAGTGCGATCTCCTCCTCGGCCTCGCGAAGGGCGGCCGTGACGATGTCCTCGCCGGGATCGATCCGGCCGCCGGGGAACGCGATTTGGCCGGGATGGCGGCTCATCGTATCGGTCCGCTGGGTCAGGATCACGCCGGGATTGGCGCGGTCGGTCACTGCGATCAGGACCGCGGCGGGCAGCAGCGTGTCGGCGGCGGTGAGATCGCCGTCATGCTGGTCGCCGGTCAGCAGGATCATGTGCGACCCGGCGCCCTTCGCCAGCGCCGCGGTCAGCCGTTCCGTCAGGCTCATGCAGCGGGCTCCAGCGAGAAGAACGCGCCGTCGCTCCACAGCCCAGCCGGCGTCGCGTCGTCGGCGATCGCGCGCTCGGCAAGTTCGTAATAGACCGAGCGGACGACGAGCGCCTCCATCCCGCCTCGCACGGCGAGATAGGGGCGCGGACCATCGATATCCTCGACGAAGCGCAAGGGATGCTCGGGGCCTGCCGTGACCAGGTCGCCGGTGTTGAGCCGGAAGGCGAGCTTCGACTCGCGACCGATGCCCTCGGCCTTCATCTCGACCGCGATGAACGGTGCGTCCTCGACCTCGATATCGAGCTTTTCGACGGGCGTGACGAGGACGTGGCTGCCGTCGGGCTCGCGACGCAGGATCGTCGAGAACAGTCGGACCATCGCCGGACGGCCGATCGGTGACCCCTGGTGATACCAGGTGCCGTCACGCGCGATCCGCATCTCGCTGTCGCCACAGTGCGTCGGGTTCCATTTCTCGACCGGCGGCAATTTTGCTTCTTCGACGAGCTTGGCGATCTCGGCGAGGCTGAGCGAGGCGATATCGGGAATGGAATCCATGGGCATGGCGGCGGACTAGGCGGGGAGGGGGCCGAGGTAAAGCGGCGCCTTATGCGGATGCGGTGGCCCGGATGCTTTCTGCCAGGCGCGGCCCCAGCATCCCGGCGTTGTCCGGCACCGCATCGCCGCGCGCGAGCAGGCGGTGGCGCTCGACCGGGCCGGGCGCGTTCCAGCGTCCGGTGCGCTCCGCCGAAAAGCCGAAGAAGCGGCCGTAATACTCGGGGTCGCCGATCAGCATGAGCGCATGGTCGAGGCCTTCGCCAGTCGCAGCATCGAGCGCCTGGGCCATCAGGCGGCGACCGATGCCGTCGCCCTGATGACCGGGCGCAACGGCGACGGGGCCGAGCATGATCAGGGACACCATCCTGTCCTCGGCGACCAGGGCGATCGGCCAGCACTGGATCGAGCCGACGAGCGTGCCATCCTCGACAGCGGCGAAGCTGAGCGCGGCGACTGGTTTGGCGCCACCACGGATCGTGTAGGCCGTGCGCGTGAACCGGTCGGGGCCGAAGGCGGCATCGAGCAGCATCTCGACCGCGGTCGGGTTGATGTTGGCAAGGGGGACGAGAGTGATCAACGGCATCTCCTGCCCCGAATGCGCCGTATAAACGCGAAGGGCAGCGCGCTTTAGCCCCGGCGACGCTGAACGCAAGGATAACCGGACCGACGCCGGTGCCACCCTTCATCTGTGCGGTTCCGCGCGAAGCCACGCCTTTCTTCTCGCCGTACGTCTGCTAGAGGCGCGACCATGGAAGACAGTCTTCAACTCGAAGTCCACGATCTCGAAGTGCAGGTCCTGACCGGCATCTATTCGGAAGAGACGCATTTGCCGCAGCCGCTGCGGATCTCGCTGACCGTCGACATGGTCTGCCCGAAGCGATTCGCGCCGGATACGCCGCTGTCGGCGTCGAAGAACTATCTCGACCTCAAGAACGCCGCGACTACGGCGCTGCCGCCGGGCGTACATTTCACGCTGATCGAAGGCGTCGCGGACCATATCTGCGAGACGCTGTTCCTGCAGGATGCGCGCGTGCTGCGGGTGATGGTGAAGATCGTGAAGCTGGCGATCGCCGAAGCCGACGAGGCGATCGGCGTGACGCTCGTCCGCCATCGCCGCTGATCCGCGTGCTGCTGATACTCGAACGGGGTGGGGATATCGCGACGCTCGTGCGCGGCGTGGCGGGCGGATCGCGAGTCGTGCTGATCCCGGCGACTTTCGATCCGCTGGCGATGGCGCAGGCGCGGGCGGCGATCGGGCCACTCGCGATCGAACTGGCACCTGCGGTTCGGGTGAATGCGGTCGTGGCGCCTGAAGGCGCCGATCCGGCCGACGTGGAGGCCGCCGTGACGTTTCTTGAAAACGCGCCATCGACCACCGGGCAGCTACTCGAATTGGGCTGAGGGGTAGCGACCACATCCCCGCATCCTGACTTTCGTCAGGACCGCGGAGATTCGTCAGGCTCCGCCGACCGTCGATCCGCCTAGCTCTTGCGAGTCCGCCCGCACGGCCCGAGCGCATTCAGGACGAACGCATAGTCCTCGCGAGCGATGGTCGCGTCCGCCGCCTCCAGCGATCCTGTGCTTTTCTCCGGCAAGGCCTGCGGCAACGCACAGCTCAGCCGGTACCAGAGCAACGTCTCCTGGGCGGGGGGCGCAGCCGACTCGTCGACGATTTCGCTCAGCGCGACCGCCCAGCGCGGCTGCTCGCCGGGACGCCGCAGCACCGACAGCGATACGGGGCGCTGGTCCGCCGTGGTCAGGAAGATCTGGGTCTCGCCCTCGCCGGGCAGCGCGCCCGGCACGTGGAACGCGTTGCCGACGCCGGTGATGACCGGGGGGGCGTCGCTGGCGAGCGCATCGCGGGCGATCTTTCGTGCGCGCGCATCCGCGGTCGGCGTCCAGTCCAGTTGCGCGTCGGGCGCCACCAGCTGGACCTGGTTCACTGCGCCGGGCACCGGTCGGGCGAAAATCAGCACGCGAGCCTTCTTGAATTTGGGCACGCGGCCGGCCTCATCGGGCATCACGTCGAGCAGATAGCCGATTCGCGGCGGCAACCCGTCCGCACCGCGAACCAGCGCGGTGACGTCGACCTCGACATATAGTCTGACATGACCCGCTGCGAGATCCGGTGCCTCGGCTGGCTTGATCTTCGTCGTCGATCGGACGGTCGCATCGGCGATGACCGGCGCGGCCAGCACGAGGTCCGCAATGTCGGAATATCCAATGCCACCAACCGCATCGCGCTGCACCGCACCCGGCGAAACCCTCTCATTATCGGCGGAAACCTGGGGTGAAACCTGGGCATGAACGGCAGCGAAAGGCGCCACAGCGAAGGTGATGGATAGGGCCGAAGCCGTAACGTGAAGGAGACGATTCATGGGATCAGGCTACGCCACGCAAGCTGAACGATACAGAAATAATTCTGCCATCGAACGGTTGTACGTTTGTTGCGTCTGACAAAGCGTTTGCGTGTCGCAGTACGTGGCGATAGGACTTGGGCACTGCCCCGTGGTTATTCCGGCCAACGGCAGACGTATGCGTCGCGTACCGAGTACGAACCATGCGTACGGAGCAGGCAGATTAAGGGAGTGTCGTTTCTGAATGGCCTATACTGACCAGAAGATGTCCGGAGGCAAAATCGTCGCGATCGTCATCGTCGCGCTGATTCATGCGGCCTTGGGCTACGCTTTCGTCACGGGCCTCGCGTACCAGTACGTGAAAAAGGCCCAAGAAAAGATGACGACGTTCGACGTGGAGCCGCCACCGCCGCCGCCTCCGCCCGACGAGCCCCCGCCGCCGCCGCCTGACCAGCCCAACCTGCCGCCGCCACCGACCACGGTCGTGACGCCGCCGCCTGTCGTGGTCACGCCGCAACCAGCGCCTGCGCTGACGACGTCGAGCATCATCCCTCGGTTCCAGCCGACGGCACCGCCGTCGCCGCCGGCACCGCCGGCACCGGCTGCACCGCCGGCACCGCGCGTGTCGCAGGCTGCTGGTCTGAAGGGTAACCCAGGGCAGTATTTCGGCGCGGACAATTATCCGCCGTCGGCACAGCGCGAGGGTGCTCAGGGACGTGTTTCGGCGAAGCTGACGATCGGTACGGATGGTCGCGTGTCCGACTGTTCGGTGACGTCGTCCAGCGGCAATACGACGCTGGACGACGCGACCTGCCGGATCTCCAAGGCGAAGGTGCGTTTCACCCCGGCCAAGGACGAGAATGGTAACGCCATGACGTCGTCGTATCAGCTGAACATCAGGTGGGTCCTGCCAGAAGATTGATCCACCTACCGTCAACCGCACCAGATAAAATTCAGTCAGAGGACTAAGCGAACATGATCACCACCATTCTTGCAGCGGCAGCACCCGCCGCAGCCGACGCCAACCCGTACGGCCTGCAAGCCGCACTCCGCGAAGGCGGCCTGATCTCGCAGACCGTGTTCGGCATTCTCGTGCTGATGTCGGTCGTGTCGTTCTACATTCTGTTCTCGAAGCTGTTCGAGCAGCAGAAGATCATTGGCCAGGGCAAGCGCGTCCGTCAGGCCTTCTGGTCGTCGAACTCCTTGCGCGAAGGTTCGGCCAAGCTCGAGAAGAACTCGGCCTACAAGCAGATCGTCGACGACGGTCTGGCTGCTCAGGAGCAGCATTCGAAGCTGACCGATCCGGTCGAGGCGCATGACTGGCTGCACGGTTCGCTCGCGCGTTCGGAAGCCGCGATCAACTCGAAGCTGGGTGGCGGTCTCGCCTTCCTCGCGACGGTCGGTTCGGTTTCGCCGTTCATCGGTCTGTTCGGTACGGTTATCGGCATCTACCGCGCGCTCGTGAAGATCGGCGCATCGGGCCAGGCATCGATCGACAAGGTCGCAGGCCCGGTCGGCGAAGCGCTGATCATGACCGCACTCGGTCTGGTCGTCGCGGTTCCTGCCGTTCTGTCGTACAACTGGCTGCAGCGCCGCAACAAGTCGATCGCTGAGGACCTGTCGGCCTTCTCGAACGACGTGCTGGGCTTCCTTGCTTCGAACGGCGCCGTGCGTCCGTCGATCGCATCGGGCGCCAAGCCGGTTCCGGCCAAGCCCGTCACGACGACCACGACTGCCGGCCAGACCGGCGGCGTACCGCGCGCTAACTAAGACGCGAAAAGGCGGGGCCTGCTGTTCGCAGCGGCCCCGCTTCATTGCCGCCGGCGGTTCCGGTGGCGATTATATGGATAGGATAGTTCGCACATGGCGATGAGTGTTGGTGGCGATTCCACCGAGAGTTCGATATCGGACATCAATACGACGCCGCTGGTCGACGTCATGCTCGTGCTCCTGATCATCTTCCTGGTGACGACGACCGTCGCGGTGCAGGCCGTGCAGCTGAAGCTGCCGGATGTTCGCTTCGATCCGACGATGACCAAGCCCGAGAACGTCTCGCTGTCGGTAACGTCCGCCGGTGGTCAGTGCCAAGTGTTCTGGGGTCTTTCGCCGGTTACGCATGAAGAGTTGCTGCAGCGCGCCGTCGACAAGCTGAAGGCGGAGATCGCACGTCAGGGCGGTGTCAACGCGGTTGGTCTCGAATTGCCCGAGGCGCATATTCGCGGTGACGTGAACGCACCGTATCGTTGCATCGGCGCCACGATCTACACGATGCAGCAGGCCGGGTTCGCCCGCGTCGGCTTCATCTCCGAACCGCCTCCCGGCGGCACCACCGAACGCTGATGCCGAACGCTGATGGCCGATCGGACGTATTTAGGAGTAGTATAAAATGGCAATGAGCGGCGGCAAAGAAGACGGCGCGCCGATGATGGAAATGAACATGACGCCGTTGATCGACGTCCTGCTCGTTCTCCTCATCATGTTCATCATCACGATCCCGATCCAGACGCATGCGGTCAAGGTCGACCTTCCGGTCAACAGCAAGAACCAGCCGCAGAACCCGGTCGATCCGCAGAAGAACAAGATCTCGATCGATCCTGCTGGTACGGTTGCCTGGAACGGTTCGCCGGTCGACGAGGTGACCCTGCGCCAGTATCTGGATCAGTCCGCCGGCATGTCGCCCGAGCCCGAACTCCACTTCCAGCCCGATCCGGAATCGAAGTATGAAGTGGTGGATCGCACGCTGGCCGTGATCAAGCGGTCCGCGATCACCAAGCTCGGCTTCATCGGCAACGAGCAGTATCGCAACGCCTTCTAGGCTGCACTGCGTACAGTAACGAACGTCCAAAGGGCGGTCCTCCGGGGCCGCCCTTTTTCGTTGCGCGAGCGGGCCGGACGGCGGCGGGATCCGAGCAGCGGAGCGTGCTGGGATATATCGACAGGGACGGGCCCTACGGCTGGGCGAACTTGATCAATGTACTTGTGCCACAGTCATCGAAGTGACACACCGTTGTCACAAAAGTGAAACCTTCCGAAACGCGAAGGTCAGTGGAGATGGATGATGCGCCAGACCGTTCTGTTCGTTCTCGCAACCCTGGGCGCCGCGACGCCGGCCTTGGCGGACCAGTCCACAACGGTGGATCGCACTGGTTATACGGCGATCGCGGCGGGTGACCTGTCTACGGCGGAACAGCGCATCGTCGCGGAGCGGAGGATCTTTCCGCAGCGCCCCGAACTGATGCTGAACCTTGCCTCGGTGTATCACCGCACCGGTCGCGACTCGGAAGCACGCGCGCTGTATGCCGCGGTGCTGGAGCGGCCCCCGGTCGCCATGGATCTGCCGTCGGGCGCGGTGGTGTCGTCGCACGACTTGGCGAGCCGCGCGCTCGCCCGGCAATCACAGCAGATCGCGACTCGCTGAGCGTGATCCGGCGTTCGTGATCGCGGATGGGATGCCTCTTCTTGTTCTCCCGCGAAGGCGGGAGCTCAGTCTGGGTCCCCGCCTTCGCGGGGAAACACGAGGGGGACGGTCGGTAGGATATCGACGACAAGACCGGCACGGGCTGACGCTTTTGCTTGTTACGCACCTCGCCACGATGGCGCAGTACGCACTGCACTGCACTACACTGCACTACCCCGGCGAAGGCCGGGGCCCAATTGGGAACGCCGCCAACGGAGTGGCGAGAGTCGTTACTCAGACCTTCCCACTTGGACCCCGGCCTTCGCCGGGAAGGTTGCGAGGGGAGATGCGATGCATACCGTGCATTCAGATGTCAGACACATCATCTGCGGGGACGGGAGACCGCAGACGCGAGCTTCGGCCGGTCGGGAGCAACGATAGGACGGACTCAAACCTCCGCGTCCATCCGCCTTGGCTCGCTTGAACCCCAAACCCCAAACCCTAAAGCCGCGGCAGCGTCACCCCGCGCTGGCCCATATATTTCCCCGCACGGTCGGCATAGCTCACCTCGCAGGGCTCGTTCCCCTTGAGGAACAGGAACTGGCACGCGCCCTCGTTGGCGTAGATTTTGGCCGGCAGCGGCGTGGTGTTGGAGAATTCCAGCGTCACATGCCCCTCCCATTCCGGCTCCAGCGGCGTCACGTTGACGATGATCCCGCAGCGCGCATAGGTCGACTTGCCAAGGCAGATCACCAGCACGTCTCTCGGCACGCGGAAATATTCGACGGTGCGGGCAAGTGCGAAGCTGTTCGGCGGGATGATGCAGACGTCGGTCTTGCGATCGACGAAACTGTTCGCGGCAAAGTCCTTGGGGTCGACGATCGCGCTGTCGACGTTGGTGAAGATCTTGAATTCGTCCGCGACACGCGCGTCATACCCATAGGACGATAGCCCGTACGATATGCACCCGTCGCGGCGCTGCGCCTCGTGGAACGGTTCGATCATCGCATCGCCCAGCGCGCGCTCGCGGATCCAGCGGTCGGACATCACGGACATGGCAACTCCCTTTTCGCGAGCGGCTTTCGCGCGGATGCGGCCAGACGGCAAGAGGCGCGAGGCGAATCACGTGCGATCCCGGCTCGTCCTGCTTTCTCGGACCCCAGTCCCCGCCCGCGTGCGTTGGCTATTGATGCGTCCGGGCAGTGCCGTCACAATGCGCCGTCACGATCGCCGCGATCGAGACCGAGATCGAGACCGCGATCGAGACTGCGCCGTCGGTGCTGGCCCGGTGGCTACGAGGGAAGCTGGCTTGAAGTTCATCGAGACTCCGTCACCCAATTTCGACGATCGTTCGCTGCCCATCACGATGATCGTGTTGCACTATACGGGAATGCAGGACGGGGCATCGGCGATCGCCCGTCTGCGCGACCCCGAGGCGAAGGTGTCGTCGCATTACCTGGTCGAGGAAGACGGCACGGTCCTGCGGATGGTCGCCGAGGACAAGCGGGCTTGGCATGCGGGCAAGTCGCATTGGCGCGATGTCGAAGACGTCAATTCCGCGAGCGTCGGCATAGAGATCGTCAATCCGGGCCATGAATTCGGCTATCGCCCGTTCCCGCCCGAGCAGATCGCATCGGTCGTTGCGCTGGTCGCCGAGATCAAGGACCGGCATGAGATCACGCGCGGCAACATCGTCGGCCATTCGGATATCGCGCCGACCCGCAAACGCGATCCGGGCGAACTGTTCCCCTGGCACGAACTGGCGCGGCGACGGCTGGCGTTGCCGCGCCCGACCCGGAACTTAATGGATCCGGGCTGGACCGAAGGCGGCTTTTGCCTCGCACTCGAACGATTCGGCTACGACGTCGAGAACCGGATGGCGGCGACGATGGCGTTCCAGCGCCGCTTCCGCCCCGAACTGGTCGACGGCGAGGTCGATGCCGAGTGTCGCTGCATCCTGCTGGCGTTGCTGCTTCCCAAGCCGATGGGCGACGACTGATCATCCTCCCGCTGGTGAGGCAGGTTGATCGCGCTCGCTAAAAACGGTGGTGCATCGCACCCGCCCGCGCTAGGGCCTCGCTCGCCAGAGGGTCGGGCGGCCGCGGGGGTGTTGTAATGGCATCCGCGAGGAAAGTCCGGGCTCCGCGAAACGACGGTGCCGGGTAACGCCCGGCGAGGGTGACCTCAGGGAAAGTGCCACAGAGAGCAGACGGCCAACCCTCGGCGCAAGCCGGGGCGGTCAGAGTGAAAGGGTGCGGTAAGAGCGCACCGCGCGTCTGGTAACAGGGGCGGCACGGCAAACCCCACCGGGAGCAAGATCGAATAGGGGTGGCACATGGGCTTCGTTTCAGCTCGTCACCCGGGTTGATTGCTTGAGGCGGCGGGCAACCGTCGTCCTAGAGGAATGGTCGCCTAACTTCCGCACCGAAGGGTCGGAAATGGACAGAACCCGGCTTACAGACCCTCTGGCATCCTTCCCCGAACCATTGCAGACTGCGCGCACGTAAAGCGTGGGGTGCGACGTGGGGGATATGATGCGGATCAAGAGGATTGCGCTATCGAGTGCGGGCGCGCTGGCGATGGCGACCGGGCTGGTGCCGGTTGGTGCCCAGACGCCGCCTTCCACGCCACCATCGACAACGATCCAACAGGATTTCGACGCAGCAACCGCGCTCGATGCGAAGCCCGATCGTGCGGCGTCGCTGGCAGCGTGGGAAAAGCTGGAGACACGGACCAAGGCCGGGTCGCGCAGCCACGGCATCGTGCTGGTCCGCAAGGCACCGACGCTGTTCGCGCTGAACCGCGCCGACGAATCGGTCAAGGCCGCGCGGGCGGGACTCGCCTTGCTTCCGGCGGACGATGCCAGTCTTGCGGAAGACCGGACCCGCGCTTTCCTGATCCTGGGCCAGGTTGCAACCGATACGCTCGATTATGCGGGCGCCGTGACCGCGCTGCAGCAGGCGGAGTCGAGCGCGATCAGTACCTCCGACAAGCTCGGCGCGATGCTGGCGCTGGTCACCGCGCAGATCTTCATCGATCCCACCGCTGCGGCGGCGACCCTGGCACGCAGCGACGCGCTGATCGGCACGGTGAAGCTCGACAAGAGCGTCGCTGCGCGGTTCGCGCGCCAGCGGACCCTCCTCAAGCTCAACACTGGCGATATCGCCGGCGCCCGCGCCAGCGCGTTGCAGGCGATCAGGCTTCTCGGCGGTCTCGAAACGGACAAGGTCGACATCATGGATGCCTCCGCGCGGTCCGACGCCGCAATCGCGTTCCTCCTGAGCGGCAATGCGGACGAGGCACGGCGGTACATGGCCTATACCGGTGCAGGGCGCATGGTGAAGGGATCGTTCGACCCTGCCGCCGAGATGCGTTCGCCGGATTGCGGCGGCGATGCCGGGCTCAAGCCGCAGGACGTCGCGGTGGTCGAATTCAACATCGCATCCGACGGAACGATCGACCAGGCGGTGCCGATCTACGCCGCTGGTGGCGGACAGGTCGCGCTGGAGTTCGCGCGCGCGGTCAAGGGATGGTCATGGCCTGCCGAGCAGGTGCAGGCGATTCCGCCGTTCTATCGCTATCACGTGCGGGTCGAGATGCGCTGTTCCACGGCGTTCGAGCGTCCGTCGATCGGCGACGGGCTGGACGGAGTCCTGGAGCAGTGGCTCTCCAGCAAGGGCGTCGCGGTTGCGCCCGAACCGACCGGTTCGCAAGCGGCCGCGCTGGCCGGGCAGCGTGCCGAACTGGCATCGGCGACCGCGCAGTCGCCCAAGGGGCTGCGTACGCTTGCCGCGATCTATCGTCTGACGAACAATCCCACCGTTGCGCGGGAGGAGCGTGCGGCCTTGGCTGCCCGGGGTCTGGCGATCGCGGTCGCCAACGATGCGCCGCCGAGTGCGCGACTGAACTTCGACCTGCCGGGACGCGTCGATGCGGTGACCGATATCTGGAGGCCGGGGGTATTCGAACGGACGCTGACTCCTATGGTGTCCGAACCCGTCTATGCCAACGATCCGCAGGCCCGCGCCGCGATCAGGCTGATGATGGTCGATGGTGCCGTCGCGCGGACACGAAAGTCGGAAAAGAACGACACGGCGATCGTGACCCTGCGCCAGGTGGCCGACGACAAGGCGTTGAAGTCCAACGATCCGCTGCGCGTCGGTGCGCTGATCCGGATCGCATCGATTGAAGAGCGCAACGGCCAGATCGATGCTGCGCGCGCGACGTTCGCGTCGAGCGGCCTGACCGCAAGTCAGTGCGCGATCATGGACGCGCCGCCCAAGATGGTATCCAAGCCGGGATCGGAGGCGTTCCCGATGGAAGCGATGCGGTGGGGGTTCGAGGGGTGGACTCAAGTCCAGTTCGACATCGGCGCGGACGGCAACGTCATCAACCAGCGCGCGCTGCTGAGCTATCCACCGTTCATCTTCTCGGAAGCGGGCACGAAGTTTTTCACCCGGGCGAAATACGCGAAGACCTATCGACCCGGCGGTGGTCTGGGATGTGGCGCCACGACGACCCGGATCAAGTTTCTGCTGCCCGAATCGGCACACCGCGCGTCGTGACATTACGCCGGCGCCTACCCACCACCATGGGTAGGCGCCGGCAGGCTTACATGAGCACCTTGTCCGGCCGCCCGATGTCTTCGAGCACGGTGGTCGAATCGATCTCCATCATCGGTTTGATGAGCCCGTCGCGGATGTCGTAGACCCAGCCGTGGAGCAGCACTTCCTGCCCGCGGGCAAACGCACCCTGGATTGTCGCGGTGCGCGCGAGGCGAACGAGCTGGTCGCGGACGTTGACTTCGACCAGTCGGTTGACCTTCTGCTCGCGGTCGGGCTGCGCGTCGATCTCGTCGGCATGGTCGTGCAGGACGCAGCGCGCGGTGCTGAGCCAGTCGTCGACCGGGCCGGTCGTGCCGCCGTCGAGCGTCGCGCGGATCCCACCGCACGCATAATGACCGCAGATGATGATGTGCCGCACGCCCAGCACGTCGACCGCATATTGCAGCACCGACATCAGGTTCGTGTCGTCGTCTTTGACCAGGTTGGCGATGTTGCGGTGGATGAACATGTTACCCGGCGGCGTCATCGTCATCTGTTCCGGGCCGACGCGGCTGTCCGAACACCCGATCCAAAGGAATTCGGGGTTCTGCCCGACCAGCTGGCGCTGGAAGAAGTCGGCGCTCTCCTCGATGATCTCGGCCGCCCACGCCTTGTTGGCGAGCAGGAGTTGCTTGTACTGCCTCATGCGAAACGAACCTCGGTCTGGGGGGCGTTGATCAGCTTCACCGTGCGCAGCGCCAGATCGCCGCGGATCAGTACGGTGATGCCGCGATACGCAGCGCCCTTGATGAACGCGTTGATGATGTCGACGTTGTCAAGATCGACATAGCTGGTCGACGACAGGTCGATCAGCAGGTTGGCATTGTCCGGCACCCGGTCGAGCGACTTCTGCAATTCGTATTTATGGATGAAGTAGAGGTTGCGGCGGGCGCGGACGAGGCAGTCCTCGTCGTGGCAGGCAAAGGTGATCGCGGTACGGAAGTTGCGCGCGACGACGAACACGAAGCCGACCGCCAAGCCGATCACGATGCCCTCGAGCAGGTCGGTGAACAGGATCGCGCCGACCGTGACGACGAACGGGATGAACTGCGTCCAGCCTTGCTTGAATCGCTCCGTGTAGAGCTTGGGCTTGGTCAGCTTGTAGCCCGTCGCGATCAGCACCGCGGCCAGCGCCGACAGCGGGATCAGGTTCAGCACCGCCGGGATCAGCGCGACGCTGGCAAGCAGCCAGAAACCGTGCAGTATCGTCGACAGCTTGCTCTCGGCCTTCGCATCGACGTTGGCGGACGAACGCACGATCACCGAGGTGACGGGCAACCCGCCGATCAGGCCCGACAGGATATTGCCGCCGCCCTGCGCCATCAGCTCCCAGTTCTTGTCGGTCGAGCGGCGACGCGGGTCGATCTCGTCGACCGCCTTGACGCTCAGCAGCGATTCGAGGCTGGCCACGATCGCGAGCGTGACCGCGCTGGTCCAGACGACGCCCATGGTGATGCCGGAGAAGTCGGGGAAGGTGAACAGCGACGGGAATTGCGACAGCGTTTCGGTGATCGGCACCTGGACGAGATGCGTCGCCTTCAGCTGCCATTCGGGCTTCACCGCGCCGAGCAGCATGTTGCCGAAGATCCCGATCAGCACGACCACCAGCGGGCCGGGGACGAAGCGCAACGGGCCGTTCTTCGGCTTGGCGCCGTCCCACCAGAACAGGAAGGCCAGGCTGACCGAGGCGATCAGGATCGCGCCGGGGGTGACGGCCGCGCTGAGGCTGTCGAGGATCCGCGAGAAGGTGTTGATGCCGTTCGCCGTCGAGAATTCGAAGATCCCCTCGGCCTCGCGGTCGAACCCGACTGCGTGCGGGATCTGCTTGAGGATCAGGATCAGGCCGATCGCGGCAAGCATCCCGGTGATGACCGACGACGGCACGAATTCGCTGAGGATGCC
The DNA here is from genome assembly GCF_013374115.1 of Sphingomonas sp. HMP9. Taxonomy (NCBI): domain Bacteria; kingdom Pseudomonadati; phylum Pseudomonadota; class Alphaproteobacteria; order Sphingomonadales; family Sphingomonadaceae; genus Sphingomonas; species Sphingomonas sp. HMP9. The sequence continues at coordinate 1,209,112 of NZ_AP022673.1, read as the reverse complement.
CGCGCGGGTGAGCGAGAAGCAGATCTGGAGCACGCCCGCGAGCACGACCGCCATCAGGAACATCTGGTAGCTCGGCATGCTCTCGATCGCGGTGAGCACGATCACGGTCAGGCCGGCGGCGGGGCCGCTGACCGACAGCGGCGACTTCGAGAACAGGCCGACCGCGATACCGCCGACGATCCCCGAGATGATGCCCGCGAACAGCGGCGCACCCGACGCGAGCGCGACGCCGAGACAGAGGGGCAGCGCGACGAGCGCGACGACGATGGAGGCGGGAAGATCCGCGCGCCATGTGGTAAGCTTTGGAATGAGAGTCGGCACCGATGCTCCTGTCGCTGAGGTGTCGGCTGGGAATACGTCCGACCCGGACGCGTCTATCCATGCCACATGACAAATAGTTCATGTTCAGTAATCGATGAATGGTGACTGACTCAAGGCGGAATGTTGCACCGCGGCAGATTGTCGGACGATCCGCGGTATCTCTTGATCGTCGCCTATGGTTGCGTTGTCCGTAGGGACGCCTATCTCGGGCCGCTATGGCTCGAAGCACTACACGTTCGTCCGACTGGGGTTTTCCGCGCTGGCGCGCCTATGGCGCGAGCACCGAGGCGGTGACGGTCCGGCTGTGCGACCGGCATGGCTGCAACGAGCCCGGCAATTGTCCGGCACCCAAATCGCCCAACAGCCCCGACCGGTGGTATTTCTGCATGCATCACGCAGGTGAATATAACCGCGGCTGGAATTACTTCGAGGGGCTCAGCGCGGAGGAAGCGGCCGAGCGCGAGGCGGCGGAGACGCGTACGGCGGACGGCTATACCGATCCCAAACATTATGCTTGGGCGGGGTCCGGCGACGGCAGCCGGTCGCGCGACGAGATGCGCGCGCTCGAGGTGCTGGACCTGGAACCCGACGCGACGTTCGAGGACGTGCGCGCGGCTTGGCGCCGGATGGCCAAGGCGAACCATCCCGACGTGCGGCCTGGCGACAAGGATGCGGCGACGCGGTTCCAGGGCGTGCAGGCCGCGTATGAGGTGCTGAAGGTGGCCGAAGACCAGCGGACATGGAAACCGGCGTGATCCGCGTTCTGGCCAGCCGCTGGCAAGGAAGCGTGCTGGTCTGCGGCAAATGTTCGAAGAAGATCGGCGGCGGCTTCGGCGACAAAGGCAGCACGCCGCTGGTCAAGCTTTTGCGCAAGGGGCTTGGGCTGAAGAAGGGCCGCAAGGCGGACCGCGGCGTCGTCGAGGTGAAGTGCCTCGGCGTATGTCCGAAGAATGCGGTGGTGATGGTGGACGGGGCACGGCCGGACCGGTGGATGTTGGTACCGGCGGGTGCCGACGTTGAAGACGTCGTCGCGACCCTTACCGACCCTAGCGTGCCCTTACCCTCGCCGCCTTCGGCGTCTCGCCCTCTCTCCGCCGGGGAGAGGGAAGGGGCCCGGCCGGCGCTGGCCGGGTGGGAAGGGTGAGGGCACGGTCTTCGCGCTAATCCGCGTACCGCTCCGCCGTCTCCCGGATCAGCGCGATCATGTTCGGAATCCCCTGCGTCCGGTTCGAGCTCAACTGCTTGCTTAGATCGAACGGCGCCAGCTCCGCCTTGATGTCGGTCGCGACGATCGCGCCCGGCGGCTGATCCTGCACCGTCAGCAACACCAGCGCGATGATCCCCTTCGTGATCGCGGCATTCGAATCCGCCAGGAAATGCAGCCGGCCATCGTCTTGCGTGGTCGGATACACCCACACCGACGCCGAACACCCCCGCACCAGCGTCGCATCGGTCTTGAGCGCGTCCGGCATCGGCTCCAGTTCACGACCAAGGTCGATCAGCAGGCGGTAACGATCGTCGGGTTCGAGGAAGTCATATTCCTCGCGGATGTCGGTGAGGGTGGCCATGGCGGGATCGGTAGCGGTTCGCACGTAGCGCTTCAACACCATGTACCCCGCCTTCGCGGGGGAACATGCGTTTAGAGGTCCACCCCGGCGGCGATCGCCTCCAGCTTCTTGATGCGCTCCTTCAGGTCGGCGATCTCGATCCGCGATCCGGTCGACACCGCGACGGGCATGCGGCCGTCCTGTGCGTGATCCAGTTCCAGTCGCCGCAGCGAGAGCCAGCCGCGCCATCCGGCCAGGCCGCCAGCGACGATCATCGCGAGCCCTGCAAGGCTCGCCAGCGCCAAGGTGATGTAGACGTTAGGTTCGATCATGTCCGCCTCCTCTTAGCGGTCGCGAAGCCGCTCGATCTCTCTGTCGAGATCGACGCTCTTGTGGTTGTCGGTGATCACGCGCTCCAGGACCTGGATACGCTCCTTCATTTGCTGGACCTCTTCGCGTAGCCGCAGCGCGTCGGTGCTTTCGACCGGGTTTGCCGGGGCGTCGCCCATCGCGCGGTACCGAGCGGTCAGCACCTTGGCGACCATCACGATCAGCACGATGCAAACGACCATCGAAAAGGGGTTCATCGTATTTCTCCTTCGGCGAGGCGTGCGGTTTGCGCTGTCAGCGCGACCGGCGGTGGGGGCAGGGTCGGTTCGGCACGGAGCTGTTCGATCTGGTCGGCGATGCCGATGCCGCGATCGGTGGCGATCCGTTCAAGCACGCGGACCCGCTGTTCGAGACGTTCCGTGTGAGCGGCGTATTGCGCCGCTTTTTCCGCGGTCTGCGCATTCAGCGCGGTGGCCATCGTTTCCTTGTGTCGCAACCAGCCCTTGAACATCTCGCTGCCGATACCGAGCGTGACTGGGACGCCGACACAGACGATGGCGAGCATGAAAACCGTGAATCCATCCATGATCGATGTTCCTCAGCGATCGCGGAGTGCTTCGATCTCGCGAGCGGTGCGCTCGGCGGGATCGGTGGCAATGCGTTCGAGGACCGCGATCCGTTCCTCGAGGCGGGAGACCTGTCCGGTCAGGCGTTCGTTCTCGTTGCTCAGCAATTCGACTTTCCGCTGATCGTCCGGACCCGTGCCGCCACGATAGCCGAGTGCACCCCGCTTGCTACCCTTCTCATCCTCCAGCGGGTAGCCATGCTTGGCACGAACCCATGTCCGGAAGGCGTGCGATGCACTCATCGCTCCCACCACGCCGACCGGTACCATCCAACCCATATCCATCGTTCGATCCCTCAGTTCGGCTGGAGGCGAAGCGCCTCGATTTCACGGGCGGTACGCTCGGCGGGATCGGTGGTGATCCGTTCGAGGACCTGGATCCGCTCCTGCAAGCGGTCGATCTGGCCGGTGCGACGGGCATTCTCGCTGTCGAGCAGCGCGATGCTGCGTTCCGCATCCTTGTTGGCGGCCTTGACTGCGATCCGTGCCTTGCGACGGCCAAAGGCCTGGATCAGCAGCGTTGCGACCACACCAAACATCGTGCCGAGTATAAATCCAACTTCCGGTGGCATGGTATTTCCCCCTTTACGATCGACGCCGCGTCTCAGCGCAGGCTGTCGATCTCTGCCGCCAAGCTGTTGCTCGAGCGGCTGGTGTAGTGCGTCTCGATGTCGGCGAGACGGCGGTCGATGTCGCGGAACTTGCTGCGAACCTCGGCGGTCGAGCGCTTCGGATTGGAGCGAACGCCCTGCCAGAACTTCGCGTCGTCGGGCGTGTCGTACAGGCCGGTCGGCTTCTTAGGGGCCAACCATGCGGTCGCGAAGTAGCCGAGAATGATCCAGCCGCTGGTGGCGAACGCGAGAACAACCATGGCGACCCGGACGAGTGTGATATCCACGCCCGTATAATCGGCTATCCCGGAGCATACGCCCTTGAACTTGGCATTCTGCTTGTCGAGGTAAAACTGCGTGCGACTGCCGGACATGTCAGTTCCTCCGTTCGAATGGGCTGCCGGCCTGGCGGTCGCTGTCGCGATCGAGCCGGTATGGTGAGTCCGACTGGGCGGTTCCGAGGCCTGGCTTCCAGTCGGGATTGTCGGCCGCGATGATCCGTTCGACGGTCATCACCCGGTCTTCGAGACGACGTGCGAGCATCTGCATCTCGTCGAGCAGCCTCTCGTCCTCGTCCGTGATCTTGGGCGCGGTCTTCCACTTGGTGACGTAGTGGAGGATGACCCACGGCAGCCCGACGAAGATGGTCGCGCATACGAGTACGGTGTTCATCTCAATCGTCCTTCTTCATGCGCGCCTTGAGGGCGGCGAGCTGAGCATCGACTTTGTCGTTGCTGCGCAGCTCGGCGATTTCCTCTTCGAGCGTCTTGACGACCCCGAGCCGCATCGCGTCCGCGCGGCCCTCGGCCTCGTCGACGCGGCGATCGAGGATGTCGAAGCGGCTGAACGCCTCGTGCGTCTTCGGGCCGTTGTACATCTCGCGCAGCCGGGTGCGGTTGTTCGCGCTCTCGAGCCGGGTCTGCACCGCGTTCTGCTTGGTGCGCGCCTCGCGCAGCTTGGTCTGCAGCTTGGCGATGTCCTCTTCGGACGCCCGAAGCGCATCGTCGAGCACGCCGACCTCGGCCTTCAGCTGTTCGGCCATGTCGAACGCCTTCTGGCGCTCGACCAGCGCGGCCTTGGCAAGATCCTCGCGGTCCTTGCTCAGCGCCAGCTCGGCCTTCTCGGTCCAGTTGTCCTGAAGCTGCTCCAGCTTCGAGATATGGCGGCGCATCTCCTTCTGGTCGGCGATGGTGCGCGCGGCGGAGGCGCGAACCTCGACCAGAGTCTCCTCCATCTCGAGGATGATCATGCGGATCATCTTCGACGGGTCTTCGGCCTTCTCGATGAGATCGGCGAAGTTGGCGGCGACGATGTCGCGGGTGCGGGAAAAGATGCCCATGTAATTCTTACTCCAGGGGTCGGCCCGAGGCTCTCGGCGAGCGTCGGGAGTCTTATGCCACGATTGCGGTGGTTGCCGCGATGGGGGCTGCATTGGTTGCGATGGCGGGACCGACCGCGCCGAGCACGCAGGTTGCGCTGACGACGATGGTGCAAAGGGCGGCGGTGACGGTGCGGGCGATGTTGGTGTTGAACATGGTGGGTCCCCTTTAGGATGGTCGTTTCCGCTATTCGGCGGGTTGCCTGAAGCATTGCATCTGTCGTGCCAGTTTCGAAAAGGATGGGATTGCAGGGGTTTGCGCGATTTCGACGGCGGGGCTGGTGCCGCAGGCTTGCCAAGAGTTGGGAATTCACGCCACATCTTCGCCATGGATCGAACCACACAGGTCATCGGCGAGTCCGGCACGTTCATGGCGGCGCTCGAACGCGCGTCCAGGGCCGCGGCGCTGGACCGCCCAGTGCTGGTGATCGGCGAGCGCGGGACGGGCAAGGAACTCGTCGCCGAGCGCCTGCATCGCCTCTCGCCGCGGTGGGACCAACCGTTGGTCATCATGAACTGCGCGGCGCTGCCCGAGACGCTGATCGAGGCGGAATTGTTCGGGCATGAGGCCGGCGCGTTTACCGGCGCGACCAAGGCGCGGGTCGGGCGGTTCGAGGAGGCGGACGGAGGGACCTTGTTCCTTGACGAGCTCGGCACGCTGTCGATGGCTGCGCAGGACCGGCTGCTGCGCGCGGTCGAATATGGTGAGATCACCCGGATCGGATCGTCGCGGCCGATGCGCGTCGACGTGCGGATCGTGGCCGCGACCAACGAGCACCTGCCGGACAAGGTCGACCGGCACGAATTCCGCGCGGATCTGCTCGACCGCTTGTCGTTCGAGGTGGTGACCTTGCCGCCGCTTCGCGCGCGAACCGGTGACGTCGTGGTGCTCGCCGAGCATTTCGGCCGGCGAATGGCGTCTGAACTGGGGCGGGAACGCTGGGAGGGCTTCGGCCCGGCCGCGATGGACGCGCTGATTGCGTATCGTTGGCCCGGCAACGTGCGTGAACTCCGCAACGTGGTCGAGCGCGCGGTATACCGCTGGGAGAAGGTCGGGCCGATCGACGCGATCGAGATCGACCCGTTCCAGTCCCCGCACCGCCCCGGCGCCTCGACCGCGCCAAAACCTCCTGTAGAGGCTCCACCCGCGGCGCAAGCGGATGACGGTGAAGATCCGGTGGTGGCGTGCGAGGAAGGTCCCTCGGACTTCAAGTCCCGCGTATCCCGCTTCGAGCGCGACCTGCTCTCGCGCGCGCTGTCCGAACACCGCTTCAACCAGCGTGCCACCGCCGAGGCACTGGGCCTGAGCTACGACCAGCTCCGCCACGCCCTTAAACGCCACGACCTGCTCAACGCAGGGGCGTGAGGTACCGCCGTCATCCCTAGCCCCGTCATCCTGACGAAAGTCAGGATCCAGAGCCAAATGCGTCACGTCCGTAACCCTGGATCCTGACTTTCGTCAGGATGACGGAGGTTTGGTCAGCGCTGCGCCGCCTCTCATGCGCTCCGCCGCACCAGCCCCGCCAGCTTCTTCAACTTCGGCGCGACCACCGGCACGGTCAGCATTGTGCTCGCCAACGCCATCAGCAGCAGCGCGGTGAACGTCTCGTTGGTGATGATCTTCTTATCCAACAGGATGTTCACGAAGATAATCATGATCAGCGCCTTGGTCTGCAGCAGCCAGCCGATCGCCGACGCCTCGCCCGGTCGCCATTTGAGGATCCGCCCGGCGGCGTGAACCCCCGCGAGCTTGCCGCCGACCGAGGCGAGCAGTAGCAACGCCGCCGCGCCGAACACCGCATAGCCACCGACCGCCCACTGCGTCTTCAGGCCCGTCGACAGGAAGAACACGGGCATCACTGCGAGCAGCACGAAGTGGCGGAACTGGTCCATCTTCGCCGTCGTGAACCATTTCGCATCGAGCACCGCGCCCGACAGGAACGCGCCGACCATGAAATGCAGCCCCGCCCAGTCCGCCGCGAACCCGCAGCCCGCAAGCCAGATCAGGCTGACATACCAGCGATCGCGCTCCTCGATCCGCGCCATGAGCTTGCGCACCAACAGCGTCGCGATCGCGAACCCGACGAGGAACCCGCCCTGTCGGCCGACGCGCTCCCAGTCGAGCAGGATCAGCGCCAGCACACCCCAGATCGCGATGTCGTCGAGGCTCGCATAGCGCAGGATCCGCTGACCGATCGGCTCGCGCAGGACGTCGAGCTTTTCGAGGAACAGCACGAGGATCGGCAGCGCCGTGACCGCGCAGGCCATGCCGATGCCCAGCACCACCTGCCACGTCGCACCATCCGGCCCGCGCCAGCCTGGATAGCGCAGCATCAGCACCGCGGCGATGCTGCCGGTGATCAGCGGTACCGCGAGCGCGAGGCCGGCGGTCACCCCGGTCTCGCCGCGGCGTTTCCACGCTTCGCCGAGGTCGAGCTCGATACCCGCGACCCACACGAACAGCATCACCGCCCACCAGGCAATGCCGTTAAGCGAGCCCAGCGTGGCCGGCGTGAAGATCGTCGCATAATAATCGGGATACGCAGCGCCGAGAACGCCCGGCCCGAGCAGGATGCCGCCGAAGATCTGCACGACCACCAGCGGCGCCCAGTAATCGGTCCGCCCAAGCCGCCACACGAGATAGGGCATGGTGAAGATGATGAGTAGCGCGAGGAGGAAGACCTCCGTCGGCGTCATGGCGTGCATGCAGATCCCCCGGCGCCGATCGGTTCCCCCCGCCGGCTTTGTTTCGGTCGCGACAATATTCGGTCGACGCAGGTACGGCAATATCCGGACGCGATGATCCGCCCATCGCGGACAGGTCTCTAGCGCTGCGTCATTTCGGGACAGGCGTCGACTGCGCGTCTGGATCGGCTCGCCGAACGTCCGCGTTCCGTGCGATCATGGAGCCAGCGCCGCAGATGCCGGCGAAGGAGCATCTTCGAATGAAACGATCGTTGCTGGCGTTCGCGCTGTTCGCCGTTCCCGCGTTCGCGCAAGGGTCTGCGCCATTCACCGTGAACGGGCAGGGGTTCGCGACGCTGCAGGACGCGGTATCGTCGATCCGCATGGGCACCGCGACGATCCTGATCGCACCTGGCACGTACCGGCAATGCGCGGTCCAGGCCGGTGGCCACATCACCTTCAAGGCGGTCAAGCCCGGCACCGCGATCTTCGAGGCCGTGGCGTGCGAGGACAAGGCCGCGCTGGTCTTGCGGGGGCAGGGTTCGGTCGTCGATGGCCTCGTGTTCCGCGGCTACCGCGTGGCGGACGGCAACGGCGCCGGCATCCGCACAGAGATGGGCAACCTGACCGTCACCAACGCGATGTTCCTCGACAGCCAGGAAGGTATTCTCGGTGGCGAACCGACCGCGCAGACGATCGTCATCGACCATTCGACCTTCGCGGGGCTTGGTCAGTGCGACGAGTCGCCGGGCTGCTCGCACGCGATCTACCTCGCCAACAAAGGCAGCGTGACGATCACCAATTCGCGGTTCGAGCGCGGGACGGGCGGGCACTATGTCAAGCTGCGCGTGCCGACCGTGTCGATCGCCGACAACAGCTTCGACGACACGGCCGGGCGCAAGACGAACTACATGATCGACCTTCCCGAAGGCGCGACCGGCCTCATCGCGCGCAACACCTTCGTGCAGGGACGCAACAAGGAGAACCACACCGGGCTGATCGTGGTCGCCGCGGAGGCGAAGACGTATCGGTCGACCGGGTTGCGCGTGGACGGCAACGACGCGCGACTGGCACCGGGGGATAGCACGAGTCCGGCGTTCGTCGCCGATTACAGCCATGACCGGCTGGCGATCGGGGCGAACCGGCTGGGAGCCGGGTTGCGGCCGTTCGAAACGCGCTAGGCGATCCTGCCCTGACCAACACCTTACCCGTCATCCTGACGTTCGTCAGCATGACGGGTAAGGAGCGAAACCTCCCTCAGCTCGGGCAGGTGCTCGCAGCGCCCGGATCGAGATCGAGGCAGCGCCCGTCCAGCCCGCTCACCGGCAACCGGATCGTCGCCGCCAGCGTCGGCACGATATCCACCGTCTCCACCGACAAGGGCTGCTCGAACCCGGTCATGCCCTTGCGCCAGAACAGGATCGGCACGCGGCGATCGTAATCCCAGGGCGATCCGTGCGTCTCGACATAGCCCCCCGCCGGCGAGACGATCGTCGTCACCCGCGGCTTGAGCAAAGCCACCAGCTGGCCTGATCGCTTTTCGTAGAACGACGCGCGCGCCCGCTCGATCAGCGTCCAGGTCTCGGGCGGGGTCTTGGCCATCGGCGTAGCCATGATCTCGGCGGCCGAGAAGGCAGCGGCAACCTGCGGCATCGCGCGATAGCGGCGCAGCGCCTCGACCAGCACCTTGGCCCGCGTCTTCGCCGGGAGCGTATCGTCGATATAGACGTCGCCCTCGGTCCCTAGCAGCACGCTGCCCTGCAGCCCCAGATCCTTGGCGATCGCGGTGCCGACCTGCTTGGCGAGCACGTTCTCGTCCATATGCGCCTCCATCGGCATCGCGCGCTGCTGCTGGCGTTCGGTCGCGTCGTGTGCACCGTGGTCCGCGGTCAGCACGACCTCGTAATCGACCCCGGTTTCATCCATCACGTTGAAGAAATCGCCCAATGTCCGATCGAGCTCGGCCATCTGGATGCACATCTCCGAGCCCTGCGTGCCATAGGTATGGCCGATATAATCGGTCGCCGATGCGCCGATATCGATGATGTCGGTCTGCGGGCCTTTGCCGAGCTTCATGTCCTGCACCAGCGCCGCCGCCATCGCGAACACCGCCGCATCGGACGCCGGCGACACGCGGAAGCCTTTGGCGTCGCCAGCCTCGCGCTCGAAACGGCCCTGGCCGTACGTCTTGCCGGCGATCACGATCGGATGGTTCACGCCAGCGCAATAGCCGGGCAGCGGGAGTGCCGCCTGCGGCTTGGCGATCAGCGCGGCGACCGCGTCGCGCGTGCGCTGCACCGCTGGGGGCACCGCGCGGCCGGCGTAGGAGACATAGGTCTTGCCGTCCCACCACCAGAGCTCGTCGACCTTGTGGCCGCCCATCATCACCGCCGCGCGATCCTTGCCCGCGACCGAGACCGACCGCGTTCGCGGATCGCGCGCCTTCATCATCTCGCCGAGCGTGGGCACCTTCAGATGCATGTCCGACACGGTGTAGCTCTCGTGCGTGGTGCCGGTGACGCGCTCGTCCTCCGAGCAATAGACGACCTTGTCGGGCCGTCCGGCGCGCTGGTCGACCCAGTTGTTGGCGATGATCCCGGTATGCGCAGGCCGCATGCCGGTCAGGATCGTCGAGTGGCCGGGGCACGTCTCGGTCGCGGCATGGCTCTGATACCCGCTCGGGAACACCGCGCCGTTCAGCAACCGCGTGAAGCCGCCGGTATAATGGTTGCGATATTGCTGGAACAGGTCGGCGGCGAACTGGTCGACCGAGATCGCGACGATCAGCTTCGGCGGAGTGGTCGGCGTTGGTGCGGAGGCGGGGGCAGGCGGCGCCATCTGGGCGGACACCGAAGCGGCCGAGGTCAACAGGAGCGCGGCGATAAGTGCTTTCACGAACAGTCCTTTAGCCAGCAACGACCATCGAGCGAGGGCGTCGCTTTGAAGTGCAATACGACAAGGTCACCGCTATGGCTTTGCGCGATGAACGAAACAAGGATGGCCATGCGCAGTTTACGTTGCGTCCTGATGACGGTCTTGCTGACCGTCTGCGGACTGGCAAGTGCGCCCACGCTCGCGGAATCACTGAATGGCTCCAGCCAGCATCTGATGATGACGCTGGTCGCGGAAAGCGATCACCCCAGGGCCGGCGCACCGCTGACGATCGCGCTTGCGACAACGCCCGAAAAGGGCTGGCATGGCTATTGGCGCAACCCCGGCGACGCGGGCTTTCCGGCGACGTTCGACTGGACCCTGCCCGCGGGCGCGAAGGCGGGCGATCCCGAATGGCCGGTGCCGACGACGCTGCTCATCGCGGGCCTGATGAACTATGTCTACGAGGCGCCCTATGCGCCGCTCGTGACGATCCAGGTCCCGGCAGGGCTGGCGGCCGGAACGAAATTACCGATCCGCCTGAAGACGAGCTACCTCGTCTGCTCCGCGACGATCTGCGTGCCGGAGGAGAAGGCGCTGTCACTCGACCTCACGATCGGTGACGGCGCGCCATCGCAGGCGGCGGCGTTCGCCGGCTGGCGACAGGCGATCCCGAAACCGCTCGATTCCAAAGCAACCTATGCGGCGAGCAGCGGGACGATGCGGATCGCCGTGCCGTTCCCGGCGAACGCAAAGGCCGACAAGGCCTATTTCTTCCCGGTCACGACCGATGCGATCGAGAATGGCGCGGCGCAGAATGTGACGCGCGACGGCGACAGGCTGACGATCGAAACGAAGGTCGCGGCGAACGCCAAGACGGGCGGCCCCATCGAAGGGGTTTTGCGGATCGGCGAGGGCCAAGGGCTTAGCGTCAAGGCCACGCCCGGCGTGGTCGGCGGTGCCGTCGGCAGCGGCGCGACCAGCGCGAGCAGCGAGAGCCTTTGGCTGACAGCACTGATCGCATTTGCAGGTGCGGTGCTGGGCGGGCTGATCCTCAACATCATGCCCTGCGTGTTCCCGATCCTGAGCCTCAAGGCGCTAAGCCTCGCGCGCGGCGGTGCGAGCGAGCAGGACGCGCGCGGGGAGGCTTTGGCCTATACCGCGGGCGTCGTGCTGGTCTGCCTCGGGCTCGGGGCCGCGATCCTGGCGCTGCGTGCAGGTGGTTCGGCGGTCGGCTGGGCGTTCCAGTTGCAGCATCCCGCGGCGATCGTCGTCCTGCTCCTGCTGAGCGCGGCGATCGCGTTCAACCTTGCCGGGCTGTTCGAGGTGCCGACGCCGCGCTTCGCCGGCGAGAGCGGTGCGAGCGGTGCGTTCGCGACCGGCGCGCTGGCGGCGTTCATCGCGACGCCGTGCACGGGTCCGTTCATGGGGGCGGCGCTCGGTGCGGCGCTGGTGCTGCCATGGCCGGCGGCGCTCGCGGTGTTCGGCGGGCTTGGCATCGGCCTGTCGCTCCCCTTCCTCGCGATCGGGTTCATTCCGTCGTGGCGGCGCTGGTTGCCCAAGCCCGGTGTCTGGATGGAGACGTTCCGCCACGTCCTGTCGGTGCCGATGTTCCTGACCGCGATCGCACTCGGCTGGGTGCTCGGCCGCCAGACTGGTGTCGAAGCGCTGACCCTCGCGCTGATCGCGGTACTGGCCGTCGGCGTGGTCCTCTGGATCGGCGGCACGCGCCAGCGCAAGGGCAAGGCGTTCGGGGTCGCGGCGCAGGTCGCATTGGCCGTCGTGTTCGTCGGCAGCGCGCTATTGATCGCGCAAACGCCGCCTGCATCCGCCAAGATCGCGACCACCGGCGACGAGGCGTTCACCGAAGCCAGGCTGGCCTCACTGCGCGCTGAAAAGCGGCCGGTGTTCGTGTACTTCACCGCCGACTGGTGCCTGACCTGCAAGGTCAACGAGAAGGCGGCGATCGACACGGCCGGCGTCCGCGATGCGTTCGCCAAGCACAAGGTGGCGGCTTTGATCGGCGACTGGACCGATGGCGACCCGGTAATGGGCCGCTTCATCCAGGCCCATAATCGCGCCGGTGTGCCGCTCTACCTGTATTACGCGCCGGGCGCCGCCGCACCCACCGTCCTCCCGCAAGTCCTGACACCGGGCGTGCTCGAAGGGCTGGGCGCCTAAGCCGCTCGCAATCCTCCCCCGCCAGGGGGAGGTGGCTGGCACTTGCCAGACGGAGGGGGAGGAAAGGAAAACCTCTGTTCCGTGTCCTCCCCCTCCGACACTTGCGGTGCCACCTCCCCCTGGCGGGGGAGAATGATCTGGGGACTGTTCCACGGAACACCTTGTGTGTCGCAACAAAGCATTGCAGCATGGAACCGCAACGCTTGATGGGGAATTGACCGTTTCGATGGGGAAACAAGCGTTCGACGAGATCATGGGGACACCGGGCGACACGACCGCCCGCCCCGAACTGGCGGCACTGGGCACGTGGATCGAGGATACGCCCGATGCCGAACTGCGCCGTCGTCAGGAAGCGGCCGAGACGACGTTCCGGCAGCTCGGCATCACCTTCGCCGTCTACGGCGAGAACGAAGCGGCCGAACGGATCATCCCGTTCGATATCGTCCCGCGTGTGTTCCTGCATGACGAATGGACGCGGCTGTCCGATGGGCTCGTCCAGCGGGTCGAGGCGATCAACGCGTTTCTCGACGACATCTACGGGGAACGGCGGATCCTGAAGGAGGGCGTCCTTCCCGAGGACCTGGTGCTCGGCAACGCACAGTTTCGTCCCGAGATCGCCGGCATCCGCCCGCCGCACGGTGTCTGGGCGCATATCTGCGGGATCGACCTCGTTCGTACCGGCCCCGACGATTTCTTCGTGCTCGAGGACAATGCGCGCACGCCTTCGGGCGTCAGCTACATGCTGGAGAACCGTGAGGCGATGCTGCGGCTATGCCCCGAACTCTTCCGCGAGTTCCGGGTCGCGGCGGTCGACAGCTATCCCGACCTGTTGCTCGAGACGATGAAGTCGGTCGCGCCGCATGGCACCGGCTCGAACCCGACCTGTGTTCTACTGACCCCCGGCCACTATAACTCGGCCTATTACGAGCATAGCTTCCTCGCGGACTCGATGGGGATCGAGCTCGTCGAAGCCGCCGATCTGGTGGTCGACGACGATGTCGTCTGGATGCGGACGATCGCCGGCCGCGTGAAGGTCGACGTGATCTACCGCCGGATCGACGACGATTATCTCGACCCGCTCGTGTTCCGTCCGGATTCAGCGCTCGGCGTTCCGGGGCTCATCGCAGCCTACGCCGCTGGCAACGTCGCGATCATGAACGCGCCGGGCAACGGCATCGCCGACGACAAGGCAATCTACAGCTACATGCCCGACATCGTGAAATTCTATTCGGGTGGTGAGTGCAAGCTGCGCAACGTCGAAACCTGGCGCTGCCGCGAACCGCAGGCGCTGCAGTACGTCCTCGACAACCTCGCAGACGTCGTCGTGAAGCTGGTCGACGGCTCCGGTGGCTATGGCATGCTCGTCGGACCGACCGCGTCGAAACAGGAGATCGAGAGTTTCCGCGCCGCGCTCATCGCCGAACCGCACCGGTACATCGCACAGCCTACGCTCGCGCTGTCGACCGTCCCGACGATGGCGCAAGGCGGCCTCAGTCCGCGGCACGTCGACTTCCGCCCGTTCGTCCTTACGGGCTCGAAGGGTGTACAGGTTGTCCCGGGCGGCCTGACCCGCGTCGCGCTCAAGGAAGGATCGTTGGTGGTCAATTCCAGCCAGGGTGGCGGGACCAAGGACAGCTTCGTGCTCATGAAAGACCAGTCGCAGCGGATGAACGCCGGCGGCATGTCACAGACGATGGGCGGCATGACGCAGACACTGGGCACACAGACGTCCGGTGGGAATTCGTGATGCTGTCGCGCACCGCATCGTCGCTCTACTGGCTCGGTCGCTATTTCGAGCGCGCCGACTTCATCGCCCGGCTGGTCGAGGCCACCGTTCGCCTCGATGTGCTCTCCTCGCAACCCTCGGGCGATGCCGCTTGGGCCTCCGCGCTGGCCGTCACCGAAACCGACGAGGCCTTTGCCGCGACCGGCGTGGAGATAGGGCAGCGCGATGTCGTTCGGTTCCTGACGCTCGATTCGAGCCATCCTGGATCGATCGTCCGCTGCCTCGACATGGCGCGCAATAATGCGAAAGCGGTCCGCACCGCGCTGACCCGCGAGGCGTGGACCGCGATCAATCGCGCGTGGCTGCTGTTCGAGAACCGCGCCACGCCCGGCAGCACGACATCGCAGCTGAACCTGGTCGAAGCGGTCAAGAACGAGACGCGCGGGTTCGAAGGTGCGGTCCACCGCATGCTCCGCAACCAGACGACGTGGTTCATCCGGCTTGGCCAGGCGGTCGAGCGCGCGGACAACACCGCGCGCTTGCTCGACGTCAAATATCACATCCTGCTGCCCGAGGGCGAGCGTCTGGGCGGCGCGATCGACCGCGACCAGTGGACGACGATCCTCCAGACGGTGTCCGCGGTCACCGCTTATCGCTGGCTCTACAATGACGGGCTTCGACCCGCGGACGTCATCGACCTGCTGCTGGCACGGTCCGAGCTGCCTCGTAGTCTTGCCGCATCGGTCGAGGAGACGGTCGACGTGCTCAACCTGCTCGCCAAGCGGACGGGCAATCACGGCGAGGCTGACCGCATGGCCCGGATGCGCGCATCGCGGATGGCGAAGACCCGTTCAGGCGAGGTCATCGCGTCCGGTCTGCACCAGTATCTCCAGGCATTCATCGCCGAGAACGCGCTGCTGCACGGCGCGATCGGCCGCCAGTTCAAGTTCCTCTGATGCGCCTGTCGATCGATCACCACACGATCTACCGCTTCACCCAGCCGCAGGGGCGGTTGGTGCAGATGCTTCGGTTGACGCCCGAAAATACGCACGACCAGACGGTTGCGTCATGGCGGATCGACGTCGATTGCGACGCGCGGCTGCGGCCCGGCCGTGACGGTTTCGGCAATGCCGTGACGATGTTGTACGCCGAAGGGCCAGTCGACGGGATCGAGATCACCGTGAAGGGCGAGGTGCTGACCAGCCACTCGGACGGCGTCCTGCACGGCGTGCACGAAACGCTTCCGCCCGCGCTGTTCCTCCGGTCCACCGAGGCGACTGCCCATGACACGGCGATCGCGAAGTTCGCCGCCAATGCCGCCATGGATGCGCGCGACCGGATCGGCGCGTTGCATCGGCTGAACCGGGCATTCCACGCGCGCTTCGCCTTCGATGCCGGGCGTCCCGCGCCGGGTCGCACGGCCGCTGCCGCGTTTCGCATGGATAGCGCCACGCCGCGCGACATGGCGCAGATGTTCGCGGTCGCCGCCCGCTCGCTAGGTGCGCCCGCGCGCTATGTGTCGGGCTATCACCATAACGATCACGAGGTGGTCCATCTGCCGACCCCGCATGGTTGGGCCGAGGCGTTCGTCGATGGGCTAGGCTGGGTCGGGTTCGATCCCTGCACGGGGATGTCGCCGGAAGAACATTACGTCCGCGTCGCGATGGCGCTCGATGCGGCAGGCGCAGCGCCGGTAGCAGGCTCGCGACTCGGCGAAGGCGGCGAAGAACTCGACGTCGATGTGGTCGTGCACCGCGAGGACTAAGCGTATCTCCCCGCGAAGCGACGGATTTCGGTGCTGGGGCACCTGTGAGCGAGATCGACGAGTTCCCCGACTTCAGACCAAAACCGCAACCCGCTCCGGCGGCGCCACGATGTCCGCATCCTCCAGCCGCCGCCACCCCGCCGGACCCAGCACCTCCAGCGGCCGATACCGCGTCTTGTACTCCATCCGCGGCGAGCCCTTTACCCAATAGCCGAGATACACGAACGGCAGCCCGGCATCGCGTGCGCGCAGTATGTGGTCCATGATGATGAAGTTGCCGAAGCCCGGCCGCCGTGCATCGTCGGCCGCGAAGAAGCTGTAGACCATCGACAGTCCGTCCGCCTGGCGATCGGTCAGGCATGCACCGATCAACGCGCCCGGCACGCCGTCGACGCGCGGCTCGCGATACTCGACGATCACCGAGTTGACCGGCGAATGCTCGATCATGTCCGCGTAGTCGTCCTCGTCCATCCCCGCCATGCCGCCGCCGGGATGGCGGGTGCCGAGATAGCGACGGAGCAACTGGAACTGCTCGACGGTCGCCCACGCCTTGCACGCGGTCACCTCGATATCGCCGAGCCGCTTCAGCAATTTGCGCTGCGTCGCGTTGGGCACGAACTCATCGGTCACCACGCGGACCGATACGCACGCGGTGCATCCGGCGCAGGACGGTCGATACGCGACGCCTTGGCTCCGACGAAAGCCGATCCGGCCGAGCGCATCGTTAAGCTCGTTCGCATGCGGACCGGTCAGCTCGGTGAACACCTTGCGCTCCTGACGATCCGGCAGATACGGGCACGGCGCGGGGCTGGTGACGAAGAAGCGCGGGAAACGAAAGGGCGCAGTCACCGAGCGGAGAGTCCTTCAGGCAGGCGCGATCAGCCGCGTCGTTTCGTATATGGCCGTCTCGCGCGAACCTGCAATCGGTTTACCACGAATGTCGGTTAACGCGGTAAATCACCGTATCAGAATGAGATCACGCCAGTTCGACAGTCGATGTCTCATACCCGCCGGCCCGCAACGCGCCCACCAGCCGGTCGAGATGCGCACGGTCGCGCAGTTCGCATTCGATGTCGGTAATCAGCCCCTTCGCCGGCAACGTCGTGAAGACGCGCTGGTGATAGATCTCGATGATGTTGACGCGTTCCTGGTCGAAGATCCGCGCGACGTGGAACAGCGCACCCGGCTTGTCCTGCAACCGGATCCGCAACCGCGCGAGCCGTCCCGACCGCGCCAGATCGCGCAACAGCACGTTGGCGAGCAGCCGTGTGTCGATATTGCCGCCGCACAGCACGATGCCGACGGTCTTCCCCGCGAACCGCTCGGGATGCGACAGCAACGCGGCGAGCCCGGCAGCACCAGCCCCCTCGACCACTGTCTTCTCGATCTGAAGCAACAGGCTGACCGATTCCTCGAGGCTGCGCTCGCTGACCAGTACGATCTCGTCCACCAGTTCGGCGACGATCTTCGAGGTGATCGCACCCGGCTCCTTGACCGCGATACCCTCGGCCAGCGTATCGCCGGCACAGGCCATGTCGGTGCCGTTGATACGGTTGTACATCGACGGGAACAGCTCGGCCTGGACGCCGACGACCTCGATCGGATGACCACCTGGCGCTTCGCTCAAAGCCTGCGCGACCGTCGACATGCCCGAGATGAGGCCACCGCCGCCGATCGGGATAACCAGCGTATCGAGTTGCGGCACGTCCTCCAGCATCTCGATCGCGACGGTGCCCTGTCCGGCGATGACGCGAGGATCGTCGAACGGGTGGACGAAGGTGAAGCCGCACTCGCCCTCGAGGATGCGGGCATGCGCATAGGCCGCGTCGAACGTTTCGCCGTGCAGCACGACGTTGGCGCCGTGCCCTTCGGTCTGCATGACCTTCACGGTCGGCGTGTTCGTCGGCATCACGATCGTCGTCGGGATGCCGAGCCGGTTGGCGTGATAGGCGAGCCCCTGCGCGTGATTGCCCGCCGAGGCGGCGATGACGCCCTTCGCGCGGGCTTCGGCCGACAGTTGCAACAGCGTGTTGAGCGCGCCGCGCTCCTTGTACGCCGCGGTGAACTGAAGATTCTCGAACTTCAGATACACCGTCGCGCCGGTCATCTTGCTCAGCGTCTTGCTGATCAGCGTCGGCGTGCGGACGATCGAGTCGCGGATCCGGTCGTGCGCGACGCGGACGTCGTCGATCGAGACGGGGAGGGTGGGTGCCGCTACGGCAGCGAGGGGAGCCATGTCCGACCCGCTAGACCATCTGGCGCGCGTGGGAAACACCGCTTATGCGCGGACGCTATGGCAAAACTGGCATTCATCGGAACCGGCGTCATGGGCGCGCCGATGGCGGGGCACCTCGCCACGGCAGGGCACGACGTCACCGTCTATAATCGGACAAAGGCCAAGGCCTTGGCGTGGGCCGATAAATATGGCGGCAAGGTCGCCGACACGCCGGCCGCCGCCGCGAAAGAAGCCGATGCCGTATTCACGTGCGTCGGCAACGACGACGATCTGGCGTTGGTCACATTAGGCGAGGACGGCGCCTTCGCGACGATGCACGACGACGCCGTGTTCGTGGATCACACCACCGTCTCGGCCTCGATCGCGCGGCGATTGGCGGGCGAGCGGGCGCTGGTCGTCGACGCCCCGGTGTCGGGCGGGCAGGCCGGCGCGGAGAACGGCAAGCTATCGATCATGTGCGGCGGCTCGGCCGAGGCGATGGCGAAGGCCGAACCGTTCATGCAGGCCTATGCGGCACGGATCGTCCATGTCGGCGAGGCCGGCGCGGGCCAGACGACCAAGATGTGCAACCAGATCGCGATCGCCGGGGTGATCCAGGGCGTCGCCGAATCGATCAGGTTCGCGCAAAACGCCGGGCTCGATCTCGACAAGGTGTTCGAGGCGATCTCCGGCGGCGCGGCGCAGAGCTGGCAGATGGTCAATCGCTGGCCGACGATGGCGAAGGAAGAGTTCGACTTCGGGTTCGCGGTAGACTGGATGCGCAAGGATCTGGGGCTCGCGCTGGACGAAGCGCGACGCAACGGCGCGGTGCTGCCGGTCGCGGCGCTGGTCGATCAATTCTATGCCGATGTTCAGGCAATGGGTGGCGCGCGGCAGGATACGAGCGCGCTGGTACGGAGATTGCCCAAGTGATGCGTCTGATGCTTTCCGCGGCTGCGATCGCGCTGCTTTCCACACCGGCGCTGGCCGACGGAATCGTCGACAACGTCAACGGCGTGACCATCACCGACACCGGCCGCATGGTGCACTTCAAGGCGATCCTGATCGACAAGGACGGCCGCGTCACGCGACTCGTCCCGCCGGGCGAGGAAGCTCCCAAGCTCAGCCGCAAGGAACTCAAGAAGAACGCTGGCAAGCCGTTGTATGACTGGCGCGTCGACATGGGCGGCAAGACGATCTTGCCGGGCTTCATCGACGCGCATGGCCATGTTCTCGAACTGGGCTTCGGGGCGCTGTCGCTCGACCTCTCGATGGCCAAGTCGCTGGACGAGGCGAAGTCGCGGATTGCCGCGTACATCGCCGGTAACCCCGATCGCAAATGGGTCTTGGGCCGCGGCTGGAACCAGGAGGCGTGGGGGCTGGGTCGCTTCCCGACCGCCGCCGACCTGGAGTCCGTGTCCGGCGGTCACCCGATCTGGCTGTCGCGCGCGGATGGCCATGCCAGCTGGGCGAACCGTGAGGCGATGCGCGAGGCTGGCGTGACCGGATCGACCGTGTCGCCGGCGGGCGGGCGGATCGAGAAGACTGGCGGCGCACCTGCCGGCGTGTTCGTCGACGGTGCGCAGGCCTTGGTCGAGAAGGTTGTTCCCCAGCCGCTTCCCAAGGAGCGCGATGCCGCGTTCCTCACCGCGCAACGAATCCTGCTCGGCTACGGCGTCACCGCGGTGGCCGACATGGGCACGTCGCTGGACGACTGGCTGACGTATCGACGGATGGCGGATATCGGCGGGTTGCGCGTCCGAATCATGAGCTACGCGATGGGTGTCGAGACCGCGAGCCGGATCGGCGGCAAGGGTCCGACGCCGTGGCTGTACAACGACCGCCTGCGGATGGGCGGCGTGAAGCTGTATGCCGACGGTGCGCTAGGCTCGCGCGGCGCGTGGCTATTGAAGCCCTATGCCGACGCGCCGGGTCAGTCGGGGCTCGGCTTCCTTACCGATGATCAGCTTCAGAACCAGATGAGCCGCGCGGCGATGGATGGGTTCCAGGTCGCCGTGCATGCGATTGGCGACAAGGCCAATCAGGAAGTACTCGACGCGATCCAGGTCGAGAGCGAGACCTATACCGGCGATCGCCGCTGGCGGATCGAGCATGCGCAGGTCGTCGATCCGGTCGACCTGCCGCGCTTCGGCAAGTTCGGCACGATCGCCTCGATGCAGCCGACGCATGCGACCAGCGATCGGACGATGGCCGAGGCTCGGCTCGGGCCGAACCGGCTGGCGGGTGCCTATGCGTGGAAATCGATGCTGACCAACGGCGCGAAGCTCGCCTTCGGCACCGATTTCCCGGTCGAGAAGCCCGATCCGTTCGCGACCTGGGCCGCGGCGTTTACGCGGCAGGATGCCGATGGGCAGCCGCAGGGCGGGTGGCAGCCACAGGAACTCGTCACGCGCGAACAGGCGTGGTGGGCGATGACCGGTGCGGCGGCCTATGCCGGGTTTGCGGAGAAGCAGTTCGGTGCGCTCGCGCCGGGCCAGCGGGCGGACTTCATCGTCGTTGACCGCGACCCGACAATGGCGTCGCCAACCGACCTGCGCGCCACGAAGGTCGATGAGACGTGGATCGGCGGGGAAAAGGTCTGGACGCGCAAGTAACCGCAGTTACTCCCGCGGTTACTGGCGCATCCGGATCAAGCCCTCCTGCGCGACGCTCGCTACCAGGCGGCCGTCGCGCGCGAAGATCTTGCCGCGGTTGAAGCCACGCGCATGGCCGGACCAGGGGCTGTCGCACGCGTAGAGCAGCCAGTCGTCCGCGCGGAAATCCTCGTGCAGCCACAGCGAGTGGTCGAGGCTGGCGGTCTGCAGACCCGGCGTGATCCAATTCTTGCCATGCGGCAGCAATGCGGTGCCGAGCAGGGCCATGTCCGACGCGTAGGCAAGGATCGCGCGGTGCATCGCCGGATCGTCGCCGATCGGCGCGACGAGCCGGAACCAGTTGGCGTAGTGCGGCTCCTGCGGCGCAGGGTCGATCCAGCTGCGCGGATTGACCGGGCGCACCTCGATCGGCCGCCAGCGCAGCATGTGCGCGCGAAATTTCTCGGGGATGCCGTCGATGGTCTCCAGCCGCAGGTCGCGGTCGGAGCGGAGCGTCTCGGGCGCCGGCACGTCGGGCATCGCGTGCTGATGGTGCAGCCCCTCTTCGGGCATCTGGAACGACGCCGCCATGTTGAGGATCGGCTGCCCCTTCTGCATCGCGATCACGCGTCGGGTGGCGAAACTCCGCCCCTCGAAATCGCGCACCACGCGGAAGACGATCGGATAATCCTCGTTGCCCGGGCGCATGAAATACGCATGCAGCGAATGCGCCGCCTTCGGCCCTTCGGTCGAGCGTTGCGCGGCTTGCAACGCCTGCGCGATCACCTGCCCACCGAACACGCGACCGACGCCGCCGGGCTGACGCTTGCCGACGTACAGATCGGTATCGACCTCCTCGATCTCGAGCAGGTCGACGAGACCCTGGGCAAGCGCCTCGGGCGACGTATCCGCGATATTCAAGTCCATCTGACCTCCGTGTTCACCCGCGAAGGCGGGTGCCCAGTCTGGGCCCCCGCCTTCGCGGGGGTACAACCTACGGTCAATACCCGGCGGCTACCGCCAGCCGGTCCGCATGGAAGTTTGCATCCCCGAACATCTCGGCCAGCACCCGCGCGCGCTTCATGTAGAAGCCGATATCATATTCGTCGGTCATGCCGATGCCGCCGTGCATCTGGATGCCTTCCTGGACGCTGAGCGTCGTCGCCAGCGCGGTCATCGCCTTGGCCACCGACACCGCCTCGTCCGCCCGCTCGCTGCCCTGGTCGAGCAGCTGTTGCGCCTTGAGGACGGCGGCGCGCGCGACCTCCATCTCCGAATAGAGATGCGCCGCACGGTGCTGGAGCGCCTGGAAGCTGCCGATCAGCGTCCCGAACTGCTTGCGCTCCTTCATGTACCCGATCGTCATGTCCATCGCCCCGCCGCCGACACCGAGCAGTTCCGCCGACGCTCCGGTCCGGCCGGCGCGAAGCAGGCGGTCGAGTGGCGTACGGCCCGCATCGACCTCGCCGATCACCGCGTCCGCATCGACCGCGACGCCGTCGAACTCCAGCCGCGCGGCGAGACTCGAATCGGCGAGCCGTTCGGCGTTCGCGGTCAGCCCGGCGGCATCCTTCGGCACGGCAAACAAGGTGATGCCGTCGGTGTCGTCGGCACTTCCCCCGGTGCGCGCCGCGACGATGATCAGGTCGGCGGTGTGGCCGTGCGTCACGAACCGTTTCGCGCCGGTCAGCTTGAAGCCATTGCCCGATCGCTCGGCCGTCATCGCCACGATATCGCGGTGCTTGGCGCCCTCGTCGATCGCTAGCGCTGCAATCGTCTCGCCGGCAATGATGCCCGGAAACCAGCGCTCGGCCTGCCCGGTGCCCTTCAGCGCCGCGACCGCCGCGACCGCGGTGGAGAGGAACGGGGAGGGCGACAGGTTCCGCCCGATCTCCTCGAGCACCACGCCTGCCTCGACATGGCCGAGCCCGAGCCCACCCTGGTCCTCGCCAATCAGGATGCCGGTAAAACCCATCTCCGCGAACTGCTTCCACAGGTCGCGCGAAAAGCCGGTCGCGTCGTCGGCATCGCGCAACGCGCGCATGTGGCTGACCGGCGCATGCTCGGCCACGAAGTCGCGGATCGTGTCCTGCAGGACGGTCTGGTCGTCATCTAGATACAATGGCATTCTGGTTCCCCCCGGCGGAGGCGAGGGGCCAAGGAGCCCCGCGCGCAGCGTTCGTGAATCTGGCCTCCCGCGTTCACGGGAGAACGGTAAAAGGTCAGGCCGGCAGTTCCAAAATCCGCTTGGCGATGATGTTGAGCTGGATCTCGCTCGTCCCGCCCTCGATCGAGTTCGCCTTCGTCCGCAGCCACGACCGCGGAATAGCTCCACCCCGCGACCGGTCGCTGTCCCATTCGAGCGCATCCGACCCGCCCGCCGCCATCATCAATTCGTACCGGCCCTTATTTAGCTCGGTGCCGTAATATTTCATCATGCTGGGCTGCGCCGGATGCGCCTTGCCCGCCTTCAGCTCATCGATGAACCGCTCGGACATCGCCCCGAACGCCTTCGCCCGAACCTCGAACAGCGCGATCGAGGCGCGCAGCAGCGGGTCGGCGAGGCGGCCGTTATGGTCAAGCCCGACGGTGGCGATCGCGCCGTCGATCAGCGGATTGCCGCCGCTCGAGGCGAGGCCCATGCCCGAGATCATTTCGCGCTCGTGGCCAAGCAGATATTTGGCGACGTCCCAGCCCTTATTCTCCTCGTAGACCCGGTTGACCTTGGGCACCTTCACATTGTCGAAGAAGGTCTCGCAGAAGGGCGAGTTGCCGCTGATCAGCAGGATCGGCTTGGTAGTGACGCCGGGCGAGGCCATGTCGAACAGCACGAAGCTGATCCCGCCCTGCTTCGACGTCTTGTCAGTGCGGACGAGACAGAAGATCCAGTCGGCCTTGTCGGCATAGGACGTCCAGACCTTCTGGCCGTTGACGAGATAATGGTCGCCCTTGTCCTCCGCCGACGTCGCGAGCCCGGCGAGGTCGGACCCTGCGTTCGGCTCGGAATAGCCCTGGCACCAGCGGATTTCGCCGCGCGCAATCTTGGTCAGGTGATCGAGCTTCTGCTCCTCGGTGCCGTATTTGAGCAATGCCGGCCCGAGCATCGAGATCCCGAACGAATTGAGCGGGTTGCGCGCCTTTATTGCGGCCATTTCCTCGCGCAGGACCTTCGTCTCCGCGGGCGTCAATCCGCCACCGCCATAGGCCTTGGGCCAGTCGGGCACGGTCCAGCCCTTGGCGGCCATCGCATCGAGCCACTCTTTCTGCGCCGGCGTGGACGGCGTGAACTGCCGCCCGCCCCAGCAGACGTCGTCCTCCGAGCGAACCGGTTTGCGCATCTCGGGCGGGCAATTTTCCGCGAGCCAGGCGCGGGTTTCGGTGCGGAAGGTATCGAGGTCGGTCATGTCGCTCTCCGTCTTGCTCCCTCTCCCCGAAAGGGGAGAGGGCTGGGGTGAGGGGCTGTTCCGGGTGCTGCACTGCTGGGCTGCCCCTCACCCCGACCCTCTCCCCAGAGGGGAGAGGGGGCAGAAGTTACTTGATCTTTCCGCCGCTTGCCGCTGCATCCTTCAACGACTTGGCAACGGTGAAGCCGTATTTCTCCAGCCCGGCCACGACCTTCGGCAAGCCCTCGGACTGCGCCCAGAACATCGGACCGCCGCGGTACACAGGCCAGCCATAGCCATAGATCCAGACCACATCGACGTCCGACGCCCGCTGCGCCTTGCCCTCTTCGAGGATCAGCGCGCCTTCGTTGACCATCGTGTAGAGCGTCCGCACGACGATCTCCTCGTCGCTGATCTCTCGCGGCGTCACGCCCGACTTGGCGCGAAAATCGTCGATGATCTGCGTCACGCGCGCCGAGTTCGAGGGCGTCCGCTTCTCGTCATAGTCATAGAAGCCGGCCTTGGTCTTCTGGCCCCAGCGGTTTTCGGCGGCGAGCGCGTCGCGGATGTTCTCGATCCGGCTCGGGTCGCGGTGCCAGCCGATGTCGACGCCGGCGAGGTCGCTCATCTGGAACGGCCCCATCGGCATGCCGAACGCGACATGGACCTTGTCGATCTGCTCGGGGCTCGCGCCCTCCAGCAGCAGCTTGGTCGCCTCAACCTGGCGCGGCATCAGCATGCGGTTGCCGATGAAGCCGTAGGTGACGCCGGCCACGACCGCGACCTTCTTGATCTTCTTGGCGAGCGCCATGACGGTCGCCAGCACGTCGTCCGCGGTCTTGTCGCCGCGGACCACCTCCAGCAATTTCATCACGTTGGCGGGCGAGAAGAAGTGCATCCCGACGACGTCCTGCGGCCGCTTCGTGCAGGCGGCGATCGCGTCGATGTCGAGATAGGAGGTGTTCGACGCCAGGATAGCGCCGGGCTTGGCGATCGCGTCGAGCTTGGTGAAGATCTCCTTCTTCACCTCCATTGTCTCGTACACCGCCTCGATGATCAGGTCGCATTCGGCGAGATCGGCGAAGTCGAGCGTCGGCTTCAGCGCGCCCATCGCCTGCTCGACCTGCTCGGGCTTGATCCGGCCCTTGGCGGCGGTCGCCTCGTAATTCTTGCGCACCACGCCGGTGCCGCGGTCGAGCGCGTCCTGCTGCATCTCGACGATCGTGACGGGGATGCGGGCGGACAGGAAGTTCATCGAGATGCCGCCGCCCATCGTGCCGGCGCCGATCACGCCGACACGCTTGATCTCGCGCAGCCTGGTGTCGACGGGGACGTCATCGATCTTGGCGGCCTGGCGTTCGGCGAAGAAGATGTGGCGCTGCGCGGCGGACTGGTTGCCCATCATGAGCTTCATGAATTGCTGGCGCTCGAACGCGATGCCGTCTGCGAAGCTGGAGCCGTCCGAGGCTTTTTCGATGCAAGCAATGTTGGCAAGAGGCGCCTCGAAGCCACGGAAACGACGCGCGTTTTCCTTGTTGAACGCCGCGACCGCGTCGGGGTCGGCCTGTGCGGTCTTCTCGGATGCGCGGGGCAGGGGGCGCTTGGTCGCGATCTCGCGGGCGAAAGCGACGGCATCGGCTTCAAGCGAGTCCTCGCCGACGATCTTGTCGATCAGGCCGGCTTCGAGCGCCTTCTTCGCCGAGATCGGATCACCCTTCGCGGTCATCTCCAGCGCGAGTTTCACGCCCGCGATCCGCGGAATCCGCTGCGTTCCGCCGGCGCCGGGGAGCAGGCCGAGCTTCACTTCGGGGGTGCCGATCTTCGCGGACGGGACGGCGACGCGGTAATGGCAGCCGAGCGTGACTTCACATCCGCCGCCGAGCGCGGTGCCGTGGATCGCAGCGACCACTGGCTTCGACGAGGCCTCGATCATGTCGACGACGGTGGGCAGGCCGGGCTCGACCATCTCCTTGCCGAACTCGGTGATGTCGGCGCCCGCAAAGAACGTCCGCCCGTCGCAGCGGATCACCATCGCGGCGATGCTGTCGTCGGCGACGCCGTCCTTGATCGCGGCTTCGAGGCCCTGGCGGACCGCGGCACCGAGCGCGTTGACCGGCGGGTTGTTCGAGATGATCACGAGGACGTCGTCATGGCGTTCGGTGCGGATCGGGCTGGTCATAAATCTTCTCCTTGTTCTCCTGCGGAAGCAGGAGCCCAGGGCCACGTCGGCAGCCCTGTGTGATACTGGACTCCTGCGTGCGCAGGAGAACGGAAACTCAGGTCATCGCGGCGTAGATCATCGTCTTCAGTTCGCGACGGATGGGATAGAAACTGCTCGGCGAAAGCTGCGTCATGAACACCATCGACAGGCGCTCCACGGGGTCGACGAAGAACGCGGTCGAGAACATCCCGCCCCAGTAGAACTCGCCCTTCGACCCCGGCACCATCGTCTTCGCCACATCGTCCGTGATCGCAAATCCGAGCCCAAACCCGGTGCCCGCGTTCGACGCCTCGCTGAACAACGACTTCGACATCGACGCGAGATCGGATTTTCCGGGCAGGTGGTTCTGCGTCATCAGGTCGAGCGTCTTGCGCCCGAGGATGCGCGCGCCGTCGAGTTCGCCGCCGTTCAGCAGCATCGTGTTGAACCGGTGATAATCGAGCGCGGTCGAAACGAGGCCACCGCCGCCGGACACGAGCTTCGGCTGCCGGCTCCAAGCGCTTTCAGCACCGCGGTCGTACATGATGCGACCCTTACCGGGCGCGAGCGTGTAGCAATCGGTGAGACGGTCGAGCTTGTCGGTGGGAACCTGAAAGAAAGTATCGCCCATCTTCAACGGCGCGAAGATGCGCTTCTTGAAGAACTGGTCGAGCGGCAGGCCGGACACGCGCTGCACGACCGCGCCTAGAACGTCGGTCGCGACCGAATAATTCCACGCGGTACCCGGCGAGAACTCGAGCGGGATCTTTGCCAGCGCGCCGATGAAGCCGTCGAGATCATGACCGCCGTGCCAACTCTCGATCTTGCCTTCGCGGTAGGCGGCATCGACGTTCGAGCGGTTCTGGAAGCTGTATGTCAGCCCAGCGGTGTGACGCAGAAGGTCGATCATTCGCATCGGCTCGGCGGTCGGCCTGGTCACGAACGGCACGCCGCCGCCACCGCCGTCATAGACGCCGATGGCTTTGAACTCGGGCAGCACATGGTGGACCGGCGTATCGACCGCGACGAGGCCCTGCTCGACCAGCATCATGAACGCGACCGACGTAATCGGCTTGGTCATCGACGCGATCCGGAACAGCGATCCCTCGTCGACCGCCTTGCCGCCTTGGCGCGCCGCGCCCGCATGCGAGAAATGCACGATCTCGCCGTCGCGCGCGATCAGCAATTGTGCGTTCGGCAGCTTGCCCGAATCGACGTAGCGGGTCTTGAGCAGCGTATCGATCGCCGCCAATCGGCTTGCGTCGAAGCCCTGCGCGCCGGGCTCGGCGATTTTCATGATTCGATCGTTCCCACCATGACCCGCTCCATACCCCTAGTTCGAACTTGGTGCCTCTATTGCCTTGAGTGCGGCAGGAATCAACTATAACCTGTCTTCGAACAGGCGATAAGCCAAACCCGAAATTCAACTCTGGAGTCAACCGGTCTTGGCAAGCGAACCGATCATCGCACTCGATCCCTCCTGGCCGGCGATGTCGCTTGCCGAGGCCGAGCGTATGCTGACTGCGCCTGGCGCGAAGTTCGAGATGGAGACGCTGACGATCAACGGCATCGAGACTCGCATCTGGAAGAACGCGCCGCCGTCGCTGCGTTGGCTGGCCGAGGCGGCGCGCGCGCATGGCGATCGCGTGTTCACGGCCTATGAGGACGAGCGCGTCACCTACGAGGCGAATTATCGGGCAATTGCGACGCTGGCGCACCGGTTGCGAGCGCTGGGAATCGGCCCCGGCGACCGCGTTGCGCTGGCGATGCGCAACCTGCCCGAATGGCCGGTCGCGTTCTTCGCAGGCGCAAGCATCGGCGCGATCCTGGTGCCGCTCAACGCATGGTGGACCGGCGCGGAGATGGAATACGGCCTCGCCGATTCGGGCGCCCGCGTGCTGATCACCGACGACGAGCGGCATCATCGGCTGGAGGCGGCGTATGCGACGCTGCCGGGCCTGGAACACGTGTTCGTGGCGCGCGCTGCCGAACCGCTGACGGGGATTGCCACGCGGCTGGAGGACGTGGTCGGCACACCGCACGACTGGGCGGCGTTGCCCGATGTCGGCCTGCCCGAGGCGACGATCGCGCCCGACGACGATGCGACGATCTTCTACACCAGCGGCACCACCGGCGCACCGAAGGGTGCGCTCGGCACGCACCGCAACATGATGTCGAACATCCTGTCGGGCGGCTATTCGTCGGCGCGCTCGTTCCTGCGACGCGGCGAGGCACCGCCGGAGCCGACGCCGCGCGTAACGTTGACGGTGATCCCGCTGTTTCACGTCACCGCCTGCTCGGCGGGCATGATGGGCGTGATCGCAACTGGCAGCACGATGATCTTCATGCGAAAATGGGACACGATTCGGGCGATGGAGATCATCGAGCGCGAGAAGGTCAACGTCACCGGCGGCGTGCCAACGATCGCGTGGCAGCTGCTCGAACATCCCGACCGTGCGAAATACGACCTCTCGTCGATCGAATCGATCGCTTATGGCGGCGCGCCCGCGGCACCCGAGCTGGTGAAGCGGATCCATGCCGAGTTTGGCGCGATGCCCGGCAATGGCTGGGGCATGACCGAGACGATGGCGACCGTCACGCATCACGGCGGGGAGGATTATCTCAACCGGCCGACCAGCGCGGGGCCGCCGGTGGCGGCTGCCGACCTGAAGATCGTCGCGGACGACGGCGTGACCGAGATGCCGGTAGGCGAGGTCGGCGAACTCTGGGCGCGCGGGCCGATGATCGTGAAGGGCTATTGGAACAAGCCCGACGCGACGGCTGCGACCTTCGTCGATGGCTGGGTGCGCACCGGCGACCTCGCCCGCCTCGACGACGAAGGATTCTGCTACATCGTCGACCGCGCGAAGGACATGATCATCCGCGGCGGCGAGAACATCTACTCGAGCGAAGTGGAGAATGTCCTGTACGCCCACCCCGCGGTCACCGACGCCGCGCTTATCGGCATCCCGCACAGGATACTCGGTGAGGAGCCGGCGGCGGTCGTGCACCTGGCGCCTGGCGCGGTGACGACCGAGGCCGAACTGCAGGGCTGGGTCCGACAGCATCTGGCGGCCTTCAAGACTCCCGTCGCGGTCCGGTTTGTGCACGAGACTCTGCCGCGGAACGCGAACGGGAAAATCCTGAAAAAGGACTTGCAGGTACTGTTCGAGGATCCGGTCGGGATGACGGCGTAGAGTGGGTGCACCCTGGAACCGGTCGTCACTGACAATGATAGAACAAGGCATGTTTCCCCGCGAAGGCGGGGATCCAGACTGGGCTCCCGCCTTCCCGGGAGAACAAGGGATGGGGGCTGCCCCGGGTTGCGGACCGGTGCTGGTTCGAGCGGTTTAGGCACCGAACGGATCCGTGACGGCGATATTCTTTGACCCTATTCCAACATAGTTACCTGCTAATCGACCGACCTCGCTGCGGCTGGCCCGGTGCGATCCCCCGAACTGAAGATTTCTTTTGCGGAGGCGCGGACGTGCCCTTCGGCATGCTTGTCAGCGTGCCGCGATTACGGGATGGAGTGGCAAAGGAATTGCCATGACGGACGAGGGTCTTCGCCACGAAACGAACCAGCCGCCCGGCGGGGGCGGCGCCGTTGCGGAAGGTCCGCCGGCCGAAAGTGCGTTCGGGCTGCCGATCGCGGTCGGGGTCGAGGACGCGATGCGGATCGCGCAGCGCCGCGACCGGTTGCTGGCGGCGCTGACGCTGACGGCCGGGGTAGGGCTTATCCTCGCCATCCCGTTCGCGCTGAAATCGGGCGCCGAGTTCTTTCTTCCGCTCACGATTGCGCTCGTGATTTCGGTCGCGCTCGTGCCGGTGCTCGAATGGCTCGAGCGGCGTCACGTACCGTCGCCGCTGGCCGCGATCCTGTGCATTCTGGTGTTTTTGATCGCCGCGAACATCGCGATCGCCGCGATCCTCGTGCCCGCGACCGATTTCTTCCGCCTGCTGCCGACGCGGTTGGACCGGATCCAGAGCAATCTTGCACCGTTGCTCGATCTCTATTCGAGTCTCGAGAAATATGTGAACAAGACGCTGCGGCAGGTCGCGTCGACGCCGATCAAGCAGCCGGCGACCGCAGGTGTCGCGGCTCCAGGGTCGATCCTCGAAGTCGCTGCGACCTCCGCGCCGGCGGTGATCGTCCAGTTTCTGTTCGGCGTGCTGATCGTGTTCTTCTTCCTGTCGGGGTGGACGCGGATGCGGCGGGAGACGATCACCGGCCGGACCAGCTTCGATGGGGCGATGGCGACCGCGCGGGTGATCCAGGATATCGTCGACGACGTGTCCGCCTATCTGGGGACGATCACGCTCATCAACATCATGCTTGGGATTATCACGGGAACCGCCTTGTGGTTCATCGGCATGCCGTATCCGGCGATGTGGGGCGGGATCGTCGCGCTGCTCAACTACATTCCGTATTTCGGTCCGGTCATCGGCGCGTTCCTGCTCGCGTTGGGTGGCCTGATGACGTTCTCCGACATCTGGATGGCGATGCTGCCGCCGGCGCTGATGTACGGGCTCCATTTGGTCGAGGCGAACGCGATCACGCCGTTCGTGGTCGGACACCGGCTGACGATCAGCCCGCTGCTCATCCTGATCTCGCTAAGCTTCTGGGGATGGGTCTGGGGCACGTCGGGCGCCTTGCTGGCGGTGCCGCTGCTGATCATCATCCAGACGGTAGTAAAGGCGGCAGGCAAGCCCGATATCGCCGGTTTCCTGTTCGAGCACGGCACGCTGGTGCAGCCGAAGACCGGACGCAATCGCCGCCGCGGCGACCCGTCCGAGCCCCAGCGCGAAACTGGCGGATAATTGGGGTTGACGGTATCCGAACCCTCGCCTAGTTGCCGCCTCCACGCTGTTTCAGCGGGTGTAGCTCAGTTGGTTAGAGCGCCGGCCTGTCACGCCGGAGGTCGCGGGTTCGAGTCCCGTCACTCGCGCCATCGTTTCGATGGTTCGAGAGAGTGTTGAGGTTTTGACGAGCCTTCCGCTGTGGCCCACGGGTCGCTAGGGTTCGTCATTGGGAATGCGGGTGTAGCTCAGTTGGTTAGAGCGCCGGCCTGTCACGCCGGAGGTCGCGGGTTCGAGTCCCGTCACTCGCGCCACCCTGTAATGGGTGGCCGAGACCCTTTCCAGATTTAGTAGTGCTGCGAGCATTCCTCCCACATACTGTTCGTGCTGAGTAGAGACCGAGTAGCTCCGTCAGAAGCGTATCGAGGGCTCGTATCGAAGCATGGTCATCGCGCACCAACCTGTCCTTCGATACGCCCTCTCGATACGCCGCCTGCGGCGACTACTCGATGGCTACTCAGGACGAACGGAAGAGAGGCGGGCGGGTGCCTTGTTACCGCCCGATCTCCATCCACCGCAGTACCGGTTTCAACGGCGCGATCCAGATCAGGCCGGTGAACACGTAGAACACCAGCTGCGCGAGCCAGTGCCAGCCGCCGACAATGTTCGACAGGCTCACGATCGCCACGCACCACACGAGGATCAGAAGCAGGATGCCGAGCATCCCGACAGGCTTGCGCCAGGTTGGCATCATGGCGTGATCCATTCTCGTTCGGTGGCGATGGCGTGAAGCGGGACATCCCACGGGTCCGGGGCGAGGTTGTCGACCTGTTGTATCGACAATGCGATGCCGACGCGCCAGGCATTCGGGTGCGCCAGGAAGGCGCGGTCGTAATAGCCAGCGCCCTGGCCGATTCGGTTGCCATGGCGATCGAAGCCGACGAGCGGCGTCAGGATGATATCAGGCGCGAGCTCGGCCGCGTCCTCAGCCGGCTGATGCAGCCCGAACGGTCCCGCGATTAGCGCGGCCTCGGTAGCCCAGGAGAGGAACCGCATGGGTAGAGACCGACGGACCACATGGGGGAGGGCGATCACGCACCCGACGTCGACAGCGGCGCGCGCAAAGGGCGATGGATCGGCCTCTCCGCCGAACGGGACATAGGATGCCACGGTCAGTCCGGGCTTCAACGGTGTCAGAAACGCCGGCGGCACCGGGATCTCGACAGGCGGATACGCTTCCCGCGCAGCGCGGAGCGAGGCTCTCAATACGCTCTTGTCGGTCATGTGCGGGCGACCCAGTGATATCGGGGGCAAAATGGTGATGTGGCGGGCCCACCATGGCCGTGTGCCGGGTTATCCACTGACGCACGGTACGTCAGGTGGGGACCATGTGCTTCGGACCAGGATCCTAACAGGGACAGCCCCCTATGGATGATGAATAGCCTCAGGGATAATAAAGGCTCGTACCGGGCAGAACCCGCCACCGCCAATCTAGGCGTTCGGGGGGCTCAGCTCAAGGGCCTCCGCAAGGTCTTCGAGACGATCGGCGATCCGCGTCAGCGCGATCTCGCTAACTGCCGAGCCTTCGGGCGGCCGATGCGCGGCTTCGTCAAGGTCGTCGGCGAGCATCAGCGCGACGAACAGCATCGCGCGCTCGGCGCTCAGGCCGCCCGCTGCACGGTCCGCGATCGGCCAGCGTTCGGCGAGCATCGCGCCGAGCAAGCGGACGCGCGACTCCTCGCCATCGCGGCAGGCGACGGCATGCGGGCGGCCGCCGATATCGAGCATGACCTGGGCCATCAGTTGGGGCTCCCGCGTGTGATGACGTCGTCGAGCGCCGCGACGGCTTCGGCCATCCGCGCCTTGAGGGCCGCGTGGCGCTTGGCGAGCGCGTCGCCGCTGCGGGTGCGGGCGTTGATCGCGGCCTCGATCCGGATGATCGCGGCGTCGATCCGGTCGACCGCCGCCGTATCCGCGATCGTCTCTGGAGTCGTCTCTGGCGTCGGGGCGGACGCCCGATCCGATATCGTGTCTGGAGTATCTGGCATCCAGTCGAGATAGCATGGCCGGGGTGTGCGACAAGTCAGTTTCGCCGCGCCGATCCGCGATCCACGGTGTTGACAGGGCGCCCCACCGCCCCGCAAAGGCTGCGCGCCCGGAACGGACTCGCGGGTGCTAGCGGAGAGACAGCAATGACGGTCAAGGTTGCGATCAACGGTTTCGGGCGCATCGGCCGGCTCGTCGCCCGCGCGGTACTCGAACAGTCGAACGGCGCCCTCGAACTCGTCGCGATCAACGATCTCGGCGACGCCAAGTCGAACGCCTGGCTGTTCAAGCGCGACAGCGTCCATGGCAAATATCCGGGCGAGGTCTCGGCCGAGGGCAACGAGCTGGTCGTCGACGGCAAGCGCATCCGCGTCACCGCCGAGCGCGATCCCGCCAATCTGCCGCATGCCGAGCTGGGCGTCGATATCGTCCTCGAATGCACCGGCTTCTTCACCGACAAGGCGAGCTGCCAGAAGCATCTGGATGCGGGCGCGAAGAAGGTGCTGATCTCGGCGCCGGGCAAGGGCGTCGACCTGACCGTCGTCTACGGCGTCAACCACGACAAGCTGACCGCCGAGCACACGATCGTCTCGAACGCGTCGTGCACCACCAACTGCCTCGCGCCGGTCGCCAAGGTGCTGAACGATGCGATCGGCATCGAGCGCGGGCTGATGACGACTGTGCATGCGTACACCAACGACCAGAAGATCCTCGATCAGATCCACCCGGACCTGCGTCGCGCGCGTGCGGCCGCGATGTCGATGATCCCGACCACGACGGGCGCCGCGCGCGCCGTCGCCGAGGTGCTCCCCGAGTTGAAGGGCAAGCTCGACGGCTCGGCGATCCGCGTCCCCGTGCCCGACGTCTCGCTGATCGACCTGACCTTCACCCCGTCGCGCGACACGACGCGTGAAGAGGTGAACGCGGTGCTGAAGGCAGCATCCGAGAGCGGTCCGCTGGTCGGCGTGCTCGACTGGTCAGACGAGCCGCTCGTCTCGATCGATCTCCAGCATACCCCGGCGTCGTCGACGATCGACAGCCTGGAGACCGCGGTGATCGACGGCAAGCTCGTCCGCGTCGTCAGCTGGTACGATAACGAATGGGGCTTCTCGAACCGCATGGTCGATACCGCCACGGCGATGGCGAAGTTCATCTGAGCCTTCGATCTATGCTCCCCCTCTTCCGTTCGCTTCGAGCGCAGTCGAGAAGTCGCCTACCGTGACGGCTGGTGTCTCGACTGCGCTCGACACGAACGGGGAGGGGCGGTGGCCCAGGCCCAGGCCCAGGCGATGAAAATGGTTGGCACGATCGCCGGCATCGCCCGCCGTGCGCGCGCGAAGGGGCCAATGGAGGTCCTCGACCATGCCGGGATCACCGTTGAGTCCGGCCTCGACGGCGATTTTCGCGGTCGGGTGAAGCCCGGCGGCAAGGGGCGGCGGCAGGTCACGTTGCTTGAGCGCGGCGACTGGGCTGCGGCGATGGCGGAGGTCGGCGCCGATTTCCCCTGGCAAGACCGCCGCGCGAACCTCCTCGTCGACGGCTTCGACCTTCCCCAGATACCGGGCATGCGGCTCCGCATCGGTGCGGATGTGGTGCTCGAGATTACGCGCCACACCGACCCCTGCGACCGCATGGACGCGCTGGCGCCAGGATTGTTTGCCGCGCTCACGCCGGACTGGCGGGGCGGGGCCTGTGCCCGAGTTTTGATGGGCGGCGTCATTGCCGTCGGTGATGAGATCAGGATCGAAGAACCATGAGCAAGCCATTCAAGACGCTCGATGATATGGGCGAAGTCCGGGGCAAGCGCGTCCTCGTCCGCGAAGACCTCAACGTGCCGATGGCAGAGGGCCGGGTGACCGACGACACCCGCCTACGCGCGACCGTCGCGACCGTTGGCGAACTCTCCGACAAGGGCGCGATCGTCCTCGTCCTCGCGCATTTCGGCCGTCCCAAGGGCAAGCCGAGCCCCGACTTCTCGCTGTCGCAGGTCGTGAAGCCGTATAGCGAAGTGCTGGGTCGCGAAGTGCGGTACATCGACTGGGAAGGCGCCGAGGACTCGGTCGCGACGCTGGAGCCGGGTGATATCGCGGTGCTCGAGAACACGCGCTTCTTCGGTGGTGAAGAGACCAACGACGCGGCCGTCGTCGCTCGCTTTGCGAGCCTCGGTGATCTGTACGTCAACGATGCCTTCTCTGCGGCGCACCGTGCGCATGCGTCGACCGAGGGGCTCGCGCACGTCCTCCCGGCCTTTGCCGGTCGCGCGATGGAGGCCGAGCTCGATGCGCTCCAGAAGGCGCTGGGCTCCCCCGAGCATCCGGTCGCGGCCGTCGTCGGCGGTGCCAAGGTGTCTTCGAAGCTCGACGTGCTGCGGCATCTCGTCACCCGCGTCGATCATCTGATCATAGGCGGCGGCATGGCCAACACCTTCCTTGCTGCGCGTGGTGTCGATGTCGGTAGAAGCCTGTGCGAGCATGAGCTTGCGAGCGTTTGTGAAGAGATCATGGAAGTTGCGGACAAAGCCAACTGCACCGTTCACCTGCCGTACGACGTCGTGGTCGCCAAGGAGTTCAAGCCCAACCCCGTAACGCGGACCGTCAACGTGCATGAAGTCGCCGCCGACGAGATGATCCTCGACGTCGGCCCGGCCGCGGTCGAGTCGCTTGGCGACGTGCTCAAGAACTGCCGCACGCTCGTGTGGAACGGTCCGCTCGGCGCGTTCGAGACGCCGCCGTTCGACACGGCGACCGTTGCCCTCGCAAGGACCGCGGCGGCACTGACCGAGGGCGGCTCGCTCGTCTCGGTCGCAGGCGGCGGCGATACGGTCGCCGCACTCAACCATGCCGGTGTCGCGGACGCGTTCACCTTCGTGTCGACCGCGGGGGGCGCGTTCCTGGAATGGATGGAAGGCAAGGATCTTCCTGGGGTCGCCGCGCTCCACGGTTGAAACGCGCCGGCATCCGAGCTATGTTTAACATGTTAAACGGAGACTCGGATGCTCGGCGTCAGGCTCGATAGCGATTTGGAAGAGCGGCTTGCCGCAGTGGCGCGCACGCAGGGGCGCAGCAAGAGCGACATCGCGCGCGAAGCCGTGCGCCGGTATGTAGAGCGTCACGACGAGGCTTTCCTGGCGGAGGCCAAGCGGCAGTCATTACGGGCTGAGGCACGTGTTCGCACGAGCGACGACTGGGAGTGGGCCGATCTTGCCGCTGCCGAAGATTTACTTACCGATTTGCCCAAGAAGCACGCGGCAGAATGAAGCGCGGCGACATCGTATCGATGATCGGCCGTGGCGATTTTTCAAGCAAGACTCGCCCGGGCCTGATTGTACAAGCCAATGCGTTTAACGATTTCCATCCCGCCCTCACGATCTGTCCTATAACCAGCCATATTACCGGCGACGCGTTCTATCGGGTGGCGATCGCCGCCGAAGCTGAGAGCGGTTTGAACCGCGATAGCGAGGTCGAAGTCGATCGCCTGCAGGCGATCTGGCGTGAGCGGATCGGGCAGAGGATTGGCGCCGCCTCCAACGAAGTAATGTTTGCGGTCGATCAGGCACTTCGCCGTTGGCTAGCCCTTTGAAAATCAGAAAAGGATTTACCATGACCTCGACAATCACTCCGCAAATCAAGACTATTCTCGACAAGTATGAAGCTACCAGTTCGGCGGTGAAGGCGAACCTCGCGAGGATCCTGATGCAGGGCAAGCTCGGCGGCACCGGCAAGCTCGTCATCCTACCGGTCGATCAGGGCTTCGAGCATGGCCCGGCGCGCAGCTTCTCGGTCAACCCGGCGGCCTACGATCCGCATTACCACTATCAGCTCGCGATCGATGCGGGCCTCAGCGCCTATGCAGCCCCGCTCGGCATGC
Source organism: Sphingomonas sp. HMP9 (assembly GCF_013374115.1). Taxonomy (NCBI): domain Bacteria; kingdom Pseudomonadati; phylum Pseudomonadota; class Alphaproteobacteria; order Sphingomonadales; family Sphingomonadaceae; genus Sphingomonas; species Sphingomonas sp. HMP9. Next base: position 1,171,967 of record NZ_AP022673.1, on the reverse strand, counting down.
TCGAAGCGGGAGCGGATACGTTCGCTGGCCAAATCCCGACGATCCTGAAGTGCAACAGCTCTAACAGCTGGGCGACGACGATCGACCAGGCGGTGACTGCGACCGTGTCGGACGCGGTACGGCTTGGGTCGGCGGCGATCGGCTTCACGATCTATCCGGGTGCGGACCAGTTCTTCGACTTGGTCGAGGAAATCCGCGAGCTGAGCGAAGAGGCCAAGTCGGTCGGCATCGCGACGGTCATCTGGTCGTATCCGCGCGGTGGCGAGCTGACCAAGGACGGCGAGTTGGCGCTCGACGTCGGTGCCTATGCCGCGCACATGGCGGCGCTGCTCGGTGCGCACATCATCAAGACCAAACTGCCGACCGCGCATATCGAGCAGAAGGAAGCCAAGCCGCTATATGCCGGCACCGACTGGTCGAAGCAGTCGGACCGCGTGAAGCACGTCGTCCAGTCGAGCTTTGCCGGACGTCGCATCAACGTCTTCTCGGGCGGCGCGTCGAAGGGCGAGGACGCGATCTTCCAGGACGCACGCAACATTCGCGACGGTGGCGGCAACGGCTCGATCATCGGCCGCAACACCTTCCAGCGTCCGCGTGACGAGGCGCTGGCGATGCTCGACCGGATCATCCGCATCTACAAGAACGAGGAATAAGCTGCGGTCGGCCTGCGCGTCGTCCCGGTCCTGCGCTGGGGTGACGTGGCAGGCGCGAGCGGCTAGGGGGCGGATATGACCGAATTCGAAGATCCGCTGGGCCCGCTCGATCCCAATTTCGCCGAGAATTTCCGTCGCGACATGCGCCGGCCGGCCTGCCAGCTCTATTTGGTGTCGCCGCTCGACGTCGGCGGCGACTTCCCCGAACGTCTGGCACGAGCGCTCGACGCCGGCCCGGTTGCGGCGTTCCAGTTCCGGGTGAAGGACATCGACCAGCATGCCGCGGCCGCGCTCGGCGAGCCGTTGCGTGCGATCTGTGCCGAGCGCGACGTCGCGTTCATCGTCAACGACGATATCGGGCTCGCCAAGCGGCTTGATGCGGACGGCGTCCATCTTGGGCAGGACGATGGCGATCCGCGCGAGGCGCGGGCGCAACTCGGGCCCAACGCGCAGATCGGAGTCAGCTGTCACGGCAGCCGCCACCTGGCGATGGAAGCGGGCGAGGCCGGGGCCGACTATGCCGCGTTCGGCGCGTTCCATCCGACCACCACGAAGACCGTCGAGCATAGGGCCGAGCCGGTGATCCTGTCCTGGTGGTCAACGCTGTTCGAGATGCCGTGCGTCGCGATCGGCGGGATCAATCCGCAGAATGCCTTGCCGCTGGTGGCGGCCGGAGCGGACTTCATTGCCGTCTCGAGCGCCGTTTGGGCCGGTGACGAAGTCGCGGCGATCAAGGCGTTCGGCGAGGTTCTTGCGAAGCGTTGAGTCGTTGGAAACAACCGTCGTCCCGACCGTTTGATGCAGTAGCGTAACGGTTTGGGGTAATGGCATGACGGCATTTGCGATGAAGGCTTCGGTTTTGGCGGCCTGCCTGCTGGGTGTCACGTCGCCCGTTTTGGCGCAGGCGGCGCCAGCCAAATCCGTCCCGATCGACCGCAACGTGCTGCACGTCCAGGTGATCCTCGACCATCTCGGCTTCGGGCCGGGCGTGCTCGACGGCCGCGGCGGGCAGTCGCTGGTTGCTGCGCTAAAGGGATTCCAGGAGTCGAAGGGGTTGCCGGTCACCGGCAAACCGGACGCGCGGACGTTGCAGGCGCTGTATCCATACCGCGCCGCGCGGCCGACCGTAACGGTTGCGCTGACGCCGGAGATGCTGGCGGGGCCGTTCGTCAATCCGTTCCCGAAGGATCCCGCCAAACAGGCCGAACTCCCGTCGCTCGGCTACAAGACCGTCATGGAGAAGTTGGGCGAGATGTTCCACACGACGCCGGCGGTAATCGTGGCGCTGAATTCGCCGACGACGAAGCTGACTCCGGGCGCAAAGATCGTGGTGCCCGATGCGGTGCCGACCTCGCGCGCTTATGATCCGAAGCTGAAGCCCGACTGGATCGCGACGCTCACCACGCTCAACGTGGATGCGAAGCAGCCGCAGGCGGATCATATCGTCGTCGACAAGTCCGATGGCGTGCTCCGCGTGCTCGATGCCAACGACAAGCTGATCGCGCAGTTCTCCGCGACCATGGGCTCGAGCCACGATCCGCTGCCGCTTGGCACGTGGACGATCAAGGGGTCCGACTATAACCCCAAGTTCCACTTCAACCCGGCGCTCTTCTGGGATTCGAAGAAGGGGCAGCAGAAGGAAATGCTGCCGCCGGGGCCGAACGGTCCGGTCGGCGTCGTGTGGATGGACCTGTCGAAGGAGCATTACGGGATTCACGGGACGCCGAATCCCGAGACTATCGGGCGCGCGGAAAGCCATGGCTGCATTCGCCTGACCAACTGGGATGCGGCACGGCTGTCGATGATGATCAAGCCGGGGACCAAGGCCGTCTTCCAGGCCTGAGGCGATGACGCGGACGTTCTGGATCATTCTCGGGTTGATCGTGGTAGTGGTCGGCGCGTTCGCCTCGATGGTGTCGTTCGGCAGCAGCGGTAGCGGCATCGAGCGGCGCGTGCCTTGGCGCAAGCCAGCGCCTTTCGCCGAAGTCGCTGCCGATCCTGTGACGGCCGGCGCGCTGGCCGTGCCAGTGGCCGGCGTTTTGCGGAAGGCTATTGCGGACAGCTGGAACGATGCACGTGGCGGCGGTCTGCGCGGCCATCACGGGACGGACATTATGGCGGCGGGCGGAACGCCGGTCGTCGCGGCCGCGCCTGGGCGGATCGAGAAGCTCTTCCAGAGCGGGCTTGGCGGGATCACGCTCTACGTCCGCTCCCCCGATCGGCGGTGGACATATTATTATGCGCATCTCGCCGGGTACGCGGCCGGTATCCGCGAGGGTATGGCGGTTAAGGCGGGCGACACGCTCGGCTATGTCGGCGATACCGGTGATGCCGGGGCGGGCAATTACCACCTGCATTTCGGGTTGACCAAGATGCAGCCGGGCGAGCGCTGGTGGCAGGGCGAGAATGTGAACCCGTACCCACTGCTTGCCGGACGCGAGCGCGCCCGCTAAAGCCCGCCGCTTCAGGTTTCCGCAGAGCCACGCCTCCACGGCGATGCTTTGCGGACGGCCCCTAGCTCTTTCCAGCAGGAATCGGTCATGAAGATCAACGCGGTCGAGATTCGTCCCGGCAACATCCTCGAATATGAGGGCGGCATCTGGCGCGCCGTCAAGATTCAGCACACCCAGCCCGGCAAGGGCGGTGCATATATGCAGGTCGAGATGAAGAACCTCATCGACGGCCGCAAGAACAACGTCCGTTTCCGCTCCGCCGAGAGCGTCGAGAAGGTGCGGCTCGAGACCGTCGACTTCCAGTTCCTGTTCCGCGAAGGCGATATGCTCACCTTCATGGACAAGATCAACTACGAGCAGATCTCGCTCGATGCCGATATCCTGGGCGACGCCGCCGCGTTCCTGCAGGACGGCATGGACGTGGTGATGGAGCTCTGGGAAGAGCGGCCGATCTCGGTCCAGCTGCCCGACACGATCGAGGCGATGATCGTCGAGGCGGATGCCGTCGTGAAGGGCCAGACCGCGTCGTCGTCGTACAAGCCCGCAGTGCTCGAGAACGGCGTCCGCGTGATGGTCCCGCCGCATATCGGTGCGGGCACGCGGATCGTGGTCGACGTGTACGAGCAGACCTATGTAAGACGCGCGGACTAACCGTCGCGATTTGAAGAAGGGTGAGTGCTGGCTGCGTTATCGCGCCACTTTCCTGGGAACACCAACCCGCCCTCTTCCAAGTGGAGAGGTGGAGATTTTTAATGCCCAGCCATTCCGGCATCATGACCGTCATCGAGCGCGCTGCCCGCAAGGCCGCGCCGCGCCTGCGTCGCGACTTCAACGAGGTCCAGCAGCTCCAGGTGAGCCGCAAGGGTCCGGCCGACTTCGTCAGCCAAGCCGACCAGCGTGCCGAGCAGACGATCTTCGAAGAGTTGAGCCACGCGCGTCCCGACTGGGGCATGCTGATGGAGGAGCGCGGCGAGGTCGAGGGTGATCCGAACAAGCCACGCTTCATCGTAGATCCCTTGGATGGCACGTCGAACTTCCTGCACGGCATCCCGCATTTCTGCATCTCGATCGCAGTCGAGGAGCCGCTGCCGAACGGCAAGCGCGAGGTGACGACCGCGCTCGTCTATCAGCCGCTGACCGACGAGAGCTTCTGGGCCGAGAAGGGCCGGGGCGCGTGGCTCACCGACCAGCGTCTTCGCGTGTCGTCGCGTCGCGACCTGTCCGAATCGCTGATCGCCACGGGGATCCCGTTCCTCGGGCATGGCGACTTTGCGCAGTGGAGCCGGATCTTCGGCGCGGTCGCGCCTGAGGTTGCGGGGATCCGGCGGCTTGGCGCGGCAGCGCTCGATCTGGCCTGGCTGGCTGCTGGCCGGTTCGACGGGTTCTGGGAATCGAACCTGAAGCCTTGGGATGTTGCAGCGGGGATGCTGCTGGTGAAGGAAGCCGGCGGTTTCGTCACCGACTTCCGTGGTGGTGATCGGGCCATGGAGCGCAACGAGTTCCTTGCGGCGAACGATGCGCTGCACTCGCGGCTGCATAAGCTGGTCGCCGGCGCGCTGCGCTAACGCCTGACGATCGTGACGGTGGTATCCAGGGCGGATCGGAACGCTTCCTCCGTCATCCTGACGAAAGTCAGGGTCTAGGGTTTCAGACGGTAACCCTGTTGGCTCTGGATCCTGACTTTCGTCAGGATGACGGGGAATAGAGCGTCCTCGTATCTTCCCCCGCAAGGTGGACAGGCGTTCACCTGACAGAGGGCGTAACTAGCCAACGTCTGTTCCGTGTCCGCCCCGTCCGTCGTCGTTGGCGACATCTCCCCCTGGCGGGGGAGGATTGTGAGATCGGGCACGATCTGCCCCATTCCGCCGCGCCTAACTCATTTCGACACCCGTTGCGTATTCTCTCCGACGGCTGGCTGCTGGCGTCGGGGCTCCAGGTACTACTTCGTGGTGACGGTGCGTTGTGCCCATTCAGCAAGCGTTGGCGGTAGCAAGCAGGCACGCCGGGTAACGCATGTTTCCACTAACCCAGTCCCTCCACTTGCGAGTGATTCTCACACCCTCCACGCCTTGCCCATCACCCCCCATCGGCCTAAAGCGGCCCCGTTCCGTTCGCACTTGCGAGAAGCAATTTGGTCGACCTGTCGCACTATCTTCCGATCCTCCTGTTCCTCGGGATCGCCATCGCGTTGTCGAGCACGTTCGTGTTCCTGCCGATGGCCGTCTCGCGGCTGACCGGATCGCATAAGCCCACGCCTGAAAAGCTCAGCGAATATGAGTGCGGCTTTCCCGCATTCGAAGATCCGCGCAGCCAGTTCGACGTGCGCTTCTACCTGATCGCCATCCTCTTCATCATCTTCGATCTCGAGGCGGCGTTCCTGTATCCCTGGGCCGTCTCGGTCTTCACGCTCGGCTGGACCGCGTGGATTTCGATGATGGTCTTTATCGGCGAACTGGCCCTCGGCCTCGCCTATGCATGGAAGAAGGGAGCACTCGATTGGGAGTAGAGCTCACGCCCCAAAATGGTTTGCTGGCACCCGCCGGCGGTGGCGCCATCGTGCCGCCCGACCAGGGGTTTTTCGACGGCCTCAACGGTGAACTGACCGACAAGGGTTTTCTGGTCACCTCGACCGAGGAATTGTTTCAGTGGGCCCGTACCGGCTCGCTGTGGTGGATGACGTTCGGGCTCGCCTGCTGCGCGGTCGAGATGATCCACGTCAACATGCCGCGCTACGATCTCGAGCGGTTCGGCGCCGCACCGCGCGCCAGCCCGCGCCAGTCGGACGTGATGATCGTCGCGGGGACGCTGTGCAACAAGATGGCACCGGCACTGCGCAAGGTCTACGACCAGATGTCGGAGCCGAAATACGTGATCTCGATGGGATCGTGCGCGAACGGCGGCGGCTATTATCATTATAGCTACAGCGTCGTGCGTGGCTGTGATCGGATCGTGCCGGTGGATATCTATGTCCCCGGTTGCCCGCCGACCGCGGAAGCGTTGCTCTACGGCATCATGCAGTTGCAGCGTAAGATCCGGCGGTCCGGGAGCATCGAACGGTGAGGGCACCCGCACCAGCTTATGCGTCGAACGACGGTGTGATCGACGCGGCACGCGCTGCGCTTGGCGGCATGCTGCTCGACGCGGTCGACCATGTCGGCGAGGTCGCGTTGCACGTTCGCCGCGAGGATCTGTATGATGCGATGATCGCGCTGCGCGATACGCCCGGGCTTGCCTATCAGCAGCTCATGGAGATCGCCGGCGTGGATTATCCGGATCGCACAGAGCGGTTCGAGGTGGTCTATTGCATGCTGTCGCTGACGCGGAATCACCGGTTGCGTGTGAACGTCGCGACCGACGAGGAAAAGCCGGTGCCGTCGGTGACGGGCATCTGGCCGGTCGCGGGTTGGCTCGAGCGCGAAGTATATGACATGTACGGCGTGCTGTTCAGCGGTAACCCGGACCTGCGTCGCATCCTGACCGATTACGGCTTTCGCGGCCATCCGCAGCGCAAGGACTTCCCGCTGACGGGCTTTGTCGAGCTGCGCTATTCGGAAGAGGCGAAGCGCGTCGTGTACGAGCCGGTGCAGCTGGCACAGGATTTCCGCACGTTCGACTTCATGTCCCCCTGGGAGGGCGCGGAGTATGTTCTGCCGGGTGACGAGAAGGGTGCGTTGCCGCAGGCGAAGGGCGCACAGACGCCGTTGTCGGCCGACGCGATCGCCAAAGCGGACGCTGCACAGACGCCGACCAAGGTGCCGACCGCGCCCAGCGAGCCCTATGCCAAGAAGGACGTTCAGCACACCGGGCAAAGCGGTGCTGGCGAGCCCGATCCGGGCAACCAAAAGCGGGACAAGCCCGTGGAGTCGGATGTCATTCCGACCAAGGGCGGAGGACAGAACCAGTGAGTCTGTATGTCGAAGAGCTTCTCGGTGAAGCCGACGCTGCCGATCCGACGACCGGCGACGTCACGATCCAGAACTACACGATCAATTTCGGTCCGCAGCATCCCGCGGCGCACGGTGTGTTGCGCCTTGTCATGGAGCTCGATGGCGAGATCGTCGAGCGGGTCGATCCGCATGTCGGGCTGCTTCACCGCGGCACCGAGAAGCTGATCGAGTACAAGACGTACACGCAGGCGCTGCCGTATTTCGATCGCCTCGATTACTGCTCGCCGCTGTGTATGGAGCATAGCTGGGTCTTGGCGGTCGAGAAGCTACTCGACCTCGAAGTGCCGGAGCGCGCGCAGTATTTGCGGGTGTTCTTCGCCGAGCTGACGCGCATCTCGAACCACATGTTGAACCTCGGCAGCCACGTCATGGACGTCGGCGCGATGACGCCCAACCTGTGGCTGTTCGAGATCCGCGAAGACTGCATGAACTTCTTCGAGCGCGTATCTGGCGCGCGCATGCATTCCAACTATTTCCGTCCCGGTGGCGTGCACCAGGATGCGCCGCTCAAGCTGCTCGCCGATATCGGCGACTGGCTCGACACGCGCCTGCCGCGGCTGTTCGAGGACGCGATCTCGCTGGTCGCGGACAACCGCATCTTCAAGCAGCGCAACGTCGACATCGCGGTCGTGAGCCGTGACGACGCGATCAAATGGGGCTTCTCCGGCCCGATGATCCGTGGTTCAGGCATCGCCTGGGATCTGCGCAAGTCGCAGCCCTACGATGTGTACGCCAAGATGGACTTCGAGGTGCCGGTCGGCACGCGCGGCGATTGCTATGACCGGTTCATGGTGCGCGTCGAGGAAGTGCGTCAGTCCGCGCGGATCATGAAGCAGTGCCTGCGCGAGATGCCGGAAGGGCCGATCGCGTCGCTCGATCGCAAGGTCGTGCCGCCCAAGCGTGCCGAGATGAAGCAGTCGATGGAAGCGCTGATCCATCACTTCAAGCTTTACACCGAGGGCTTCCATGTGCCCGCCGGCGATGTCTATGTCGCGACCGAGAGCCCCAAGGGCGAGTTCGGCGTGTATCTGGTCGCTGACGGCAGCAACAAGCCGTATCGCTGCAAGATCCGGCCGACCGCGTTCTCACATCTGCAGGCATTCGACTTCATGGCGAAGGGCCACATGCTGGCGGATACGACCGCGATCCTCGGCGCGATGGATATCGTTTTTGGTGAGTGTGACCGCTAATGGCTGAAGCTCCGAAAATTCCCGACGAGGCCGAGACCCGCGCACGCTGGGGCTCGTTCGCGTGGACGGACGAAAACCAGGTGAAGGCGAACGAAATCCTCGGTCGCTACCCGAAGGGTCGCGAACAGTCGGCGTCGATCCCGTTCCTTGACCTCGCCCAGCGCCAGGTCGGTGCGGAAACGCAGACGCAGGGCTGGTTGCCGGTGCCGGTGATCGAGTTCGTCGCGCGGGCGATCGGTGTGCCGTATATGCGCGTGTACGAGGTCGTGACCTTCTACACGATGTTCAATCTGGCGCCGGTCGGTCGCTTCCATGTGCAGGTCTGCGGCACGACGCCGTGCATGCTGCGCGGGTCGGACGACGTTCTGGCGGCGTGCAAGAACCGCGGTCTGGTCAAGGGCGGTACGACGCCGGACGGCATGTTCACGCTGACTGAGGTCGAGTGCCTCGGCACGTGCGCGAATGCGCCGATGGTTCAGATCAACGATGATAATTTCGAAGATCTCGATTACGACAAGACGACCGAGATCCTCGAGGCGCTGGCCAATGGCGGGCACCCGACACCGGGTCCGCAATTCGGTCGGCGTGCGAGCTGCCCCGAAGGCGGCCCGACTTCGCTGAAGGCGATGGTCGACGCGAACCACGATTACCGGGGGGAGTGGGCCTGATGCTCGCCGACAAGGACCGCATCTTCACCAATCTCTACGGTTTCCAGCCGTGGAATGTCGACGCAGCGATCATGCGCGGCGATTGGGACAATACCAAGGACCTGATGGCGCTAGGCCAGGACGCGATCATCGACGTGATGAAGGCGTCGGGTCTGCGTGGCCGCGGCGGGGCAGGGTTCCCGACCGGCACGAAATGGTCGTTCATGCCCAAGGAGCCGAAGCCCGACCGGCCGAACTTCCTCGTCATCAACGCCGATGAATCCGAGCCTGGCAGCTGCAAGGATCGCGAGATCATCCGCCACGATCCGCACAAGCTGATCGAGGGTGCGCTAATCGCCGGGTTCGCGATGCGCGCGCGCGCCGCGTATATCTACATTCGCGGCGAATATATCCGGGAGGCCGAGACGCTCTTCGCAGCGGTCGCCGAGGCGTATGATCGCGGCTTCATCGGCAAGAATGCGTGCGGGTCGGGTTACGACTTCGACGTGTTCGTGCACCGGGGTGCCGGCGCGTATATCTGCGGCGAAGAGACCGCGATGCTCGAAAGCCTCGAGGGGAAGAAGGGCCAGCCGCGGCTGAAGCCGCCATTCCCGGCAGGTGCCGGGCTCTATGGCTGCCCGACGACGGTCAACAACGTGGAGTCGATCGCCGTCGCGCCGACGATCCTGCGGCGTGGTGCGGCGTGGTTCTCCAGCTTCGGCGCGGAGAACAACCGCGGTACGAAGCTGTTCCAGATCAGCGGCCATGTTAACAAGCCGTGCGTCGTCGAGGAAGAGATGAGCATCTCGTTCCGCGACCTGATCGAGACGCATTGCGGTGGCATTCGTGGCGGCTGGGACAATCTGCTCGCGGTGATCCCGGGCGGCTCGTCCGTGCCGCTGGTGCCCGCCGCGCAGATCATGGACTGCGCGATGGATTTCGACGGCCTGAAGGCGGTCGGCTCGGGCCTCGGCACCGCGGCGATCATCGTCATGGACAAGTCGACCGACATCGTCCGCGCGATCAGCCGCATCTCGTATTTCTACAAGCATGAGAGCTGCGGCCAGTGCACGCCGTGCCGCGAGGGCACCGGCTGGATGTGGCGCGTGATGGAGCGGATGCGGACCGGCGACGCCGAACTGTCCGAGATCGACATGCTCCAGCAGGTCACCAAGCAGGTCGAGGGTCACTCGATCTGCGCGCTCGGCGACGCCGCAGCGTGGCCGATCCAGGGACTGATCAAGCATTTCCGCCCCGAGATGGAACGCCGTATCCGTGAGCGTGGTGGCGACACCGCGCCGATGATGGAAGCCGCAGAGTAATGCCCTTAGTCAAAGTCGATGGCGTAGAGATCGAGGTGCCGCAGGGTGCCACCGTGCTGCAGGCGTGCGAGCTTGCCGGCAAGGAGATCCCGCGTTTCTGTTATCATGAGCGCCTGAGCATCGCCGGCAATTGCCGGATGTGCCTGGTCGAGGTGAAGCCTGGTCCGCCCAAGCCGCAGGCGTCGTGCGCACTGCCGGCGGCGGACAAGCAGGAGATCTTCACCAACTCGCCGATGGTCAAGAATGCCCGCGAGGGCATCATGGAGTTCCTGCTGATCAACCATCCGCTCGATTGCCCGATCTGCGATCAGGGCGGCGAGTGCGATCTTCAGGACCAGTCGGTCGCCTATGGCCGCGGCCATTCGCGCTATGACGAGAACAAGCGCGCGGTCACCGAGAAATATATGGGTCCGATCGTGAAGACGGTGATGACCCGCTGCATCCAGTGCACGCGCTGCATCCGGTTCGCCGAGGAAGTGTCCGGCGTCGAGGAGATCGGTGCGATCTTCCGCGGCGAGGACATGCAGATCACCTCGTATCTCGAAAATGCGGTCAAGAGCGAGCTGAGCGGCAACGTCGTCGATCTGTGCCCGGTGGGTGCGCTGACGTCGAAGCCGTACGCGTTCGAGGCTCGGCCTTGGGAGTTGCGCAAGACTCTGACGATCGACGTGATGGACGCGGTCGGCACCAACATCCGGCTCGACAGCCGTGGTCGCCAGGTGCTGCGTTGCGTGCCGCGGATCAACGAGGACGTGAACGAGGAGTGGGCGACCGACAAGACGCGCCACGCGATCGACGGTCTCGTGCGCCGTCGTCTCGACAAGCCCTATGTCCGCGTGAACGGCAAGCTCGTCCCCGCGACGTGGGATGAGGCTTTTGCGGCGATCAAGGCGGTGGACGCTGGCGCCAGCGTCGCTGCGGTTGCCGGCGATCTCGTCGATTGCGAGACGATGTATGCCGCGAAGGCGCTGCTCGCGAAGATGGGCTCGACGATGCTCGAAGGCCGCCAGACCGGCATGGCCTATGACACGTCGAGCATCGCCGCGGTGAATTTCAACACGACGATCGCCGGCACCGAACGTGCCGACGCGATCCTGCTGGTGGGCACCAACCTGCGCTGGGAAGCGCCGCTGGTGAACACGCGGGTGCGCAAGGCGATCAAGAGGGGCGCGAAGGTCTTCGCGATCGGGCCGGAGACGGACCTGACGTACAAGGCCGAGTGGCTCGGCGACGATTTGGCGCTGCTCGGTAAGCTGCCCGAGGCGGTGACTGAGGCTTTCGCGAAAGCGGAGCGCCCGATGGTGATCGTCGGTGGCGGCGCGCTGAAGGGTGGCCATGCGGCTGCACTGAAGCTCGTCGACACGCTGGGTCTCGTGAAGGCGGATTGGAACGGCTTCAATGTCGTTCACATGGCGGCCTCGCGGATGGGCGGGCTGATGCTCGGCTATGCACAGACGGGCGGGATCGCCGACGTGATGGGGGCGAAGCTCGGCTTCTTCCTCGGCGCGGACGAGGTGGATTTCAGTCAGTTCGCGGGCTTCAAGGTGTTCGTGGGGCATCACGGCGACAAGGGTGCCGCGGCTGCCGACGTCATCCTGCCGGGTGTCACCTATGCCGAGAAGTCGGGGACGTGGGTCAATCTCGAAGGTCGCGTTCAGCGCGGCGAGCGTGCGGTGTTCGCCCCCGGCGATGCGCGCGACGACTGGTCGATCTTCCGCGCGCTGTCCGACACGCTCGGCCACACGCTGCCGTTCGACAGTTTCGAGGGGCTTCGTGAAGAGATGTACACGGCCGTTCCTGCGCTGCGTCATCAGGCGCTGGCGACGTTCGACTGGTCCGTGCCGTCGCTCGACGGTGAAGGGCAGGGCGTTCTCGCCGGCTATCCGATCAAGGACTTCTACCTGACCAACGCGATCTGCCGCGCATCGCCGACGATGCAGCGCTGCTCGGCTGAACTTCTCCACGGGGAAGACTTTGCGGAGGCGGCCGAATGATCTCCTGGTTCGAATCCTCGCTCGGCTATAACTGGGCGTATTTCGTCGCGACGATCATCGACATCCTCGTGATCGCCCTGCCGCTGATGCTGGCGGTCGCGATGATCATCTATGCCGATCGTAAGATCTGGGCGGCGATGGCGCTGCGTCGCGGCCCCAATGTCGTCGGTCCGTTCGGCCTGCTGCAGAGCTTTGCCGACGGTCTGAAGGTGTTCCTGCAGGAGACGATCGTTCCTGCAGCCGCCAACCGTACCCTGTTCCTGCTGGCACCGATCATCACCTTCACGGTCGCGCTGATCGTGTGGGCGGTGGTGCCGTTTGGCGTCGGCGTCGTCCTCGCGGACATCAATGTCGGGCTGCTCTACGTGCTCGCGGCGTCGTCGCTTGGCGTATACGGGATCATCCTGTCGGGCTGGGCGTCGAACTCGAAATATCCGTTCTACTCGGCGCTTCGTGCCGCCGCGCAGATGGTGTCGTATGAAGTCGCGATCGGCTTCATCCTGATCTCGGTCGTGCTGTGGACTGGCAGCTTCAACCTTTCGGCGATCGTGATGGCGCAGAAGTCGCACGTCTGGTTCTTTAACGGGTATATCCTGAATCCGCTGATGTTCCCGATGGCGGTGATGTTCTTCATCTCGTCACTGGCCGAAACGCAGCGCGCACCGTTCGATCTGACCGAGGCGGAGAGCGAGCTCGTCGCCGGGTATCAGACCGAATATTCGTCGATGTCGTTCGCGCTGTTCTGGCTCGGCGAATACGCCAACGTGCTGCTGATGTGCGCGCTCAACGCGACGTTGTTCTGGGGCGGCTGGCTGCCCCCGGTCGACTGGGCGCCGCTCTATTACGTGCCGGGGATCATCTGGCTGTTCGCCAAGATCCTGTTCTTCTTCTTCCTATTCAGCTGGGTGAAGGCGACCGTGCCGCGCTATCGCTACGATCAGCTGATGCGGCTCGGCTGGAAGATTTTCCTGCCCGTCTCGCTGTTCTGGGTTTTCCTCGTGTCGGGCGTGTTGATGCTGATGCGTGTTGGAGTGGGTTCATGAGCGTCGCTCAGATCATCAAGTCGTTTACCCTGTGGGAATTCGTGAAGGCGCACGCGTTGACGCTTCGCTATTTCTTCAAGGAGAAAGCGACGATCAACTATCCGTACGAGCGCAACCCGGTGTCGCCGCGGTTCCGGGGCGAGCATGCGCTGCGTCGCTATCCCAATGGCGAAGAGCGGTGCATCGCGTGCAAGCTGTGCGAGGCGGTTTGCCCCGCCCAGGCGATCACGATCGAGGCCGAGCCACGCGACGACGGTTCGCGCCGGACGACGCGCTACGACATCGACATGACCAAGTGCATCTTCTGCGGCCTGTGCGCCGAGGCGTGCCCGGTCGATGCGATCGTCGAGGGGCCGAACTATGAATTTTCGACCGAGACGCGCGAAGAGCTGATCTACGACAAGTCGAAATTGCTCGATAATGGCGACCGTTGGGAAAGCGCGATCGCGGCGAACCTTGCCGCCGATGCGCCGTACCGTTAAGCGCGCCGGACGATGATACAGATTACCTCCGTCGTCCCAGCCCAGGCTGGGATCTCGTGCCACGCGGGCGCGCCCACCAACGCAAAGACCCCAGCTTTCGCTGCGGTGACGGTGATGCTGTGATCCAGGCCCTAGCCTTTTACCTCTTCGCGTTCGTTGTGGTCCTCAGCGGTGCGCTGACGATCGCGTCGCGCAACCCGGTCCATTCGGTGATGTGGCTGATCCTCGCGTTCTTCAACGCGGCGGGCCTGATGATCCTGGTCGGTGCCGAGTTCATCGCGATGCTGCTCGTCATCGTGTATGTCGGTGCGGTCGCGGTGCTGTTCCTGTTCGTCGTCATGATGCTCGACATCGATTTCACCGAGATGCGCGCCGGCGTTGCCCGCTATTTCGGGATCGGTCTCGCGCTCGCCGTGGCGCTGGCCGCCGAGGTCATGATCGCGATCGGGGCCTGGAGCACCGGGCCAATCCAGCTGGCACGTCGTGCGGCGCCGATTGACGACGCCGTGCCCAACATCCAGGCGATCGGGAACCTGCTCTACACGCGCTATCTGTTCGTGTTCGAGGGGGCAGGGCTTGTTCTGCTCGTTGCGATGATCGGTGCGATCGTGCTGACTCACCGTCAGCGTGGCGGCGTCAAGGCGCAGAACATCAGCCGCCAGAACGCGCGGCGTCCGCAGGATGCCACGCGCAACGCCCAGCCAACCGTTGGCGGGGGCGTCGAGATATGATCGCTTCCCTCCGTCACCCCGGACTTGTTCCGGGGGCCACTGTTGCGCTTGATCCATCGGCTGCTGAGCTTGCGGACCGGTGGATGCCGGAACAAGCCCGGCATGACGAAGTAGGAGTCGAACTGTGACGATCGGTCTCGTCCATTATCTGGTCGTCGCGGCGATCCTGTTCACGATGGGGGTGCTCGGCATCTTCCTGAACCGCAAGAACCTCATCGTCATCCTGATGGCGATCGAGCTGATCCTGCTGGCGGTGAACATCAATCTCGTCGCGTTCTCGGCGTTCCTCCACGATCTGGTCGGACAGGTGTTCGCGATGTTCGTGCTGACGGTCGCCGCGGGTGAAGCCGCGATCGGCCTCGCCATTCTCGTCATCTATTTCCGCGGTCGCGGCACCATCGCGGTCGACGACGTCAACCGGATGAAGGGGTAATACGGTTGATCCAGCTTATCGTCTTCCTGCCGTTACTGGCCGCGATCATTGCCGGGTTCGGCAATCGCGCGATCGGCAACGTGCCGGCGAAACTCGTCACCACGGCCGCATTGTTCGGTTCGTGCGCGTTGTCCTGGCCGATCTTCATCGGTTTCCTCTCGGGCACGAGCACCGCGACCGTCGCGCCGCTGCTCGACTTCATCCATTCGGGCGACATGAACGTCGCGTGGTCGCTGCGGGTCGATGCGCTGACCGCGGTGATGCTCGTGGTCGTCACCTCGGTGTCGGCGCTCGTCCATCTGTATAGCTGGGGCTATATGGACGAGGATCCCGACCAGCCGCGGTTCTTCGCGTATCTGTCGCTCTTCACCTTCGCGATGCTGATGCTCGTGACCGCGAACAACCTGGTACAGATGTTCTTCGGCTGGGAAGGCGTGGGTCTGGCATCCTACCTCCTGATCGGGTTCTGGTTCCGCAAGCCGTCCGCCAGTGCCGCCGCGATCAAGGCGTTCGTCGTCAACCGCGTCGGCGATCTGGGCTTCATGCTTGGTATCTTCGGCACGTTCCTGGTGTTCGGCACGGTCTCGATCCCCGAGATCCTCGCGGCCGCACCCGGCATGGCCGGCGCGACGCTCGGCTTCCTCGGCTACCGCTTCGACACGATGACGGTGCTCTGCCTGCTGCTGTTCGTCGGCGCGATGGGCAAGTCGGCGCAGCTCGGCCTGCACACCTGGCTGCCGGACGCGATGGAAGGCCCGACGCCGGTGTCGGCGTTGATCCACGCGGCGACGATGGTCACCGCCGGCGTCTTCATGGTCTGCCGCCTGTCGCCGATGTTCGAGATGAGCCCGGTCGCGCTGACCGTGGTCACCTCGGTCGGTGCCGCGACCTGCCTGTTCGCGGCGACCTGCGGCCTCGTCCAGACCGACATCAAACGCGTGATCGCGTATTCGACCTGTTCGCAGCTCGGCTACATGTTCTTCGCAGCCGGTGTGGGCGCATACGGCGCGGCGATGTTCCACCTGTTCACGCACGCGTTCTTCAAGGCGCTGCTCTTCCTCGGCGCCGGCTCGGTCATCCATGCGATGCACCACGAGCAGGACATGCGCTATTATGGCGGGCTGCGTAAGAAGATCCCGGTAACGTTCTGGGGCATGATGGCGGGTACGCTCGCGATCACCGGCGTCGGCATCCCCGGCATCTTCGGCAACACCGCGATCGGCTTTGCCGGCTTCCATTCGAAGGATGCGATCATCGAAGCGAGCTGGGCTGCGGGTCAGCCGGGCGTGTGGTTCGTCGGTGTGCTCGTCGCGCTGCTGACCAGCTTCTATTCGTGGCGCGTGATGTTCCTGACCTTCTGGGGCAAGCCGCGCTGGGCCGCGTCGGAGCATATCCAGCATGCGCTTCACGATGCTCACGGCCATGACGACCATGCGCACGACGCGCATCATGCGGACGACCATCACGCGAACCCGGCCAAGGCCGAGGACGCAGGGCATGCGCCGCACGATCATCACGACGCCGCGCATGCGGTTGCCGAGGGTGACGGCGGGTATCACCCCCACGAGAGCCCGCTGCCGATGCTGATCCCGCTGATCGTTCTGTCGATCGGTGCGGTGCTGGCTGGCTTCGTGTTCCACGGCTACTTCATCGAGCCCAGTTCGGGCGAAGAGTTCTGGAAAGGCGCGCTCGCGTTCCGCGAACATCTCATGCACGAGATGCACGGCGTGCCGTTGCTCATCAAGCTGTCGGCGACGATCACCATGCTGCTCGGCCTGCTGACCGCGTGGTACGCCTATATCAAGGCACCGACGTTCCCGGCCAAGGTCGTCGAACAGTTCGGCGTGCTCTACGACTTCCTGCTGCATAAGTGGTATTTCGACGAGCTGTACGACCTGATCTTCGTCCGTCCGGCGTTCGCGATCGGCCGCTTCCTGTGGCACCGTGGCGACGAGAAGACGATCAACCGGTTCGGGCCCGACGGCTCGGCCTGGGTCGTCCAGATCGGCGCGCGCGTCGCCAACCGCTTCCAGACGGGATACCTCTACACCTATGCTTTCGTCATGCTGATCGGCCTGACCGCAGCCGTAACCTGGGCGATCGGACTGTAATGACCGGCTTTCCTATCCTCTCCGTCCTGATCGCGGTCCCGATGATCGCAGCGGTCGCGTGCCTGTTCGTTTCGGCGAACATGGCACGGATGCTCGCGCTGGCGGCGACGCTTGTCGACTTCGTTCTCGGCATCATGCTGTGGATGAACTACGATATCGGCGGCGCGCAGTGGCAGTTCGTCGAGCATGCCCCCGGCATCTTCGGCCCGTTCGGCTGGTCGCTCGGCATCGACGGCTTCGCGCTGATGCTGATCATGCTCAGCGTGTTCCTGATGCCGATCTGCATCGGTGCCAGCTGGCGCTCGATCACGACGCGGGTCCCCGAGTACATGGCCGCGTTCCTGTTCACCGAAGTGTTGATGATCGGCACGTTCGCGGCACAGGACCTGTTCCTGTTCTACGTGTTCTTCGAAGCCGGCCTGATCCCAATGTACCTGATCATCGGCATCTGGGGTGGCGCGAACCGGATCTACGCGTCGTACAAGTTCTTCCTGTACACGCTGCTCGGCTCGGTCCTGATGTTCATTGCCATGCTCTACATGGCGAAGACCGCGGGCACGACGAGCATCCCGGCGCTGATGAACTACGACTTCCCGGCGCATGTGCAGACCTGGCTGTGGCTGGCGTTCTTCGCGTCGTTCGCGGTCAAGATGCCGATGTGGCCGGTTCATACCTGGTTGCCCGACGCGCACGTCCAGGCGCCGACCGCAGGGTCGGTTATCCTGGCGGGCGTGCTGCTGAAGCTCGGCGGATACGGCTTCCTGCGCTTCCTGCTGCCGATGTTTCCCGAAGCGTCGGGCCAGCTGACCTGGCTGATATTTGGCCTGTCGGCGGTCGCGGTGATCTACACGTCGCTCGTCGCGCTCGTGCAGTCGGACATGAAGAAGCTGATCGCCTATTCGTCGGTCGCGCATATGGCGATCGTCACGATCGGCCTCTTCGCGTTCAACCGGCAGGGTATCGAGGGCGCGATGATCATGATGCTCAGCCACGGGCTGGTATCGGGTGCGTTGTTCCTGTGCGTCGGCGTGATCTACGACCAGCTCCATACCCGCGAGATCTCGCGCTATGGTGGCCTCGCGATCAACATGCCGCGCTATGCGATCCTGTTCCTGTTCTTCACGATGGCGTCGATCGGGCTGCCGGGCACGAGCGGCTTCGTCGCCGAGTTCCTGTCGCTGATGGGCACGTATCAGGTCTCGACCTGGACCGCTTTGCTCTGCACGACCAGCATCATCCTTGGTGCTGCGTATATGCTGTATCTGTACCGTCGCGTGGTGTTCGGCGAGATCAAGTCGGACGAGGTTCGCGAGATGGTCGATCTGTCGGCACGCGAATTCTGGTTGCTCGCCCCGATCGCGGCCGTCGTGCTGTGGATGGGTGTGTATCCGGAGAGCTTCCTGGCACCGATGCGCAAGGACGTCAGCGTGCTGGTCGCCCGCGTCGACCGCGCCAAGCCCGCCAGCGATTCGAACCCAACTGCGGGGAAGCCCGCCACCGTGCATGACGCCGCGCACGGGGAGGCACACTGATGAACTACGCCGCTAATATTGCAATGACGTTGCCCGAACTGGTGCTCGCGCTGGGGGCGATCGCGCTGATGCTCGTTTCGGCTTGGGGCGGGGACAAGTCCACGCGCGCCGTGTCGATCGCATCCGTGTTCGTCCTGGTGGGCGCAGGGATCGCGCTGGTCGGTCCGGCGTCGTCGGGCGGCTATGCGTTCGACGGCCTGTACCGTGCCGACGCCTTCGGGGCGTTCGCTAAGGTGCTGATCTACATCGCCTCGGCGGTGGCGATCATCATGGCGCCGAGCTTCTTCGCGCGCTCGCACGGCGACGATCTGCGCCCGGAATATCCGGTGCTGATCCTGTTGTCGGCCTGCGGCATGGGCATCATGGTTTCGGCCAGCGACATGCTGACTCTCTATGTCGGTCTCGAGCTACAGAGCCTTGCCGCCTATGTCCTCGCCAGCTTCATGCGGCGCGACGGACGGTCGGCGGAAGCGGGCCTTAAATACTTCGTGCTCGGCGCGCTTGCCAGCGGCATCCTGCTGTACGGCATCTCGCTGGTCTACGGGTTCAGCGGTACGACGTTGTTCTCGGGCATCGCCGATGCCTATGCCGGCACCAAGTCGTTGGGCTTGCTGTTCGGTCTGGTGTTCGTGTTCGCAGGGCTCGCGTTCAAAATCAGTGCGGTACCGTTCCACATGTGGACGCCTGACGTGTACGAGGGCGCACCGACGCCCGTTACCGCGTTCTTCGCCTCGGCCCCCAAGGTCGCGGCGCTTGCAATGGCGGTGCGGGTAGCGGTCGATGCGATGGGCCCGGCGACCGACCAGTGGCGCCAGATCGTGATCTTCGCGGCGCTCGCGTCGATCGTCCTGGGTGCGGTGGCCGCGATCGGCCAGACCAACATCAAACGGCTGCTCGCTTACTCGTCGATCAACAATGTCGGCTTCGCGCTGGTCGGGCTTGCGGCGGGGACGCCGGAGGGCGTGTCGGGCGTGCTGATGTACCTGACGATCTATGTCGCTATGACGCTGGGCTCGTTCCTGGTCGTAGTGCAGATGCGCGGCGACGATGGCCAGCCGATCGAGACGATCGACAGCCTCGCGGGCATGTCACGAACAAAGCCCGCGCTCGCAGCGGCGCTCGCGATCTTCATGTTCAGCCTGGCTGGCATCCCGCCGCTGTTCGGCTTCTACGCGAAGTTCGCGGTGTTCAGCGCGGCGGTCGACGCCGGTCTGTTCCCGCTGGCAGTTGTCGGCATCGCCGCCTCGGTGATCGGCGCCTATTATTACCTGCGCGTCGTCAAGACGATGTACTTCGACGATCCGGCTCCGGCGTTCGCGCCGATGGAGAGCAAGGTCGAGGGCGGCCTTGTCGCCGTCGCCGCCGTGTTCGTCTCGCCGGCCGGTTACCTCCTCATCCCCGTGCTTGGCGCGTGGACGATGGCGGCCGCACGGGCGCTGTTCTGAGCATCATCCGAACCGTCGCGGAGACAGGATCGACTAACGCGGACCTGCTGGAGCTTGCACGGGGCGGGGCCGAGGATGGTCTTTGGCTGCGTGCGATCCGGCAGACTGGGGGGCGGGGGCGTCTCGGCCGCGAGTGGCAGTCGCCTGAGGGTAACCTGTACGCGAGCACGCTCGTCCGCTTGCGCCCGACCGACCCGCCGGCCGCCAGCCTTGCGCTGGTCGCCGCGGTTGCGCTTCAGGAGACCGTGTCGACTTTCCTGGTTGCGGGGATCTGCCAGGGCACGACCGACGCGAGTGCCACGCTGGTCCTCAAGTGGCCGAACGACCTGTTGCTCGCGGACGCCAAGCTGTCGGGCATCCTGCTCGAACGCGCGGATGATGCGGTGATCGTCGGCTATGGCGTCAATATCGCGCATCATCCCGATCTTGCCGACCGCGCGACGACCGACCTCGCGGCGCATGGCGTGGACGTCGATCCGGCGATGTTCCTCGATATTCTCGCCGACAGCGTCGCGCGGTGGATCGGTCGCTGGCGCACCGAAGGCATTGCGCCGGTGCGGGAGCGCTGGGTCGACTGCGCGCATCCTGCCGGCACCGCGCTGACCGCCCGCCTGCCCGACGGGAGCGGCATCGATGGCCTGTTCGTCGGGCTCGATACCGATGGCGCGCTCATCCTCCGCTTGGCGTCTGGTGAGCGGCGTGTCATTCACGCTGCCGACGTCTTCTTGCTTTGAGGCCCCGCTGATGCTGCTCGCGATCGATGCCGGCAATACCAATGTCGTATTCGCGCTCGTCGAGAGCGGCGAAATCGTCGCGCGCTGGCGGATCGCGACGGACCCGCGGCGGACGGCGGACGAATATGCGGTGTGGCTGAGCCAGCTGATGCAGCTCGGCGGGCATGATCGCACCGCAGTCAAGGGCGTAATCGTCGCCACCGTCGTCCCGCGCGCGCTACACAATCTCCAGGTGCTCGCGTCCAAATATTTCGGCACCGAGGCGTTGATCGCGGGACATGCCCCGGTCGAATGGGGGATCGCGATCGACGTCGACGAGCCGGCGTCGCTCGGTGCCGACCGCGCGGTCAACACGATCGCGGCGCATGCGCTGCACCCCGGCGACCTGATCGTCATCGATTTCGGCACCGCGACCACGTTTGACGTCGTCGACTATAGCGGCGCGTACAAGGGCGGGATCATCGCGCCGGGCATCAACCTGTCGCTCGACGCGCTCGTCACCGCGGCTGCCAAGCTGCCGCGGATCGCGATCGAGGCGCCGACCGATATCAGCGTCATCGGGCTCAACACCGTGTCGCAGATGCATATCGGCATCTATTGGGGCTATGTCGCGATGATCGAGGGGCTGGTCGCGCGCATGAAGCGCGAGATCGGCCGCCCCGTGAAGGTCGTCGCGACCGGCGGCCTTGCCACGTTATTCGAGAAACAGACCGACGTGTTCGACGTCATCGAAGCCGACCTGACGATCCAGGGGCTGGCGATGATGTGGGACCGTCACCATATCTAGGGCCATTTGGCTCGCGCCACCGGCCTGAGGGCCATATTCCTGTGTAATCCTGAAAGTAATCAATGACTCCGAAGAACGAACTGCTTTTCTGTGGCCTAGGCGGCTCCGGCGAAATCGGCATGAACGTCAACCTGTACGGCTGCCAGGGCAAGTGGGTGATGGTGGATCTCGGCATTACCTTTGCCGATCCGCAATATCCCGGCGTCGACGTGATCCTGCCCGACCTGTCCTTTATCGAGGACCGGATCGATGACCTTCTCGGCATCGTCATCACGCACGGGCATGAGGATCATATCGGCTCGCTGCCGTATCTCGCCGAAGACCTTGGCGTACCGATCTACGCGACCCCGTTTACGATGGGGCTGATCCGCGGCAAGCTCGAGGAAGAGGGCATCGCCAACCGCGTAAAGCTCAAGATGATCCCGATGGGCGGCAACTTCCAGCTCGGGCCGTTTGGCTTCACCTTTGTCGAGATGTCGCATTCGATCCCCGAGGCGAACGCGCTGCTCATCGACACGCCTTATGGTCGCGTGTTCCACACCGGCGACTGGAAGCTCGATGCCAACCCGGTGATCGGCAACCCGACCAAGCCCGAGGGCTTCATGGCGATCGGCGACAAGGGCGTCGACGTTCTCGTTTGCGATTCGACCAACATCTTCAATACCACTGCATCGGGCAGCGAGAGCACGGTCCGCAAGGGACTGTTCGAGGAGGTCAGCAAGGCCAAGGGCCGGGTGATGATCACCAGCTTCGCGTCGAATGCGGCACGTCTGCACACGTTTGGCGAAGTCGCGAAGGAAACCGGGCGCAAGTTGTGCGTGACCGGACGCTCGCTCGACCGGATCATCAAGGTTGCGCGCGCGACGGGCTATTTGAAGGATTTCCCCGACACGATCAGCCCCGACGAAGCGATGCGCCTGCCCAAGAACAAGGTGCTGATCATCGCCACCGGCGGCCAGGGCGAGGAGCGCGCGGCATTGGCGCGCGTCGCCAATGGCAGCCACACGATCACGCTCGACGCCGACGACACGGTGATCTTCTCGTCGAAGCAGATCCCGGGCAATGAGGTCCAGATCGGGCGCATCCAGAACACGCTGGCGGCCAAGGGCATCCGCATGGTGACCGAGCGCCAGGCGCACGTCCATGTCTCGGGTCACCCGGGTCAGCCGGAACTCGCGCAGATGTACGACTGGCTGCGGCCTGACGTGCTGGTGCCGACGCACGGTGAGATGCGCCATATGATGGAGCATGCGCGCTTCGGCCTCGAACAGGGCATTCCTCGCGCGATCGTCCAGAGCAATGGCGACATCATCCGCCTGGCGCCCAAGGGCCCGGCGAAGATCGGTAATGCGACGGTCGGGCGCCTGGTGCTCGACGGCGACGTGATCTTGCCGGCGGACGGCGCGACGCTGAGCGAGCGGCGGAAGCTGGCGATCAACGGCCAGATCTCGGTCGCGGCGGCGCTCGGCAAGGACGGTCGGATGGTCGGCCAGCCGCAGGTCCGCGTGCAGGGCGTGCCGGTCGAGGAAGACCGCGCGGCGTTCATTGCTGATGCAGTCCAGGCGGCGGCCGTCACGGTGCGCGGCGGTAAGCGCGATAGCGAGAAGATGCGCGAGCAGATCCGCCTCGCGGTGCGCAAGGTAGCCAAGCGCTGGACCGGCAAGCAGCCGATCGTCGACGTCCTGCTGATCGAGGGCTGAGGCCGTGCGTTGGACCTCGGCCCTCGCGATCTACGTCCTGTTCTGGTCGTTCTCGGTGTTCCTGGTCCTGCCGTTCGGCGTCCGCACGACGCGTGAAGCCGGGGGCGAACTCGTCCCCGGCCAAGCCGAAAGCGCGCCGCACGAGTTTCGCTCGGGGCGGACGGCGTGGCGAGTGACCGTCGTGGCGACGGTGTTGTTCGTGCTGTTCCAGCTGAACTATTATTACGGGTGGATCACGCCGCAGAGCGTCGACCTGTTCGACCGTGGGAACATGGTGACGCGATAAATCCTCCCCCGCCATCGGGGAATTATAGTCCGGCCTACCCCGGCGACGCGGCCGAGCCTGCCAATAGGCCGCCATCGATATTAATCTCCGTGCCCGTGATATACGTCGCTTCGTCGGACGCGAGCATGACGGCGACCGCGGCGACCTCGTCGGGCATGCCGAATCGCTTTAACGGCGTATCGGTCACCAGCGCAGCCATCCGGGTGGCCCGATCCGGCCCCGTCCCGAGCATCGGTTCCCAGATCGGCGTCAGGATCGCCGCGGGATGCATCGAGTTGCAGCGGATTTTCCAGCCCTGCTGCGCGCAATAGAGCGCGACCGTTTTGCTGTGATTGCGGATCGCCGCCTTGGACGACGCGTAGGCCGCGGCGAGGGGGATGCCGACCAGCCCGGAGCGCGACGAGATGTTGATGATCGAGCCCGTGCCGGCTGCCTTCATCGCACCGATCGCGTAGCGGCAGCCGAGGAACGTGCCGTCGAGATTGACCGTATGGACCGCGCGCCACGCGGCGAGGGTCGCATGTTCGGGATCGTGCGCGACCATCCCGTGCTCGAAGCCGGTGACGCCCGCATTGTTCACGACGATGTCGGCGACGGGAACGACTTCCGCGAGGCGTTGCCAGTCCATCTCTTCGCGGACGTCGAGCGTCTGGAACCGGCAGCCGATCGCCGCCGCCGCCTCTGCGCCAGCGGTTTCGTCGATATCGGTGAGGATGACGACACCGCCTTCGTCATGGAAGCGCTCGGCGATCGCGCGGCCGATGCCACGCGCGGCGCCGGTGATAACGCAAATCTTGGTGTTCAGTCTTGGCATGAGAGCCTCGAAACTTGAGTCCGGTCTGCGGATGGCTCCGCTGGCGAGGGGCCGCGTCAGCGGTGCCGTTGGATCATGTCGAAGACTCCCGTCCAGCTCAGCGCAGCCGCTCGATCGCCTGCGCCAGCGCCACGTACAGCTTGCCCATGTCCGACGACAGCAACGTCACCCCGAGCGGCGAGCCGTCGCGCTGCGTCAGGATCGTGCGGAGCATCGCTTCGAAGTCGTGGATGTAGCGGTTGACCATCTCACGGAAAATCTCGTCCTCGTCGTAGAGGCCGGCGATCTCGCGGACTTCGCTAGCGTCGAGGATACGGACGGCGCGCCGCGTGAAGACGCCGCGGTCGCCCTTGAGATACGCGCCCCAGGCGCTGTCGGATATCTCCGGCGCGATCGCCTTGGTGATATCGATCGAGGCGGAGTTAAGCGATTCGATGAGCAGCGAGACACGGCGGGCGAACGTGTCCTGGTCCGCGTCTTCGCGTTCCGCACGCGCGTCCTGAAGCCGCGTCTCGACGATCGCGGTCTGGTCGACGATCGCCTGGACTTCGCGCGCAAGGCGTTCGGTCGCGCCGGTGGCCGCGTCGACCGCGACGCCGGTCGCATCGGTAAGCGCCTTGACCTGGCGTTCGACGGTGTCGTTCGTCGCGCGACGCATCGCGTCTGCGCTGGCGGCTTCAAGCGCGGCTGCGGCCTCCGGAATGACCTTTGATAGCGTCTCGCGGGCCTTGTCGGCAGCGACGGCAGCGGTTTCGCGGACCCGGTGGAGCGCCTCGATCAACTGCGGCGCGGCGTCTTCGGCGAAATGCTGCGTACGGCCGATCGCCTCGTCGACCATCTGGCCCAGCGCATCTGCCTTCGCGCGACCGGTGTTGAGCGTGTTGAGCAGGTCGGTCGACAGCGTGTCGAGCACATGGCGCTGTTCGCCGATGACACCTGCAATCGCCTCGATCGCGTCGTGCGTGCTCTCCGCCGCGGTGACCAGCGCGAGCAGTTCGGGACGTGCAGAGACGACGATGGTCTTGCTGGCGAGAACTTGCGAATCGAGGCGGCTGAGTGCCTTGGGCATGGTCTCGTCGATCTCGCGCGCAGCGGCATCGAGCGCGACGAGCAGCGTTTCGGTCGTCGCGATCGTCCGGTGCGCCATGTCGTCGCCGGCCCGCAGCGCTTCGGTCATCGCGTCGGCAGAGCCGCCGAGCGCGCCGATCGTTGCGGCAAGGTCTTGCGTCCGCTCGGTGCCATGGCGGTGGAGCAGTTCGATGCGTGCCTCGACCTCGCCCAGCCCGGTGTGGAGATCATCGACGATCCGGTCGCCGGCGCTGCGTTGCAGGTCGAGGCGGATCGCGACGCGTTCGATCGCGTCTTCGACAGTGGCGATACGGCGAGCGAGCGCTTCGGCGCTATCGCGTGCGGCGCTGTCGAGCGTCGCCTGGTTCGCGCCGACCATCGCCAGCATCGCCTCGCCCTGCGCCGCAATGCCCCGGCGCGAGTGGTCGACGGCGTCGGCGGTGCGGTTGAGCAAAGCGTCGACCGTGGCGGACATGCCGCCGGTGACCGATTCGAGATGCGAGCCCGCGGTCTGGCTGGTGGTTTCCATGCGGACGATGTGTGCAGCGAGGCGTTGCGCGGCACCGCTGGCCATCGTGTCGGCATCGCGACCGCGTTCGGCAAGCGCGACGATCTGCGCGTCGAGCGCGGCGGCGTGTTCACTGGCGGACAGACCGGTGCGTTCGAGGCGCTTGGCGACGTCATCGATATCGGCCTGCGCGCGCGGCAGAGTGGCAATCAGCACGCCGAGGCTGGTCTGCGCGCCGGCCGTCGACGTAGCGAGATTGCGCGCATGTGCCGCCGCCTGATCGATCTCGGACACCATGCCGCGGCCGATCGCCGCGAGCTGTTCGGTCGCGCCGCCGCCCATCGCCATCAGCGTATCCAGCTGTTCGGCCAAGTGCTGGCGGTTGGCGTCGATCGTGTTCGACAGTGCGGCGACGGTGCGTTCCAGGCTCGCGGCCTCGTCGCGCATCGCCTGCGCGGTGATACCGAAGCGGTGTGCCTCGGCGCGGCTGGTCCGCATCGCGAGCAGCCAGACGATGCCGACGAGCGCGGGGACACTGCACAGTGCGGCGATGAACTGAACCAACGCGACGGGCGCGATCGTCGCGAGTGATCCGCGCGCAATCCAGAGCATGGCGACCAGCCAGACGGCTATGATCGCCACCGCGATACCAACATATAAAGAACCGCGTTCGGGCGCAGGCTCCTGATACGCTTGGTCGAAACTAGGCTCAGTGGCGGTGTCGGACATGTCTTCTATCACCGGATCCATCACGATATCCGCGCGAATGGGATGGGCATTGGCTGCCGACGCGCGAAACCCGATCATTGACGAACCCCCGTTCATGAACTGCGGAAGTATCATGGATTGCAGCCGGACAAAACGGATGATGCGATCTTCGCGCGTTCATCCGTCCGGTAAGCAGGGCGGCACGGCGTGCGGTCCTGCTGTATCGCGGACCTGGCCGGGGGGGCGCGCATCGACAGTGACGCGGTACTGACGATTTGAGGAACTTCGCCGCACGGTTTTGCGTCCGTAACGCCCAGCCGAGCCTTGACGCAGGGCGGTTTGGCCGAACGCGGGCTTTGCAGGACGACGCGTACCGCCTAACAGCCTGCGATGCTTGCCGGCCTATTATTTGCAATTCACGACGCCGACGATCGTCCCGATCGTCTTGCTGCGACCTTGCCCTTCAGCGGGGTGACGTTGATCGAATACCAGGCGCGGTTGCTAATCGCCGCCGGTGTTTCGCAGATCATTATCGTCGTCGCGCGGATGACGCCGGAATTGCTGGGTGCGATCAACCGGATCGGGCGCCGCGGCGTCAGCGTCGACACGGTACGATCGGCCATGGAAGCGGGTGAGAAACTTCACCCGCTCGCACCGGTTCTGATGCTCGGCGACGGGCTCGTCACCACCGACGCCATCGTCAAGGCGATGGCGGTCGAGGACGGCGACTGCCTGCTCGTCGTACCCGAAAGCGATGCGGGGCCAGGGTTCGAGCGTGTGGGCGGACAGATGGCATGGGCCGGTGTGGCACGGCTGAGTTCGAGCCGGATCGCGGAAGTGGCGGGCTTACCGCAGGATTACGACCTCCAGTCTTCGCTGCTGCGGTTTGCCGTGCAGTCGCGCGCGGCGCACGTGCTGTTGCCGACCGATGCGGTGCGCGGTGGCCACGGAATCGAGCGGCAGGCACGCACGCTGGAGGAACGCGGGCGCGCCGTGCTGATGACGATCGTGTCGGGCCGGCGCGGCTGGTTCGACCGGTTCGTGCTGGCGCCGATCGCGCGGCTGGCGTTGCCGTTGCTGGTCGATCGTGGTGCGGCCGGCACGACGGTCGGGGCGGTCGGTGCCGCGCTGGGCGTTGCCGGATTGGTCACGATCGGCGTCGGACTCCCGTCGGTCGGCCTGATCGTGTCGCTCGTCGGGTGCATAGCCTTGGCGCTGGGCTCCGTGCTGAGCGGACTGCGCGACGATGCGCCGATGGCCGGTGGGCAGACCCTGGCGATCGGCGGCGTGGCGGCGGCATCGATCCTGGTCTTCGCGTTCTTCGTGAGCGGGTATGCCGGGAACAACACCGCGTTGGCGATCGGTACCGCGCTCGTCGCGATCGGCACATTGGCCGAACGTGCGATCCTCGAACGCGATCAGCAGCTTTGGTGGGGAAGCCCGACCGCCTATCTGTTGATCGTCGCGCTGTTCGCGATCCTGGGGTTTCCGGTCTTCGGGCTCGGCGTGACCGCGGTGTACGCGACCGCCACGCTGGCCGTCGTAATCGAGCGACTTCGCCGGACGCCTTAGGCGGACCTTAACGTCCGGGGGCTAAGCACGGGATCATGTCGGTCGGTCCAGACCCAGTGCGTGACTTCGTGTCGCCCTATGATCCCGTTGCGCGAGCGGAGGATGCGCGCCTGCGCGCGGAGGCGCGGCTGACGGGAACGATCGCGGACTTCTTCCTCGACGCGGACGCACGGCTCGACGACCGGACGCGGTTGATGCTCGCGCAGGTCCTCGGTGCGATCGTTGGTGCGATCGAATGGGATATCCGGCGGCACGCGGCGCGATTGCTCGCGGGCGGTGGTGCGACGCAGGCTGGCGAGGCGATGCTGAGGGCCCGGGCGGGGGGCGTTCTCGACCGGCTGACACGCGCTGGACTGCTCCGCGACGAAGACCTCATGGACGAACTCATCGCGCGGGTGCGGCATGACCTGATCGCCGCGTCGCTCCCGGTCGAGGTCGCCGAACCCGACGAGGCGAGTTTGCTCGTGAGGCTGGCGGGGGTGCCGGACAGCGTGGTTGCATCGGCCGCCTCGGCCCTGCTGGCGGCGGAAAGTCGGCGGCGAGTGGCGAACGAGCAGGGGGCGGTCGGGGGGAGCGAATTGCCGGCCGAACTGCATCACCGACTAGTCTGGTGGGTGGCGGCGGCGGTGCGCGACGGCCTGACGTCAGTGACGCGGGAGAGCGACCGGGCGATCACCGATGCGGCGCAGCGCAGTCTGGCGGCGCATGACGAGGGCGAGCGTCCCGATGCGGTCGCGACGCGGCTTGCCGGTGCGCTCGATGCGCGACCGAACGAGCTTGCCGCGGTGCTGGTCGAATCGATCGGCGACCGACGCTTGTCGCTGTTCGTGGCGGTGCTGGCGCATGCGATCGGCATCGCGTTCGACCAGGCGCGCGCCATCACGCTGGACCCGGAGGGCGATCGGCTCTGGCTCGCGCTGCGGGCGATCGATCTTGATCGGCCGACGATCGCACGGATCGGACTTGCGCTGTCGGAGGCGGATCCGCGACGGGATATCGAGGCGTTCGCGGATGCGCTCGATGCGATCGTGTCGGTCGGCGTCGAGGATGCGCGCGCGTCGCTCGCGCCGCTGGCGTTGAACCGTGATTTTCGGATGGCGTTACGTGCGCTGGCGCGTACGGATCGGCGATGAGCGTGTTCGACCCCTCCACCGAAAGCCCGATCGCGCATGCAATCGTCGCACCCGACGGTTCGCTGTCGTTTGCGGACCCGCCACTGGTCGCGCTGAACCAGCGGGCGGGCGGGATGCGCGGTGCGCCGCTGGCCGTGCCGCAGCTTGCGACGATCGCGCGGCTGGCGCGTCGCCTGGGGATCGTCGTGTCGCGCGCCGTGGTCGTCGCGGACGACGAGACGGATGTCGACCTATGGGTGCGGGCTCAGCCCGATGGCGAGAACGTCCGGCTTACGGTCAGCGGCTGGCGCGAGATCGCGGCGTGGCGGCCGGCGCGACCATCGCCCGATACGCAGGACGATTTTCATGGCAGCGATACGGATTGGCGGTGGGAAACGGATTCCGCGTTGCGGCTGACGTTCGTCACGCTCGATGCGGGGCCGAAGCATGGGTTCGACGCGTTCGCGTTGCTCGGCCAGCCGCTGACGGCGATGTTTTCCCTCGATACCGGCGCGGATGGGGCGTTGCCGATTCTGGATTCGCTCGCACGGCGACGCCCGATGACGGCGCAGCCGGCGCGGCTGCGCAGCTCCGGGCGGGCGGTGACGCTGACGGCCAATGTTCGCCACGATGCTGCGGGCGACTTTGCCGGGTTCGTCGGTGCCGCGCGGATGGTGACCGAAGACGGGCCGACCCCTTCGGTCCCGACCGAGACGTTGTCGCCCACCTTCACGCGTGGCCTCGACAAGGCGTTGCGGGTGCCACTCGCGCGGATCGTCGCGAACGCCGACAGTATCAACGCGCAGGCGGATGGCCCCGTCCAAGGCGATTATGCAGACTATGCGGCAGATATCGCGAGTGCCGGGCGGCATCTGCTCGAACTGGTCGATGACCTCGTCGATCTGCAGGCCGTCGAAGGGCCCGATTTTGCGCTTGTGCTCGAGCCGATCGACCTCGCCGATGTGGCGCGACGGGCGGCCGGGCTGTTGTCGGTTCGGGCCGCCAATGCCGATGTCACGATCACGCGCCCAGCAATGGACGTGCGCGTTGCCGCGCTGGGCGATTTCCGGCGCGTGTTGCAGATCCTGGTGAACCTCGTCGGCAACGCGGTGCGCTATTCGCCACGCGGGGCGCAGGTGATCGTCACCGTGACGCGAACGCAAACCCACGCGGTCGTCGTGGTCGCGGACAAGGGGAAGGGTGTAGCGCCCCAGGATCAGGTCCGCATTTTCGAGAAGTTCGAGCGGGTCGATCCGTCGGAGGCCGGCGGCAATGGCCTCGGCCTGTACATTGCGCGGCGTCTGGCGCGGGCAATGAAGGGGGATCTCACGATCGAGAGCGCGCCGGGCGAAGGCGCGCGGTTCGTCCTGACGTTACCGGCGGATCCGGCGCGCCACCAGGATCAACGCTAAACCGAACGCGGCGAGGAATGCGCCGCGATCTGCCCATGGCCGCTGGTCGAGCATGAAGCTCGACTGCGGCCAATGGACGTATCCGAGCCCCTGGCCGATCCAGAGCAGACCCATCAGCGCGCAGAGCACGCCGACGACAATCAGGATCGGCCGGAGCGTCTTCATCAGCGTGACGCCATCGGGACGTAGTCACGCGCGGTCGGGCCGCTGTACAGCTGGCGCGGACGGCCGATCTTCTGGTCGGGATCGGTGATCATCTCGTTCCACTGCGCGACCCAGCCGACGGTGCGGGCAAGCGCGAAGAGGACGGTGAACATCGAGGTCGGGAAGCCGATCGCCGACAGGATCACGCCCGAATAGAAATCGACGTTCGGGAACAGCTTCTTCTCGATGAAGTACGGATCATTGAGCGCCAGACGCTCGAGCTCGATCGCGACGTCGAACACGGGGTCGGTGACGCCGAGTTCGCCGAGCACTTCCTTGACGGTCGTCTGCATGACGGCCGCGCGCGGATCGTAGTTCTTGTAGACGCGATGACCGAAGCCCATCAGGCGGAACGGATCGTTCTTGTCCTTCGCGCGGGCGATGAACTCGGGGATGCGGTCGACGGTACCGATCTCATGCAGCATGTTGAGCGCTGCTTCGTTGGCGCCGCCATGCGCGGGCCCCCACAGGCAGGCGATGCCGGCGGCGATGCACGCGAACGGGTTGGCACCCGACGAGCCGGCAAGACGGACGGTCGAGGTCGACGCGTTCTGCTCGTGGTCGGCGTGAAGGATGAAGATACGGTCCATCGCCTTTTCGACAATCGGGTTCACCACATACTTCTCCGCCGGGACGCCGAACGTCATGCGCAGGAAATTGCCGGTGTAGCTCAGCGTGTTGTCCGGATAGACGAACGGCTGGCCGACGCTGTACTTGTACGCCATCGCGGCGATCGTCGGCATCTTGGCGATCAAGCGGTGCGACGCGATGACCCGCTGTGCCGGATCGTGGATGTCGGTCGAGTCGTGATAGAAGGCCGACAGCGCGCCGACGACACCGCACAGGATCGCCATCGGGTGCGCGTCGCGACGGAAGCCGCGGAAGAACTGCGCAAGCTGCTCGTGCACCATCGTGTGACGCGTGATCGTGTTCGAGAAATTCGCCAGCTCGTCCGCGCTCGGCAGTTCGCCGTTAAGCAGCAGATAGGCGACTTCCATGAAGTTCGACTGTTCGGCCAGTTCGCCGATCGTGTAGCCGCGGTGCAGCAGCGTACCGGCGTCACCATCGATATAGGTCAGCTTCGACTGGCACGACGCCGTCGACGTGAAGCCCGGATCATAGGTGAAGTTATCCGTCTGCGCGTACAGCTTGCGGATATCGATGACGTCGGGTCCGACCGTTCCGGACATCACCGGATAATCGAAATCCTTGCCATCGACCTTGAGGGTTGCGGTCTCGCTCATGCTTGTATCCTTCCTCGAAATCTTATCAGCTAGCCATTCGGTCGGCGATCCGACCGAGGCTCTCGTCGCGCCCGAGCAGGTCGAGCACATCGAATATTCCCGGTGACGTCTTGCGTCCCGTCAGCGCGGCGCGAAGCGGCTGTGCGACCTGGCCGAGCTTGACGCCCCGCGCTTCGGCCACGCGCCGTACCGCGCCTTCGAGCGCCTCCGTATCCCACTTGTCGAGCGCGTCAAGTTCGGCATGGGCATTGACCAAAATAGCGCTCGCTTCACCCTGCAAAAGGCTCGCTGCGGCGTCATCCATCGCCAAAGGACGCTGGCTGAACAGGAAATTCGATCCTTCGGCCAGCTCGTTCAGGTTTGCGGCACGCGGCTTCAGAACGGGCATTGCGCGAGTCAGAAGATCGAGTCCGCCGGTCGGGAGGTCGTGACCGATCCGGTCGGCAGCGAACTGCGCCAGACGCGCGTCGTCGGCTTCGCGGATGTAGTGGCCGTTGAGGTTCTCGAGCTTCTTCAGGTCGAAGCGCGACGGCGACTTGCCGACGCCCGACAGGTCGAACCATTCGACCGCCTGCGCGCGGCTGATGATCTCGTCATCGCCATGGCCCCAGCCGAGCCGGAGCAGGTAATTGTCAAACGCCTCGGGGAGGATGCCCATCTCGTCGCGATACGCCTCGATGCCGACCGCGCCGTGACGCTTCGACAGCTTGGCGCCGTCGGGGCCGTGGATCAGCGGAATGTGCGCGTAGATTGGTTCGGGCCAGCCCATCGCGCGGTAGATCGGCAGCTGGCGGAACGCGTTGTTGAGGTGATCGTCGCCGCGGATGACGTGGGTGACGCCCATGTCGTGATCGTCGACGACGACCGCGAGCATATAGGTCGGCGTGCCGTCCGAGCGGAGCAGGACGAGATCATCGATCTCTTCGTTGCGGACGGTAACGGCGCCTTGGACTCGGTCCTCGATCGTGACGGCGCCTTCCTGCGGTGCGCGCAGGCGGACGACGTGGGGAAGATCGGGGGCCTCGCTTGCCGGGCGGTCGCGCCATGGGCTGCGGATGCGCAGCGGCTTCTTGGCCGCCTGCGCCTCAGCGCGCATCGCGGCGATTTCCTCGTTGGTCATATAGCAGCGATAGGCATGGCCGTTGGCGATCATCTCGTGCGCGACCTGCGCGTGGCGATCGGCGCCGGCGAACTGCATGACCGCGTCGCCGTCCCACTCGAGCCCGAGCCAGCGCATCCCGTCGAGAATCGCGTCGATCGCCGGCTGGGTCGAGCGGACCCGGTCGGTATCCTCGATCCGCAGCAGGAATTTACCCCCCTTCGCCTTTGCGAACAGCCAGTTGAACAGCGCTGTGCGCGCGCCGCCAAGATGCAGGAACCCCGTCGGCGACGGAGCGAAACGGGTAACCACGGGTGCAGCCGAATTGGCGGTGCCCGTTTCAGATATTGCGCCCAACCGCGGGTGCTCCCAGACTGAAGAAACGATGGAGAAACGATAGAAAACCGATGGCCATGACAGCCGTCGCCGCCCCTAGCATGCGTCCTTGGCGGCGACAAATGGGCGTGCCGCGATGGGGGGCTGTCGTTGGGCTGGCCATGGAGCGCTGGCTCGAGGCGGAGCGCGACCAACTGGTGTTGTGGCTGCCGGTGATGCTGGGCGCGGGAATCGCGCTGTGGTTCGCCCTGCCGGACTCTGCCGCCTGGTGCGTGGCGATCTTGCTGTTGGTGGCGAGCGGGTTGGCGTGCTTGGCCATGGGGCAGGGCGGACGTGCGGCACGCGCGCTGGCGACCGGGTTGCTGACGGGCGCGCTTGGTCTCGGGTTGATCTGGGTACGGTCTGAATCGGTGGCGCGGCCGGTGCTGGCCGGTCCGACGATCGCGCGTTTTTCCGCCAAGGTCGAGGCGGTCGAACCGCTGGTGGCGCGCAAGCTCGTCCGGTTGACGGTGTTGCCGGTCGGTAAAGGTGTAGAGACGGACGGGCAGCACGTCGCGTTGCCGTACCGCGTCCGTGTCAATCTGGCCGAGGCGGATGCGCCGACGCTGCTCGGCATCGGTGCGGTGGTCCATCTTCGGGCTCGTTTGATGCCGCCGCCGCTCCCCGCAGTCCCGGGCGCCTACGACTTCGCGCGCGTCGCGTGGTTTGGCGGGATCGGCGCAACGGGGCGCGGCTTCGCACCGGTGGTCGTGACGACGCCGAACGGATCGGGGGCGGGTATCCGCGTCGCGCTGTCGCACCATATCGTATCGCGACTGGACGGCAGTGCGGGCGGTATCGCCGCGGCGCTCGCGACCGGCGATGTCGGGGCGATCAGCGAAGAGGATTCGGAGGCCATGCGTCGCGCGGGGCTCGCGCATCTGCTGTCGGTCAGCGGCCTGCACATCACAGCAGCGGTCGCGGCGACGATGTTGATCGTGTTGCGTCTGCTGGCGCTCAGTCCGTGGCTGGCGCTGCATGCGCGCCTGCCATTGATCGCGGCCGTAGCGGGTGCGGCGGCGGCGATCGGTTATACGCTGCTGACCGGCAGCCAGGTTCCGACGATTCGGTCGTGCGTGGCCGCGCTGCTCGTGCTGGCGGCATTGGCTATAGGTCGCGAGGCGATGACCTTGCGGCTCGTCGCGGCGGGGGCGGCGTGCGTCATGCTGGTCCTGCCCGAATCGGCGGCGGGGCCGAGCTTCCAGCTCTCGTTTGCCGCGATCACCGCGATCATGGCGCTGCACGAACATCCCGCAATCCGGGCGTTCTTCGGTCCTCACGACGAAGGACGCTGGCGCAAGGTCGCGCGCGGTGTCGCGTCGCTGCTGCTGACGGGGCTGCTGGTCGAAGTCGCGCTGATGCCGATCGCGGTGTATCATTTCCACAAGGCTGGATTGTATGGCGCGTTCGCCAACATCATTGCGATTCCTCTGACGACGTTCGTCGTGATGCCGCTGGAGGCGCTGGCGTTGCTGCTCGATGCAGCCGGCGTTGGTGCGCCGATCTGGTGGCTGGTGCAGCGATCGCTCGATGCGCTGCTGTGGCTGGCGCATGGAGTTGCCAGCGCGCCGGGCTCGGTGCGGTCCTTGCCCGCGATGCCGACGGCGGCGTTTGCGCTGATGATCGTCGGCGGCATCTGGATCGCGCTGTGGCGGACGCGGTGGCGACGGCTCGGGCTGATGCCGTTGGCTGCTGGTGCGATCTGGGCGCTCATGACGCCGCCACCGGACGTTCTCGTGACGGGCGACGGGCGCCATGTCGCGGTTCGGACGGCGGCGGGGCTGGCGATGCTGCGCGACCGGGCGGGGGATTATACGCGCGACATGCTGGCCGAGAATGGCGGGGTGGATGGGGAACCGCTGCTGCTCGCGGACCAACCCGATGCGCGGTGCAGCCGCGATCTGTGCGTCACCGATATCGTGGCGCGGGGACGGACGTGGCGGATCCTGGCGACGCGAAGCGCTTACATGGTGCCGATCGCCGCGTTCATCGCCGCGTGTCGCAGCGCCGATATCGTCGTCAGCGAACGTGGTCTGCCGAAACGCTGCGTGCCACGGTGGTTGAAACTGGATCGCCGCGTGCTTCGGCGGACGGGCGGCGTTGCGTTGAACTTGGGGACGGGGACGGTCGTGACGATCCTGAATGCCGGCGACCGTCACCCTTGGCGACATCCGCCATTGCTCGAACGCACCGTGCATGCGTTCAGGCCGCGCCATGTCCCAGCACTTCAGTCGTAGCGGCGGAGGATTCCAGAGAGCTTGCCCTGCACGCGGACCTGCGCGGGGGCGTAGCGCTGAGGATCATAGGCACGGTTGGCAGGGTCGAGGCGGACCATGGCGCCTTCGCGGCGGAAGTATTTGAGCGTGGCTTCGCTCTCTTCGATCAAGGCGACGACGATCTCGCCGTCGCGGGCGGTCTCGGTGCGGCGGATCAGCGCATAGTCGCCGTCGAGGATGCCGGCCT
Source organism: Sphingomonas sp. HMP9 (assembly GCF_013374115.1). Lineage (NCBI taxonomy): Bacteria > Pseudomonadati > Pseudomonadota > Alphaproteobacteria > Sphingomonadales > Sphingomonadaceae > Sphingomonas > Sphingomonas sp. HMP9. Next base: position 1,135,898 of record NZ_AP022673.1, on the reverse strand, counting down.
CGACCATCGAATCACCGGAGACTTCGAGCGCGTAATGTTCGCCGGTGCCGAGCAGGGCCGCGGGAACGGCCAGCATCGTGCTGCCCTCGAACGCCTCGATCGGGACGCCGGCGGCGATGCGCCCGTGAAGAGGGATTTCGACGACGTCGTTCGCGGGCTGCGGTGCGGCGACCGGCGCGGGCTTTACGTTCGACGCCTTTGACGGCACCTTCTTCTCGGCACGCTCCGGCATGCGCAACACTTCGAGCGCGCGTGCGCGGTTGGGCAGGCGGCGAATGAAGTTGCGCTCCTCGAGCGCGCTGATCAGACGGTGGACGCCCGACTTCGATTTCAGGTCGAGCGCGTCCTTCATCTCCTCGAACGACGGCGAGACGCCGGTTTCGTTGAGGCGATCGTTGATGAAGCAGACGAGTTCGTGCTGCTTGCGCGTGAGCATGGCGGTTCTCCGTCCGGAACAGACTGGGAACTTCTATGGAACATAATTAACGCCGTCAAGCGCCCGTATCACGCAATCACGAGGATTTCCGCCGATTCGCCTGCGCTGGCCGCCGGGGCGTTGCCGGCGCGGACGATCAGGCAGGTCGAGCGCGCGAGCGTGAGCAGCATCGAGCTGTCCTGGATGGTCGAGGCATAGGCCTTGCCGTCGCGGAGCTCGGCGCGGAGATAGTCGGTGCGCGCATTGTTGGCGGGCAGGTCTTCGCCGAGCAGCGCGTGGGTCGACTGAGGGAGCGGATCGCGCGCGCCGGCCATGTGCGCGACGACGGGCTTCACGAACAGCGCGGCGGTGACGAACGCGGAGACCGGGTTGCCGGGCAGGCCGAGCACCATCATCTCGCCGATCCGCCCCGCCATCATCGGCTTGCCGGGGCGCAGGGCGATCCGCCAGAAATCGATTCGGCCGCCGGCGGCTTCGATCGCCGGGCGGACAAGGTCGTGATCGCCGACCGAGGCGCCGCCGGTGGTAACGAGCAGGTCGGCTTGAACGCTCGCGAAGGCCTCGCGCAGGATCTCTAGATTGTCGGGGAGGATGCCGAGATCGATAACGTCGACGGGCATGTCGGCGAGCATCGCGGCGAGCATGACGCCGTTCGATTCGGGAAGTGCGACGCCGTCGGTGGTCGTGCCGGGGGGGACGAGTTCGTCGCCCGTGGCGGCGACGGCGACGCGGACGCGGCGGTTGACGGTCAGGCTGCCGTGCCCGCCGGTCGCGACGACGGCGATGCGGGCGGGGCTTAGGCGGTCGCCGGCGGCGATCAGCCTAGTGCCGGTCGAGAAGTCGAGCCCTTTGCGGCGGGTGTTGCGGCCGAACGTCGGCGGGCCTTCGCCGGCCAGGATCAGGGTCGCGCCATCACGTTCGGCCTCTTCCTGGACCATCACGGTGTCGGCACCTTCGGGCATTGCCGCGCCGGTGAAGATGCGGGTGGCTTCGCCGGGAGCGACCTTGCCGGTGAAGGGACGGCCGGCGGCGCTTTCGCCGATGACGGTCCAGGGGCCGGGAAGGTCGGCGAACCGGATCGCGTAGCCGTCCATCGCCGAGAGGTCGGCCGCCGGCTGCGTGCGGCGAGCGAGAATGTCCTCGGCGGCCCACCGGCCGGCGGCTTCGCGCAGCGACACAGTCTCGCTGCCCACGCGAGGGGCCATGGCGAAGAGGCGGGTCTGGGCTTCGGCGACGGGGACTAGGGTCATGCTTAAGGCTCTGTTTTTAGGCGGTTCTGAAAAGTGAAGTATAGAAAGTATAGACGCTGGGAGCGGTTTGGCGGTTCGCGCTTTGGGGTCGTCTCGTGAGGGGAAGCGCGGGGTGCCGCGGTATGTTCCGTGCTGTGCCATCGGTTTGGCGTGTAGGACAGGTGTTGTGGCGCCGGGGGGGAGCGGCGATCCGGTGTATCGGACGTTGGCTACAGCCGCCTTGTGCTCCCGCGAAGGCGGCAGCCCAGGCTGGGTTCCCGCCTTCGCGGGGAAACACGGTTGGGCGGACGTCGCTCGTTATTAGCTGAGCCGTGCCAACTGGGCCCCGGCCTTCGCCGGGGTGGGGTTTGTGGCGCCGCCGGCCAGCTTCCGTTCATGCGGCAAGGGGCTTTTCTGGCGCGCAATGAGACACCAGATCAATAGGATGACGGTTACCCAGCCACGGACGAGAGACAGGATCGGCGCGGCGGTTGGGGCCGTCCTGCTGCCGGGGGTGCTTGGCTATGCACTGCTCAATGGGCTGGTCGTGCCGATGCCGGCTGCCGTTACCGACGCGCTGAAGGTGTTCGGCGTGGCGCCGCCACCGCCTCCGCCGCCGGTCGAGAAGGTCAGGCCACGCCCGTCGCCCAGTCGCAAGCCTCAGGGCGCCGCGTCGCCGCCCAATCTGAAGTCGAAGGCGACCGAGGTCGTGGCGCCGCCGCCGGTGGTGCCGGTGATGGTGCCGCCGCCGGTCGTGGTTGCGGAGAAGGCCGGGTTGGGCGCGCAGGCGACCGCTGGCGCTTCGGATGTGCGCGGGCCGGGGACTGGGAGTGGCGGGATCGGCAACGGCACCGGGAGCGGCGGCTATGGTGATGGGGACGGTGGGGGTGGCGAGGAAACGCCGCCGCGGTGGCGCAAGGGGCGGTTGAAGGATTCTGATTACCCGAGCGACGCGCCGAGAACGGGTATTCGTGGCGTGGTTTCAGTCCGCTATGTCGTCCAGGTGAGCGGGCGTGTGTCGGATTGCCGGGTGACGCGGTCGAGCGGGAGCGGGGTGCTGGACAGCCTGACCTGCCGGTTGATCGAGCAGCGGCTTCGCTATGATCCATCGCTGGATGCAGCGGGGCGGCCGGTGGAGTCGACGATCGTGCAGGATCACTACTGGACGATCGAAGACTAGAACCCTTGCGGTCGGGGTGCGGCTCCTACCCCTTGGGTATTGCCTCGCGTGCCCTCACCCTTCGCCGCCTTCGGCGTCTTTCCCTCTCCCCGTTGGGGAGAGGGTTTTGTCGTTATGCGGTCCAGTTGCCGGATTTGCCGCCGGATTTGGCGCGGACGCGGATGTCGGAGAGGACCATCGTCTTGTCGATCGCTTTGGCCATGTCGTAGATCGTCAGGAGGGTTACGGTTGCAGCCGTCAGGGCTTCCATCTCGACGCCGGTCTTGCCTTCAGTCGAGGCGGTCGCGGTGGCGGTGACGCCGGTTGTGTCGACCACGAGGTCGATCTCGACCTTGGTTAGCGGTAGCGGGTGGCAGAGCGGGATCAGGTCGCTGGTACGCTTGGCGGCCATGATGCCGGCAACGCGCGCGACCGCCAGGACGTCGCCCTTCTTCGCGGTGCCGGCGCCGATCGCGGCGGCGGCTTCGGCGGACATGGTGATGCGGCCGGAGGCGACCGCCTCGCGGGCGGTGACCGCCTTGCCGCCGACGTCGACCATCCTCGCCGCACCGGCTTCGTCGATGTGCGTGAGGCCCGTCATCCTACCAGCGCTCGGGTCGCGGCTTCGACGTCGTCCTGGCGCATCAGCGCTTCGCCGATCAGGAAGCAGCGTATGTCGTGCTCGGCCATCGCGTCGAGTTCGGCGCGGGTCGTCAGGCCGCTCTCGGCGACGAAGGTGCAGTCTTTCGGCGCCTTGCCGACGAGGTCGTAGGTGCGCTGGAAATCGACGGTGAAGTCGCGCAGGTCGCGGTTGTTGACGCCGATGAGCCGCGACTTGAGGTTCAGAGCGCGCTCCATCTCGTGCGCGTCATGGACCTCGACCAGCACGTCCATGCCGCATTCGAGCGCGGAGGCTTCGATCTCGGCCATCTGGACGTCGTCGAGCGCAGCGACGATGATCAGGATGCAGTCGGCACCGATCGCGCGCGCCTCGGTCGCCTGCCACGGATCGACCATGAAGTCCTTGCGCAGGACCGGGATCGACACCGCGTCGCGCGCGGCGGTCAGGTACGCGTCGGCTCCCTGGAACCATTTTTCGTCGGTCAGGACGGACAGGCAGGCGGCACCGCCGGCCTCATAGGCGCGGGCATGCGCGACGGGGTCGAAATCGGCGCGAATCAGGCCCTTTGAGGGACTGGCCTTCTTGACCTCGGCGACCAGCGCATAGCCGGCCTTCGCATCGAGCGCGGCGCGGAAGCCGCGCGGTTTCGACATGCGGGCGATCCCGGCGTCGATATCGGCGAGCGAGGTGGTGGCCTTGCGCGCGGCGACTTCGGCGCGCTTGGTCTCGAGAATACGGTCGAGCATGGTCATGTCAGTAGGCGATCCAGCGGGCGAGCAGCGCGTCGGCGCTGCCGGTGTCGAGAGCGGCGGCGGCTTTTGCCACGCCATCGACGAGGGTGGGGACGGTGCCGGCGACCATCAAGGCGGCGGCGGCGTTGAGCAGGACGGCGTCGCGGTACGCGCCCGTCTCGCCCTTGAGCAGGCGGCGGAGCGCGTCGGCGTTGTGATGCGCGTCGCCGCCACGGATGTCGGTGATGGCGTGGCGGGTGAGGCCGGCGTCCTCGGGGGCGATGCTTGTTGGGAGCGCGATGCTGCCGACGGACGCAACGATGCTGGGGCCGGCGCCCGACAGTTCGTCGAGGCCTTCTTCGCCGGACACGACGAGCGCGGCTTGCGTGCCGAGCTGTTCGAGTGCGTCGGCGTAGAGCGTGACGTAGTCTGGGCGGGCGATGCCGATCAGTTGGCGGGTGGTCCCGGCCGGGTTGGCGAGCGGGCCCATCAGGTTGAAGATCGTGCGCTTGCCGATGCGCTGGCGGATCGGGGTGATGCGCTTCATCGCCGGGTGGTGGTTGGCGGCGAACAGGAAGGCGATGCCGATGTCGTTGAGGCTGGCCTCGGCGGTGGCGCCGGCGCGGTCCATGTCGAGGCCGAGGACTTCCAGCGTGTCGGCGGCGCCCGCCTTGCTGGAGGCGGCGCGGTTGCCGTGCTTGGCGACGGGGACGCCGGTCGCTGCGACGACCAGTGCGACCGCGGTCGAGACGTTCAAGGTGTGGTGACCGTCGCCGCCGGTGCCGCAGACGTCGATCGCGCCGGCAGGGGCGTCGATCGGGAGCATCCGGTTGCGGAGCGCGCGTGCGGCTTCGGCGATCTCGATGCTGGTCTCGCCGCGGGTCGCGAGATCGGTGAGGAAGGTGGCGATCGCATCGTCGCTGGCGCGTGCGTCTAGGATGTCGGCGAACGCCTCGCGGGCGGATTCGCGCGTGAGCGGGGAGGATGGATCGGGCAGAAGCGTGGTGGTCGTCACAGTTCCAAGCCTTCGCGCGGCTTTACCGGGATCTCGGCCATTCTCAGGAAGTTCGCGAGCATCGCGTGGCCGTGCTCGGTGGCGATGCTTTCGGGGTGGAACTGGACGCCGTGGATCGGCAGTGTCTTGTGGCGGAAGCCCATCACCGTGCCGTCCTGCGCGGTGGCGTTCACCACCAGCGTATCGGGCACGGCGTTGACGATCAGCGAGTGATAGCGCGTGGCGATGAACGGCGATGGGAGACCCGCATATAGCCCGGTGTCGTCGTGGAGCACCGGCGAGGTCTTGCCGTGCATGAGCCCGCCGCGCTCGACCTTGCCGCCGAAATGCTGACCGATCGCCTGATGGCCGAGGCACACGCCGAGCAGCGGCTTGCCAGCGTCCGCGCAGGCGGCGACGAGATCGAGGCTGACGCCTGCCTCGGTCGGCGTGCAGGGGCCGGGAGAGATGAGGAACGCGTCCGCGCCCGACGACAGAGCCTGCCCGGCGGAGATCGCATCGTTGCGGACGACTTCCACCTCGACGCCCAGTTCCATCAGGTAATGGACGAGGTTCCAGGTGAAGCTGTCGTAATTGTCGACGACGAGGATCATGGCGTCGCCATAGCCGATGCGCAGGGGCATGCAACGGTGTTGCACTCTGTACCGCGAGGACCATGTTACACCGTATCGGCAGGCGGGTCAGACAGGTGGGGCAGCACGCCGCGGGCGTCGCCGTCGTCACGCCGCTGCAGATCATTCAGGGTGGAGCCATGCCGACTGGCGGACGTTGTCACTTCAAAGGAGCTTACTCGATGTTTCGTACCGCCGTCCTCGCCGCACTGATCGCGTTTCCCGCCATGGCCGCCGCGCAGGAGGCACAGGTCGACACGCCGCCGCAGCGCATCCGCAGCGTGACGCTGACCGGTAACCAGGCTTGCCCCAAGTCGACCGCCGGCGAAATCGTGGTGTGTTCGACGCTCGAGCAGCCGTATCGCATCCCCAAGCAGCTGCGCGACGACAAGCCGATCGCGGCGAAGAACCAGAGCTGGGTGAACCGCGCGGCGACGATGGACCAGGTCGGACGGGTGGCGGGTGGCCTGCCCGATACGTGTTCGCCGGTCGGCACCGGGGGGCAGTCTGGGTGCGCCATGCAGCGGAACCAGGCGTTTGCCGCGGAGCGTCGTGCTTCGGCCAGCGAGTCGAATACGCAGCCGTAAGCTGCAAAGGAATAGTTACGTCGTCCCGCGTCCTCACGAAAGTGAGGGCGCGGGGTAACGGATGTCGACCATCGTGGCCCTGGATCCTGACTTTAGTCAGGATGACAAGGTCTACTGCCCGAAGCCGGGGGCCTTTGCCCGGCTGACCGCTTCGCGGGCGGCGGCGAGGATCGCGCCGGCCTTGGCCTCGCATTCGCGTTGCTCGTATTCGGGGATGCTGTCGGCGACGATACCGGCGCCGGCCTGGACGTGGATGGTGCCGTCCTTCACGACCGCGGTGCGCAGGACGATGCACGAGTCCATCGAACCGTCGGGCGAGAAATAGCCGACGCCGCCGGCGTACGCGCCGCGCCGTTCGGGTTCCAGCTCGGCAATGATCTGGCAGGCGCGGACTTTCGGCGCGCCGCTGACGGTGCCGGCGGGGAAGCCGGCGAACAGCGCGTCGAGTGCGTCCTTGTCGGGCGATAGCGTGCCGACGACGTTCGAGACGATGTGCATGACGTGGCTGTAGAATTCGACGCCGTAGCTGGCCGTCACGCGCACCGAGCCGGGCGATGCCGCCCGGCCGACGTCGTTGCGCCCGAGATCGAGCAGCATCAGATGTTCCGCGCGCTCCTTTGGGTCGGCGAGCAGGCCGATCCGGTTCACCTCGTCCTCGGCGGCGGTCTTGCCGCGCGGGCGCGTACCGGCGATCGGGCGGATCGTCACTTCGTCGTCGCGGACGCGGACGAGGATTTCGGGGCTCGAGCCGATCAGCGCGAAGCCGGGCAGATCGAGGTGATAGAGGAACGGCGAGGGATTGATGCGGCGCAGCGAGCGGTAGAGCTCGAACGGCGGCAGCGCGAACGGCGTGCTGAAGCGCTGCGCGAGCACCACCTGGAAGATGTCGCCGGCGAGGATATAGTCCTTCGCGGCGGCGACCATCTCGCCGTAGCGGCCCTCGGGCAGTGCTGGCGTGTAGGCGGGTTCGGCGACGTCGGCGCGGATGGGTGCGGGGACGGGGGTGCTCGCGAGCTTCGCCGCGACCGCGTCGAGGCGCTCTTCCGCCTCGGTCACGATCGTGTCGGCATTGCGGGCCGGATCGGGCCAGGCCGGTGCGACCAGGTACAGCGCGTCGGCCAGGCGATCGAACACCAGGACGACGGTCGGGCGCACGAAGATCATGTCGGGCAGGCCGAGCGGGTCGACCGTCGGTTGCGGCAAGGTCTCGACAAGGCCGATCGTCTCATAGCCGAAATAGCCGACCAGACAGGCCAGCGCGCGGGGCAGTTCGGCGGGAACGTCCGCGCGGCATTCGGCGACCAGCGCGCGCAACGCGTCCAGCGTCGGCACGGGACAAGGCTCGAACGTGTCGCGGTCGGTCGCCCAGTGGCGATTGATCTCGGCGTTGTGGCCATAGGCGCGGAACAGCAGGTCGGGCGCGAGGCCAATCAGGCTGTGGCGGCCGCGTGTCGCGCCGCCCTCGACCGATTCGAGAAGGAAATCGCCACGCCCCGGCTCGATGAGCTTCAGCGCCGCGGCGACCGGCGTTTCGGTGTCGGCGACCTGACGACGCCAGACGAGCGCGGGACGCCCCTGGGCGAGTGCTTCACGCGCGCTCATCGGACGATCAGTTGCCCGAGCCGCCCTGGCCGAGCAGGTCGGCACGGACGCGCGCGAGTGCGGCCGGGTTGGTCTTCACGCCGACATCGGCACGAACCGCCTTGGCGAACTGCTCGACATATTCGCGACCGACCGAGCGGGCGATGTTGCCGCGCCCAGCCTTGATCGCCGCATCGTTGCCAGTCGCGTTGCCGCTCTGGACGCTGTCGAGCTTGATGACGAACCAGCCGCTGTCGTCGGGCGCGGCGAGTGTCTTGGCGGTGTTCGGCGCCATGCTGAACATCAGCACGAGTGCGGGCGGCGCACCGCGCGGATCGGCAGCGAGCTGCGCGCGGGCGGCGGTCAGCGTGCGTGCGGGCGGCATCGGCAGCTTGGTCTGCGCCAGCGACTGCTGGATCGGCATGCCCTTGTTGATGCGTGCCAGCACTTCGCCGGCGACGCGACGGGCGGCCTGGCGGGCGCGGTCGGCCGTCACGTCCTTGAGCACCACGGCGCGAACCTGCGCCAGCGGACGCGGTGCCGACCGGACGACCCGACCGAGCGCGACGACGGCAAAACCACCATCGGTGCCGACCTGGACCAGCTGCGGACCGTCGCCATCGGCGGCCTGGAAGGCCGCGGCGACGAGCGGTGCGAGCGCCGGGTCGGGCTTGGTCGCCGCGTCCGGATCGACTCCGTTCGCGGTCAGCGCGGGCGTGGTGACCGGCTGGAGCTTCTGGTCGGCGATGACCTCGTCGAACGTCGCGTTGTTCGACAGCGAATCGTCGATCTTGTCGTGAATCGCCGAGAGCGCCTCGGCCGACTTACGGATGCCCAGCGCGGCGGCGATCTCGCCTCGCACCTGATCGAGCGAACGCGCAGCGACCTTCTCGATCTTGTCGACCTTGGCGACGGTCCAGCCGAGCAGCGTGCGCACCGGGCCGATCACCGTGCCGTTGGCGGCGGCGAAGACGGCCTCAGCAACCTGTGCCGACGTGGTGCCGGCATAGGCGGCCTTCTCGACGCCCGCCTGGGTCGAGGCTTCGAGGCCGGCACCGCGGGCTGCGTCGGCTAGGCTCGTGCCGCCCTTCACCTTGGCGGCGATCGCAGCGGCGCCGGCCTGGTCGGCGACGACGACCTGCGTGACGTCACGCTTCTCGGTCGCGGCATAGCGTGCGCTATCCTGCTGATAGGTCTTGGCGATCTCGGCGTCGGTGGGGACGGCCTGTGCCTTGACGCTCTCTGGCGTGATGATTGCGTAGCGGACGACGCGACGCTCGGGGACGGTATAGCGCGCAATATTGCGCTGATAGAATGTGTTCACGTCCGCCTCGCTCGGCGCGGGGCCGGCGGGGACGACGGCAGCAGGGATGAAGCCGATCGTGCCGGTGCGCTTTTCGAGCAGCAGCGATGCGTAGGGCAGGGCGAGCTGGCTCGCGACCTGGGTCGCGCCGGTGCTGGGAACGGTGAGTTGCTGCGCGAAGGTGTCGCGCTCGATGTCGCTGCGGATCTGCGCGTCGGTGAGCTTCCGCTGTGCGAGCACCTGTCGGTACAGATTCTCGTCGAACTTGCCGGTCGGGCCCTGCAGTGCGGGGATGCTGGCGATCTGGCCGTCGATTGCGCGCTTGCTGACGACCATGCCCTGCGCGCGGCCGAATTGTTCGAGCGCCATGCTGGAGATGATCCGGTCGAGCGTGCCGTCGAAGCCGCCCTGGTTGACGAAGGTCGCCATGTCGAGCGTCGGCTGCTGCTGGCGGAAGCCCTCCATCTCGGTTTGCGCCTGCGTCTTCAGCTGGTTGGCAGTCACGTCCGACTTGCCGACCTTCGCGACGTCGCCGCCGGTGATGCCGGCGCCGCCGGTCATCGAGCTGAGACCCGTGACGTCGCCCGCCGCGAACGCGAGCGCGATCACGCCGAGCACGAGGAAGGTGATGATCACGCCGACCCGTGAATGGGTAAGACGGCGGAAGAAAGCGAGCATGGACGGCCGATCGACAGGGATAGAACGCGATTGCTTTACGGTGAGGGGCCTCCCTCTTCAAGACGCCCTTTCCAAGTCGGGGCATCACGTCGGCACATCAGGGCGGCGCTTCAGGGCGGCGCTTCAGGTCAGGCGCTTCAGCGCGGCTGGGGTTGTGTGGCGCGAGTGCTGCGCTATCGCTGGGCAAAACATTTGGGAGACAGTGATGCGGCGTAAGCTGGTGGCGGGAAACTGGAAGATGAACGGGTCGCGGGCAGCGCTCGCCGAGCTCGATACGATCGCGGCCGCGGCCGAGGCTGCGCTGGGCGTGGATGTCGAGGTGGCGGTGCCGTTCACGCTGATCGACGCGGCATCGCAGCGCGTGCCTGGGCTGGCGATCGGTGCGGAGGACGTACACGAGGCGGAGTCGGGAGCGCATACCGGATGCGTGTCCGCGGCGATGGTCAAGGAAGTCGGTGCGTCGTTCACGATCGTCGGTCATTCCGAGCGGCGCGCGGACCAGCATGAGACGAGCCACGACGCGTGGGCGAAGGCGGCGGCGGCGCGTCGGCAGGGGCTGAACGTCATCCTGTGCTGCGGCGAGACCGAGGCGGAGCGCGATGCGGATCGTGCCGAACGCGTGGTGCAGGCGCAGATCGAGAAGTCGGTGCCGGACAATGCGGATGGGAGCTGGTTCACGCTGGCGTACGAGCCGCGCTGGGCGATCGGGACGGGGCGCACGCCGACGCTGGACGAGATCGCGGCGATCCATGCGATCGCGCGCGCGAAGTTGCGGATGCTGATCGGCGACGCGGCGGCTGGGGTGCGGATCCTGTACGGCGGATCGGTGACGGGGGCGAATGCGGCGGCGATCCTGGCGACGCCGAACGTCGATGGGGCGCTGGTCGGCGGTGCGAGCCTGACCGCGGACAAGTTCGTGCCGATCATCGAGGCTGCTGCCGGGTTGTGACACGCGGTCCGGTCGATCTTGATCCGGATCTGGACGTTTATGATCCGGATCGCCGGCGGGGCGTGTTAAGTCTCGATAAACATGGCGGTCTTATGGTCGGTTGATGATTCGACGACCGGGCGTTGATCGGATAACTTCGGTGCGGGGGGTTGATATGGCCAGGTGGTTTGCCGGTTGCGTGAGTGCCTCGTTGATCGCGAGCGCGGTCGTATGTCCCATCGCGGCGCACGCGGAGACCCCGCGGGAGTTGCTGACGCAAGCCGGGTTCGTCGACCGCGATCGCAGCGTCGCGCTGGCGCGGATCGACCGGGCAGCGGCGGCGGCGGGGCAGGCACTCAGCCGTTCGCCGAACGATGCCGAGGCGGCGATCATGCAGGCGATGGCGAACGGGTACCGCGCCAAGTTGCTTGGCAACCGGAGCGAGGCGATTGCGGCGCGCAAACAATATGAGGCGCTGGTCGTTCGTTATCCGCGCAATGCCGAGGCGCAGGCGGCGCTGGGTGCGTGGCATGTCGGGGTGATCGCGAAGCTCGGACGGTTCGTCGGGCGTGCGGTGGCGGGCGCTCAGAAGGTCACCGGGTTCCAGGCGCTGGATCGGTCGGTGGCGCTGGGTGGCAATCGTGCGATGTTTGCGGGGCTGGCGGGGCTGTTGCGGCTGGAGCTGGACCCGAACGATGCGCGGGGACGGGCGCTGGTCGAGACCGCCAGCAAGGCGCCTGCGCCGACCGCGATCGACGGGTATGTGCGCAAGGCCGCGGCGGCGGTGCTGGTGCCGCTGCGGGCGGGCGACGCGAACGCAACGAGGGCGCTGGCGGACAAGTTGCTGCCGTTCGGGCAGTTCGCCGCGGGGTAAGGCTTTGGCCTCTGCTGAGGCGTTCGGCACCGGATCCTGTTCCGCCTCAGAGGTGGGGGAACAGGATCTCGCAGGACAACACGCGCGACCCTGGACCCCCGCTTCCGCGGGGGAACGGGCTAGCCGAACCGCTTTGCCAGCATCGCGAAGGTGGCGCGCAGCGCATAGGCCTCACCGCCTTTTGGCCGGCCGGGTTTCGCCGACGGACGCCAGGCGAACACGTCGAGATGCGCCCAGGCGGTTCCCTTGAGCACGAACCGGCGGAGGAACAGCGCGGCGGTGATCGCGCCGGCAAAGCCGCCATCGGGGGCGTTGACCATGTCGGCGATGTCGGACTTCAGCATGTCGTCATAGGCGTTCCAGAGTGGCAGGCGCCACATCTGGTCGGTCTGCTCCATGCCGGATGCGAGCAGGTCGGCGGCGAGCGACTCGTCGTCGGTGAACAGCGGCGGCAGGTCCGGGCCGAGCGCGACGCGCGCCGCGCCGGTGAGCGTGGCGAAGTCGAGGATCAGCGCGGGGTTGCTCTCGCCCGCCTTGGTGAGAGCGTCGCCGAGGACCAGGCGGCCTTCGGCATCGGTGTTGGTGTTCTCGACCGTCAGGCCTTGGCGTGTGGCCAGCACGTCGCCGGGGCGGAAGGCGTTGCCGGCGATGGAATTCTCAACCGCGGGGATCAGGAGGTGGAGGCGGACTGGGAGTTTTGCGGCCATCACGAGGCTCGCGAGTGCTAGCGCGTGCGCGGCGCCGCCCATGTCCTTCTTCATCAGCCGCATGCCGGCGGACGGCTTGATGTCGAGCCCGCCGGTGTCGAAGGTCACGCCCTTGCCGACCAGCGCGATGCGCGGGTGCGCGGGGTCGCCCCATTCGAGTTCGATCAGGCGCGGCGCGCGGTCCTTGCTCGCGGCTTGTCCGACGGCGTGGATCATCGGGTAGCCGGTCGCGAGCGCATCCCCGCGCGTGACCGTCACGGTCGCGCCGTGGCGCTTGGCGAGCGTCTCGGCGGCGGCTTCGAGGTCGGCGGGGCCCATGTCGGAGGCGCCGGTGTTGACGAGGTCGCGGACGAGCGCGGTGGCTTCGGCGAGACGCACGGTCTCGTCGATCTGTGCGGCGTCCGCGGTCAGGAGCACGCGTGCGCCCATCGGCTCGGGCTTCACGTAGCGCGTGAACTGATGCTGGGCGAGCATCCAGCCGAGCCCGGCGGCGCCCACCGGGCCGTCGGCGAGGCGATAGGTCCCCGCGGGCAGCGAGGCGCCGAGCGACGCGATCCGCCACGGCGACGTCACCGCCTCGTTGCAGACGAGCAGCATCGACCAGTCGTCCGCGGTGTCGCCGGGGAGGACGGCGCGGTCGCCCGCTTTTCCGGTCAGCCGGTGCGCGGCGACGGTCGTGCGGACCCGCTGCGGCTGCGTACCGAGCCAGCTGTCATACGCGTCGGGATGGACGACGTGGATCGTCCGCGCGGGCTGGCCGCGGTCGGGTTGCAGCATCGGAGCGAAGTCGGTCATTGTGCAGGTGCCACCAGGAGTTGTTCGTATCGGCCGGTCGCGCCGGGTTCGGCATAGGTGCTGAGCGAGAGCGTGCGGTCGGGATAGGTTATCCGATAGGTGCGGTTGACGAAGCCGCCGCGCAAGCGGGTCTTGCCGGTTTGTGCGAATGCGGTGGGCTCGCCGAGCGCGCTTAGGCTGGTCTTGTAGTCGGCGAGCGCGACGGGCTTGAAGTAATAGTTGGCGTCTTCGGTCAGCCCCTTGCGGTCGAGCGTGCCGGTTCGGAGCTGGTCGTATACGGCTCGGGCGCGGGTTAGGGCGGCGGTATCCTCCACGCTGGCGGACGGCGCCGGCAGCACGATCTTCGCGATGCCCGCAGCGATGCGGCCTGTCGCGTCGCTGAACCAGCTGTTGGTGAGGACGACGATCGCGGCCTTGTCGTCGGGATAGACGGTGTTCTCGGACAGGAAACCGACCGCCTCGCCGCTATGCTCGACGTAGCGGCGGCCGTTCGCGGCACCCGTGAAGACGCCCAGGCCATAGCCGTTGCTCGATCCGTCGGCGAGTTTGACCGGGGTTTCCTGCGCGGCCCAGTCGTCGGCGGGGAGCGTGGTGCGGTTGAGGCGCGCAACGTCCCATTTGGCGAGGTCTTCGGCGCTCATCGACAGTTCGCCGGCGGCGTAGAGCCAGCCGTTGGCGCTGGGCGTCTCGGCGCGGACGGGGCCGAGCGCGAAGCGGCCATAGCCTTGTGGGAAGGCCTTGCCGATCGCCTTGTCCTGATCGAGCGCGCGGATGTCGAGCGGCTTGAAGATACGTTGCTGGAGGAAGCCGAGCAGCGGTTGCCCCGAGACTTTCTCGACGATCATCCCCGCGACGACATAGCCCGTGTTCGAATATTGCCACTGCGTGCCGGGTGCGAAGTCGAGCGGTTTCTTGGCCCAGCGGTCGATGATCTGTTGCGGCGTGACGGGCTTGGCCATCGCGGCGAAGCTGTAATCCTGCGGCCAGTAATCCTGCAGGCCCGAGGTGTGGCTGAGCAACTGGCGGATCGTGATGCGGTCGCCGCCGGTGACGCCGGGGATATACTTCGCGACGGTGTCGTCGAGCCGCAGCTTGCCCTCGTCCTCGAGCAGCAGGACTGCGGCGGCGGTGAACTGCTTGGAGATCGAGGCGATCTGATAGGGGAGTTTCGGGTCCGCCGTCGCGATCGATTCGGAGGGTTTGCCATACGCCTTTGCGAACACGATCCGCCCGCCGCGCACCACCGCGATCGAGGCGGAGGGCACGCCGGTGTCACCGAGCGCGCCGGCGACGAGCGTGTCGATCTGCGCGGTCTCGGCGGGGGTGAGTGATTGGGCGAGGGCGGGAGCCGGCAGCAGCGCGGCGACGGCGAGAAGGCGGATCAACATCCCCGCAACGAAGCAGAAGCGGCGCGTCGGTGCAACGCTATGATTTTAATTCCGCGCTGGTAGAACGGGTTAGACTATGGCGGAAATAGTGACGGAACATGGATCAATTCGGCAGCGTTTTATGGCGGGGCCGGGAGCCCGTCACTTCTGAGGGGACTCAACCATGCTGTATACCATTGCCGTCATCCTGCTGATCCTCTGGCTGGCCGGGTTCGCCTTCCATGTCGCAGGCGGACTCATCCATATCCTGCTGGTCGTCGCCGTGGTCGTCGTGCTGATCAAGCTGTTCACTGGGCGCAGCGTCGTCTGACTTCCGTTCTCCTGCGAACGCAGGAGTCCGGGGTTACGGGCGGTAGCGTTTGGTATCCTGGGCTCCCGCTTTCGCGGGAGAACAGTAAGTGGAGTTATACCGGCACGCCGTAGAGATCGTGGTCGTCAGCGTCCTCGATCTTGACCGGTACGATATCGCCGACCGTCAGATGACCGGCGTCGCGCAGGAAGACCTCGCCGTCGATCTCGGGCGCATCGGCCTTCGAACGGCCCGTCGCGCCTTCCTCGTCGACTACGTCGATGATCACGTCCAGCGTACGACCGATCTTCGCCTGCAACTTGGCCGCGGAGATCGCTGCGGTCTTTTCCATGATGCGGGCGTAGCGCTCTTCCTTGAGCTCTTCGGGCACATGGTCGGGCAGCAGGTTCGCCGCGGCGCCTTCGACGGGTTCGAAGCGGAATGCGCCGACGCGGTCGAGCTGCGCCTCGTCGAGCCAATCGAGCAGATACTGGAAATCCTCCTCGGTCTCGCCGGGGAAGCCGACGACGAAGGTCGAGCGGATCGTGATGTCGGGGGCGATCTCCCGCCATTTGTGGATGCGCTGGAGCACCTTCGCGTCGTTGCCGGGGCGCTTCATCCGGCGCAGCACCGACGGCGCGGCGTGCTGGAACGGGATGTCGAGATACGGCAGCACCAGACCCTCCGCCATCAGCGGGATGACGTGATCGACGTGCGGGTAGGGGTAGACGTAATGCAGGCGCACCCAGGGGGCGATCTTGCCGAGCTCGCGCGACAGGTCGGTCATGTGCGCGCGCACCTCGCGCGCTTCGCCGCGCGCCATCGGGCCGCCGGTCTTCACCGGCCAGCTGGCGTGGCGCAGGTCGACGCCGTAGGCCGACGTGTCTTGGCTGATGACGAGCAGTTCCTTGGTGCCTGCTTCGACCAGCTTCTCCGCCTCGCGCAGGATCGCGTCGGGGCGGCGGCTGACGAGATCGCCGCGCAGGCTCGGGATGATGCAGAACGAGCAGCGGTGGTTGCAGCCTTCCGAGATCTTCAGATAGCTGTAGTGGCGCGGCGTCAGCTTCAGGCCGGCGTCGGGGATCAGGTTGAGGAACGCCGAGGGCGGCATCGGGGCCGCCTCGTGGACCGCGCCGACGACCTGCTCATATTCATGCGCGCCGGAGATCGCGAGGACTTGCGGGAAGCGCGCGCGGATCGCGTCGGCTTCCTTGCCCATGCAGCCCGTGACGATGACGCGGCCATTCTCGGCGATGGCTTCGCCGATCGCCTCGAGGCTTTCTTCCTTCGCCGAATCGAGAAAGCCGCAGGTGTTGACGAGCACGATGTCGGCACCGGCATAGTCGGGCGACATCTGATAGCCGTCGCCGCGCAGCTGCGTGAGGATCCGCTCGCTGTCGACGAGGTTCTTCGGACAGCCGAGCGAGACCATGCCGATCTTGGGCGGGGAGGGGAGTGTTGTTGCCATGAAGCCCGCGCACATAGGCGCAAAGTTCGGTTTTTTCTAGGCGCGCCAAATTGCATCCGGCATGGGTAACAAGATTGCGCGGGAAGGAACCGGAATGCTGGCCATTGGACTGATGTCGGGAACGTCGCTCGACGGGATCGATGCCGCGCTGATCGAAACCGACGGCGAGGCGTTCGTCCGTCCGATCGCGTTTCGCGGCGAGCCCTATTCGGATGCGGCGCGCGCCGAACTGGCGGAGGCGACGCGGATGGCGCTGACGTTCGAGCGGCCGCGCGCGAGCCCGCCGGTGATGGCCGCGGGTGACCTCGTCACGCGGACGCATGTGTTTGCGGTGCACAAATTGCTGGCGGATGCGGGTGTGGCGGCGGCGGATGTCGACGTGATCGGCTTTCACGGGCAGACGATCGCACACCGACCCGACCGGCGCTGGACGTGGCAGATCGGTGATGGTGCCGCGGTGGCGCGCGCGACGGGGATCACCACGGTGTCGGATTTCCGCTCGGCGGATGTGGCGGCGGGCGGGCAGGGCGCGCCGTTGCTGCCGGTGTATCATGCGGCGCTGGCGGCGGGGCTGGAGGGGCCGGTCGCGGTGCTCAACCTCGGCGGGGTGGGGAACATCACCTTCATTCCCGGCGGGGCGGAGGCGCTGGTGGCGTTCGATACCGGGCCCGCGAATGGATTGATCGACAGCTGGGTCGAGGCGGAAACCGGTGCGCGCTATGACGCGGGCGGTGCGTTGGCGGCGACGGGGCGGGTCGACGAGACGGTGCTGACGGCGATGCTCGATCACCCGTTCTTCGATGCGCCACCGCCCAAGTCGCTCGATCGCAACGATTTCACGATCCAGCCGGCGCGGGGGCTGTCGGCGGCGGATGGGGCGGCGACGTTGACCGCGTTCACCGCGGCGACGGTGGCGGAGGCGTTGCGGCATTTGCCGGCGCGGCCCGTGCGGCTGCTGGTGGCGGGCGGCGGTCGGCACAATCCGACGATGCTGGCGATGATTGCCGAGCGGACCGGGCTGGCGGTCGAGCCGACCGATGCGCTCGGGTGGAACGGCGATGCGCTGGAGGCCGAGGGTTTCGCCTATATGGCGGTGCGGACTCTGCGGAGGCTGCCGATCAGCTTTCCGGGGACGACGGGGGTGCCGGAAGCGATCGTCGGTGGGGTGGTGGACCGGGTTTAGGCCGGGCCGAATCTTCCCAGATTGTTCTCCCGCGAAGGCGGGGCTTCAGGCTGGGCTCCCGCCTTCGCGGGAGAACAGGCATTTGCTGCACGCCACCCCGGCGAAGGCCGGGGCCCAGTTGGGGGACGGCGGTACCGGAGGACCGTCCCTCGTTATGCTGATCTTCCCACCTGGACCCGGCCATCGCCGGTGGTAGATAATGCGCCGGAGTTTCGGGGCACGGATGTACCGCGCTTGTCCTGCCCCCGGCCTCCGCCGGGGGTAAGAGATCAGGCCTTCTTGCCGCCCTTGCCCTTGGGCTTCGGATCTGCTGGCGTCGGCGCCTTCTTGTCGGCGTCCTTGGCCAGCAATGCCGGTGCGACAAATGCTGCGGCAATACCCGCGATGACGGTTGCGCCGACGGCGATCGCGGTCTTCGGGTGCGTCTTCACGGCGTCGGTCGCGGTCGCGAGGCCGGCCTTGGCTGCGTCGGTCGCATCCTCGACCCAGTCGCTCGCCGGCGTGGTGTTCTTGTCCGCCTTGGGCTGCTGCTCGTCCTCGTCGTGATGGACCTTGGCGTGCGGCATGGCGGAATTGGGGATCGACGACATCGGGCATTCCTCGAAATTGAGTGATGCACATTAACCGATCGGGTCCGTGACGGTTCCGTTACGGTCGACGGTAAAGCCGTAAAATCAGCGCTTCCGCGTCAGCTCGCGCATCGCGTCGTCCAGCCCGGCAAGGCTCAGCGGGTACATCCGGTCGGTCATCAGTTCGCGGATGATCCGGACCGACTGCGAATAGCCCCATTGCGCCTCTGGCACCGGGTTGAGCCACGCCGCCGACGGATAGGTCGTCGTCAGCCGCTGCATCCACACCGCGCCCGGCTCCTCGTTGAAATGCTCGACCGAGCCGCCGGGATGCGTGATCTCGTACGGACTCATCGACGCGTCGCCGACGAAGATGAGTTTGTAATCATGGCCGAACTTGTGGAGCACGTCCCACAGCGGCGTGCGTTCGGCGAAGCGGCGCGTATTGTCCTTCCACACGCCCTCATACGGGCAATTGTGGAAGTAGAAGAATTCGAGGTTCTTGAATTCGGTGGTCGCCGCCGAGAAGAGCTCCTCGCACAGCTTCACGAACGGATCCATCGAGCCGCCGACGTCGAGGAACAGCAGCAGCTTGACCGCGTTGCGGCGCTCGGCGCGCATCACGATGTCGAGATAGCCCTGCCGCGCAGTGCCCGAGATCGTGCCGTCGATGTCGAGTTCGTCCGCCGCGCCCTCGCGCGCGAACCTTCGCAGCCGACGCAGCGCGATCTTGATATTGCGGGTGCCGAGTTCCTTGGTGTTGTCGAGGTTGCGGAATTCGCGCTGGTCCCAGACCTTCAGCGCGCGCTTGTGCGTGCTTTCGCCTCCGATGCGGACGCCCTCTGGGTTGTAGCCGCCATTGCCGTAGGGGCTGGTGCCGCCGGTGCCGACCCATTTGTTGCCGCCCTGGTGGCGTTCCTTCTGCTCCTCGAGACGTTTCTTGAGCGTCTCCATGATCTCGTCCCACGAGCCCAGCGACTTGATCGCGGCCATCTCCTCAGGGCTCAGGAATTTCTCGGCGACTGCCTTCAGCCAGTCCTCGGGCACCTCGCCGGGGGCGGTGCCGTAGCTGGTGGCGAGGCCGCGGAAGACCTTGGCGAAGACCTGGTCGAACTTGTCGAGCAGGCCCTCGTCCTTCACGTACACCGCGCGGGAGAGGTAGTAGAAATCCTCGGGCGTCCGCTCGATCACCTCGGCGTCGAGCGCCTCCAGCAAGATGAGGTGCTCCTTGAGGCTGGCGGGGATGCCGGCGCTGCGCAGTTCGTCGAGGAAGTTCAGGAACATCGGTTCATTTCCTCACTTCGCCACTGCGATCGGCAGTTCGATCGCGCTGGGCTGGGCGGCCGAGTGGAAGACGCTGATCGTGGCCTTGCGATAGTCGGCGGGTTTCGCGTCGAAGATGTTGGGGACATAGGTCTGCGGGTTGCGGTCGTAGAGTGGGAACCAGCTCGACTGGACCTGCACCATGATGCGGTGGCCGGGGAGGAAGACGTGGTTGGCGTTGGGCAGGACGACGCGGAAATGCGTCGGCTGGCCGGCGACGATCGGCTTCGGCGTCTCGAAGCTGTCACGGTAGCGGCCGCGCAGGATGTCCATCGAGACCGCGAGTTGGTAGCCGCCCATGTCGGGCTTGTCGGAATATTCCGCCGGGTAGACGTCGATCAGCTTCACCACGAAATCGCCGTCGGTGCCGGTGGTGCTGGCGATCAGGTCCGCGACGGGCGCGCCGGCGATCGCGACCGGGCTGGTCAGCGGCGGGGTCTGGTAGGTGAGGACGTCGGTGCGATCGGAGAACGGGCGCTGGTCGTCGACCAGCCATTGCCGCCAGGTCGAGCCGGTCGCGTAGGTCGGGCGGATCGGGCGCAGGCGGTACGGGATCGGCTTGGCGGGATCGGAGATATAGTCGTCATGGCCGTTGGCCGTGGGAACGGTGGCCGCGAGGCCGCTGGCGGGCTGGAAATAGAGCTTCTGCGTGGTGGTCGAGTTCGGCCAGCCGGCGAGCGTCTGCCACTGGTTCGCGCCGGTCTGGAATGCGGTGACGGGAGCAAGCGGCGCGGGCGTGCCGCCGGTCTTCAGCGCGCCGTCGAGGAACGGCAGGAGGACATTCTTGCGGAACCAGAGCGCAGTGTCGGCATCGAAGCGGATCGCGCCGAGCGTCGAGCCGTCGCCGTTCGCGCCGCCATGCGCCCAGGGGCCGAGCGCGAGGTGATTGACGTGGTCGGGATCGACCTTCGACACCGCCTCATACGCCGCGATCGCGCCGTAGATATCCTCCTGGTCCCATTGGCTGGCGACCCAGAGCGTCTGCACCGTCTGCTTCTGCTTGGGGAGGATCGTCTCGAGTGCCTGTCCTTGCCAGAACGCGTCGTACGCCGGGTGATCGTGGAGGCGGCGGACGAAGGGGAGTTGCTCCAGCCCGCGGCTCTTCACGAACGCGCTGGCGGATCCTGCGCGCAGGAACGTGTCGTAATCGTCGTAGGAGTCGCGCCACAGGTCGCCGGCTTCTCCCTTGGCGGCGTCCTGCGTGTAGTAATAATCGTAGCCGATCTGGCGGAAGGCGCCGCCGTGGAAATCGTCGTCGCCCTTCCACGTGTTGATCACCGGGTTCATCGGCACCGTGGCCTTGAGCGCGGGGTGCGGGTTCACCAGCGCCATCGCCGCCATCATGCCGTCATAGCTGCCGCCGATGATCCCGACGCGGCCGTTGCTGTTCTTGAGGGTCTTCACGAGCCAGTCGATCGTGTCGTACGCGTCGGTGGAGTGGTCGACCTTGGTTGTGTTCAGCGGGCCGATCAGTGGGCGTTCGTTGATATAGGCGCCGTTCGAACCGTTCTTGCCGCGGACGTCCTCGAACACGCGGATATACCCCGCGTCGAAGACCATCGCGTCGGACGCGCGCAGGGTCATCGCGCCGCTGGAACTCGACGACCGGCTGGCGACGCTCTCGGCGTTGTAGGGGGTGCGCTGGAGCAGGATCGGCGCGTCGGTGAGGCCCTTGCGCTGTACGATGACCGCGTGGAGCGTGACGCCATCGCGCATCGGGATGTCGACCTCGCGGCGGTCGAAATCGAAGCTTGCGTTCGCGGGGACGAACTTGGCGGGGATGTCGCCGCCGGGGGGCGGGGCCTTTTCCTTCTGCGCCCCGACGATCGAGGGCGCGGACGTAGCGAGCAGTGCCAGCGTGATCGTCGTGAAAGCCTTGAACCGCATCGTCATCCTCACCGTCTTTTCGGGTGCGGTGGTGGCACGGTTTTGCGGGTGTCGGCAACACCACGCGCGCCGTCATCCTGACGAAAGTCAGGATCCAGGGTAAAGGGGCGCGCGGTTCGTGGCTCTGGATCCTGTCTTTCGTCAGGATGACGGAGTGGGAGAGTACGTGGCGGGGCTACCGCCCGATGGGTTCGCCGCTGCCCGGGACATAGGCGTCGATCAGCGCGCCGACGTAATCGGGGTTGCGGCTGGTGAGTTCGGCGGCGGCATGCGCGTGACCGTAGATGAAGCCGTAGACCGGGTAGATCCCGCCGCCGAGACCGTCGACGTCCTTGTACCAGACCTTCACGTCGCTCCAGTCGTTGTTGCGCGAGACGTCGAACAGCGTGACGTCCTGTTCAGCATGGCCGCGCTCGCCGTTCTGGCGAGACCAGTTGGCGTGGGTGAGCATGACGACTCGCTTCTCGACGACGCGGCTGACGACGGCGACATGGCCGAAAGGCAGGCGGGCCGTCTTGGCGAAGACGATGACCGCGCCTTCCTTGGGCTTGTGCGTGCGTTCGTACTTGCCGTCCGCCTGGCTCCACCACGTCCAGGCGTTGCCGTAGATCTGGATCCCCGACGCGGCGCGCGCGAACGGCACGCACTCGCCGACATAATTGAGCAGCGAGGCCTGCGCGCCGGCAGCAGCTAAGGCTGCAATCGCGAGGCTGAGGAGCGTTCGGGGAAGTCGCTTCATGCCTTGGATGTAGCGCGTGCCGGGTGACCGGTCGGTTGCGAGCTTTGGTTAACGGCGGGGCTCACCTTGGTTTTGAGGCAGGTCGGCGCGTTTCGCAAAAGGTGTGCGCGGGAAGGCGGCACGAGACTCAACCGCTTCGGACTAAACATGGGTGCCGGACTTCGTCGCACTATCGATAAACGCACAATTCTATTTCCTCACCGTTGCCAATAGATCGTCGCATCCCGGATTTGCCTCCGATCTGGTGGAGTCGAACGTTACTCGAACTCTTCGCGAAGACTAATAGGCGCGTGTGGATCACCGCACGGCTCTCCCGAAGTCATCGGCTGATCCCAGAAAATGCTGATCTGCAATAGTGCGATCAGAACAGAAGGGGATTCCGGCGATGACTATCGACATCAGCGAGAAGATGGGTGCGGATACGGCGCAGGCTTTACTGGCCGGAACCGTCAACTGGAAGCAATATGACGGCAGCCGGATCGCCTCGAACGCCGGTGGCGGTGCGGTATATCTGGCGATGTGGGGGCAGCTGTTCCCAATTCCCGACGGGGAGACCTTCAACACCGTTTTCAACAACTGGAACGACATCATCATCAGCGACTATCTAGTCAGCGAAATGCCGCGAGGACCGGCGCTGTCCTCGGGTTCCTTTACCGCGGTCAGCGTGACGTCGCCCGCCCAGTATCTGGTGACTTTGGGCAAGAAGCTGTGGATACCCGACCCGGCAACCGTGACGCGGTTCAACTTCCGTGGTCCGGTGACGATCCCGCATCTCGCGTTGGACTATATCCCGACCGGTGCCAACGTCGGCTGAGCGGGGTGACGCGAACCGGCGGCGCGAACGCACGCCGCCGATTTGCCAAGCTACCCCTGGTTCTTCTGCCGCTTCGCCATGAAGGCGAGGCGTTCGAACAGCATGACGTCCTGTTCGTTCTTGAGCAGCGCGCCGTGGAGCGGGGGGATCGCCTTGGTCGGGTCGCGGTTCTGGAGCACCTCGAGCGGCATGTCCTCGTGCAGCAACAGCTTGAGCCAGTCGAGCAGCTCGCTTGTGCTCGGCTTCTTCTTCAGGCCGGGCACGTCGCGGACGTCGTAGAACAGGTCCATCGCCTTGCTGACCAGGATCTTCTGAATGCCAGGGAAATGGACGTCGACGATCGCCTGCATCGTGCCGCGATCGGGGAACTTGATATAGTGGAAGAAACAGCGGCGGAGGAACGCGTCGGGCAGCTCCTTCTCGTTGTTGCTGGTGATGATGACGATCGGGCGCTCGACCGCGCGGACGGTTTCCTTGGTCTCGTAGACGTGGAACTCCATCCGATCGAGTTCCTGCAACAGGTCGTTGGGAAACTCGATATCGGCCTTGTCGATCTCGTCGATCAGCAGGACGGGCGGCGCGGGCTGCGTGAACGCCTCCCACAGCTTGCCCTTGCGGATATAGTTGCCGATGTCGTGAACGCGTTCGTCGCCGAGCTGGCCGTCGCGCAGGCGCGCGACCGCGTCATACTCGTACAGGCCCTGCTGCGCCTTGGTGGTCGACTTGATGTTCCACTCGATCAGCGGCGCGCCGAGTGCCTTGGCGATCTCGTACGCGAGCACGGTCTTGCCGGTGCCGGGTTCGCCCTTGATCAGCAGCGGGCGGCGCAGCGTGACCGCGGCATTGACCGCGACCTTCAGATCGTCGGTCGCGACGTAGCTCTGGGTGCCCTCGAAGCGCTTCATGCGATGTCCCGTCCGGTTCTGAATACCGGGTATGGATAGAGGGACACTGCCGGTCGACGCAAGCGGGTTAGAGGTCGCCGCGGGCGCTCGATCGTGCTTCGAGCAGCGACCACAGGCAGCGGTGCTGCGCGAAGAGTTGTTGCGCGCCGAACAGGATCGCACGCTGGCAACCAGGCGATGCGCCGAGATCGGCAATGATGGCAGCCGTATCGGTCTCGGATGGAATCGTGAGCGGGGGTATTGCGACCCCGAACCGCTCGGCGGCGGCATCGAGCACACGGCGGATCGCGTGCCAGTCATGGAGCAGCGAAGCGACCGCCCCGGTGGCGCACCCGCGGCGCTCCGACCGGGCCAGCATTTCGAGCGCGTGACGTTCCCCGACCAGAGCCGACTCGGTCTCTGCCTGGCCGGGAGTCGAGGGGAGGGGCCCAACGGCGGCAGTGAGGTGCGCGAGATAGGTGCGTTCGTCCGCAAAGCCGCTGGACGCGATGGCGAGCCAGTCGGATGCCTCGGGCTGCACGGCGCGCGCCAGCACGTCGGCGATCAGGCCCGGATGGTCGCCGTGGACCGCGCACAGCGCATGGACCGCGTCGGACAGGTTGCGCTGGCCGGGGCCACCCGCGATCAGCCGCGCCTGATGCGGGTGCGACGCGCTGCCGTCCGCCTCCGCGAGCGCGACGAGCGCGTCCCACGCGCTCCGCTCACCCGGCTCCCCGCCGTGTATGCCCGCGTTCGAAACCATCATTCCCCGGCCGTGCTGCACCACGGAAAGCTCGATCCGCGACGATGTAGCACCCTGCGTAAACGAAGGACGTAAAGACGAAGTATACGCGGCGGTCATTCTGCCCGTGGTCGGTGGATGTGCCCTTTACGCCGGCCCGCCGCGTCGCGATAACGCGCGACCGAACATTTTCGGGTCTGCCGGGCGGTATCCGGCGGGATGATTCCACGGAGACTACAGGATGCGCACATGGTTGCTCGGGCTTGCACTTGCTTCGGTCGGAACCGCCGCAATGGCCGCTGATCAGGTCACGCCGCCGGCCGCACCCGCTGCCCCCGCCGCGGCGCCGGCCCCTTCGCCCATGCGCCCGATCGAAGCGGCCAAGCCCGGCGACCTGACCATGGCGCGCGTGTTCGGCAACCCGGACCTGTCGGGATCGCAACCGCGCGCGGTGCGGTTGTCGCCGGACGGCACGCTGCTGACGTCGCTGCGCAACCGCGCCGACGAGAAGGAGCGCTTCGATCTCTGGGCGGTCGACACCGCGACGGGTCAGGCCCGGATGCTGGTCGATTCGAAGACGGTCGGCAGCGGCGCGGAACTCACCGAGGCCGAGAAGATGCAGCGCGAGCGCGCGCGGATCGGCGGGCAGAAGGGGATCGTCGCCTATGACTGGGCGCCCGACGGCAAGTCGATCCTCGTGCCGCTCGATGGCGACCTGTATCTCGCCGGCCTCGACGGCAAGGTGACGCGGCTGACCAACACGCCCGGCGGCGAGCTGAACCCGGTGGTGAGCCCCAAGGGCAGCTTCGTCTCGTTCGTCCGCGACCAGAACGTGTACGTGCAGCCACTCGCTGGCGGCGACGCGCGCGCGGTGACGACGGGCGGCGGCGGCACGGTGCATTTCGGCGAGGCGGAGTTCGTCGCGCAGGAGGAAATGGATCGCCGCACCGGCTATTGGTGGTCACCCGACGAGCGCTATGTCGCGGTCGAGCGGTTCGACGAGGCGCCGGTCCACACCGCGACGCGCGCGTCGATCGGCGCGACGGGCACCAAGGTCTACGAGCAGCGCTACCCGGCCGCGGGCACGCCCAACGTGCTGGTGGACCTCTATGTCATGAAGCCCGACGGCTCGGGGCAGGTGAAGGTCGATCTCGGCACCAACCCCGACATCTATCTCGCGCGGGTCGACTGGACGCCGGATGGTCGCATGCTGCTGGTGCAGCGCCAGAGCCGCGACCAGAAGCTGCTGGAGATGCTCCGCGTCGATCCGGCGACGGGCAAGGCCACCGTGCTGTTCACCGAGAAATCGGGGGTGAAGAGCTGGCTCAACCTGTCCGACGCCTATCATGTGCTCAAGGACGGCAGCCTTATCTGGCGGTCGGAGCGGACCGGCTACGGCCAGCTCTACCGGTTCGCGGCGGGCAAGTGGACGCCGCTGACCAAGGGCAACTGGGTCGTCACCGATCTGGTGGGCGTGGACGAGGCCAAGGGTCGCCTGTTCTTCCTCGGCAACAAGGACGACGTGCTCGAGCAGCAGCTCTACTCGGTCGACGTCGCCAAGCCGAACGTGATTACCAAGTTGACCGAGGCGGGCTGGTGGAACAGCGCGACGATGGACGCGGCCGCGAGCCGGTTCATCATCTCGCGCTCTAACCCCAAGCAGCCGACGCAGGTCTATCTGGCGGACGCGACGGGCAAGCGGCTCTCGTGGATAAACGAGAATGCGGTGGTCGAGGGGCATCCCTATTACCCGTATCTGTCGAGCCATCAGGAGACCAAGTTCGGCACGCTGAAGGCCAAGAACGGGATGACGCTCTATTACGAGATGATCACCCCGCCGCTCGAGCCCGGCAAGAAATACCCGGTGTTCTTCGAACATTATGGCGGCCCCGGCACCGGCCAGCAGGTGACGCGCGGCTGGCAGGGCGGATTGCCGCAATATCTGGTCGATCGCGGGTGGATCTATTTCAAGATCGACAATCGCGGCTCGTATAATCGCGGCAAGGCGTTCGAGGACCAGATCTACCATGCGATGGGCACGGTCGAGGTCGAGGACCAGTTGTCGGGCGCGAACTACCTGAAGTCGCTGCCGTTCGTCGAGCCGAGCAAGATCGCGACCTATGGCTGGTCCTATGGCGGATACATGTCGCTCAAGATGCTGGAGAAGACGCCGGGCGTTTATGCCGCCGCCGTGTCGGGCGCGCCGGTGACCGACTGGCAGCTCTACGATACGCATTATACCGAGCGGTATCTGGGCGATCCGGCGAAGGATCCGGCGAGCTACTCCACGTCCGCGGCGGTCGAGGACGCTAACAGGATCGTGGATCCGCTGCTGCTGATCCACGGCATGGCGGACGACAATGTGTTCCTCGACAACTCGACCAAGGTTGCCGCGCGGATGCAGGCGACCGCGACGCCGTTCGAGATGATGTTCTACCCCGGTTACACGCATCGCGTGTCGGGGCCGGGGATCAGCGAGCATGTCTGGGGGACGATCCTGAACTTCCTCGACCGGACGGTGAAGGACAAGCCGGTTCCGGAGGCTGCACCGGCCGCGGCACCCGTTTCGGGGAAGTAAACGCCGGTGCGGTTCGTCGAGACGTTTCACCTTTAGCCGTTCCTGGACACGCTGGTGAGTTACGTTGCCGCGTTCGTCTTCGGGACGCTGATCGGGGCGGAGCGGCAATATCGCCAGCGGACCGCCGGATTGCGGACGAACACGCTGGTCGCGCTCGGGTCGGCGGCGTCTGTCGATCTCGGGCAGCGGCTGGGCGGGATGTCGAGTCGATCCGGATCATCGCCCAGGTCGTGTCGGGGATCGGCTTCCTCGGCGCGGGCGTGATCATGACGGAGGGGATGAACGTCCGCGGCTTGAATACCGCGGCGACTTTGTGGTGCTCGGCGGCGGTGGGGTCTTGCGCGGGTAGCGACATGATTGCGGAGGCGGGGTTGCTGACCTTGGTCGTGCTGCTGGCGAACACCGCGCTCCGGCCGTTGGTCGACGGGATCAACCGGATCCCGACCGAGGGGCGGACGATCGAGGCCACCTACAGCGTGATGGTGACCGCGGCGGCGGCCGATGCCGGGCCGATCGGCGATCTGGTGGTCGAGCATCTCGAGGCTGCGCAGCTGCAGGTCGCGGAACTGGACGTGACCGCGCGGGGGGAGGACCGGGTGGTGATCGCGGTGACTCTGGTGGCGACGAACGTGCCCTCGGAGGAGCTGGATGCGATTACGGATTACCTGGCGAAGGTCCACAAGGTGGAGCATGCGACGTTGCAGGCTAGGACGCATGACTGACGGAGGGCGTTTGGCTGGGTGATGTTTGGGGCGACGTTGCCAGAGTCTGCAATCGCCCAATAGCGGTCATCGACCGGCTCGTATCAAGTCTTCAGAACTTTGGCTGCGTCTGGGCTGCGGTCTTGTGCGGCTGAGGGCATCAGAGACATGGCTTGGGCGATGAAATTTCGCTCGTGCTCGCGAGTAGCGAAGAAGCGACGCGGCAGCACCATCGCGCTGCTCTGAACTAGGAACACCCAATATTTCCGCGTCAGATAGAGGTCCGTGACGCAGGACCAGCGCGCGGTCATTGTAAGGTCTGCCAAATCATAGACTATGGCTTCGGGCGTGAGCCGGAAAGTAAGTTGCTGTTCGTAGGTCTGACCCCGCTCGGTGAGCGCCCTGCGCATTAAAGGCGCCGACGCGAGGCGGACTATGAGCCCTCCCACCATGAGACCGACGATGGCGAACTCCACCGGCAACACGGCGACCAGCCATGAACCGGACGCCCATGCCCCCACCGAGACGCCTAAGGCGCACATGCAGATTACGAGGATTAACATGGTCTGCCGTGGCGACAAGCCTCGCCGGGCCTTGACATAGGCCATTGCGGCGGAGCTTTCCCCGGCAACCAAAACGCCCGTAGTTTCCACCCTGCTCTCCCCCACGCGGCTCTGCAGCGAACGCGAGGAGCCGTTTGCCACGTCGACCTAAGTTTGCATCAAAGTCGCTTCATGACAACGTCCGCTTGCCACCAATCTCAGGCGTTCGCCCCGCTGAAAGCCCAATTCGGTAGCGCGAGTTGCAAAGACTCTCACCGCTCAACCGGCTCCACCCCGGCGAAGGCCGGGGCCCAGTTGGAAAGGTCGCAGTAACGATGGGATGCGCTCAGTCAGCACCGTCCCCCAACTGGGCCCCGGCCTTCGCCGGGGTGGGGGCATTTTTGAGCGAGCGTGCAAACGACGCTCCATTGCACGCGCTCGCGCCACCCCAAACCCCGGCTATCCACGCAACAAGCCGAAAGCCGTTGGACCTGCCCGCGCAACGTCGGTACTGCGCGGCCAAGTCCAATCGGAGTTTATACATGGGTTATCGGGTGGTGGTCGCAGGGGCGACCGGCAATGTCGGGCGCGAGATGCTCAATATCCTGGCGGAGCGCGAGTTTCCCGCCGACGAGATCGCCTGCGTCGCGTCGTCGCGCAGCCAGGGGTTGATGGTCGACTATGGCGACACCGGCAAGCAGATCAAATGCACGAACATCGAGCATTTCGACTGGAATGGCTGGGACATGGCGCTGTTCGCGATCGGCTCCGAGGGGACCGCGGTCTACGCGCCGATCGCCGCCGCTGCGGGCTGCGTCGTGATCGACAATTCGTCGCTCTACCGCATGGACCCCGACGTGCCGCTGATCGTGCCCGAGGTGAACCCCGAGGCGATCGACGGCTACAAGGTGCGCAACATCATCGCCAACCCGAACTGCTCGACCGCGCAGATGGTCGTCGCGCTCAAGCCGCTGCACGACGCGGCGAAGATCCTGCGCGTCGTCGTCTCGACCTATCAGTCGGTCTCGGGCGCGGGCAAGGCCGGGATGGACGAGCTGTTCGAGCAAAGCCGCAACATCTTCGTCGGCGATCCGGCCGAGCCCAAGAAGTTCACCAAGCAGATCGCGTTCAACGTGATCCCGCATATCGACAGCTTCCTCGACGACGGTTCGACCAAGGAAGAGTGGAAGATGGTGGTCGAGACCAAGAAGATCCTCGACAAGAAGATCAAGGTCACCGCGACCTGCGTGCGCGTGCCCGTGTTCGTCGGCCATTCGGAAGCGATTAACATCGAGTTCGAGAACGAGATCTCGGCCGAGGAGGCGCAGAATATCCTGCGCGAGGCGCCCGGCATCATGCTGGTCGATAAGCGCGAGGACGGCGGCTACATCACGCCGATCGAATGCGTCGGCGACTTCGCGACGTACATCAGCCGCGTGCGCGAGGATCCGACCGTCGAGAACGGCCTCAACCTGTGGTGCGTCAGCGACAACCTGCGCAAGGGCGCCGCGCTGAATGCGGTGCAGATCGCCGAATTGCTCGGGCGTAGGCATCTCCAGAAGGCGTAACCGGTCGGGGCAAACTGCCCTTCATCACTCATTTAAAGCTGATCAAAACCGCGTCGTCACCCAGTGTGGCGGCGCGGTTTTCCGATTCGCGCGGCGTGGCAAGCGCCAGCAGGCCGGCGCATCGATCGAACCACATTGCTGCGATTTTTGCGTCAGATATGGATAGCGCTCAGTTTGGGTTTACCCGTTAACGATAGGGCATGTGTCGATGAGAGCATCTCAAACCTGATTATGCACAATACAACAAAAACGGTTTTGAAACAAAATCGTTTCGATTTGAAGTACTGTCAAATAACGAGGCTTAGCGAAGTCTGTTCCCGTGCCGATCTTATTTATTACGGTAACAGACTGTTAGTATTACAGGGGCGAACATCCTCCCGTTCCGAAAGCCGGATCTAGAATTTGGCGATGTGGAAAGTCCGAACTGCTGTTGCAGTCGTCAGTGGAGGTTGTTTGATGTCCAACGCGTTTGTTCGCCCGCAAGATCGAGACGCCGTGACGCCGTTTGGCGCCAAGGCCATCGCTGCATGTCCTGCCGTGAAGTCGCCAACCCATGTCCGCGCCCTGCGGAGCTTGCGGAATGGCGTCTCGCTGATCGGGTTGGCGACGACGTCGCTGTTCGCGGCGCAGTCGGCCACGGCGCAGGTCGCGCCACCGCCCAACATCGTCGGCGCGTGCTCGGGCGTCAGCCTGCCGCGGTCGGTGGTGACGGACATATTGCGCCCGGTGGTGAACGGCATCGTCACGCCCATCCAGGGCACGATCAATCCGATCCTGGGCAGCGTCCAGGGTGTCGTGGCCTTGCCGATCCTCGGCTTGCCGACGTTGACGACGCCGCCGCTCAGCATCGATACGGCCGGTCTCCTGACCAACGCTGCGAACGGCGCACCGATCACGCTTCAGGTGGTCAACAGCAACGGCCTGCTCGTCGGTCCCGCGGACCGCTGCGATTCCCAGGCCGATGGTTTCACGCTTCGTAGTCCTGCGGGCATCGCGATCGGCGGCAATCGGATCACCGGTCTCGGTTCGACCGGGCTTGAGGCCTTCGCGGCCGATCCCAACGCCATCGCGTTCGGCAATTCGGCACGGACGGAAGCGGGTGCTTCGGGCGCGATCGCGTTTGGCAGCCAGTCGCGTGTCGGCGCCAACGCAACCGGCGCGATCGCGCTTGGTACGGGTGCCACGGCGACCGCAGCGAACGGCGTAGCGTTGGGCGCGGGCAGCGTCGCGACGCGCCCGGCCGCGACGGGCTATACCGCGATCGGGCTTGCCACCGCCCAGAACTCAGCCGGCGAAGTCTCGGTTGGTGCAGCGGGGGCAGAACGCCAGATCACCAACGTCGCGGCCGGTACCGCGGCAACCGACGCGGTCAACGTCGCGCAGCTCACCGGCGTCCAAGCGCAGATCGGCACGGTCGCGAGCGGTGCGGTCCAGTATGACGATCCCGGCCGGACCAGCGTGACTCTCGGCGGCGTCGGCGCGGGCGCGGCACCCGTCGCGCTTCGCAACGTCGCTGCAGGGACGCTCGGCGCGACCTCGACCGACGCGGTGAATGGCAGCCAGCTGTTTGCGACCAACACCAACGTCTCGAACCTGACGACCAACATCACCAACGGCGCGATCGGTGCCGTGCAATATGCCAACGCCGCGACGCCGACGGTGCCGAACGGTGGCATTCCGACCAACGACGTCGCGCTGGTCGGGGCGGCGCCGGGCGCCGTCGGTCTGCACAACGTCGCGGACGGGACGGTGGTCGCCGGGTCGACCGATGCGGTCAATGGCGGTCAGCTGGCCACCGTAACCGGGCAGGTCGGTACGCTCGCCACGCTGGCGGTGCAGTATGACGATGCGACGCGCGCGCGGGCGACGCTGGGCGGTCTCGGCACCGGGGCGGCCCCGGTCGTGCTGGACAATGTCGCGGCAGGTACGCTCGGCGCGACCTCGCTCGAAGCCGTCAACGGCAGCCAGCTGTTCGCGACCAACACCAATGTCACCAATACCAACACCGTGCTGACCAACCTGACGACCAGCATCACCAATGGCGGCATCGGCGCGCTGCAATACACGAACGCCGCGACGCCAACCGTTCCGAACGGCGGGGTGCCGACCAACGACGTCGCGCTCGTGGGTGCGGCTCCGGGCGCGGTGGCGCTGCACAATGTCGCCGACGGCACCGTCGCCGCCGGATCGACCGACGCGGTGAATGGCGGGCAGCTCGCCACGGTGACCGGCCAGGTCGGCACCCTTGCGGCGCTGTCGGTCCAGTATGACGACGCGACGCGCGCTCGCGTCACGCTGGGCGGGGTCGGCACCGGTGCTGCTCCGGTGGCGATCGGTAACGTCGCCGCGGGTACGCTCGGCGCGGTATCGACTGATGCGGTCAACGGCAGCCAGTTGTTCGCAACCAACACCAACGTGACGAACCTCACGACGACCATCGCCAATGGCGCGATCGGTGCGCTGCAATATTCCAACGCGGCAACGCCGACGACGCCCAACGGGGGCGTGCCGTCGAACGATGCGACGCTGGTTGGCGGTGCAGCCGGCGCAGTCGCGCTGCACAACGTCGCCGACGGGGTGGTTGCGACGGGCTCGACCGACGCGGTCAATGGCGGTCAGCTGGCGCTGGTCTCCGGGCAGGTCGGCACGCTGAACGGGCTGGCGGTGCAATATGACGATCTGAGCCGCTCGCGCGTGACCTTCGGGGGGGCAGGGGCCGCGCCGGTGGTGCTCGGCAACGTCGCGGCCGGCGCGCTCGGCGCGGGCAGCACCGAGGCGGTGAACGGCGCACAGCTCGGGGCCACCAACGATGCGGTCAGCGTCAACACGACCAATATCGCGAACCTCAATACCAACGTTACGGGGCTTCGGACCGACGCCTTGTTGTACGACAGCACGCTTCAGGCGTTCAATGCGAACCGTGGTGGAGCGGCACAGCGCATCACCAACGTGGCTGCGGGTGCGCTTGGCGCCGGTAGCCTGGATGCGGTCAATGGCGGGCAGCTGTTCGGGCTGGGCAGCAGCCTTGCCTCCGCACTCGGCGGGAGCTCGATCTATGACCCGGGCACCGGCGCGGTGACGGCGGGCATCCTCTATGGCGGCACGACCTATGGCAGCGTGCAAGGTGCCGTGTCCGCGATCGAGACATCGATCGGTGGCATGTCGCCAGGCACCGACCTGCGCTATTTCAACGCGACGTCGGTCATGGCGGATTCGCAGGCGATGGGCACCGACTCCACGGCGATCGGTCCGAACGCCATCGCCAGTGCCGATGGTTCGATCGCCGCGGGACGCAACACGGTCGCCTCCAGCGCGGGATCTGTGGCGATCGGCGACGGATCCAGCACGATCGCCGGCAAGTCGGTGGCGATCGGTTTCGCCAATATCGCGTCCGGTGACGGCGCGGTGGCGATCGGCGATCCCAATATTGCGACCGGCGACGGCGCGGTCGCGCTTGGCCGCGACAACCAGGCAACGGGGATCGGCGCGGTGGCGCTGGGCGATACAAACTTCGCCACCGGCAACGGTTCGGTATCGATCGGCCAGACCAACCAGGCGACGGGCGACGGGACGATCGCGATCGGCACGAACAACGTCATCAACGGTCTTGGCGCGGTGGCCGTCGGCAACCGCAACCAGGTGAACGGAGCCGGCTCGCTCGCCTTCGGGTCGGACATCGTGACCAATGGCATCAATACGCTGGTGGTCGGCAACGCCAGCGCCGCCACCGGGGACTTTGCCGCGGCGTTCGGTAACAACTCGGTCGCGAGCGGGCTGAACTCGACGGCGCTGGGCACGACCGCGTTGGCCACGGCGGACTTTACGCTTGCCGTCGGCGAACGCTCCGTTGCATCCGGCTTCGGTTCGTCCGCGCTCGGCACGCTCTCGTCGGCCACCGGCTTCGCCTCGACCGCGCTTGGCGCAGGCGCGATCGCCAATCTCGACAACAGCGTCGCGCTGGGCAGCGCCTCCTCGACGTTGCGGGGTGGGGTCGCCAACTACACCGCGTTCGGCGTCGCCGGCGCGCAATCCTCGATCGGCGAGATCGCGATTGCCCGCACGGCCAACTATGTCGATCCCGCCACCGGGGTGTTCGCACCGCTCGGCACACGCCAGATCACCGGCGTGGGCGCGGGCAGCGAAGATACCGACGCGGTCAACGTCGCGCAGTTGCGCGGTGTCTCGAACACGCTGGGCAGCGCGTTCGTCACGAGCCTCGGCGGTGGTGCGGCGTACAACGTCACGACCGGCGCGATCACCGGCCCGAGCTACGTCATCAATGGCGCGACCTATACCAATGTCGGCGATGCGCTGGCCGGCGTGGGCGGGCAGATCGGCCAGGTGGCGGCGAACAGCGTGAGCTACGACAATGCCGCACAGACCTCGGTGACGCTCGCCGGGGCGGGCGGTACGACGATCAGCAATGTCGCGGCGGGCGCGGTCAACGCCACATCGACCGACGCGGTGAACGGCGCGCAGCTCAACGCGACCAACCAGGCGGTCGCCTCGAACACCACAGCGATCACCAATCTCGGCAATACGGTGAGCACCCTCTCGACCACGGTCACCAACCTCGGGGATACCGTCGCCAATCTCGACGCCTCGGTGACCAATGTCAGCACCGCCGTCACCAATCTCGGCGACGCTATCAACAACGGCGCGATCGGCACGGTGCAATATTCGAACCCCGGCAGCCCGACGACGCCCAATGGCGGCACGCCCACCAACGACCTGACGCTGGTCGGTGCGACGGCGGCACCGGTCGGGCTGCATAACGTCGCCGGCGGATCGATCGCGGCGGGTTCGACCGACGCGGTCAATGGCGGCCAGGTCTATGCGCTGGCGCTGACGGCGGTGAACGCGGTGTCGTACGATACCGATGCGAACGGCGTGCGGACGAACACCGTGACGCTCGCCGGGGGGAATGCAGCCGCGCCGGTGACGATCGGCAACGTTGCCGCCGGGACGGTCGCGGCGGGGTCCACGCAGGCGGTGAATGGTGGACAGCTCTACACCACCAACCAGGCGGTCGCGACCGCACAGGGTACGGCGGACAGCGCACTCGCGCTGGGCAGCAACTCGGTGCAATACGGGCCTTCGCGTACCAACGTGACGTTTAACGCAGGCGGTCAGGCGACCTTGCTGAGCAACGTCGCGGCGGGGACCTCGACCACCGATGCGGTCAATGTCGGGCAGTTGAACTCGGGCATCAACTCCGCGGTGACGCAGGCGAACGCCTATACCGACGGACGGATCGCGGCGCTCAACTTCGACCTTCGCAACGTCCGCCGGGACAGCTTTGCGGGGACGTCCAACGCGCTGGCAGCAGCCGGCCTTCCGCAGGCCTATGAAGCCGGCAAGGGAATGATCGCGATGGGCGGCGGCACCTATGCCGGCCAGTCGGCCGTCGCGGTCGGCATGTCCAAGGCGTTCAGCGACGGGCATACCGTCGTAAAGTTGAGCGGCTCCTACGACTCGCAGGGGCGCGCGGGGGCATCGGGCGGGATCGGCTATCAGTTCTGATCCCAGTCTCCGACGCTGGAACGGGCGGCCTTCGGGTCGCCCGTTTTCGTTTGGGGGGCCGGTTCGCTCGACGCTGGAATGCAGCGCGGAAAGGCGCGCGGGTTGACTTGAGCGGCGGTGGCTACGAATTGGCGGCGAACCAATGCAGGATGTGACCGTGGCCAGCACCCCGAGCGATACCCAGTTTTTCGAAAGCTTCGACGGCACGCGGTTGGCGTGGCGCGAAGTCGGCGAGGGGCGCGCGGTGGTGCTCATCCACGGCTATTTCTCCGACGCGAAAACCAACTGGATCCGCTACGGCCACGCCGCGAAGATCGCCGCCAAGGGCTTCCGGGTGATCATGCCGGACCTGCGCGCGCACGGCGACAGCGACAAGCCGCATGGGCTGGAGGCGTATCCGGCGGATGCGCTGACGCAGGACGGCCATGCGCTGATCGCGCACCT